>JALRBQ010000013.1 GCA_023257655.1 Pseudomonadales bacterium
GAGCTGGAAACACTCGTGACGGCGATGGAGGATGGCGAGTTGAGTCTGGAAGAATCCATGCAGGCCTTCGAGAAAGGCATCAAGCTGACCCGGGAGTGCCAGAGCGCGCTCAGACAGGCGGAACAGAAAGTGCAGATTCTGATTAATGAAAATGGCGATACCGAAGCCCTCGACGACGCCGAGACGGACGACTGATCCCGCTCCCGATGAACTCCGATTTCACCCAGACCCTGCCCTCATTCATGAAGCAGTGTGAGCAGCGTGCCAACGACCTGCTGCGGCGACAGATTGTCGCGCACGCCCCCAGCGTGCGCCTGCGCGAAGCAATGGAGCATGCGGCGCTGGGCGGAGGTAAACGGCTGCGCCCGGTACTGGTGTACGGCAGTGCTCTGGCTGTTGGCGGAACGCTGGATGCCGCCGATGCGGCCGCCAGTGCCGTCGAACTGATTCACAATTATTCCCTCGTGCATGACGACTTGCCGGCAATGGATGACGACGATCTGCGACGCGGTCGACCGACCGTGCACAAGGCCTTCGATGAGGCGACTGCGATTCTGGTCGGCGACGCCCTGCAATCGCTCGCGTTTCGGGTGCTCAGCGAGCCCTCGACAATCGCCCCTGCTACCCAACTTCGAATGGTGCAGATACTGAGTGAAGCGGCTGGCGAATTGGGCATGGTCGGCGGCCAATCCCTGGATTTCGACGCGATGGGCAAGTTGCTCTCACTCGAGGCGCTGGAGACATTGCACAAGCTCAAGACTGGCGCCCTGATTCGCGCGAGTGTGGCCCTCGGCGGCCTCAGTCATGCCGGCACCACGGCGGTGCAACTGCAGGCGTTGGATAACTATGCGCTGAATGTCGGACTCGCCTTCCAGGTCCGCGACGATATTCTGGACGTGACCAGCGACACGGCGACACTCGGCAAACCCCAGGGCTCTGATCGCAAGAGCAACAAGCCCACCTATGTTTCCTTATTGGGAGTCGATGCCGCGAAAGACAAGGCAACTGAACTGGCCGAAACCGCCATCGCCGCCCTGGCAGACTTCCCGCCGGAGGCCGACCATTTGCGGGAACTCGCCTCTTATATTGTCAGTCGCTTGCATTAACCGATAATCGCAGAAAAGGCGCCCGGGAGTTCCTACTGTTGTAATTCCGGGTGGCAGGAGTTGAAATAGACCGATGCTCGAAGAGATACCCTTAACGCGCCCGCAGACGCCCCTGCTGGACGCCATCGATAGTCCGGCTGACCTGAAGCAGCTGGAACCCGATCAGCTCATCGAGCTGGCGGAAGAACTGCGCCTGTTCCTGTTGTACGCCGTCGGCCAGACCGGTGGACATCTGGGTGCCGGTCTCGGTGTCGTCGAACTCACTATCGCCCTGCATTATGTTTTCAACACGCCCAAGGATCGACTGATCTGGGACGTAGGGCACCAGGCTTACCCGCACAAGATTCTTACGGGTCGACGCGATCGCATGCTGACAATGCGACAAGCCGGCGGACTCGCCGCATTTCCAAGTCGCAAGGAGAGTCAATACGATGCCTTCGGCGTCGGCCACTCCAGCACCTCAATCAGCGCCGCCCTGGGTATGATGCTCGCCGCCGAGATGCAGGACCAGGACCAGCACACGATTGCGGTCATCGGTGATGGGGCGATGACCGCCGGCATGGCCTTCGAGGCACTCAATCACGCTGGACATCTGGACAAGAACATTCTGGTTGTACTAAACGACAATAATATGTCGATCTCGAACAACGTCGGCGGCCTCTCCAGCTATTTCGCCCGCATGTGGGCGAGCAAGCCCTATAACTTCATCCGCACCGGCAGCAAACGCGTGCTCTCCAAGATTCCCCCCGCCCTTAAGGCTGCGCACCGCGCCGAGGAATACATGAAGGGAATGGTGTCACCCGGCACCTTGTTCGAGGAGATCGGATTCAATTACATCGGGGTTATCGATGGTCACGACACTCTGGGCCTCGTCGACATCCTCAGCAACATAAAGACCCTGCGTGGCCCGCAACTGCTGCACATCGTCACGCAAAAAGGCAAGGGCTACGCGGCATCAGAGAATGATCCATTCGGCATGCATGCGATGAGCAAGATCAGCCCGGCGAGCAAATCCACCGCCAATGGGCTGCAGTCGAGCCCGACCTATTCACTGGTGTTCGGCGACTGGCTCTGCGATATGGCCACCAGCGAACCCCTGCTTGTCGGCATAACACCAGCCATGGGCGAGGGTTCCGGCATGAAGCGATTCGCCGAAGAATTCCCTGACCGGTTCCATGATGTCGCCATTGCAGAGCAGCACTCGCTGACTTTCGCCGCCGGGATGGCCTGTGACGGTCTGAAGCCAGTAGTCGCCATCTACTCCACGTTTCTGCAACGCGCCTATGACCAGTTGATTCACGACATCGCCCTGCAGGATCTTAACGTGTTATTTGCGATCGATCGTGCCGGTCTCGTTGGCGAGGATGGACCCACCCACGCGGGCAGCTTCGACCTCAGTTTCCTGCGCTGCATACCCAATATGATTGTTATGACTCCAAGCGACGAGAACGAGACTCGTCGCTTGCTCTCCACCGGGTTTGCCCATCGCGGACCTGCCGCCGTGCGCTATCCGCGAGGCAAGGGCCCTGGCACTCCGTTGGAGGCAACACTGGAGCCCGTTGCAATCGGCAAAGGGGTAATCCGGCGCCAGGGCAAATCGGTGGCAATTCTCGCCTTTGGCAGTATGGTCACGCCGGCGTTGCAGGCAGCCGAACAACTCGATGCAAGTGTCATTGACATGCGTTTCGTTAAACCCCTCGATACCGATCTGGTCGAGGCGATGGCCAGATCCCATCAGTTGCTGGTCACGGTGGAAGAAAATGCAGTAATGGGCGGCGCCGGCTCCGCGGTGAATGAACACCTGCTGCAGGCCGACTACCGTATTCCGATTCTCAACCTTGGTTTACCTGATCGCTTCCTGGATCAGGGCAAAGTGCCCGAGATGCTGGCTGCCGTGGGTCTCGACAGCGAAACGATTGCTGCCGCCATCAAGGCCAAGCTCAAGGCCTGCAAGATACAGTCGGAGGCTGTCTGAACCCCGCCCGGTCCATCACCCACCCCATCGTGTTTGACTGCCCCCTGCTCACTCTATAGACTGCCCTCAATCCGGTGTTGCACCGCAAGACCGGATCGAGTTGATTCAGGTACCCGGCCGCTTGCTTCACTGGTCTGGTTAATTGGGAAGTTGGTTAGACTCCAACACTGCCCCCGCAACGGTAATTCGCCGGCATCACCGGCGCTAAGTCCGATACCAGCCTGATCGACTTTTCACTTTGATGCAGCGGAGGGCTACATCAGTGCTTGAGTCGCGTCTTGTGCTCATCACCCTGTCCCCTCCCTGATGAATAAATCCATCTGTCATTCTTGGCAGGTTCATTCATTGGGAGAAAATCATGAACTTTGCAAAACCTGCAAGACTGCTTTGCGCCTTGGCTACGGCGCTCGGCTTCACGACCAGCGTTAACGCGCAGGATCCTGCTCTCGAACAGATCGTCGTCATTGCCAATCGCATCCCCGTACCGGTGAAGCAGATTGGCACTTCTGTGTCGGTTATCGATGCCGACGCAATACTCGAGCACGGCAACGTCTCGCTCAATGATATCCTCCGCCAATCTGCGGCTGTCGGCGGCAGCAACTACGGCGGTACCGGGGCCATTTCGGCGATTCGTATTCGCGGCGAGGAAGGTTTTCGTACCCTGACCCTGTTCGATGGTCTGCGCCTATCAGATCCCAGTAGTCCACAGGTGGCGACACCAGTAGAGCACATACTCAGCGGCGGTGTCGGCCGGGTGGAAATTCTGCGCGGCCCGCAGGGTCTGAGTTATGGGGCAGACGCGGGCGGCGTTGTCAGCATCTCCTCACTGAGCAAGACTGACGGTTTCGCCATCAATCTCGACGGCCAGACTGGCAGCTTTGGCACGAACCAGATCGCCGCCACTGTCTCGGCGGCCAATGACAATGCCGACTTCTTCCTTGCCGCCTCTGATTTCCAGGGCGATGGCTACAACGTGCGACTCTCCGATACAGTGCTGTCAGATAAAGACGGTTATGAGAATCAGACTCTGCACACACGCATCGGCTACAATCTGAATTCGGCGCTGCGAGTCGAACTCGTGCACCGCGAAGTCGATGGTGAGACGCAATACGATGGATGCTGGGCAGGCACCACCGTGTATGACTGTGAGGCACTCTATGCGCTGGATGCGACCCGGCTGTCGACCAGTTACACCGGCGAGCGGTTCTCCCATACGCTCGCCTATGCCCGCTCCGAGACTGATCGCGACGATCTGGCGCTTGGTACCAGTGCCTTCAGTTCGAATGGCCAGCTTGAACGTTGGGAATATGTGGGTAGCGTCAAGAAACTGCCGGGCTTCGATCTCGTATTCGGGGTTGATCTTGAGCAGGAAGAGAATGACCTTGCCGAGCGCGACAACGAAGGCTACTACCTCGAGCTGCTGAGCAATTTCTCCGATTCACTCTACCTCACCGCCGGGGTACGTCGTGATCATAACGATGACTATGGCAATCACCAGAGTTATCGCGTAAGCGCCGCGTATCTGATTACCCTGCCAGGCGGAGTCTTAAAATTGCGATCTAGTTTCGGATCCGGGTTCCGCGCTCCCAGCCTGTACGAGGTTGCCTACAACAGCGGACCATTTGCCTATCCCCCAGCCTCACTCGTGCGACTCGGCGAAGAAACGAGCAAAGGCCTCGAAGCAGGTATCGAGTATGCAGGCGACAACGGTCTGCAACTCGAGTTCGTTGTCTTCGAGCAGCGCGTGGAGGATGCTATCTATTTCGATCTGTCGGCGTACAGTGGCTACCTGCAGGATCTCGGTCGCAGCGATTCCACAGGCTTCGAACTCGTCGGCTCCTATCCATTACTGCCCGGGCTGAGCCTGCAGGGCAACTACACCTATAACGAGACCGAGCGCCCAAATGGAAAGCCGCGCTTGCGTCGGCCAGAGCATCTGGCCAATGTTGGACTGAGTTACCGCAGCGGGAACGAGAGGCTGTATCTGCATGGCTTCTGGCGCGCCACACGGGATGCCATCGATGAGGTGTTTGGCAGCGCCGTGGCGCTCGAGGATACGGCGGTACTCGATCTGGGGGCGAATTACCGCTTCAGCGACTCGATCGAGCTCTATGCCCGGCTGGAGAACGCACTTGATGACCGCTTTCAGGAAGTGGTGGACTATCGCGCTCCCGGGCGCGCCTCCTATCTTGGAATCAGGGTAAACTTCTAGTTCAAACATTCGCCCGGGGAAACCGACGTGACAACTTCCGACGACAGCAAGACCGCGCGCAATCTCCGCCACAAGAAGGCGATGCAGCGCAAGAAGGCTCATATCGACGCGAACATCGCCGCGGCGACGATCGACAAGGGCCTGTTGCTGGTGCTGACCGGCAATGGCAAGGGCAAGAGCTCGTCGGCGTTCGGTATGCTAGCGCGCAGCGTCGGCCACGGCCTGCGCTGCGGCGTGGTGCAATTCATCAAGGGTCAGTGGGAATGCGGCGAGCAGATGCTGTTTGGTCAGCATCCGCTCGTCGAGTTTCATGTCATGAATACCGGCTTTACCTGGGAGACGCAGGACCGCGACAAAGATATTGCCGCGGCAAAGGCGACCTGGGCCAAGGCAACGACACTGCTGAACAATCCCGCGATCGATGTCGTCATTCTGGACGAGCTCACCTATATGCTTACCTACGGCTACCTCGACAAGGAACTCGTCCTCAAAACCCTGGCGGGCCGACCATCAGGACAACATGTCATCATCACCGGTCGCAATGCCTCGAAGGAGCTGATTGAGATGGCAGATACGGTCACCGAACTCGGTGAAACCAAACATGCGTTCTATGCAGGCGTCAAGGTACAGAAGGGAATTGACTATTAATCAGTCTGCTCAAACTAACCAGTCGAACAAATCCAGCCCATGCCGATCACAATCCTGCAGCTTCGCCCTCTTACTTCCCTTCTGCTCTGCCTGATCCTCTGCACCGCCATGCTGACGCCGAGCCGGGGTCTCGCACAAGCAGTGGAGGTGACGGATGATGAAAACGCCAAAGTACGGCTTGCACACCCTGCTGAGCGCATCATCTCATTGGCACCCTCACTCACTGAGCTGTTGTTCGCGGCCGGCGCCGGCGACAAACTCGTCGGCGTGGTGGAATACAGCGACTATCCACCCGCTGCCAGTGCCCTGCCGATCGTCGGCCGGTTTGATCTGCTCGACATGGAGCGCATCCTGCAACTGGAACCCGATCTCATCGTGGCGTGGCAATCCGGGAATCCCCGTGCCTCGGTGAAGCGCTTGCGGGAGCTTGGTCTCACCGTCTATATCGCCGAACCCAAGCAGCTCAGTTCAATTCCTTCCCACATAGAACGTCTGGCGGCACTGGCTGGCACGGCTGACACAGCCGACGTCGCAACTGCGGCATTTCGCGAACGACTGGCGCAACTGAGTACCCGCTATGAAACGAGAACACCTGTCAGCGTGTTCTATCAGGTCTGGGATTTGCCGCTGATTACCGCCGGCGGTAACGAACTGATTAATGACATCATCACGCTGTGTGGCGGTCGCAATATCTTCGCGGATATCAGCCTCGTCGCTCCCAAGGTCAGCGTGGAAGCCGTACTGGCACGAAATCCGACCGCCATTATCGCCAGCGGCATGGATATCGAACGACCGGAATGGCTGGATGACTGGAAGCGCTGGCCTGGAGTGCCCGCCGTCGCCAAAGACAATCTCTTCTTTGTGCCGCCAGAATTGCTGCAACGACATACTCCGCGTGCATTGCAAGGTGCGCAGATGATGTGCGAGCAGATTGAAATCGCCCGTACCCGCTAATCGGCAGCGTTGTGAAAGACCAGACTCGACTGTGCCTGCCCGTTACGCACGCGCAGGGCGACGCGGCTGAAGCTGGCAAAGGGAATTTGCAGAGGTTGGCTTCGATTGAGCGGCATGCCCAATACGGTCGGCAGAACCACCCGCAAGACACCACCATGGGTCACGACCAGCACATGACTGTCATCGGGCAATTCAGCGAGCTGCTGCCAAGCTGCCAATACCCGTCCTGAAAAGCTCGGGAAATCTTCTCCATTCGGTGGCGCCAGTTGCGCCATGTCGGCACGGAACGCGGCGAACTGGGCGGCAGACACGCGTCGCCATTCTGCCAGGGGCAGACCATCCCACTCGCCATAATCGATTTCCTGCCAATCGGTGACAATCGCCGGTTGTAACTGTAATTCAGACGCGAGCGATTCGGCGAAGGCGCGGCACCGTTGCAGAGGAGACGTGATGATGTGCGTGTAGTCAGCGGCAGCCTGGGTCTGGCGAGCGCGGGCCATGGCCTTGTGCATCTGGGACCAGCCCAGCGGCGACAGCGCATGATCGAGGCGTCCGCGCAGCACATCTCCGCCCTCGGGTTCACCGTGACGCAGTAAATCGATGATGATGTTGCGATTGGAGTCTGCCACAGCTATTCGCTTCGGCCGAATAAGTCGACTCTCGGCACTATTTTTTGATGTGTCCGAGCTTCATGATTTTCACCGACAGATAACTCTCGTTATGAGGGTTTGCGCCGGTGTGTATGGGAACAATCTCGGTCACGTCGATTCCCATCTCCTGCAAGGCTTCGACCTTAAGCGGGTTATTGGTCATGATGCGCACACGCTTGACCTTGAAAAAGTCGAGCATCGGTTTGCAGATCTGGTACTCACGACTGTCCGGGTCGAAACCGAGTTGCACATTCGCTTCAACCGTGTCGGCGCCGGAATCCTGCAGGGCATAGGCACGAATCTTGTTGAGCAGGCCAATGCCGCGGCCTTCCTGGCGCAAGTACAGAATCAGGCCGCGACCTGCATTGCCGACTCTCTCCATCGCGCACTGTAGCTGGGGACCGCAGTCGCAACGCAGGCTGAACAGGCAATCGCCTGTGAGGCATTCGGAGTGAATCCGGCATAACAGCGGCTCATCACCGGCGAGATCGCCGAGGGCGAGCGCCACATGTTCCTTGCCGGTCTCGACATCCTCGAATCCGTAGATAGTGAACTGTCCCCACGGTGTGGGCAGGAGGGCAGATGCAGCAAAATTGACGGTCAACAGCAAATCCTCTTTATAGCGGGCATCAGGGCAGCAAAACGACAATGGCCTGAATGCACAAGGCTGACATTATACCCGCTAACACATCATCAAGCATGATTCCCATGCCCCCTTTCACCTGTCGGTCCACCCACTTGATGGGCCACGGCTTGAAAATATCGAGCACCCGAAACAGGCCGAAGCCAATCAGCGCCCAGCTCCAGCCAGCCGGCGCCAGAAACATCGTTATCCAGTACCCTACAAACTCGTCCCAGACAATGCCACCATGGTCATGCACACCCAGATCGCTGGCGGTCTTGCCGCACAGCCATACCCCCAGCAGAAAACTGCCGACGATCAGTGCCGCATGCGCCAGAGGCGTCATGGGCGGGAGCGCCAGATAGATCAGCATCGCCACTGCGGTACCGGCAGTCCCTGGCCCCCTCGGCACCGCCCCGCTACCAAACCCAAACGCGAGAAAATGCACCGGATTGCGCCAAATCGATTGCGGTGTGCGTGTGGCTGGACTCGTCATTCAGGCCTCGGTGGGATTAACCAAAATGCTGGTACGCGCTACCCGTGATCGGGAGACTAACACCAGATGCTGTAACGAGCTGCAAGCCCGGTTCCGACACGATCTCGCCGACACGGGTCAGTGGAACACCCAATGCATGGGCCGCTGCCTCGACGGTAGCGCACGCTGCCGGTGGGACGGTTACACAGAGTTCGTAGTCATCGCCGCCAAACAAGGCGGCGAGTTCACAATTGGCCGGCGACATGCTCTGCGCTGCCGGAATCGAGACGGGCAGGGTTGAGGCATACAATCGGGCACCGACACCGCTGGCGCTCAGAATATGCCCCAGATCACCGGCCAATCCGTCTGACAGGTCGATGCCACTGGTTGCCTCGACAGCCACGGCCTGTGCCAGGCCGATGCGGGGCTGGGGCTGGAAATAAGCCTGCAGAAAATGGCGGTGTTGGGATTGCTGCGGCATGCCTTCCACACAGACGAACTGTGGTCCAAGCGCGCTGGGCAATCCCATCGCCACCAGCGCAATCGCCGCATCACCCAGCGTGCCGGAGACATAGACCTGGTCACCCACTCGTGCCCCTTGCCGTCGCAAGACGCGGGTTGGCGACACCAACCCCTGTACCTGGATGCTGATGGCGAGCGGCCCGCGCACGAGATCACCACCAACCAGAGGACAATTGAACTGCTGCGCGAGGGCGAGTAGTCCCCGACTGAAACCGGCGAGCCAGTTCGCATCGGCCTGCGGCAGGCTGAGACCCAGGGTGAAACACAACGGGGTGGCCGCCATCGCCGCCAGATCACTCAGATTGACCGCGAGCGCACGATTGCCGATGGCTTCGGCATCCGCACCCACAGGGAAATGCACGCCTTCATTGAGCACATCCAGCGACAGGGCCAGTTGTGAATCAGGCGGTACCGTCAGAAGTGACGCATCATCGCCGATACCGGCGACCACGCCTTCACGGGCAAATCCAAGTCCGGAGTCGGCAAAGTAGCGGCGAATGATATCGAATTCGGATTGACTCATCGCGCGGCGCGCGGCGGACGCTAGGACCGCTGCTTCCTGTATTCGGCCTTTCTCAGCACCGGTACGAGCTTGTCGAGCACGCCATTGATGTATTTGTGACTTTCGGTAGCCCCAAACATTTTGGCCAGCTCGACTGCCTCATTGATTACGACGCGATAGGGAACATCGATGCGGAACGCGAGTTCATAACTGCCAAGATAGAGTAGCGCCTTCTCAATCGGATCCAGAGCATCGAGGTCACGATCAAGCAGCGGACGCAGATGCTCGTCGAGAGTTGCAGCCTGCTTCGGCACTGCGTGCAGCACTTCCTGAAAAAAATCCCAATCGATCTTGCCGGGATTCTCTTCCCGGAACTGCTTGAGGATGTCGGTGGTTTCGTTACCGGCAATCAGCCAGGAATACAGCGCCTGCACCAGCAATCGCCGCGCCTTGCGGCGCTCGGCGAGCGACATACGGGGCTTGTTGGTCCCGTCCTGAGCGACCTTGGCCTGGACCACCTAGTTCTCCAATTGGCGTAATACACTCACCATTTCAATGGCAGTGATGGCCGCCTCGGCACCCTTGTTGCCCGCTTTCGTGCCTGCTCGTTCAATCGCCTGCTCGATGGTATCGACGGTGAGCACACCGAAGGCGACCGGTTTATTGCCCTCGAGGCTCGCCTGACTAATGCCTTTCACGCATTCACCGGCAACGTATTCGAAATGCGGGGTACCACCGCGAATGACGGCACCGAGCGCAATCACCGCATCGACCTTGTCCTTCGCAACCAGCTGTTTGACTACCAGAGGCAATTCGAAGGCCCCCGGTACTTTAACAATTGTTATGTCCTTGTCCTGCACACCGTGTTTCTTCAACACATCGAGCGCACCATCGAGTAGTCGGTCGACGATGAAGCTGTTGAAGCGTGCCACGGCAATCGCGTAGCCCGCCGTCGCATTGTTGTAATTACCTTCATAGGTTTTGATCGTGCTCATGGTAAATTCCTGTTAAAACCCGGTGCTGTAACGTACTTCGCTTATTTCTCGAATTGGACAAATTCCACGACTTCGAGATCAAACCCGGAAATCGCATTGAATTTCGCCGGGTAGCTCAGCAGCCGCATCTTGCCGACGCCGAGGTCGCGGAGAATCTGCGATCCGGTGCCAATTGTGAGGTCATTGCGTGGCACATTGCTGCGAGAAGTGCCCCGCCCGGTCGCCAGTGCGGCGGCAATCGTGTGCTCAAGATCCTGTCCGTAATCGTCGCCGGATAATAGCACAGCTACCCCCTTGCCTTCTGCGGCTATTTTCTCCAGCGCCGCGCTGAAGGACCAGCTGGTCCGGTCGGCATTAAACACCTCACAGACATCACGCAGTGTATTGGGGATATGCACCCGGACCAATACCGGGTCATCGGCCTGAATCTCGCCCATCGTGAACGCAAGGTGGGTGCTGCCGCTGATGGAATCGTGGAAACTGTGCACAACAAACTGACCAAATTTGGTCTGCATGGGGTTCGATTCGAGGCGGGTGATAGTCTGTTCGTTGGCGATGCGATAGTGAATGAGATCGACAATCGTACCAATCTTGATGCCGTGTTTCTGAGCAAATTTTTCCAGATCCGGCCGACGCGCCATGGTCCCGTCGTCGTTCATGATCTCGACGATCGCCGCGGCTGGCTGATAACCAGCCATACGCGCCAAGTCACAACCGGATTCAGTATGTCCGGCACGGCGCAGTACGCCACCAGGCTGAGCCATAATAGGAAAGATATGGCCAGGCTGAACGATGTCACTGGCGACACTGTCCCTGCCAACCGCAACCTGAATCGTGCGAGCTCGGTCGGCGGCAGAAATGCCTGTCGTAACGCCAGTGGCCGCTTCAATAGAGACAGTAAAACTGGTGTTATAGGGCGTGTTGTTTTCATGCACCATGAGGGGAAGATTGAGATGCTCGCATCGCTCACGCGTCAAGGTGAGGCAGATCAATCCGCGGGCGTAAGTCGCCATGAAATTGATGTCTTCCATGCGTACGCGCTCGGCGGCGATGATCAGATCGCCTTCGTTCTCACGATCTTCGTCATCCATCAAGATCACCATCTTGCCCTGGCGAATATCGTCGATGATCTCTTCTATTGAATTCAGTTCCATTAAACCTGTTACCCGTGTGCTGAGACTTACCCTATTTGAATCCGTGTCTGGCCAGCAACTCATTGCTGATCCCGCCTTGCTCGCCAGAATTCTTGTCCGCGCGCATCATGCGCTCGAGATAGCGCGCGATCAAATCCACTTCGATATTGACGCGCTGTCCCACCACATAACCACCGATAACCGTTTCCTGCTGGGTATGAGGGATGACATTGACCGTAAAACTGTTGCTGTCGATCTCGTTAACGGTCAGGCTGGTCCCGTCTACACAGATCGAACCCTTCGCCGCGATGTAGCGCGAGAGCGTCGCAGGCACGCCAAAGCGGAGTCGCACACTTTGAGCGTCGGCGGTTGACTCTAACAAACTTCCTACGCCATCGACGTGACCGCTGACGATGTGCCCACCAAACCGATCGCTTGCCAGCATCGCCTTCTCGAGATTCACACGCGTTCCTCTGGAGAAATTGCCAAGAGTTGTGCATTCCAGGGTTGCATTCGAGACATCGGCGCTGAATCCCTTCGCGCTCAGTTCGACGACGGTCAAACAACAACCATTGACTGCAATGCTGTCTCCCAGCCTGACGTCATCAAGTACCAGTTTTCCGCTGTCGAGTGACAGCCGCCACTCCGAGGCGATCTGGGTTAGCCGGGTCACTGTGCCCGTGGCTTCAATAATGCCGGTAAACATCGACTAGTCGCTCTTGCCATACTGTGGATGCAGCGTCAGCCGCACATCATTGCCGAAACGCTCGACATCGGCCAGCTCAAACTGTGGGGCTGTGGTGAGGGCCGTCAATCCAGAGGCTTCAAACAGGGCGCGGGCATCACTGCCCAGCAATTTTGGTGCAATATAGACGATCAATTCGTCCACGAGTCCAGCGCTAATAAAGGCACTGCTCAGGGTTGAGCCCGCCTCGACGAGAATTTCATTGCACTCAAAATCCGAGGCGAGGGATTCTAGCACAGAAAGCAGATCGACTCCTTGCCGATTGGCGGCAACCGGGAGCACCTGAACCGCAGCCGGCAGGCCGCTCGGCGCCTGACTCTCACGCCCGATGTACACCTTGACACCGGTGCCGTCTCCCAGAATTCGTGCGTTCGCGGGAACGCGCCCCTTGCTGTCCAGGATCACACGCAGCGGCTGTCGCCGCAGCGCCAGGGCATTCACCTGCTGCGCCTCTGCTGACAGTTGCAGTTCCGCGGGCCTTACCGTCAACGAGGGATCGTCAAACAGGACCGTCGCAATGCCCGTAACAATTGCGCAACTGCGGGCGCGCAATCGTTGCACGTCCGCCCGCGCCTCGCCGCCAGTAATCCACTTGCTGGTGCCATTGGCGAGAGCGGTGCGCCCGTCGATGCTCATCGCCAGTTTGCAGGTTACCCAGGGACGGCCAAACTGCCGACGTTTGAAATACCCGCGATTGAGCGATTGCGCGGCTGCCTCGAAATCCACCAGATGCGCAACCTCGATGCCGACCGCTTCCAGCCGTGCAATCCCTTTGCCTGCTACCGCCGGATTCGGATCGATGCCGGCAATCACGACGCGAGCGACTCCAGCGGCAATCAGAGCATCGGCACAGGGGCCGGTTCGCCCATGATGGGCACAGGGCTCGAGTGTGACGAAGACGGTTGCATTGCGCGCGGCGTTCCCGGCCATTCGCAATGCTTCGATCTCCGCATGGGGCTGCCCGGCTGCACTGTGCCAACCCTCGCCCACGATACCTTCAGCGCACACAATCACGCAGCCAACACGTGGATTGGGGGCAGCCGACATCACGCGCGCCGCCAGCATCAGTGCACGCTGCATTGTAACTGGCCAGTCAATAATTTCCTGGCTCAGTGCCTTGTTGGAATAGACTTGCATGACTCAGGGTTAATTAAGCAAACACCTTATAGGGTTAGAGTATTCAGGCGAATCGTGCTGCAGTGATCTCTTTTACGGGAATCTCTATTACTGGATTCCGGATTACAGGGTTCTGAAGCACAGGATTTTAAATGACAAGAAGCACTGTAGTGGAATTTGGCCGTAAAGCAAGGCGGCCCGGGAACAGAGTGCCTACTCGACGCTGTCCTTGTTGCTGTCATTGGAGAGCCTGTCGATTTCCTGTCGGAATTCGTTCAGATCCTTGAAGCTGCGATACACAGAAGCGAAACGCACGTAGGCAACCTCATCGAGATTGCGCAGTTCCTTCATTACCTGCTCACCAACAGCTCGGGATTCAATTTCGCGTTCGCCGGAACCACGCAGAAAGGCCTTGATGCGACTCACGGCCTCCTCGACGCTTTCGATACTGACTGGTCGCTTCTCCAGCGCCTTGGTCAGACCGGCGAGCAACTTGTCTTCGTTGAAGGGCTCACGAATTCCATTCTGTTTGATGATGCGCGGCATCACCAGCTCGGCTGTCTCGTAGGTGGTGAAACGTTCAGCACAGGTTATGCACTCGCGCCGACGACGCACCTGATCGCCTTCCGAGACGAGCCGGGAATCGATCACCTTGGTATCTACCGCACTACAGAATGGACAATGCATGTTGGCCGCTCTCTTGGTGTTGCGTGAATAGCTCGCGCCGCGTCATGTGCGCGGCATCGCATCAGCCCCGCTTGTACACCGGAAATCGTGCGCACAGCTCGAGAACCTTCGCCTTGGTGGCCTCGATCAGGGCTTCGTTTCCGAGATCGTCCAGAATATCGCACATCCATCCGGTTAAGGCAGTCGCCTCGGCTTCCTTGAAACCTCGGGTGGTGATGGCTGGTGAGCCGATGCGCAGACCGCTGGTGACGAAGGGCGGTTTGGGGTCATTGGGAACGGCGTTCTTGTTCACCGTGATATTGGCGCGCCCCATGGCGGCATCCGCATCCTTGCCGGTGATGCCCTGCTTGATCAGGCTCAACAGGAAAAGGTGATCGTCAGTGCCGTTGGAGACCACATCGTACCCGCGGTCGATAAAGCCCTGGGCCATGGCGCGGGCGTTCTTCAAGACCTGTTCCTGATAGGCTCTGAACCCCGGCTGCATGGCTTCCTTGAAGCACACGGCCTTGGCGGCTATCACGTGCATCAGCGGTCCACCCTGACTCTCCGGGAACACGGCGAAATTGAGTTTCTTCTCCAACTCGGGATTGGCGCGCGCCAGAATGAGCCCGCCACGGGGACCGCGCAGGGTCTTGTGCGTGGTTGACGTTGTCACGTCGGCGATGTTGACCGGGCTCGGGTAGACCCCGGCGGCAATCAGACCGGCGACATGGGCCATGTCGACGACGAAATAGGCACCGACACTGTCGGCGATCTCGCGAAACTTCTGCCAGTCGATGACCCGGGAATAGGCAGAGAAGCCGGCCATGATCATCTTCGGCTTGTGTTCCTGCGCGAGGGCGGCCACCTGGGCATAGTCGATCTCGCCAGTGCTCGCATTCAGGCCGTACTGCACGGCTTTGTAGATGCGACCGGAGAAACTGACGCTGGCGCCGTGAGTCAAATGGCCGCCGTCGGCCAGGCTCATGCCAAGCACGGTATCGCCGGGTTTCAGCAAAGCCATATAGACCGCGGCATTGGCCTGTGATCCGGAGTGCGGTTGCACGTTGGCATAATCGGCCTTGAACAGCTCCTTGGCCCGCGCGATTGCCAGCTCTTCGATGACATCGACGTGTTCACACCCACCGTAGTAGCGTTTGCCGGGGTAACCCTCGGCGTATTTGTTGGTGAGCACCGAGCCCTGCGCCTGCATCACGAGCGGGCTGGTGTAGTTCTCCGAGGCAATCAGTTCGATGTGCTGCTCCTGCCGGGTTTGCTCAGCTTCGATCGCTGCATTAACGTCAGAATCGAATTCAGACAGGCTGGTGTCGCTCGTAAACATCTGCTACTCCGTATTGGATTTGAGGCGGAAACCCGGGGGATTTTTTGAAGGCGCTATTCTACATGATGGGCCGGGATTGGACATCCTCAAAATCACGTTTCCGGGGAGCCTTCCTCTCCCGCAGTGCATCAAACCGGCGGCGGCTGTGACATAATACCGCCCTCATTTTTATCTGGTCGCAGGAACACAGCATGGCGCAATTTGTTTACACGATGAACCGGGTCGGCAAGATCGTCCCCCCGAAGCGAGAAATCCTGAAAGACATCTCCCTGTCCTTCTTTCCCGGCGCCAAGATCGGCGTGCTGGGTCTCAACGGCTCGGGCAAGTCCACGCTGCTGCGCATCATGGCCGGTCGGGACAAGGAATATAACGGTGAGGCTCGCCCCCAGTCAGATATCCGCATCGGCTATCTGCCACAGGAGCCGGAACTGGATGAGGCTAAGGACGTGCGCGGTAATGTCCAGGATGGCATCAAGAACATCATCGAGCTGTTGGACAAATTCAATGCCATCAGCGACAAGTTTGCCGAACCCATGAGTGATGACGAGATGAATGCCCTGCTGGAACAGCAGGGTACGCTGCAGAACGAGATCGATGCAGTGGATGGCTGGCAGGTCGAGCGCATTCTGGAACAGGCGGCTGATGCCTTGCGTCTGCCGCCCTGGGAGGCCAAGGTCAGCACACTCTCCGGCGGTGAGAAGCGCCGGGTTGCCCTGTGCAGACTGCTACTGTCCAAGCCGGACATGCTGCTGCTCGATGAGCCCACTAACCACCTCGACGCGGAAAGCGTCGCCTGGCTCGAGCGCTTCCTGCAGGAATACCCCGGCACCGTGGTGGCAATCACCCACGATCGCTATTTCCTCGATAACGCTGCCGGCTGGATTCTGGAACTGGATCGCGGCCACGGCATTCCCTATGAGGGCAACTACAGTACCTGGCTGGAGACCAAGGAGAAGCGCCTGGAGGTGGAAGCCAAGCAGGAAGCCGCCCACGAGCGCACGATCAAGTCCGAGCTGGAATGGGTGCGCGCCAATCCGAAGGGTCGTCAGTCCAAGAGCAAGGCGCGTATCGCCCGCTTCGAGGAACTCAACTCCCAGGAATTCCAGAAGCGCAACGAAACTTCGGAACTCTATATCCCGCCCGGACCCCGGCTTGGCGACAAGGTGATCGTCGTGAAGGATCTGTGTAAGGGCTTCGGCGACAAGGTGCTGATCGACAATCTTAGCTTCTCAGTCCCCAAGGGCAGTATCGTTGGCATCATCGGCGGCAACGGCGCCGGCAAGACCACGTTCCTGCGCATGCTGGTTGGCAGCGAGAAGCCCGATTCCGGTTCCATCGAATTGGGCGAGACTGTCGAGCTGGCCTATGTTGACCAGAGCCGCGATGCGCTCAAAGGCGACAATACCGTGTGGGAGGAGATTTCCGACGGACAGGACATTCTGCAGATTGGCAAATACGAGATCCCCTCCCGCGCCTATGCCAGTCGCTTCAACTTCAAGGGTGGCGATCAGCAGAAATTCGTGAAAGATTTGTCTGGCGGTGAACGCAACCGCCTGCATACGGCGAAGCTGTTAAAGCGCGGCGCCAACGTGTTGTTGCTGGACGAACCGACCAACGACCTGGATGTGGAAACCCTGCGCGCGCTGGAAGAGGGCCTGCTTGCCTTCCCAGGTTGCGCCATTGTGGTGTCGCACGATCGCTGGTTTCTCGATCGCATCTGCACCCACATCCTCGCCTTTGAGGGTGACAGCCAGATTGTTTTCCACGACGGGAACTACACGGACTACGAAGCCGATCGCAAGAAACGGCTCGGCGAGAATGCGGCGCCAACCCGCATCAAATATCGCAAGCTCAACGGCTAGGGCGATATTTTTAGAAGTCGAGGTTGGAGATCGAGTTAGAGATCGAGGTCGGCCTTCAGTTTCGCGATGCGCGCCTGCGCTTCCTCGCGATCCAGCGGACGCTCGACCCGATCGGCGATCGGTTGCGGAATTTCGATGGTGAGCGCTTCACCATTCATCACCCGGCGGCACAGCGCCGTGTAGTTGTACTCGAACGCCGGAAACGCTGTGGCCTCAGGCTCATTGGCGAGCAGATACCAGCCTGTGACCTTGCCCGCATAGTACACGGCCTCATGGCTCCACCGATGTGAGCGTTTCGGCGAAGGCGCCGAACAGGCTTCGTAATAGGCCTGCCGAGGTGCTGGCAGACCGAACAAATCGAACCCTTCCTCGCAGGCACGCACGAGCGCGGCGATGGATGGCAGATAATCCTGGGTCTTGATCAGGCGCTTCGCTGCCTGCACGATCTGCGTCGGCGTATAGTGTTCCAGACTGGAGAGCCAGTATTTTTTTGCGATTACCAGGCTCTCGACGCTGGCGAATGCCTTGTGAAACTGGTTGTGGTAGGCGAACTCGAATTCCGCAAACACCTGGTTTATGGCGTCAACATGATCGAGTTCCGCGTCTTGCGCGAAACCGGCACCGGGCTCGCCCACGCGATCGACCATCGCCGGAGTCGGCTGACTACTCCGCCCAGCTACGGTCGGCGATGCGCTGGAACTTTTCTTTAATCCTTTGCTGGCTTGTTCCAACAAGGGTTTGATTTTCTGCATGAGTGATATCCGCGGATTCCTGTTGTTTCAGTTGTCGCGCCCAATCTTGTTTAATGAATTGTAGAAAGACTGTGTTCCAGGAAGCTTTAACCTGCTGACTGTCTTTCCAGTACAAAACGAATTCCGGAATCTTGCTACGCGCGTAGTCTTCATCAATCTCGGCAAGTTGCAAAATCTCATAACAATCTGCACTTGGTTGCCAGTCTGAAGGGATCACCCTCGGCGTATCATCAAGTCCGAACGAGGCGGAGAACTTCGCCCACTGCCGCCGTATGTGTTCGATAAATTTCGTGTTCCACGCGCCCTGCACCAATCCCCGCTCGCGCCAGTACAACACAAATTCGGGAATGGCATCTTCGATAAAGCTGGCATTGATACCGGCATTCTCCAGAATGCCGATGGCATCCTCACTGGGTCGCCAGGTTGCGGACATGGTACTGGACTGTTCCCAGGCGCCCTGTCGTGTCTGCTCGGCCCGCCATTCACGGAGCACGTGCTTGTAGAAGGCATTGCCCCAGGAGGCTCGGGCCTGACCACGATCGCGCCAGTAACGCACGAATTCCGGCACGAGAGAATGGACGAATGGCTCCGGGACGCCGTGCTGCAGGCAGAAAGCGACCCAGTCCGGTTCCGGCTGCCAGTTCGGCGGCATAAGCGTAGCCCCGCTGGGGCCCACTGCCCGGGGCGCGGTCGCGACCGGTTTCGGCTTCGCCACCGGGGCCGTGGCAGTCGCCTCGTCTATCGCAAACAACGCACTGTGTTGTGACGGCGTACCGGGGTCAACGAGTAACAATCCCAGGTTCTGCAGACTGAGCTGTACCCGCTTGATGTCAACCAGAGCCCAGAAGGGAAACACGTCGAGCAAATCCTGATCACTCAATTCCAACCATCGGCGCTGCTTGTGGGTGTCGGTGGAGCGCAGCGCGATCAGCTGCGCGAGCTCTTGCAACATCACCGCCTCTTCCAGCCCGATTGTCGCCGCGAGTGTGGGCGAGATCAGCAAGGGTCGTTCGGGCAGCAGGGATGTGGACATCGGCATGTTTCGGCGTTGTGGTGGTTAACCAGGCGGTCAGCGGCGAGACGCGCTGCTGGGTTATCACGGTGAATCCGGGCTTTTGTTTTTACTGTTCTTTCTGTTCTTGCTGTTATTTCTGTTCTTGCTGTTCTTTCTCTTCTATCTTTTCTTTTTTCTGTTCTTTCTGTTCTTTCTGTTCTTTCTGTTTTTCCTGGTTTTCTGCTTTTGGTTCTTCTTCTAACTCTTCTTCTAATTCTTCTTCTAATTCTTCTTGTAGTTTTACTTTGTGAACAACTGGAGTAGCGGGCGGGAGCCGGATGCGCGGTCTCAGGATCCCGATCGCGCAGAGGGGAATGCTAACACAGGAGCGGAATGAGACCTATGCAAAAGCTTGGAATCACCAAATAACTGTGGGATAAACGCAGTACACACTCGATTCAAATCCATCGACAAAAACTATACACAATGTATCAACAGTTTATTGACGAGTTTATCGCGCAGGAAGACTTGCCCGAGTCCTATTGTGACGATATCGCGGACTGGTTCCTGCCGCTGGTCCCGGAACTTGTCGCCTGTCGGCGTCGCACTCCTGACAAGCCTCTCCTGATTGGCGTCAATGGAGCACAGGGCACTGGCAAGTCTACGCTGGCACATCTTCTCACCGGACTCTTGCAGGGAATGGGCCAGCATGCGGTCGCTCTGTCCCTCGATGATTTCTACCTGACCAAGGCCGAACGCACCCGACTGAGTCAGGACATCCACCCGTTGCTGGCGTGCCGCGGTGTACCGGGCACACACGATGTCAGGCTGGCGAGTCAGACACTCGACAAGTTGCTTGCGGCGGGGCCCGGCGACCTGGTGCACCTGCCGGGCTTCGACAAGGGCGCCGACGACCGGCTGCCCGAGTCGCAGTGGTCCCT
Source organism: Pseudomonadales bacterium (assembly GCA_023257655.1). Lineage (GTDB taxonomy): Bacteria > Pseudomonadota > Gammaproteobacteria > Pseudomonadales > Pseudohongiellaceae > UBA9145. Next base: position 20,213 of record JALRBQ010000013.1, read on the forward strand.
CGTAAGCGGCCCTCTGGACATAATCTTCTTCGAGGGCTGGTGCGTCGGCGCGACGCCACAGGCCGACGGGGAATTGCTGATGCCGATGAATACCCTGGAGAAAACCGAAGACCAGGACGGGAGATGGCGCCACTTTGTTAACGAGGCGCTGTCACTGGGCTATCAGTCACTGTTCGCTCGCCTGAACCTGCTGCTGGTCCTGCAGGCACCGGATTTCGAGCAGGTCTACGCGTGGCGCGGTCATCAGGAATTACAGATGCAGCGCAAGCGTGGGGACAGGGAAATCGGCTTCAATGCCCTGGAGCTGGTGCGCTTCATCCAGCATTTCGAGCGCTTGACCCGGCATTGTCTGCATACCCTGCCCGTCAATGCCGACGTCGTGTTCTACCTGGACAATGATCACCGTGTCACGCAGCGATCCAGCGGGCTCACGCATCGCCTGTAACAGCGCGCCCACCCTGGAAGCGTGAGCGCCACAGCGGCCGCAGCCAGACGCGGGCAATCAACAACAGCAGAATAACCGCGGCGAGTTGTCGCCAGAGTGCCATATCCATACCCTGCTGCACCATCGCCAGCTGCAGATCCCAGCCGTAGTAGTTAAACAGGCCGTTCAGTGCCAGCCCACAGGCGATCGCGCTGCCGATGACGCCAACCAGATAAGCGGCCAGCGACCGATTACCGAGTTGTGCCCGGATCACCCCCATCGTCGCGATGTTGGTGGCAGGACCGGTGAGCATGAAGACGAGCGCGGCACCCGGAGAGACGCCGGCGAATAACAGGCTCGCGGCCAACGGCGTCGAGGCTGTCGCACAGATGTACATGGGGAGACCCACCAGCACCATGACAAGCATCGCCGCCACCCCATTGCCCCACTCCAGAAAGAACGACTGCGGCACTACGGCCGTCACCAGTGAGGCACCGACCAGTCCGATGACCAGCCATTTCGCCGTATCGGCGATCATATTGTCAAAGCCGTAACGAATCGCACCAAGCAGACGCTGAGAGAGGCTTTCCTGCGGAGGGGGTGCCGCACAGGTCTTGCCGCTGCAACACGCGGATTTCGTCGCCACCTCCGGCACCGGTTCGGTTTCCCGATCGAACCCATTGACGAGGATGCCGGCAACGACGGCACTCAGCAAGGCTGCAACCGGGCGCGCGATGGCGAAAACAGGACCCAACACGGCGTAAGAGAAAGAGATGGAATCGACACCGGTTTCCGGTGTTGCCACCAAAAAAGATGACGTGGCGCCTTTGGAAGCACCCGCCTTGCGTACAGCCAGCGCCGTGGGAATAACTCCACAGGAGCACAGCGGCAGGGGCGCGCCGATGATTGCCCCCTTGACGATGGAGAGCAGGCCGGGTGTTGCGAGTTGCTTCTGCACCCAGGAAGAAGGAATCAGTTGTTTGATGATTCCCGCGAGCAGAAACCCCAGAAGCAACCACGGTGCACTCTCCACTACCATCTCCCAGAAGACGCTTAACAGGCTCATGAGGCTTTCCTCTTATGGGTATGGGCGTTTGTGTCTCGCACGGTCCCCGCATCCAGTGCTTCCATGATCGAACAATGGGTCGCGCTTTCCGGACCTCCGCAACAGCTGTCGAGCAGAATCTCCAGTGTGCGCTGCATCGATTGCAGCTCGGTGATCTTGGCGCTGACTTCCTTCAGTTTCGCCTGGGTGATGTCGGTAACTTCCTGACAGGTGTGGCTGCGCTTATCCAGTCGAATCGACAACAACATCCCGATGTCTTCGAGCGAGAAGCCAATGCTGCGCGCGGCCTTCACAAACTCAACGCGCTTGATGTCGCTCGTATTGTAGTACCGGTAGCCGGAATCACTGCGGCTGCTGGCCTGGATCAGGCCATGCTTCTCGTAGAAGCGCAGAGTGTGGGGTGTAAGCCCGGTACAGGCTGACAATTCGCTGATCTTGAGCACGCTGGACCTCGCAGTGACAGCCACCATCGGCGGGAAGGTGGATTTGGATTGACGAGGTCGCATTATAAACCTTAGAGCCAGGTCTAAGGTCAAGCCCGGTTTTTAAGGGGTCACCGTAGCGCGTTACGACTTGGCTCTGAACACGCGGGTCAGCCAGGCGCCAATGTCCACAATCTCCGCGGGGCACACCGCATGCTCCATCGGGTAGCTATGGAATTCCGGCGCGAAGCCTCGCTCCTGGAGCGTCGCCTCACTGCGACGACCAAGCAATTCCGGCACCACAGTGTCGCGATTGCCATGACAGATCAGCACCGGCAGCCGATGCTGGACCGGATCGATGCGAATACTTGCCGCCGTGGCGAAATAGGTGGACAGGGCCATGATGCCACCCAGTCGTTGCGGATAGGTGAGCCCGGCCTGAAAGGCCACAGCGCCACCCTGGGAGAAGCCGGCGATGACGATGCGCTCTGGAGCGATGCCGCGTTCGATCTCGCGGGCGATGAGATCGTGGACCCAGCTCGCGGATTGAAGTAATTGTGCCTCGTCGACATGCCTGTCGATATCGAGCATCTTGATGTCGTACCAGGCCGGCATGACATACCCACTATTAATAGTCACAGGAATCGACGGCGCGTGAGGAAACACAAAGCGGATACCGAATGCGGTTGGCAGCTCTAGCTGCGGCACGATGGGCGCGAAGTCATTGCCGTCGGCACCGAGCCCGTGCAACCAGATCACTGAGGCAGTGACTGTGACCCCGTGTGGTGATTCCATTTCAACTGCTGGCAAATACTGCATGCGTCCCTTCCTTTGTTGACTCTGTTGACTCTGAGTTCTCGCTTTGATTGGTGACAAGCTCACTAGCACCCGTGGCAGTCTGTGACCGCTGGCTGCACCCCATTGTGATGGTTAGTTGACCTGACACGCAAGTTCCGCGACGAGCGACGACCTCAGGTTGGTCAAACGACGAACCACATACTCTCAAGGTATAGCCAGGCCTCGTCGCGCACAAATAAGGTGCGTGGTGAATCAAATTGAGGCTATCAGCCATCGCGTTTTCACCAGGGACTGCCAGAAAGCCAGAGATTTGGGCGGCCTCACAGTTGGCACAGGACATGCATTATTTCTAATAAGCACAGTGGTGATTGCTGCCATGCAGAACTGATCTCTCCCTCAGTCCCTGCGCAGTTTGGCCTATTCGCCACTGGGTCGATGGGTGATGATGCCCGCGCAGTGAGAAATCCTGCGCGGGCTTTTTTTTGCACCGCCACCCGTCAGCAATTCACAGTCTCAAATACATTGAGTGTGAAGCGGCAAATACACATCCGTAATGGCGTCGCTCGCCTTCACTGTCGGACCGACATTCACGTAGTGAAAAATAATCGGGGCACCAGAAACAGTCTCGCCACTGCGGGGCAGCCAGTCATACACCAGATACTTCACCGCCTGATTATCCAATCGCGATCCAATGTCGCGCGCGAGCGCGCAGCGACAGGTCGGGATCGTACTCTCGACGATGCCTAAGGTATTGGGTTCGACTGTTTCATGGATCGACAGACAAAAATCGACCCGGTGTTCTGAATCCGGCGCAGTACCCGGCAGATAGTGCAACCCGTAGGTTCGATACCGTTCCTGATCCAGTAATTGGTGCTGCAACTTCCATTGCACGAGCTGCAAGACAGTCGCGTGTTCTGTTGCAGGGCTGTCACGGTGAGGCAGCAGCGCCACCCTGGTCTCGGGAAAATTGACCAGCCTGACTTCCATGGCCTGTAAACCCTGTCTCTTGTGCTGAATGAGGTGTTGCTACTGGCGCAGCAGCAACTCGATGGGATTGCCTTCCGGGTCCGCCACCATGGCATACACGAGACCTTCACCGGAAGTGTTCGGCGTTCCACCCTTACCGCCTTCTGCAACGACGGCCGCGATGGCCGCATCCATGTCAGGCACTTCGAGAATCAATGCGGCCATGGACGGTGGCGGTGCCGTGCGATCGCGTTTCGTGGCAATCACAATGGGTGTGGAGTGGGCGGCTCGAGCAAGTTCGGAGCTTGCCCCGGTATTGATCACGATCTCCTTGAAAGTCGCCGTGTCCACAGGCCGACGTGTTTCGGACATGCCGAAGGCAGTCTCGTAGAAACGCGCGAGCGCTTCGACATCCACCGCGAGTACCCGTATCGACCGCACTTCGATGCCCGTGCCCTGAGCGAATACCGGCATCGACAGGATCACGCCCAAACTCAGTACTGTGGCTTTTATTAGCGTCTTCATCGAATCTCTCCGTTGTAGTGTGATTGGTACTGCTATTGCCTCGCCGGCTAACGCCTCCTGGTAATCTACCAGAAACTGTCGTCTTGCCGTGCTTTCAGAGTCATCACTCTTGCTTTGGCGATCCTGGTGATGAGGGCCTTGGGGATGGGCTTGCTGTAGGGTATTTTCAGGATGCCCCGCGGCGTTAACTCATACTCTTTTATGCCTGCACAGTGTTCTTTCATGAGGTGTTCCGAGCACATAAAACCAACGTGCGCCTTGTGTGCCGAGAACGCAAACAGGAAGCGGGGCTCGACGTAAAACGGATTGCCCCACTTGATGGCCTCTTGCGCTGTGGGCGCAATCCCTTTCAGCAAGACATGGAGTTCCTGCAAATGCGACTTCGCTACCGGTGCTGCGGCATCGATGTACTGTGCGATTGTGGTCGGTCGTTTGCTAGCCATAAGCTCTCCGATGAAACCCTTCGCTGAAACCCATCGATGAAACCCGTCGATGATCCCCGCGATAAAACCTTCCGACGCAACCCTGCGATCAGTCCCTCAGTTTGCCACCAAAGGCGATGCGACCTGCCGCCGGTGGCTCGACACGAATATGTACGCTCTCGGCACCGCGTTCACACGCGTCACCTATCGCCTGGGCCAGCTCGCGTAATTGCGCGGCGAGCGCGGCACCGGTGGCAGGTTTGGCGAGGGTGAGCAAGACAAACACGGGCAATGCTTCGATAAGGCCGCCATTCTCGGCATACTGTTCTGGCGGCAGGTAATGCAGACGCACCCAGGTACCCTGCGGCGCAGAACCAAGCACTGCCCCGGCCGTATCGGCAATGCGTCTGGCGAGCGGAGGATTGGTCGTGGCGGCCGGGACTCCGACAATTTCTACTTCAAGCAGGGGCATGGCGCCTCTCTTATTTGCGCTGTTGCGCGGTCAATTCCGTTTTTTGCTTGAGCAAGGGGTAAACCCGATGCGCCTCTCAACCCGCGACGCAGGCCCCGAGAACAATCAGCGCGATGCACAGGTTCTCGACATTCAGCATTGACCAGAATGCCTTTCCTCGCGCCAGCAAGCCATAGCCGCCAAGGCCAATCATCAGAACTCCCGGAAATCCCAGAAGTTGGTAGCGCACGAGTTGACGGTCAACTTCCAGAATGGCGTCTGTTTGCATGGGCTAGCTCTTCGAACTCGCGCAAGGAGTTGGTCATTGCTTCGATCAGAAAGAGGTACTGAAGCGGAAATCATAGTAGTGATTGCCGCCTTCGTCAGTGTACTCCGCAAACAGCCTCATTTCATGTGCGTGAAGCACAGCCACGTACTGTTCTCTTCCCAGAGATCGGGACGGACGATCCGTGAGCAAATCCTGCCATTCACAACATTGCCAGGGTGACGTAAACAGTAACCTGCCGCCAGCATTGAGCCTGGTCGCCATTCTCTCCAGGGCGATTCTCTGAACTTCCGGCTCCAGCAAAAACAGCACGCCAATTGCGAGTATGGCGTCGAAGCGGCTGTCCAGGAAGCGGGTATTTTCAATCGCTTCGCAGCGCGCCGAAACCGAAGGGAAACGTCTCTGGTATTCCGTCAGCAACACCGCCGACGGATCGATGCCATGCACCGTCAATCCTGCATCAATCAAGCTCTGTGTATAAGGTCCTCCGAAACCGCAACCAATATCCAGAATGGATTGCCCGGCCCGCAGTGATCGGCTCCAGTTCGCCATCGTGGCTACACCGATCTGCATGCTGCGATTCGCAATGAATTCCTGTGCCCTGGCATTCCAACCGTTAGAAAAATCACGCTGTAGACTGTTCATGACCATACCGACTGATACTCGCGGTAATCAGAATTTCTTAGCACTGAGGCAGCAGAAAAACTCAGCGCTTATGTGCGTCTGCGGCGGCGAAATGGGCGAGTTGATCGGCATGCGCCTTGATAAACGCAGGGCGGGAAGTCGCCCGCTCCACATAAGCCTGACAGGCGGGTTGATCCTCCAGCCCGTTGAATCGGTTGATGAGGCGCAGCACATCGGCTAGCGCGATATCGGCAATGGAAAAAGTGTCTACCACCCACTCGTGCTTCGCAAGCACGGGTTCCAGATGTTTCACTCGCGTCTTTACCCAGTCGTCGAAAAACTTCGGGGCCCAGGTATCACCTGTATCACCGAAGAATTTGAATAATGACCAGGGAACACTCGCCATCTCCATCGAATTGAGCGCCGCAAACATCCATTCGATAGAAACCAGACGCTTGGCTGGATCACGCGATAGCAGCAGCTCGCTGCACTCGCCGAGATAAATCAGGATCGCGCCAGTCTCGAAGATTGTTTTGTCTCCCTCGGTCAGCCACGGAACCTGACCAAAGGGCTGCTTTGCAAAGTGATCTGCCTGTCTGTCCTTAAAGGGAGTGCTTTCGACCCGGTAGGGTAGGTTCGCCTCTTCCAATGCCCAGCGAATTCGCAGATCACGCACGTAGCCACGGGGCGGTTCAGGCACCCAATCGTAGGTTGTCAGTATCAATTCAGGCATCGGCGTTCCAGGAGTCGACAATCACAAACTGCAATCTGGCCTAACGATCTATCCAGGCCATGAAGGCGGTAGAAGCATCAATCAACTGTTGCCGAGGAGTCTCCAGCAACGCGGCATGATCGCCACCGGCCAGCACCACCCACTGCTTGGAGGGATTCGCGATCGCAGTGAATACTCTGGCGTGAGCTTCTGTATCGGCGAGCGGATCGAACTCGGCCTGCAGCAACAGGGTGGGTACTGTCACCGCGCTCGCCTGCAGTGCATTCCACTGCTGTAACTGATTCCAGTCGGTGCGAACCGGGTCTGCCTTGAGCGCTTCCCGCACATAAACGGCGATGGCGGCATCGCTAATCGCACCGTCGACGATGAAATCTGACGCCGCCGCCTCGGCCGTGTTGCGCGCGCGAGCCGGTTGTTGCTGACCTGCAGGGTCGGCATAGTTCGTATCGGGATTGACCGGATAACCATAGAGGGTCAGGGATTTGATGTGCTGCGGAGCGATCTGCGCTGTGAGCTGCGACACCATCGAACCGTAAGACCAGCCCCAGACATGAATGCTGTTGCCGGTTCGCTCAAACAACCAGTCTATGGTGTTGGCGAGATCACGCGCGGCCTTATCCGGGGTGTTCCAGCCAGAACCATCGCGCGGCGTCGCGCCGTAGCCACGTGCATCCAACGCCCAGACTGAATATCCCTGTTCGTTAAAACCGTCCATCAGCGATTTCGACTCGCCTGGCACCTGCAGGTCGAAGTCCGGCAGTGCACTCCAGGTGCGACCATGGTGAAGAAGGATCTGGCCCTTGGGATTGGCTACCGATTTTTCCCAAAGCGCCAGCGGATGCCCTTCTGACATCACCGTATGCCTGATAAGTTCAGCTGCTCGAGCCGGCGCGGCAGCGATGAGCAACAACGCCAGTACGACTGCAATTCGGTTCAGGCAGGTCACCACTTTCACTGGTTTCACGTTCGCTCCTTTCGCTTCAGGACGGCTCGCGCAGGATCTTCTCCATAGCCTTGCCCTTGGCGAGTTCATCGATCAATTTGTCGAGGAAACGAATCTTCTGCATGAGTGGATCCTTCACTTCCTCGACGCGGATACCGCATACGACGCCCTTGATCAGAGCTACATTCGGGTTCAGTTTTGGCGCCTGCGCAAAGAACGTTTCGATGTCATTGCGCTTCTTGAGTTGTTGCTCCAGCTTGGCCTGGGTATAGCCGGTCAGCCAGCGGATAATCTGGTCGACTTCTTCCTTTGTGCGGTTTTTGCGCTCGGCCTTGTTCACATACGCCGGATAGACACTGGCAAATGCCATCTTGAAGAGTCGCTGGTTATCCATCGCCCGCCCTCCGCTACTTGCCCAGCGCAGCCAGAATCAGCCGCGCCATCTCGCTGTGGCCCTGGGCCGTTGGATGGTAACGAATGCCGCTGTCCGCCACGAGGTTGCCATTGACCCAGCGTTGAGGCACTGCGTCACAGGGGCCGTGTCCGGCTGCTCCGACGTAAGCGTCTGCAATGAGTGCGTGCTTGGCCGCGGCGACATCAACGAAGGCCTGCTCCAGTTTCGCACCAAGCGCCGCCAGATAGTTGGTGTCGTCGGCGCTCAGTTGCAGTTCGTCGCAACTTGTTGCATCAACCGGGAACACCCGTGGATAGGTCACGACCACGATCGTCGCCTCAGGAGCCTTCGCCTTGATGGCATCGAGCGTCGCACCGAGCTTGGCCGGCAACTGCGCGACGAGGCTATCGATCGCCGCCTGATCGAGATTGGCCGTGCAGCGATCAGCGGCAGGCTTGCCCGCGCAACCAAACGTCGACGAGGTATAGGTGATGTCATTGCCGCCAATCGTGACCGTGACAAGCGCCGTGTCGGCACTGACGGCATCGATCTGCAACGGTTCCCCATTCTGTGAGGTATGCAGAATATGATCAGTCGTCGCGCCGCTACAGCTCGCATCGGTAAGCACCAGCCCCAGTGTGCTCGCAACGAGGTGGGAATAGTTGCGGTCCGAGCGTCCACAGGAACCTAGCTGTTCGGCTACGCCAGGGCCTGCGGCGAACGAGCTGCCGAGTGCCGTGTATTTAGCGCCCGTTGCTATTTGCGTCTGGGCGGAAGCCGCCGTGGCGACGACGAGTGCACCACACAAACCGATGAAACGGATGGTTTTTCCCATGTCAATCTCCTGAATTATTGTAAGGGCCCTGTTCCCCCTGTTGTTTGCAGGTGACCCCCCGGCGGTCCTGTGCCGGGGTGAGTACGGGAGAATAAAAGCTATCTTGAGCCAAGTCCATGCGTTCTTGGGCGGAGAACAGAGTCCAACTTCTCAAGGCCCGGATAGTATGATTTACTCACTTGCATCCATCGCCACCACCCACCAATAACAAGAAAGGGTTCTTCACATGGCCATTCAACTGCTTCGCCCGCTTCTCCTGCTTGCCAATGTCCGGATGGCACTCGCGACTTTGCTGCTCACCGGCCTCGTGCTGGGGCAGACAAGCTTCGCGCAGTCCCAGTCTGATCCCCGCTGGGTCACGACCTGGGCAGCGAGTCCCAGCACGCTTGTCGATCCCCGCGAGGATGCACCAGACATCAACAATCAGACGCTACGGCTGATCGTCCACACCTCGGCAGGCGGTAGCGCGCTGCGATTGCGCTTGGCGAATTACCATGGCGACATGCCGATGCATCTGGGCGCCGTCACTGTCGCGCTACAGAGCGAAGGCAGCGGCATCCAAGCGGGGACTAGCAAGGCCGTTACTTTCGGTGGCGAAAGCAGCATCACCATTACCCGAGGCGGTGTTGTCATGAGCGATCCGATCGCCTTCGCGGTACCAGCCCTGACCAATCTGAGCATCAGCCTCTATCTGCCCGATGATGCCGGCTTCATCACCTCGCACAATCTCGGCATGCAGACAAACTACATCTCCACTGCCGGCAACCACACGACGTCGGCAAGCCTGGCTGGTGCCACCGAGGTCACCGTCTTTAATTTGCTGACGGCCATCGATGTGATTGCTGCCGAAGGGATCAGCACCATCGCCACAGTGGGCGATTCCATCACCGATGGCTATGGCTCCACCGTGAGCGCGAACCAGCGCTGGCCGAATCATTTTGCACGCCGCCTCTACAGCGACAGTTCCATCAAGAATTTTGCGATTGCCAGCGGCGCCATCAGCGGCAACCGCGTGACTACTGAAGGCAGCGCCCGGTTTGGAGAGAACCTGCAGGCGCGTTTCGAGCGCGATGTGCTGGCACTCAGCAATGTCACTCACATGGTTCTGTTGGAAGGTATCAACGACATTGGTATGTCGTCTCGCAGCGGCGAACTGATCTCGGCTGACGCTATCATCAGTGGCTACAAACAGATTATCGCCCGTGCCCATGCCCGGGGCATCAAGGTAATCGGTGCCACATTGACTCCCTACGAAGGCGCGGCTTACTACAGTCCCGAGGGTGAAGTCGTGCGACAAACTGTCAATAACTTCATTCGCACCGGCGGTGCGTTTGACGGCGTCATCGATTTCGAGAAGGCGGTGCAGGATCCGGCCAACCCGACCCGTCTTCGAGCCGACTTCACCACCGACAATCTGCATCCCAATGATGCCGGCTACAAATCGATGGCCGACATGATCGACCTGAATCTGTTTCGTTAAGCCTATCCGCAGGTGACGCCATCAGGCGTCACCGTCCTGCGGCCGCAAGGCCTCGCGAAACTCCAGCACCCGCGCCTGGTGGTTCTCACCATCGCCGAAACCCATGAATTTCTGATAACGCCGGTGCGTGCCAACCACTTTGCGCGCATGCTTGATAGGACACCAGTACTGTTCGGTACGCGCGAGCACCTCGCGGGAGTAGCCGATCACGCCGTTGCCATATCCGCAGTAAAAGCAATTGAATTTCTCGATGCCATTCAGGTAGGAGAGTTGGTGGCGATCCATCACGATATAGTCGCCGCGGCGGACCCGTGCGACGTTGTAGAGGCGAAAGCAGATGTGCTGGTACAGCGTGATCGTGAGATCCATGAACGCGAGCGGGATGATCATGGCATAGATGAAGGGCACAGACAGGATATTGCGCAATAGCGACGACCGCAGCCACGGGATAATCGCCACCTTCAGCCGGCGATGCGCCTCCAGGACAGAATCTTCAAATTTGACACGGGTTCCTTCCAGCTTGTAATGAAACTCTGCCTCCTGCTCCCTGATTTCCTCCACTAACTGGTTTTCCAGTTTCGCAATCTTGTCGATCAGCTCATTGATCTTGCTGGACATGCCTCGGACTCCTGTAAATATCGCGTCCGGAGTCGCGCGACTCCGCCACCCTGAGGTTCACTGTCTCAAATTCCGGGCGCCCTCACAACCTGAGGCTTGCAGGCCGGCAGGGGCTCTGGGAAACTGGCGTCTCACAGTCCTGTTCGCCTGCCGTCTGACGCCTCGCCCACTGCGACCGCATCCAGGAACAGTGCCGGATACCCCATGAATCGATTCCTGCTTGTGCTTGCCCTCCTCATCGCCGCCTGTACTCCGGAGCCGGCAGCCACGCCCGCACCCGCGGCGGAACCGGCAGCCGATGCCATTTCCAGTTTCCGCCTGCGCAACGGCGAGATACGGGACGAGATTCAGGCGACGATGACGGCGCGCGGCATTGAGTTCTGGGTCAATGAAGATGGCTCCATTAGCTTCTACGCCCGTGACAACAAGGCTGTGGACGCCATCTATTACGATGCGATCGGTCGCTACGCCGCGCGAAACTAGCACACCAGTTGGAAAAACGTTTTTGACTCTGCGCAGGATGCTGCTACATTGCACGCATGCAGCAGTCGTCTTCCACTATCCTTCGCAAATCGCTCGCCTTCCTCACTCCGTACACCAAGCAGATCGTCATCGCTTCGATCGCACTCGTGTTCACGGCGGGGCTGACACTGGGATTGGTGCAGTATGTGCGGGTGATTGTCGACAAGGGCTTTGTCGCTGGCTCAACGGAATCACTCAACGGGGCCATCCTCGGTTTCGTTATCGTGGCCCTGCTGCAGGCGGCAGGTACATTCGCCCGTTTCTACTGGGTGTCCTGGCTCGGCGAGCGCGTCACCGCCGATATCCGCAAGGCCGTTTACTCCCACATCATCGACTTGCACCCGGGTTACTTCGAAGACAATCTGAGCGGCGAGATTCAGTCGCGCATCACCACCGACACCACACTAATTCAGTCCGTAGTGGGCTCCTCTGCCTCAATCGCGCTGCGCAATCTGCTCATGATGGTGGGCGGCACCATTTTCCTGTTCATCACCAATCCGAAATTGACCAGCGTCGTGCTCATTTGCATCCCGCTCGTCATCGGACCGATCCTGTACTTCGGCCGCAAGGTGAGAAAGCTGTCGCGCAGCAGTCAGGATGAAATCGCCAACGTCGGCGCCTATGTCGGCGAAAGCATTCAGCAGATAAAGACCGTACAGGCCTACAACCACCAGGGCCACGACGACGCCCAGTTCTCCCGACATGTGGAGACTGCCTTCAAGGTTGCGCTCAATCGCATCCTGATGCGTTCGTTTCTGATCACGGTCGTGATGACTTTGGTATTCGGTGCGCTCGCGGTGATGATCTGGGTCGGTGGACAGGATGTGATTAACGGCGTCATGTCAGCCGGCGAGCTGACCGCGTTTGTCGCCTATGCCGTGCTCGTCGCCTCGGCGGTAGGCGCCATCAGCCAGGTGATCAGCGAATTGCAACGAGCCGCTGGCGCCATGGAACGCCTGATGGAATTGTTGGAGGCAGAGAACGAGATTGTCGCCCCCGCCAATCCCCGCCATTTCGAAGCCGAATTCAAGGGCACACTGGAGCTGAAGGATCTCACTTTCAGCTATCCGAGCCGTCCCGACACACCGGCGCTGAATAGTATCTCTCTGCTGGTCAAACCCGGTGAGAGTGTCGCGCTCGTAGGCCCCTCGGGTGCCGGCAAATCGACGCTATTCGATCTGGTGCTGCGCTTCTACGATCCGCAGTCCGGCAGTCTCAGTCTCGACGGCATCAATATCCGCGAGCTTGATCCGAAAGAATTGCGCCGCCACATTGCGATCGTGTCCCAGCAACCGACAATGTTCACCGGCAATGTGTGGGAGAACATCCGTTATGGCCGCCCTGACGCGAGCGATGCGGAAGTAAGAGCCGCTGCGGAGTCGGCCTTCGCGAACGAGTTTATCGAGAAGTTACCGCAAGGCTACGACAGTTATCTGGGTGAGTCTGGTATCCGCGTGTCTGGTGGCCAGAAGCAGCGCATAGCCATCGCCCGCGCGATTCTGAAAGATCCTGAGATTCTGTTGCTGGACGAGGCGACCAGTGCTCTGGATGCCGAGAGCGAACGCAAGGTGCAGCTCGCTCTCGAGAAGCTCATGAAGAACCGCACGTCGCTCGTCATCGCCCATCGACTTGGGACGGTAAAGAACGTCGACCGCATCGCCGTGCTGGAGCTCGGCCACCTCATCGCTCAGGGCTCACATGCCGAGCTGATGAAAACCTGCGAGCTCTACGCCAATCTGGCGAACCTGCAGTTCAATGACTCTGCCGTGTCCGACATCAAGCAGGCTCTGCCCTGACGACGAGGCTTCCCGCCTCGGAAAATCAATTCGCACTGATTACAGTTGCCGCGTTAACGCGCGGCGGGTGCAGTGCTAATTTCTTAATGTCGTCGGTGACGGCTGTGGGGTGCGGGTGCTCGACTCCCCAGAGGTTTTTGTCTCGCGTCGCTCTCAGGCCGCCGATTTCGCCTGCAACACTGACCACAGCTTCGCTGGGGTCACCGGCATGTCGATGTGGCGCACGCCATAATCACGCAAAGCATCCACGACCGCATTGATGATGGCTGGTGGTGCGCCGATGGCACCGGCCTCGCCAGCACCCTTGATGCCCAGCGGGTTTGTCGTACAGGGCACTTCGTTGCGCTGGAAGCGGATCGGTGGGAAGTCCGCCGCGCGCGGCAGCGTGTAGTCCATGAAGGTGGCCGACAGCAGCTGACCGGTATCGGAATCGTAGGCGCAGTGCTCCAGCAGCGCCTGCCCCAACCCCTGCCCGATACCGCCGTGCACCTGCCCTTCCAGAAGCAGAGGATTGATCACCTTGCCGAAGTCATCCACGACGGTGTAGTCCACGACCGCAATCGTCGCCTCGTCAACATCGATCTCGAGTTCGCAGATGTGGGTGCCGTTGGGATAGGTGGCGGCAGCGGGAGCGAACGAGTCGCTCTCGTCGAAACTCGCGCCGCCGTCGGCGGGCGCCGCCGCCATGGCCACGCTCTTGAAGCTCTGCACGCGGTCGGTACCAACGATACGGAATTCACCGTTGGTGAATTCGATATCGGCGACGGCAGTCTCTAGCAGCTCGGCAGCCTTCTGCTTTGCTGTCTCGATCAGTTTGATGGCGGCGAGATCGATCGCCGCACCGCCTACCGGGACGGAACGGGAACCCATCGTGCCGCCGCCGGTCGCGATGCGATCGGAGTCCCCTTGCACGATGGTGATGTCGGCGAAGTCGACGCCGAGTCGCTCGGCAAGAATCTGGCGAAACGCCGTCTCGTGACCCTGGCCATTGGACTGCGTGCCAATATACAGGGTGATATGACCATCACTCGCCACTTCCAGTCGCGCCTCTTCCGGCGCACCCCCGGAGCAGCGCTCAATGTAAGTTGCCACACCGATGCCCCGCAACTTGCCTTGCGCCCTGGCAGCGGCGCGGCGAGATTCGAAATCATTCCAAAGGGCGAGCTCGAGAGCGTCATCGAGGTTCTTAGCGAAGTCGCCGGAGTCGTACACGGAATCGAGCGCGGTCGCATAGGGCATTGCCTCGGGAGGAATAAAGTTGCGCTTGCGAATTTCCACTGGCGAGATGCCCAGATCAAGTGCTGCCGCATCCAACAATCTTTCTATGGCGTAGATGGCTTCAGGTCGCCCCGCACCGCGGTAGGCATCCACGGGCGTCGTGTTCGTGAACACTCCCTGCACTGTCACATGAGCGGCCGGCACCGCATAGCAGCCGACGAGCATTGGCGTGCCGGCAGCGGTCGCGACGAACGGTGAGAAATTGGAGAGATAGGCGCCGAGATTGGCGATAGTATTCACGCGCAGGCCGAGTATCTTCGCGTCCTTGTCCAGTGCCAGACGCATGTGAGTGACGTGATCACGGCCGTGGCTGTCGCTGACAAACGCCTCGTTGCGTTCGGAGATCCATTTCACCGGACGGCCCAGGGTACGCGCAGCGAACAACAGGGAGACGTATTCGGGAAACAGGAATATCTTCATGCCGAAGCCCCCACCCACGTCATCGCACACGACGTGAATCTGATCTTCGGGAATCTTGAAGATCGCATTGGCGAGCAGTCGCCGCATGATGTGCACACCCTGACAGGACACGCGCAGGGCCAGTCGCCCGGTACCTTCCTCGATAGACGCGATCGCACCGCGAGTCTCCATCGAGGTCGGGATGACGCGATTGTTGACGAGTTCGAGTTCCACCACATGGGCGGCAGCATCAAGCGCTTTTGCCACACCCTCGACGTCGCCCGTGGCCCAGTCAAAGCAGCGATTTTGTGCTACCTCATCCCAGACCTGAGGTGCGTCCGCGGCCATGGCCGCGCCAGTGCCGACTACCGCAGGCAGAATCTCGTAGTCTACCCACACCTGTTCCGCGGCATCCCGCGCTTGCTCCGGTGTCTCGGCGACAACCACCGCCACCGGGTCTCCGACGTGGCGAACCCGGCCATTGGCAAGTGCCGGCCGCGGGGGAGCGACGAACGGCGAGCCGTCGGCGTTCTCGACCGGTGCCAGACAGGGTACGTGGCCGATATCCGCGGCGTCCAGATCAGCCACCGTATACACGCCCAGTACTCCCGGCAGCTCCCGTGCGGCTTCGGTGTCAATCGTATTAATCGTGGCATGGGCATGGGGTGAACGCACGAAGACGGCCCAAGTCTGGTTTTCAAGATTGATATCATCAACATAACGTCCATGACCCGTAGTGAGACGCGTATCCTCTACGCGGACAACTGCCTGACCGACGCCGAATTTCTGCATGGGGAGTACTCTTCTGTGCTGTGAAAAGAGTGCACACGGTAAAATAAAATCCGGTCGGAGTAAAACCCCGATTGACAGAATCTGTCAGTCCCCAAAGGATCCAGTTTACGTACTTCAGTCACCTGCGCGGCGGGTACTGGATGTGGTACCATGACTTCCCCGCGCGCACCACAACTCGTGCGCTTGCGCCGTCAGTCCCCAAATTCAGATCACAGGTCGCTTGTTATGGAAATGAAATTTGAACATCGCATCCCCGCGAGTCGCGAGCAGGTGTGGGCCGCCCTCAATAACGTGGAAATCCTGAAAGCTTCCATCGCCGGTTGCGAGGTTCTGGAAGCGACGAGCCCGACCAGCTTCAACGCGAAGATCACCGCCAAGGTCGGTCCGGTGAAAGCGAAATTTCAGTTCGACGTGACCCTGACTGACCTGAACCCTCCCAATAGTTACACGATCAACGCCAAGGGTCAGGGTGGCGCTGCCGGATTTGCCAATGGCAGCGCGGCGGTGAATCTCACGAGCGACGGCGCCGACACGATTCTCGCCTACCACGCCCAGGCCAACGTCGGCGGCAAGCTGGCGCAGCTCGGCGCGCGACTGATCGACGGGACCGCGAAGAAGATGGCGGATGATTTCTTCGGCAAGTTCAGCGAACTCGCGGCGAATCCCGAGGCCGCGGACGGTGATACCACTGCCACGGAACAACCGGCTGCAACACCAGTGTCACAGGGGGTGCCTGCCTGGATCTGGCTTGTCGGTGGCGTCATCGTGGCTGGCATTGCCTGGGCCATGCTGTTCTGAGCACGCCCTGATTTCACGCTGAATTCGCTCTAACCCGTCCCGTTCGGCGCGGCGCTTGACGTGCGCCATGCAATCTCTGACACTGTCAGGCCATCATCCAATTCGCCACACACAACAACAAGGCGCCACCGCGCCTGTCGCTTAGAGGCACTCGCGGTTCAGTCGTCTGAGAGAGGACCCGATGCCTACAGTGAAGATGCAAGTCAATGGAAAATCCGTTTCCGGTGAAGTCGAGAGTCGCACGCTACTCGTGCAGTTCCTGCGCGAGAATCTGCATCTGACCGGCACCCACATCGGCTGCGATACGAGTCAATGTGGCGCCTGCGTCGTCCACGTCGATGGCAAGTCCGTCAAATCCTGCACCATGCTTGCGGTGATGGCCGATGGCTGCGCCGTGACGACGATCGAAGGCCTCGCGAGCGGGGCCCAACTGCATCCCATGCAACAGGCCTTCATGGATAACCACGGCTTGCAATGCGGTTTTTGCACGCCGGGCATGGTGATGACTGCCCTCGATATCGTCAATCGCAATGGCAATAACCTAGACGAGGCGACGATTCGCAAGGAGCTGGAAGGCAACATCTGCCGCTGCACCGGCTATCACAATATCGTCAAGTCGGTGCAAGCCGGCGCGAAAGCGATGGAGGGCTGAACATGGCGGAGAATGGAATCGGCGCCAGTGTCCGCCGCAAAGAAGACAATCGCTTCCTGATTGGCAAGGGCAATTACACCGACGACATCTCGGTCGTCGGCCAAACTCATGCAGTCTTCGTGCGTTCTCCTCATGCGCACGCCACGCTCAATCGCATTGACACCAGTGCCGCTCTCGCTGCCCCTGGTGTAGTCGCGGTCTTCACCGGCGACGACCTGGTTGCCGATGGCATCGGCCCACTTATCTGTGGTGTCACGGTGACGAGTGACGATGGCCAACCCCATCGCGCACCAAGGCATCCCGCTCTCGCTCAGGGCAAGGTCAACTATGTTGGCGATCATGTCGCCGTGGTCATCGCCGAGACCCTCGCGCAGGCGAAGGATGCCGCCGAGCTGGTCGTGGTGGACTATGGCGTATTGCCCGCCGTAACGAATACCGCCGACGCCAGTCAACCCGGCCAACCCCAGATCCATAATGAAGCTCCGAACAACGTTTGCTTCAACTGGCCTTTCGGTGAAAAGGCAGCCGTCGAGGCCGCATTCGCTTCAGCCCACAAGGTTTCGACGCTGGAACTCGTGAACAACCGCATGGTGACAAATGCGATGGAGCCCCGGGCTGCACTCGGGGAGTACAACAGCGGCACACAGGAGATTACGCTGCATCTGACAACCCAGAACCCCCATGTTCATCGCCTCGTGATGTCGGCCTTCAACAATCTTGCGCCTGAACACAAGCTGCGAGTTGTGGGTCCGGACGTCGGCGGTGGATTCGGCGTCAAGATCTTCGTCTATGCCGAAGAACTTGTGGTCGGTTGGGCCTGTCGCAAGGTGCAGCGCCCGGTGAAATGGACGGCGGATCGCACCGAGGCCTTCCTGTCCGATGCCCACGGTCGCGACCATGTCGCGACGGCCGAAGTAGCGATGGACGCCGAGGGGCATTTCCTCGCCCTGCGCGTAATGACCCAGGCCAACCTCGGTGCCTATCTCTCGACCTTTGGCACCATGGTACCGAGTTATCTGTATGCGTTTCTGCTGGCAGGCCAGTACCGCACGCCTCTGATCTATTCCGAAGTGAAGGCCGTGTTCACGAACACGGCGCCGGTGGATGCCTGTCGGGGCGCCGGTCGACCCGAGGCCACCTATCTGCTGGAGCGTCTGGTCGATATTGCCGCCGCCGACATGGGGCTGGATCCGGCCGAGATCCGTCGTCGCAACTATATCCCCAAAGATGCCTTCCCTTACCAGACACCCGTTGTGCAATGTTATGACAGCGGCGACTACGTGGCGGCACTGGACAAGGCGCTCGCGCTCGCCGACTATGCCGGCTTCCCGGCGCGGGCCGCCGAGGCGAAGGCGCGCGGCAAGCGTCGCGGCATCGGCCTGTCCTCTTACGTCGAGGCCTGTGGCATCGCCCCATCGGCCGCCGTCGGCCAGCTCGGCGGCGGTGTTGGCCTTTGGGAGAGTGCCCAGGTACGCTTCAATCCCACCGGCAATGTGCAGGTGTTTACCGGCACCCATTCGCACGGCCAGGGCCATGAGACAACTTTTGCTCAACTCGTTACGGAATTGCTCGGTGTGCCCATCGACAGCATCGAGGTCATCCACGGCGACACGGCACGCACCCAGTTCGGCATGGGCACTTACGGTTCCCGTTCTTTGGCAGTCGGTGGCGTCGCCATCGCCAAGGCCTGTGAGAAGCTGATCGCGAAGGGCAAGAAAATCGCCGCCCATGCGCTGGAGGCCGCCGAGAGCGACATCGAGTTCGCCGCGGGTAATTTCACTGTGACCGGCACCGACAAGGCGATGTCGATCGCCGCCGTCGCCTTCAACGCCTACGTGCCGCATAGCTATCCCGAGGGACTGGAGCCCGGCTTCGACGAGAACGCGTTCTTTGACCCGATGAACTTCTCCTTCCCTGCCGGCACCCACATCTGTGAGGTGGAGGTGGACCCGGATACCGGTGAAGTGGACATCGTGCGCTATTCCGCCGTGGACGACTTCGGCAAGCTGATCAACCCGATGATCGTGGAGGGTCAGGTACACGGCGGCATCGTGCATGGCATCGGGCAGGCACTGCTGGAAGGCTGCCGCTATGACAGCGAGGGCCAGTTACTGACAGCGTCCTACATGGATTACGCGATGCCGCGTGCCGACAATGTACCCTCGTTCGATGTGGACTATGCCCCGACCAACCCGCCGCACAATCCTCTCGGGGTGAAAGGCTGCGGCGAGGCCGGCGCGATCGGTGCTCCACCGGCCGTGATCAATGCGATTGTAAACGCGTTGGGTATCCGCCATCTCGATATGCCAGCCACACCAGAAAAGGTTTGGCGAGCGGCGCAACAGGCCGCATGAGCGAACACACAGCCACTGCAATGCAGTCCAGGAGACTCTGACAATGTACGAATTTACCTATCACAAAGCCGAAAGCATTGAGGCCGCCATTGCCACCTTGCAGCAGTCCGATGACGCCAAGTTCGTCGCCGGCGGCCAAACCATGTTGCCGACGATGAAGCATCGCCTCGCGAGTCCGTCAGACCTTATCGATCTCGGTGGCATCGCGGCACTGCGCGGGATTGAGGTAAACGGCGATGCGCTCGTCATCGGCGCCATGACAACCCATGCCACCGTGGCGGCCTCGGCCGAGGTGAAAAAACTGATTCCGGCACTCGCCGGTCTCGCCGGAAACATCGGTGATCCGGCGGTGCGCAACCGCGGCACCCTCGGTGGCTCTATCGCCAACAATGATCCGGCGGCGGACTATCCCGCCGCGCTGATCGCACTCGGTGCCAGCGTCAAGACGAACATGCGCGAGATCGCTGCCGATGATTTCTTCACCGGCATGTTCGAGACGGCGCTGGCCGAAAATGAGCTAATTGTCTCGGTCCGTTTTCCGAAACCGCAGGCTGCGGCCTACATGAAGTTCGAGAATCCGGCGTCGCGCTACGCCGTGGTTGGGGTGTTCGTCGCGAAGACCAAAGACGGGATCCGCGTCGGCGTTACTGGCGCGACCCCTTGCGCCCATCGCGGCCTGCGACTGGAAGCGGCGCTGAACAAGGACTTCTCCCCTGCTGCCATCGATAGCGTGGAACTCCCGGTTGAGAAGATGAACTCCGACATCCACGCCAGTGCTGAGTATCGCGCCCATCTGGTGAAGGTGATGACGAAACGCGCAGTGACTGCCTGTGGTTAATTGCTGACAAGGATTTCACCGTTCCGATGAGTAAGACTCTCCCCACCAGCATCGAAGCGATGCTCGCCCTGCTGAACGAGGGCGATTACATCGCCGACCGCAGCCTCGCCACGACTGTGTACCTCGCACTCAAGATGGGCCGACCCTTGTTCCTCGAGGGCGAGGCAGGTGTCGGCAAGACCGAGATCGCCAAGGTGCTGGCCCGGTCCCTGGACCGTCGCCTCGTGCGCTTGCAATGCTATGAAGGGCTGGATGTCTCCTCGGCGGTCTATGAGTGGAATTACTCGCGACAGATGATCGAAATCCGTCTCGCCGAGGCCGCGGGCAACATCGACAGGGACAGCCTCGCCGCGGATGTGCTGTCCCGGGAATTTCTGATCGAGCGGCCCCTTCTGCAAGCCCTGCGCAGCGATGACCGCGGCGCTCCCGTGCTGCTGATCGACGAGTTGGATCGCACCGACGAACCCTTTGAAGCGTATTTGCTGGAGATCCTGTCGGACTACCAGATAACCGTGCCCGAAATCGGGACGATCAAGGCCGAGACGCCACCGATCGTGATCATCACATCCAATCGCACTCGCGAGATTCATGACGCGCTCAAGCGTCGCTGCCTCTATCACTGGGTCGATTATCCCAGTGCGGAACGAGAGTTGCAGATCGTGACGGCGAAACTGCCTGGCATCGACAAGCAACTCAGTCGCCAGCTCGTGGCCTTCGTACAGCACCTGCGCGAGCAAGACCTGTTCAAGCTGCCCGGCGTCGCCGAGACACTGGACTGGGCCGACGCCCTTACCCAGCTCGACCGCGTCGCCCTCGACAGCCAGACGATCGACGACACACTCGGCGCGCTCTTGAAATACCAGGATGACATCGCCCGCATCCGCGGCAGCGAGGCGGCACAACTCCTGGAACAGGTGAAACGGGAAGTCGCCGCCGTCGGCGAGTAAGGCATGATCGCCAACGTCTCACCACACGAACCTCTACCCTCGGACTCCGGACGCATTGCCACCAATATCCTCGCCTTCGCGCGCCTGTTACGCTCCGCCGGTTTGCCGGTTGGAACCGGCCGCGTGCTGGATACCATCGCCGCAGTGCAGACGCTGGGCATCGGACTGCGCGACGATTTCTATTGGTGCATGTTCGCCCTCTTCGTTTCCCGCGCAGAACAGCGCGAATTATTCGATCAGGCGTTTCACATCTTCTGGCGCAACCCTCGCATCATGGAACGGCTGTTAGGTTTGATGCTGCCTGCTCTCCGGATCGACGCCGAAGCGGAACTCGAAGAGATGAGCCGCCGACTCGCGGATGCGCTTGGTAATCACACATCGCAAGTCCCGACACAGGACGAGTCCGAGACGTTTGAGCTGGATGCCGCCTTCACATTCTCGTCATGTGAGGTGTTGCAGACGATGGATTTTGAACAGATGTCGGCGGCCGAACTGCGAGCAGCGAAGCAGGCGATAGCAAAACTAAGACTGCCGATAATGGATGTTCCCACCCGCCGCTTCGACCGCGCCGAGCAGGGTACCAGCATCGATATGCACGCCACCCTGCGCGCCTCATTGCGGGCCGGTGTCGCCATTCCACTGAAATACCGCACCCCGCGCCGCCGTCATCCCCCACTCGTTGTGCTGTGTGATATCTCTGGCTCCATGCAACGTTATTCGCGCATGTTCCTGCATTTCATGCATGCCGTGACAAACGACCGCGACCGGGTCCATACCTTCGTGTTCGCGACGCACCTCACTAACATCAGTCGCCACCTGCGCCATCGCGACGTGGATCTGGCGCTGGACAACGTGTCCGGCGCCGTCACCGATTGGGCCGGCGGCACGCGCATCGGCGCCTGCCTTCGAGAGTTCAACAACCAGTGGTCACGGCGAGTGCTCGGTCAGGGCGCGGTAACGCTGATCATCTCGGATGGGCTGGATCGGGACGAGGCCAGCGGCTTGCGCACACAGATGGAGCGGCTCGCCAAGTCGAGCCGCCGTCTGATCTGGCTGAACCCGCTGCTGCGTTATGAGCGTTTCGAGGCGAAGGCCCAGGGTATCAAGGCAATGCTGCCCTATGTGGACGATTTCCGCAGCGCCCACAGCCTGGCGAGTCTGACGGAACTGGCGGACGTGTTGAGTGGAAATACAAATGGGGCCAGCATACGCTGACCCCATTCATTCTTCCCCGCGGCGCTAGTCCAGGTCGAAATCGATCACGTCGCCATTGACGTGGACCAGATAGTTGCCGGCAGCGAGCCCGGTCACATCCAGCGATACGGTGACGTCGAACGGCACGACCTGTGCGATACACAGCGCGGCCGGATCCGGTGGCACTTCCGCGACGACGACATGGAAGTCGTTACCATTACGGCTGACCGAAATGGGTTCCAGGTGCACACAGGGATCGGAGAACACGCCGGACAGTTCCAGCTCAACTGAGGTCGGCAGCGTCTCCACCACGGTTACTGACATGGCATCGATCGTGGCGAGTGTACGTGGGCTGGCCTCACGCAGACGAAATTCCTGCCCGTCGGTCAGCTCCAAAGTCACGTCGCCGTAATACGCAACCTCATCGCCCTGCAGGCTGACAACTGCAGGAATCTTCAACGTGCCATCACGAAACAGTGGCACATCGGCATGAACCAGATAGCTGCTCAGTACCATCGAGAGCAGTAACAACTTCAGAGCTTGCATGATTACCTCCTTGAGATGAGTGGCTGGAGACGGAGGCTCGGTGCCTCCCCTACCATAGTGCTCATCATGCCCGAGCTCCGCATCCAGTGTTGTGCTGTTGTGTATGAAGAATGTAGCGAATTGTAAACGGCACAATTATCCGGCGGTTTGGTCCAGAGCCTGGGATTCAACTCCGGCCCCGATTGGCTTAAGCTAAACAGCTATGCCTACCAATCACCTGACTTTTGTTCGCGCAGCGGCTTCGCTCAAATCTCTTTTCGTCGGTGATGCGCTTGCCATGCCGGTGCACTGGTATTACAACACCCTGGATATCTACCGGCAGTTTCCGCAGGGCATCACACGACTCGAAGCGGCACCCGCACAGCACCCCTCTTCGATTATGTCGCTGCACTCCACCGTGGCAGGTGGCCGAAGTTCCCATAACAGGCATAAGGCTGCTCCAGAGATTGTGGGCGATGTAATCCTGAAGGGCCGGCGTCACCTCTGGAACCAGGCCGGTACCCATTATCACCACGGTATGCGGGCGGGTGAGAATACACTGAACGCGCATTGCGCCAGGGTCGCACTGAGAGAACTGTCGCGCTTGGGTGGCAGGTATTCCAGCGATGAACTACTTGCAGCTTACATTGACTTCATGACGGCGGATCCGCCGGCGCACCCGGACACCTATGCTGAGTCCTATCATCGCGGATTCTTCGCCAACCTGACAGCGGGCAAGTCGCCGCAAGCCTGTGGCGCGGTGACTCATGACACAGATTCCATCGGAGCACTTGTCAGCATTTCTGCAATCGCTTTTTCCGAGCTGCTGCAGGGCAAACCGCTTGCTGCCGTGGCACAAACCTGCGCGCAATACGTGTTGTTGACCCACCCCAGCAAAACCATGGCCAAAGTAACCAAGGATTATGTTGGTCTCCTCAATGACCTTCTGTTCCGTGAATCGGCTGTTAGCGCCAGGGAAATCATTGATGAATGGTCCGCTCGCAGCATCGGTCGGCGGATTTCGAGTCTGACGCGTCATGCAACACAGGACAGGGATGTGGTTGGCAGGTTGTTCTCCAGCGCCTGCTATATCACCGACTCATGGCCCAGCGTTTTCTATCTGGCCTTCAAATATTGCGAAGATCAGCGAGCCGGATTGCTGGCAAATGCCAATCTCGGAGGAGATAACGTTCATCGCGGTGCCGTTCTCGGGTCTATCTTGGGCCTTAGCACCGGTGAAACTGTCGACGAACTGTTTGAGCAACTGCTGTGCGGCACTGAGATTGCTCAGGAAATCCGGGACTTGCTGGCAGCGGTGGAAAACCGGGCATCGATGTCACAAGCCCCGACGGCAACGCTGTCGCAGTGACATAGTCCAGACGCAAATTTATGTTGGTCCGGCTACTCGGCCTGCTCGATTTCCCGTAACGTGTTTTCCAGCCGTCTGATAAGACCCGTCGAAGTGTCCAGCGCCAGATCTGCCCAGAGTATTTTTTCCGCGACGGCGTTTTGTAATTCCAGGGTGTTTAACAGCGCCGTCTCGCCCAGACTTTCGCGATGTGCGTAGTCTCGTCGGATAGTAAGCAGCATTGTGATGTCACCACTGCTGCGCAGTATCGGCAGCAACTCATTGACATAGAAATTGCGTGCTCGCGCCTGGTTCTCTGTCGTATTGCGAATTGAACCTTGCAAGCGCCCAATGCGATCACGAATGCCGGCATCCGTAATTAACCGCAAACGCCCCGAGCTGATCAGTGAATTCAGTATGGGAAATTGGGCATCCCACGTCGGAGAGTAGAGGGTTTCGATGGCAAGCGCATTGGGCACACTGACCATTGCGTCGATCGGCGCTGCCTGCAGGAGCGCAAGCATTTCTTCAACTGCCTCCACCTGCTGCTGAAAGAACACCAACTCACTCGTAAAAAAATCCCGCTCTTCCTGAAATTCCCGCGTGAGACGCCGCAACTCCTCTGCTTCTTGCTGTCGATCGCTGCGATTCTGCCAGGCAGAGTCTGCCGCCAGTGCAACCAGAATACCGACAACGATAATCACAAATTCAGCCGCGAGTTTTGCAGGGTCGAGTCTCATCGCCAATATCCCAGTTTTTTCACTCAGCTTTACTCTTTCTCGCAACCAAGCCACCGGTCAAAACGTTCTTCAGGCTTCGTCGAAGGCTTTTTCCAGCGCAGCCAAGTCCAGCTTGATCATCTTCAGCATGGCATCCATGACTGCCTGTACCTTCTTCGGGTTACTGTCGGCGATGAGCTCCATGAAGCGCTGGGGCACGATTTGCCAGGTAAGCCCGAAGGGGTCGACGATCCAGCCGCACTGTTCGGGTTGCGCACCCGCCGCAAGCAATTTGTCCCAATAGCGATCCACCTCTGCCTGCGATTCGCAGTTAACGAACAGCGAGAATCCGTTGGCGAACTTGAAGTAGTCGCCGCCGTTATAGCCCATAAACTTCTGCCCGCCGACAATAAATTCGGCCGAGGTGACTGGCCCGTCTTCGCCGGTGCGGGCGATGTTCATCACCTGTGAATCCGGAAACGTCTCCGTATAAAAGGTGATGGCTGCTTCGAAATGATTATCGAACATCAGGAACGGGGTGATCTTGTTCATACGCAGTTCTCGTGCCCTGGGGTCAGTCCTTGCAGGATGAAGCTCGACTCTGACCCCTTGCTGTCTCTGGCTTTCCGCTAGGGGCCATCCGGAATCTGTTGAGATTTAGCTACATGAGGCTTGTCGCCAAACACCATCGCTACATCCGATGCCTCGGTGTAGGCTGGCCAGTTAACGTTGTTCGCGCACGTCAGTGATTTCGCGGCAGGGTCCATCCGGTAGAAGGCCAACCAGCAGGAGTTGACCAATTTGGCAAAGGCACGATCGACTTCATTAGCCTTGCCATTGGGTCCCACTGACCAGCTGGAAGTGCCGACGGAATCGAAGGCAAACATCAGTTCTGCCGAATGCACGGGGCCATTGCTCCACTCCGACCGAAAGCTCGGCACATAAGCGAAGCTGTAAAGCCACGCACCGGCACCACTGTCACCGGTCAGGCTCGCTACCCGACGAGCGCTGTTGAAGCCCCGCTCCCCGGTATTCGAACCCACCATGACCGGCACATCGATCTCGGTTCCGGCCTCCAGGGCATCGACAGTGGACACGGGACGGAAGCGCGCATCCAGGTTCGTTCCCAGCCCGGCTCGCGTGGCCTTGTTGTAGGTGAAGGATTGCGCCGACATGGCGCGCAACTGATCGGCAGTAGCCTGACCTGGTAATCCCAACGCCGCGGCGGCCGCCACGCCCCGCTGTTCGGAGTCCGCCAGTGCCCGTCCGGGCGATAGCAAGGCACCGGATTCGATGATGGCCTTGTGATAGAGCCCCTTGGCCGAGGGAATCGACAGTAGATCCACCACCATGGCACCACCGGCAGACTGACCCGCGATCGTTACGTTGTCGGGGTCGCCTCCGAACGCGGCCGCATTGCGTTGAATCCATTGCAGTGCAGACACTGCATCGGTCAGGGCGTAATTGCCCAGAGGTTCGTCATGACTTGCCACCTCGGTCAGGGCCGGATGAGTGAAGTTGGCAAGCGAGCCGAGTCGATAATTGATGGCGAAGGTAATGACGCCGCTCTGGGCGTTAGAGGTGCCGTCATAGGAACCCAGGTGACCGGCTCCCAGAAATGCCGCCCCACCGTAGAACCACAACACAATCGGTGCCTTGTTCGCATTGGGTGGCACATAGGCAGTCAGGTAGAGGCAGTCTTCCGACTGCACGCCGGTTACGCCGCCCCCATTCGGACGGCCATCGAGAGTTACCGGTTGCGGACACGGGGGCTCATTGGTCAGGGCCAGACGTTCCCCCGGCCAGGGTTCGGGCGCTTGCGAGGCACGCCAGCGCAATTCGCCCACAGGTGGCTTGGCAAAGGGTACGCCGCGGTAGATATGGACGCCGTTCTCCGCCTGGCCCACCAGGACGCCGGAGTCGAGGCTTATCTTGACCGTGTCGACGCCATCGACGACCTGGGCGATGGAGACGCCTGAATTCACTAACAGGCCAAGGAGCAGCAAGGGGAATTTTTTCATGGGTGAGATTCCTTCTTATTGGTTTTTATGGCGAGGAAGTCAGGATGTATTGTGCCTCACGCGCCCTGAATATCCATTCAATTTTACGCAGCTCGGCGGCATTTACCGGGTTTTCTGTCGCAGCCTGCCGCGATGCCAGCATCTCGACACCGAACCAGGTTGGACTGCGCATTCTCGGGTGTCTGCGATGCCGCTGATCTTAGAGCCAGCGCCTGACCCGCTGTTTGTATCGCCGATACTCCTCACCAAACCGTGTTTCGAGATAGGCCTCTTCCTGCGTGATCACAGCCCGGTGCAGCACCGCCACCATCACCGCGGAGAGTGAAATTGCCACAACACTGAGATTGGCAATTCCGAGCCCCGACAGAAACAATAGCCACCCCAGATAAATCGGGTTTCTCGACAGCCGGTACACACCGGTGACGACCAGTTTGACACTGTGCCTGGCTGGATCGATGGTTGTGCCAGCCCTGGCCATGGCGTAATAGGCCAGTATCAGCACACACACTCCGAGCACAGCAATTACTCTGCCTGCGAGAGTCAGTGCAACAAGGATTTGTGAAGCAGGCGCTGGCCGCATGGAATCGGTGAGCGCGAGGGTGACGAACAGCCAGGGCAGTATGACGACTGCCGGATGAATCTTGGGCTTTGTCGGCGGGGTGTCGGTATCGTTTGGCATGGCCTTCGCGATTCGCTAGTGAATGCCCCGCACAGTATCGTCGGAGTCAGTGCCCTGAAAGAATTCTGTTGCGCTGGCCTGGAACCTTGCCGCTCCACCCTGGGTGATTGCGACGCTGAAGCGATTTTACTTGGCGGTAATTACAGGCGCTCTTGCACATGACGCGTGAAGTTATTCAGGATCGCTTGCCACCCCTCGCGCTGCTGTTCTTCAGAGTGGGTTGACTCACTGTCGAAGCTTACGGTGACTGTGACTCCCTCTGCGTTTTCCGCGAATTCCACCCGCGCAGTTCGGTCACCAAAGGCATATTCGATCAATGCGTGCGGCACGACTTTTGTGTGCGTCCCGGCGAAATCGAAGCCCATACTGCCGTCCTTGGCCTCCATGCGCGAGCAGAACTCGCCACCCACACGCAAGTCAACAGTAGCGGCAGTTGTGTGCCAGTCATCGGAGGCCGCATTCCATTGCGTGATGTCCTCGGGTATCGTGTAGGCGCGCCAGACCTGATCAATGGGAGCGGCAACGGTGGTTGCGACAGAAATTCTCATAGCTAACTCCTTTTATACGGTATCCTTATTCTCATGTTTGCTTGATAAAGTGAATGCTGCCATCACGGAACGAATCAAGCGAGATCGCTCACTATTCCACGTTGTGATACACGTCTTGCACGTCATCGAGATCGTTGAGCATATCGACCAGTTTCTCAAAAACCGCCACGTCGTCGCCCTGCAGGCTGATCGTGGTCTGGGGCAGGAACTGGATGACGTCGGTTTCGAAGTCCACTTCGCCGTTGGCGTTGCCGAAGGCATCACACAGGGCGTGACGCGCGAGGCCGTATTCGGTGCTGGGGGCGAAGACCGTGATGTGACCGTCCTCGTTTTCGATGTCCATGACATTGACATCGGCGCCGAGCAACGCCTCCAGCACGGCTTCCTCGTCGTCAGCCTGGAGCTTGAAGATCGCACAGTGGTCAAACAGGTGGCTGACATTGCCCGGTGTACCGAGCTTGGTCTTGGTCTTGACGAAACACTGGCGCACGTCGCCGAAGGTACGATTGGGATTGTCGGTGAGGCAGTCGACGATCAGCATGCTGCCGGCCGGGCCAAAACCCTCGTAACGAGCGACGGAGAAGTCCTCGCCGCCGGCACCGGAGGCCTTGTCCAGGGCCTTCTCTATGACGTGGGTGGGCACCTGGTCTTTCTTCGCGCGCTCGATCAAGCCGCGCAAGGTCAGATTGCCGGCCGGGTCCACCCCGCCGGATTTGGCTGCCACATAGAGTTCCCGCGCGTACTTGCTGTAAACCTTGGTCTTGGCCTCGGCGGTCTTGGCCATTGACTCCTTGCGGTTTTGATAGGCTCTGCCCATAAAGACTGCTTTCCTGAAATTGCTAAAAACTGCCGCATTATATGCGTTTATGACCCTTTCTCGCCATGCGCCAGTCCAATTCATCGCAGATAGACGCACCGCGGGCTGGAGCCGGCACTAAGCCGTCAGTCGGGCACAACTTCGGCCTCCAATAGCTGCAGGTCAGTGTCGCTGACGCGCTGGAAATACAGATTGTAACGCGCGGTAAAATCCGGGTTATTGAGGATCTGGACCGCGGGCACATAGAGCTTCAGAGCACCCGGCTGCGAACCTGCGAGAGCAGCTTCCACGGCAAAATCCAGAATAGCGGTCGGCGCCCACCCTGAAACCGGAGCCAGCAATCCGGTCACCGACTGCACCGTAAACCGCGTCAGAGTCTCATCAGTGGGCACCAGGGTCGCTGTCACCTCGTTGCCGGATTCGGGGTCTCGAACGATCTCCAGCGTTAACTTGCCGGTGCCAGCATCGAAACGATTCGCTCCTGCACCGATGCCCGCTGCGGGTCGTGGATACTGCACTACAGGTGCCGCGATAATGGCGATGTCCGGATCGAAGCGACAGTCTTGTGTGTTCGCGGCGCTGGTACAGGTTGCCTGCAAGGTCTGGGCAGAAGGTTGCCCAGCTCCGGTCTCAACCCAGGCCCGCAACTGATTCCAGGCGCTGGTACCTTCGGCGACGGTGAAACCACAATGGCTCGGGGTGGTCTCGTTGACGAGCGCGGTGGTGAGCTGTTCACGATTGATAATTGACGTAAGTGCGAGCGTGTTCTCCACCTTGACCAGACCATCCTGGGTAGTGTGAATCGCGAGTATTTTAGCCTTGCCTATGCTCCCTGTTGGCGTGAAATTGGCCTGCAGCGCCGCACGAAAGCTTGGCAATGCCACACTGCGGGTAATGCGCCAATTGAGCGCATCATCGCCATAATCGACTGCGGCATTGTGAAACGGGATGCGTCCTGCCAGCTTGGCTGGATCATTAATCAGGCGTGGCAGCTCGAACACTGCATACCAGAGATCGAGTGCGAGAAACTCGCCAGTCGGGATGGAGGTGAGCTCGAGCAGGCGCGTGAGCCGAGCTGACTCTTCCGTGTGGCTAGCTCTCCAGTCGGTGAGCAATTGTGACTGTTGATTCTGCAACAGGCCCAACAACAATTGTTTGGAGACTGAGTCGATCGTGCCCAGATCGGTGATCTGCTTCTGCAATTCCGCCACCAATTTCTCCGTAAGCAGGCGGCTACCGAGCGCCGTGCAGGCTTCCAGTGCTTGCACCAGCTTCAGTTCTGCACCGACACCCGGTACTTCATACCACGGCGTCGGCAGCGCAGAGCCGCTACCGGCGCAAACTGCGTCATATAACATGCGCGTATCAAAGGCATGCCGCCAATTGTCGGCACCCGCCACTGCGCCGCAGGCGAGCAAGGCGCCATCCACCTGCGGCAACAGGCCTGCTTCCAGATCCCGCATCGTGACGATGCCACCTAGGGATGCCCCAATCAGATAGAACGGAGAAACACCGGTTGTCGGAATTGTGAATTTCAAGGTATCAGTCACCAGCGCGGCGAACACGGCATACAACTCCGCATTGGCCTGATGGGAATCGAACACCGCCCAGCCGGTTTGGTTGTAGCTCGACGCGGCCATGGCATAGCCCTGGGCCAGCACAATATCGCGCCAGGGTCCGAGCCCTGGTTGGGGTTGCACCGCGCCAGTGAGCTGCTGACTCCAATCGGAGATCACGGTATTGAGTGCGAGCGCGTCGGCCAGGTCGTTGCCGGAGGCACCGGTAAGGTAACTCTGAAAACCATGATTCCAGAGTACGAGCCCCTTGTCCGGAGTCCAATTGGCCGGAATGGCAATTGTGTAATAGCCGCCGCCCGGCGTCTGGCCATACCACACCGGAATGCAGCCGGCGGAGTCGGTAGCGAGCTCATTGGAAGCGCAGGAATCGGCGCTTTGAGCAGCGGGTTGCCACAGCAGCAGGAGGCAGGCGAGAAGCGCGGGAATGCGCATGCTAGATTCAGCTCCTTCCTTGCACTGATGGAGAGTTCAACTTGCTCTTTCGAAAATGCGTTCGCGGTCAGTGTAGCGAATTCTGACCATAAAAAAAGGGTGGCCTCGGCCACCCTCTTTTACTAACTACCTCTTCTCGCGAACAGCAAGACGCGAATCGAGGGCACAAACCAACAGACTAGTGCGTGTTGCTGTGATTGAATTCATCCCAGCCTGGCAGCGCCATGGTAATCAGTTTCGGGCCTGCCTGCAGCAGGATGAACTGATGCCCCTGATGCACATAGGTCATCATGCCGTAGCGCGCGGTGTCGGACAATTCCACCTTGCCAATCTGCTCACCTGTCTGCTTGTCGACAGCGAACAGAGCCGGTGTACCATCTGACATCTGTGAGGCATACAACAACATGGTATCGGTTACCGCCATGACTGCATGTGACCCAGTGCCGGTGTTACCAATGTCAATGCCTTGCAGCGCCGGATTGCTCTTGTAGCGATCCGGTGTCTCACCGACAGGGATATACCACAAGTGCTCGCCGGTGTTCAGGTCGATCGCGGTGATCTTGCTGTACGGCGGCTTGAACAGGGGGATGCCGGCTGGATGCCGCGGTCCACCACCACCACGACCCACCGCGTAATCGGCGAAGGTAGTGCCTGTCGGCAGCTCGTACTGGGTATCGGCTTCTTCACCGGGCACCATGGTGCGGGAAGAGCAGTTCTTCACGGACGTCACATAGACGATGCCGGAAGTCGGGTCGGCTGCCGCCGGACCATTGATATTGGTTCCACCGACATCACCCGGACACCACATGGCGCCAAGCTTGCCCTCGTCATTGTCACGGTGCAGCGGAGGCTGGAAGAAGGGACCGTAGTCATACTTCGACAGCACTTCGATAGCCTGTTGACGCAGTTCCGGCGTGAAATCCACCAACTCATCCAAGGTCACTTCCTGCATCTCGTAAGGCGCAGGCTTGGTGGGAATCGGCTGAGTACGCGCCAGCTTCTCGCCGGGAATCTTTGAGACCGGGACTTCACGCTCGACGATCGGCCACAACGGCTCGCCAGTCTCGCGATTGAACGCATACAGGTTCGCCTGCTTGGTCGCCTGGGCGACTGCCGGAACCTTGCGGCCGTCGATAGTCACGTCCAACAGAATCGGTGCGGTCGGCGTGTCATAGTTCCAGATGTCGTGATGCACCATCTGGAAATGCCAGGCACGCTCGCCGGTGGAGGCATTGAGTGCAATCAAGCTGGTGCTGAACAGATTGTCACCGGGTCGGAAGCCACCGTAGAAGTCCACGGTTGCGCCATTGGTCGGTACATAGACCAGATTCAGATCCTGGTCGGCCGACAGCGGTGCCCAGGAAGACACGTCGCCGGTCCATTCCCAGGCGTCGTTTTCCCAAGTCTCGTGGCCATATTCGCCGGGACGGGGAATGACGTTGAACTTCCACTTGAACGCACCGGTGCGCGCGTCGTAGGCGAGGATATCGCCGGGGATGTTTTCAACCCTTGACTGGTGGTAGCCCTGCTCTGCCGAGTTGCCGACGACAACAGTGCCGTTTACGACGATGGGCGGAGAAGACGAGGTGATATAGCCAGTCTCGAGCGGAATGCCATCATAGGGGTCATAGGGATGACCGAGGTCAGCCAGCAGGTCGACCACGCCAGTCGGCGGGAACCCGGCAACCGGGATCTGGCCACCGAAACCTTCGAGCGGCGAACAGCTATTCAGATCCAACGCAGTCAGGAAGAACGCGGGTGATGTAATGTAAATTACCTTCTTGCCATCCAGTTCGGCGATGGCGACTCCCTTGCCGTAATCCTTGCGCATGGAATATTCATAACGGAAGGTATTTGGTTCGCGATAGGAGCACAGTGTCTCGCCTGTGCCGGCATCGGCTACGATGACATGGCGGCGCGGACCTGCAACAAACACGAGTTTGCCATCGACATAGCTCGGGGTAGCGCGACCGCTCTGGGCATCGAAACTGGAGCCGTCCCAAACCCAGGCTTCTTCCAGTTCTTCAAAATTCGAGGCATCGATCTTGTTAGCCGGGGAATAACGAGTGTGGGCGTAATCGCTGCCCAGCGTCAGCCATTCCACAGTGTCCTGGGCGAATACCGAACCTGCGACGAGCGCAGTCAGCATTGTCGGCAGGACTGTGTGTTTAAGTTTCATTGCTTGAATCCTCAATAAACGAAGGGCAGCAGCGGCTGCAATTCGACATCCGATTAGCCGGAACAGGTGAAGAAATCCTCTAACTTTCAGCAACTTAGCTCGTTGCGGGCAGCTCGAGGGATTGCCAGAATAGCTTAGTTAAAAAACCAAGTCTAGACACAACATGTTACGGTTTTTGACACCCGCCACAGCTCTGGACCCCGCGGAATACGGGCCTTGCAGCGGGCTTCAGGAATTGAGCATGCGCACTTCGCGCTGCGGGAAGGGTATGGCAACCCCGGCGCTGCGCAGGCTCTCATGGATGCGGAGGTTGGAGGCGTATTTCAGCTCGTGGAAGCGCCGGGTCAATACCCAGCAGCGAATGCCGAGCGTGATCGCGCTGTCATCGAAGCTGTCGATGCCCACCAGGATCGGGCGGGCCTGGCTGAGCCCATCCAGCGTCGCCAGCCCTGCGCGGATGGCGGCGATGGCCGCTTCCACATTGCTGTCATAGGCGATGCCCACCGACAGCGCCAGCACAGTATCCGACTGTGAGTTGTGAATGATCTCGCCGATGATGTGCCGGTTCGGGATGGTGATGATCTCGTCGTCTTAATTGGTGAGCAAGGTGTAGGCCAGGTGCACCTCTTTCACCACTCCCCACACACCCTGCACCCGAATCGTATCACCGACCACGAAGGGTCGGGTCAAGATGATGCTGAGGCCGGCCCCGTAGTTAGATAACAAGCCTTGTATGGCAAGACCGGCGCCAAGACCGATGGCGCCAAGGGCGGCGATGAACGGCGTAATCTGGACACCGAGTTTCGGCAGGGCGACGATCACCGCAGCACCTATGATGGCCAGGCGGGCGCAGCTGGAAAAGAAGCGGCTGAGCGTAATATCGAGATTGCGCTTCTGGCACAGTGCCAGCACCAGCGCCCCGATCCGGCGCCCCAGCAGGACCCCGATGGTCAGGATTACAATGGCGCCAAGAATCTGGAAGCTGTAGCTGACCAAATAGGTCACGACCGTGTTATAAATGGCACTAACCTGTTCTAATTCTTCCATTGCGTGACCCGAAATCACACCAGAGAGTTAAGACTCGCATTCTGCCATGACACCGACTGCAAGCAAAACACTGAAATGGGTAGCGGTGCATGACTTTGACCGATCATGATTCCCACCGATAACGACAAACTTGCCACAGACCCCGGCACGCTCATGCTGGAGAACCGCTTGCGCAAGAACCTGCGCAATCTGTCCAAATGGGCGCGGCAACGGGGCATCCACTGTTATCGCCTGTACGACAACGACCTGCCGGAATATGCGTTTGCCATCGATGTCTATGGCGACCGCGTGTACATGGCCGAATATCAGGCTCCAGCGTCAATTCCCGAAGCCAAGGTGCTGGAGCGGCAGGCACAGGCGCTGCTGGCAGTACAACGCGCGCTGCAAAAACCCTCGAGCGCGATTTATCTGAAGACACGTCAGCGCCAGCGGGGCAAGAATCAGTATCAGGTGCTGGATACCAGTCGCGAGTTCTTCGTGGTTGAGGAAGGCGGCGCCAAATTGTGGGCCAACCTGCGCGACTATTTGGACACTGGCTTGTTCCTCGATCATCGCCCCATTCGCCGCTTCATCTTCGAGAACAGCCGTGACAAGCGCTTCCTGAATCTGTTCTGCTACACCGCCAGCGCCAGCGTGCAGGCGGCGCTCGGCGGAGCCCGCTCGACCCTCAGTATCGACCTCTCCAATACGTATCTGGACTGGGCGCGGAAGAACTTCCTTCTCAATGGCATGGGCGGCAGTCAGCATCGACTGAAACGGGCAGACTGCATCGACTATCTCGCCAGCAGCGCGGCGACATTTGACCTGATCTTTCTCGATCCCCCCACTTTCTCCAACTCGAAACGCACAGACAATGTGTTGGATATCCAGAGGGATCATGTCGCACTGATTGAGAACGCGATGGGGAAACTTGAAAAGGGGGGCTTGCTGATTTTTTCAACCAATCTACGCAATTTCAAACTCGACCCGACCCTCGCAGCACGATTCGCTGTCCGTGATTTCACGCGGCAGAGCATCGACAAGGATTTTGAGCGCAGCAGGAAGATCCACCAGACCTGGCTGCTGCAACATTCCTGAGCCGGCTTGCGCCTTGACGGCACGCTGGCATACCATGCGGGCCATGCAAAGACTACGCATTTTCATCCTCTCCTTCCTGTTGCTGCCGCTCTGCGTGTTGGCCGCCGACGAACCCGTACTGCTCGGTACCTGGGAAGGTACCCTGGTGATGGGTCGGGAAGACATGACCCTGGCATTCACGTTCGCGCGCAACGGCGAGGCCCTCACCGCCGCATTCACCAGTTCGGCGATGGGCATTTTCGGCATGCCGGCGGACACAGTTCGCGTCGATGCCAAACGGGTAATTGTGCGCATCGCACGGTTGGACATGGAGTTCAACGGCTCGCTTCGCTACGCCGACGATGGCAGCACGGTGTTACGCATCGATGGCGATTATTTTCAGCAGAGTGAGATGGTGCCGATCGTATTGTTACCGGTCGACGCGCCAGGCCTCTGACCGCTCCGATTTTCCGATCAGACTTAGATGTAGCGACTCAGGTTGCGGTTCGCGCGATGCAACCGTTCGGCCAGCACGCGAACGATGTAGGTGTTGAGCGCGGCCGTGGACGCCGGGAAGCGCTTGCCCATCGCATCCAGTTTGTCCTTGTCGAGTCGGAATAACACGGCACTTGTCTCGGTGCGCACGCTGGCGGTGCGCTTCTCGCCCGTGTAGATTGCCATCTCGCCCAGAATAGCGCCGGCAGTGTATTTGCGCAGGATGTTCTCTTGCTGACGCGGCAGTTTCAACACCACCACGACGACGCCGGAGCCGACGAAGTACAGACTCTCGCCCTTGTCGCCTTCCCTGAACAAATACTCCCCGGCCTCTCGCTGTTCCACCTCGAAGAAAGTGGATAGATGCTCGATGTCGGCCTCGCTATACGCTATGCGGCCGAGCACATCTTCCAACGCCAGATCTTTCTGTTCGCCATCGCGATTGAGGTCGGTGAGGATGTGTCGCTCACACCAATCCATGGCCATGTCCAGATGCTGTTTGTAGTTACGTTCCCACTGCTGATCGCCGAACGTGAAAAACTCGTGCTTGACCAGCTGCTTGATGGATTTCTCATCGGCGCCGCTGATCACGACGTGAAAACCGATCCGATCGCTCAGCTGCGCGAGCTTGGAGAAAGTCACAATCGCCGAGGTGTCGAGCTGGCTGACGTGATGAAAGTCGAGAACCAAATAGTCAAAATGACTGCCTTCCACGTCCATGATGCGATTACGGATGGCCGAGATCAACTTGTCAGCCGTGCCAAAGAAGATAAAGCCTTGCAGAATCAGGATTAGTACTCGTTTACCTTCCTGGTTCAACAACTCACGGGTTTCGAGATCGCGGTCTACGTTGCTGGCATGGTCGCTGCCATTGGTCTCGATCTTGATGACGCTAAGCTGCGAGTAATTCACCACGAATAGAATGATCGCGACGAAGAATCCGAAGGTAACGCCCTGCAGGATGTCCGAGAAGATGATGACGATCAGAATCAGTACAACGACCACATAATCCGACAGTGGCAGTTCGTCGCGTGCTTTCCACAGCCAATCGATAAGGAATTCCAGACCGACATAGATCAACAGACCACCCAGCAGGAAAGTAGGCACGAACTCGATGAACTCGGCACCTGCCAGAATCGCCGCAAGCACGAGCGCAGAATAGACGAAGCCAGTGAGCCGGTCCTTGCCACCAACGCTCTCTACCAGAGCGGTGTCCGATACATCGTGCACTCCCGGGAATCCTCCACGGCACTGTTGACGATGTTGGTATATCCCATCACTTCCAATTCATGGTCAGGATCCAGATCGCGCTGTGCAATCAATTCGATGCCGGAGACATCCAGCAGCAGCATCATGGCACACATGAGCGCGACGACTACGATGCCACCGAGTTGATGCGAGATCGCGATCCACTTCACTTCCTGCAGAAACTCGAAATGGAACACGGGCACCAGCGTGCCGGTTGCCTCGATCGTCGGCAGCAACCCGCGCAGAGCAGCGTCTTCGCGCGATACGCCAGTAACCGTTAGCAAGGCATAGAAGATCAATACCGAGAGCAGCAGGATGAGTGGCACCGCCAGACGGTTATCGCGGAACATCTTGCCCGCAATCAGGCACAGCGCCAGTACGATCGCCGGCAAGGCCAGTTGCAGGAACTGGGAATCCACCATTCTCGACAGCGTGGCATTCTCGTTGCCGGCAACACTCAGTCCACCCTGAATGAAGATATAACCGATGCCGGCGAAGAAGCCACCGGAAACAGGATAGGGGATATAGCGCACAAGATTGCCGAGCTTGAGCCGGCCCAGCAGCAACAGGAACAAACCGGTAATCAAGGTTGTCACCATGAAGGCAACAATGATGGTCGCCTCGGCACCAATGGAATACTCAGAACCGAAACTCGCATAGATACTGGCGATCATCACACCGAACAGTGGTGCGAGTCCGTTGCGGGGCGAACAGATAACGGACTTATAGCCGCTGAAGAGTGCGCCGCCAAGTCCGGTGACGAAGGTGCCAATCAACAGGATGGCAATGCCCGGCACCATCAGCCGCGTATCGATCTGGGCGAACAACAAGGCGGCAACCGAGACTGCCACGGAGATGTTAACGAGCGCGATCAGAGACCCGGATACAATGTTAGCGAATTTGCTGGAATGCATAATCTCGGATAGGGTCCGTCTGGGAAAGGTCCCTCAGGAAAGGGACCGGCGGCTCGCAAAGCCACGAGGATACTACCCGTTTGGCTCCGATTCCAGTGCTGATACGAGCTGATACTAACAAGGCTTCTTGTGGCATCTCGCCAGTCTGTGTCAGCGCAATTCCTGCTCGTGCGTTATCCCCGTATTGGTGCAGTTGTTGACGCGCGTCGCTGACGAAATCAACGGGTAGAACGGCACCTTCCAATGGCCTTGGGCCGGAGGCTGCACTATACTGAATCGGCGCTTTCTCGTGACAGCACCAGATCGACTTGAACGCCGCAGTACAATTATCGGTAACTACTGAAGATGAACCAGACCTCGCTCAAAGACTCACACTCACGCCACTACGCCCTAGGGTGGATGCACCGGGTATGGCTGCAGGGACTCTGGGTACTTAGCCTGGCGTTGATGTTCGGTGGCCCGGGCGGTGCCTCGGCTACGACCATTCTGGGCATGGACATCGACGAACTGGCGGGCACTGCCGAGCTGATTTTTGAGGGCGAGGTAGTGCAACGGGATACTCGCCAGGATCTGGTCTCCGGGTTGATCTTTACCTATGTCACGTTTCAGGTTCGAGATGTGGTCAAGGGTGAATTCGGTGGCGACACGCTCGAATTGAAGTTTACTGGCGGAAGTTATAACGGGCGTCTCGTTGAGATCAGTGGCCTGGTGATCCCGGCACTTGGGGAACAGGGCATTTATTTTGTGGAATCGCTCAGCGCCGATATGCTGAACCCCCTGCTCGGCTGGTCCCAGGGCCATTACCTTATTTTCGATGATAACGGCGAACGGCGTGTCAGTACCGTGGACAATCGACCGGTCGTGGACGTTCAACCGGTGAGCAATATTCCCCAGACCATCAAGAAGCCGCAAGCGCTACTCGAAGGCGATGGCGATACCGCGACCGGTGTGATGACAGAAGCGAGCGGACTCTCCATCGAACGCGCCCTGTCGGTCGATGAATTCAAATCCCGCATTCAGGCGTTGATCCGGAACTGAGTATTGCGAAAACTGTTGTTGCTGTGTGTGGTTTTAGCACTGGGCCTCCCTGTCAAGGCCTACGTTGTTTCCGGCTATTTCTGGGATACCGGCGTCGGCACTTTTCACGTCGCGATCCCCGGCACCGCACCCAGTGGCATAAGCTGGAATGACGCCTTCAAGCAAGCGATGGACAGCTGGTCGAGCATCGCTAATTTTCAGTATCTGCTGGCGACCGACGCTGTCGACCCGTGCAGCGGACAGATGAATGGTGGCTTCGGCGATGGCGTCACCAGCGTAGATTTTCGCGACACTGCTTGCGGCATGGACTTCGGCACCAATACCCTGGCGATCACACTCAGTTCCGGGACCTGTGTCGCGAAATGTGAAGGCGATGATCGGGTGCGACTCACCGATGCCGATATTCTGTTCCGGTCTGACGAGAACTGGAGTGTCTACAATGGCCCGCGCAAGTCTGGCGTCAATGATTTTCGGCGGGTTGCCTTACACGAACTCGGCCATGCGCTGGGTTTGCGTCACAGCTCTGATCCTCCGTCGATCATGGAGAGTTTTGTCTCGTCAGTGGAAACTCTGCAGAGCGACGACATCGCTGGCATCACATCAATCTATGGCGATGCACCTGCGGCGCTTACACTCAGCAAGAGCATCTATGACATCGCCGTGACTATTCCCGTCAAAACTACCCTGCCCGGGCCGACTGACAGCTTTAGCCTGAATGGCCAACTCACCAACACCGACAACAAGTTCAACAATCGATTTATCGATATCTATCAATACACCTTTGCCAATGACTCCGACGTGACGCTGCGGCTGCAATCGGCGAGTTTTGACAGCTTCCTGTATCTGGCCCGCATCAACTCCGGCCAGGAACTGTTATCGGACTATCTGTTTGCAGATAACGACTCGGGCTGGGGCAAGAATTCCGAACTGAAGAAAACGATACCGGCCGGCACGTACTGGGTGGGCGTGAGTACTGCACTGTCGAATGCAACCGGCTTCTATGATTTGCGCGTCGACGCCAGCAGTGTCGGCACCAACGCACCTCCGGTAACTTACCTGTCGACTTACGGGGCTTCGATTCAGATTAATCCAAACCCTTCGATAGCTGGATTGTTGAAGGCTGATGATTTCATGTTTGGTGACAAGTTCCTGGATCTGATCCAGTTCGAACTTGCCACGCCAACGACGCTCAGGATCGCTCTGACCGCCGCCGCGTTCGACCCGGTTTTGATGCTGGCGCGTGTGGTGCCTGGGTCAACGCCTGCTGCCAACCTCGTTGATGAGAGCTCGTTGCTGCTCGATGACAACGGCGGAGGCGGCACCGATGCGCTGCTGCAACAGACACTGGCGGCGGGAACCTACTGGCTCGGTGTCACCAGCAGAAACGCCTTCGCTACCGGCAGCTATCAGATCGACTCAACTGTAGTCGTGCCCTGACCTAGTCGACCTGCAGATACACCATCGCGATTCGCTTCGGCACTTGTCCCACCGGAATTGTCGCCACCCGGGTGAGGGTTGCCGCATCAACGGCCACCGTCGTATTGTCCCCGGCGGCTCCCATGTAGAAGGTCTTGCCATCCGGTGTGAATGTCACCCATTCCGGGTGCTGACCGACGAACACACGACCGATTTCCTGCAGATCGGGTAGCGAGTGAATATAGGCGTGGCTGTAGACCTTGCTTGTGGACCACAGGGTCTTGCCATCGGGAGACACCGCCAGGCCGTGAGCAGGTGCCGCCTGCAGGCCGTCGTAGTGGGCTACTTCGCCAGGAATCGCCGGATGTTCGATGCGCGCCACCTCTTTGCGGGTATCGAAATCGACGACGGCGAAGCCATGGAAGTCCGACAACTGTACGAAGATCTTGTCGGTGGCACCGTTGGCTTTCTTGCTGAAGGTCATGGGCCGAATGCCGGAACTCATCTTCAATTTCCAGGCAAGTTTATTCGTGGCCGTATCAACGACATTGATCGTGCTGGTCTGGATCGAACCGCCCACCGCATAACGACTGTCAGGTGTTACATAGACGTTGTGAATGGCACCGTCCACCGGGATGGTCTTGATATTCTGCATGCTTGCAACGTCGATCACGTCCAGGGCACCTGGCATTTCCATGATCGCAACATAAACCCGACTTCCATCGGCGGTCACGGCAAGGTTATTGGGCCGGCCACTCAGAGGTATGCGGCGTTTTACGCGTAACGTGCGTGAGTCCACGATGTCGAGGCTGTGCAGGGATTCATTCGTGATGTAGATCTGTGATCCATCGGGGGCACCGGTGACGCCGTGTGGAATCTCGATATCGCCGATGGTGGCGACGACCGTGTTGGTCGCAGGATCGATGACCGAGGCGTCATCGCCTGCTGCATTGGTCTGGATGATGCGCACTACCGTGTCGGCAGCGGGTCGTCGCTGTGTATAACCCGCGACCCAGTCGGCCATGATCCGCCATTCCGGATCTTGCTGATTCCTGAAATGCTTACCCCCGCCGTGAAAGGGATCGCCGCCAGCCGAGGCCGCGAGCGGGTGGGTCAAAAACCGGCTCTTCATCGGATTCTCGCCAGGCAGCACCAGTTGGCTCACCGATTCGAAATTCTTGCGCGATTGTTCCTCAGTCCAGAACAGTTGATGCTCTTCCAGCGGTTGCAACCGCAGGTTGCTGCTACGTGTATGACACTGAATACAGCGCACACTGCCTTCGCGTTTGGCGAGGAAGATTGGCTGTACTTCATTCATGAAGTAGTCGAAGTCGAGCTTACCGGGCGCCTTCTGGGCGAGAACCGGGGGCGCGGCAAACAAGGCCAGAATGGCGAGTGTGCTGAGGGGGCGTGGCGTGCGCATCGTGAATCTCCTCTTCTGTGAATTGCGGGAGCTATCTTGCTGTCGGCGATTGCGCCGGACAGGCACCAGGGTCACAGCATAGTGAAGCCTACCGGGCAATGCAACGCGTGCGCAGACAGCTTACTCAGGGCAACTGACGCGTTACCCCGGCTACCGGCAGCATTTCTGCAAATACCTTCAGATAAACTCGCTGTTCCTGCAGGGCCTCGCGTAGCGCCGGACTCAGGAAGATCGACCCTGCAGCCCGGCGACGACCGGGCCCGATCAGGTTCTCCACCACCGCATCCGTTAGCTCAAATGCCGCGCCATCGATGATAAGGGTCGCCGCAAACAGCTGGTCAGCTCCCGCGGTCACATTGATAGTGTAGTCGAGCCGGTTCACCGTCACGTCCAGAACGGTTTCCAACTGCAGTTGCAGGCCGCTCTCCTCGAATTGCAGCGCTGTGCGTTGCGGCTCCGGCGCACGTCCGGCGACGAGAGGCGGTGTTGTCGCAGGCGCACGACGCGCATTCCGGGCCTGCTCGAAGGCGTGGCCGAACGCCAGCAAGCGGGCATCCCCCAGAAACGGTCCCAGCAGTTCCACGCCCACCGGCAGGCCACTGTTGGTGAACCCTACCGGTAATGACAGCGCGGGCAATCCGGCATTCGCCGCCAGGGAGCAGTTGTTACCAGGCTGGTTCTCGCCAAGGAAAACCGGCAGCTCGGCGATGGGAGGATAGGCGATCGCGTCGAGCTCGTTATCGCCCATGATCCGCTCGATGGTTGCGCGCAGTTCGTCTCGCGCAGCGAGTGCAATGGCATAAGCATCGTCATTCAGTACCGTGGCACGGCTGCGGACCAGCGCGCCCTGAACAGCCTCGTGATACAGCCCAAGGTCGACGATGTCATTGAGATTGCTGACGTCCGCACTGAGGAACAGCGCCAGATACTGATCCAGATCCACGCGAAACTCGTGGCCGATGACTCCGGAGCGGCCAATCAATGTCGCCAGCTCGGGAATCTCGATATCAACAATCTCAACCCCCTGATCGGCATACCAGTCCAGCGCAGACTCGATCTCGCGTCGCACTGCAGCATCGGCTGCCGTCATGTAGGCACTCAGCTTGCCGATCCGCATGCCACTCAAATCGGCATCGTCGAGTCGCGCCAGAAATTCCGGCGGCTCCGCGTCGCGCATAACGAGTGTTGCAGGGTCATTGCTGTCATAGCCGGCGACGATGTCCAGCAGAATGGCCAAGTCTTCGGTACTGCGAGCCAGCGGGCCACCGACATCCTGGGTATGAGACAGAGGCATAATGCCGTAGATGCTGGACAGGCCCTTGCTCGGGCGCAATCCGACCAGGTTGTTGAAGGCTGCGGGGATGCGAATCGAACCACAGGTGTCGGAACCCATGCCGATGGCGGCAAGACTGGCGGCAATTGCCGCGGCGGTGCCGCCGCTGGAACCACCGGGTACCCGGCGAATATCGTAGGGATTGCGGGTTTGACCCAGTAACGAGCCAATGCTGGTGATGCCGTAGGCGTATTCGTGCAGGTTTGTCTTGGCCAGGATAATGGCGCCCGCTGCT
Source organism: Pseudomonadales bacterium (assembly GCA_023257655.1). Lineage (GTDB taxonomy): Bacteria > Pseudomonadota > Gammaproteobacteria > Pseudomonadales > Pseudohongiellaceae > UBA9145. Next base: position 63,820 of record JALRBQ010000013.1, read on the forward strand.
ATCAATCTGTCGACCTGAGTCGCGTTGGCACTGGGTATGAAGCCGCCCAGCGCTACCGAGCCGCCAGTTGTGGGCATGAACACCGTGTTGTAATTGTCTTTCAAAACAATCGGAATGCCGTGCAGCAGGCTACGCGGGCCACTGCGCGCCCGCTCAGCGTCGAGACTGGCCGCCTGTGCGCGGGCCTGGGGATTGATACGCACGATGCTGTTGAGGTGAGGTCCTTGCTGATCATAGGCCTCGATGCGAGCAAGGTATGCATCGACCAGTGCGACCGAGGTCGTCTCGCCCGCCGCCAGGGCGGCCTGTAACTCGGACAGGCTGGCCTCGGTCACTTCGACAGCCTGCTGGGCATTGCTGACCAGTGACAGCAGCAGGCTCATTACAAGCAACAGTCTGCGCATGGCTCTTCTCCCCCTATTGGTTCACCGAATGGATTCAAAAATTCAAAAGCAATTCAAAGGACACCCACTTAATTGGCTTCAAATGGTTTTAAAGGGTTTTAAGGTTTTAAGGTTTTAAGGTTTTAAAGGACACCCATCTAAAACCGGCCGCAGGAGTTAAGGATTTAAAGGATTTAAAGGACACCCAATTAACAATTCAAAAGAGCAATTTAAAGGACACCCACGTAAAGCCCGCTGCAGGACAATAGCACAGCACCGCAGCATCGACGAGGCGGCGCCATTGTGCCAGACAAAAAAATAGCGCCGAAGGCGCTATTTTTTCCGATCCGGGTAGTCTGTTACGGCATGCGCGCGGCGCGAATCTCGATCTCGACCAACCAGCCCGGGACGACGAGTCCGGCGATCTGCACGAATGAGCGAACCGGTTTCATCGGATTCTCGGCCGTGCCAAAGAACTGTTGATAGCCGCGATTGAAGCCATCGAAATCCAGGACACCATCGGCACCAGCGACGGCGAAGGCACGTACTTGTACGATGTCAGACATTGACCAGCCTTCGGCTTCCAGTGTTTCCTTGAAGCGATTGAAGGTGTCGATCGCCTGTTGCTCCATATTGCCCCAGGTGCCATCGGCATTCTGGCGCGCACCAGTGCCGCTGAGATACAAAGTCTCCGCACCAGGTGGAATCATGATGGTGGTATAGAAGTTACGGCTCTCCCCTTTGCGCTCGATCTCTTGGCCAACTACACCGGTTGAGATACCTGTCACCACTAACAATGCTGCTATGGCCAGACTGTTGCTGAACTTGATCATGTGTGTCTCTACTCCTTGCGTATTACGTTGAGGGGGTTGCTAGTTTTTCTGCAGTGCATTGGCGTTGAGCGGAACTTCATCTCCAACTTTCTCTCTGCCAACGACCCGCGTGGTAACCATGCCAGCTGTGATCGCGCCGTTTACGTTCAACGCAGTACGCGCCATGTCGATCAACGGCTCGATGGAGATGAGTAGCGCGACGACCGTGACCGGAAATCCGAGCACTGAGAAAACGACGAGTGCGGCATTGGTGGCACCACCACCAACACCGGCGATGCCGAAAGAACCGACGGCGATGATGAGCACCAAATAGGCGACAAAGCCGAGGTCAACCTCGACTCCCATGGTCGGTGCCACCATGACAGCCAGCATCGCAGGATAAATGCCGGCACAGCCGTTCTGGCCAATCGTAGCTCCGAAGGAAGCGGCGATGTTGGCGATTGGCGCGGGCACGTTCAACTCTTCAATCTGGGCTCGAATCGTCAGTGGAATCGTCGCCGCCGAGCTGCGAGTCACGAAGGCGAAGGTGAGTACCGGCCAGACTTTCTCGAAATAGGTTTTGATATTGGCGCCCAGCATCGCCAGGATGCCGGCGTGAATGCCAAACATGATGGCAATTGCCAGATAGGACGCGACCACAAAGGTTATCAGCGTGATGATGGCGCCGACATCGGAACTGGCGATAACACGCGTCATCAGGGCGAGCACTCCATAGGGAGTCAGGTTGATGACGAGACGAACGAGTTTCATCACAACAGCCTGGGTAGTATCGACGAAACCGCGGATGCGCTCGCCGTGCACGGCATTTTCCTGGCCGACCAGCAATGAGGCCACTCCAAAGAGCAGACCGAAAATCACCACGGCGATAATCGAGGTGTCTCGGGCGTCAGTCAGATCACGGAAGATATTCTGGGGAACGAAGCTGATGATAGTATCAGCCAGCATGCCGGGTTCGCCGACACTGCCGAGACGGGCTTCCAGCGCCTGGGCTCGCGCCATCTCCCTGACCCCTCCGGTGAGATCACCGGCATTGAGGCCGAACAGGGATGCCATGATGATGCCAATCACGGCCGCGATCATTGTCGTCACAATCAGCACGCCGATGACCGATCCGCCAATCTTCCCGAGCGACTTGAACTCGCCCACCTTCACGACAGCAGCGATCATCGTGATCAACACCAGTGGCATGATGATCATGCGCAGCAGGTTGACATAGGAATTGGCGACGACGTTGGTCCATTGCAGCGTCTGCTGGGTCACCTCGTCTCCGGACCCGAACACCCCCTGCAGGTAGAGACCAAAGAGCGAGCCCGCAATCAGTCCGGTGAGCACCCGCCGGGACAGACTGAAGGTGCTGATCTTTGTAAGCTGATACAGGCCATTGAGGATCGCCAAGAACAGGATGAGGTTGATGATAGCGAACATTGTCATTGTCAAAGATCCTCCGAACACGCCCGGTGGCACACTTGATGGCACACTTGATAGCACACTTGATAGTACCTCCGTCAGCCGACCTGCTGTGATACCACACAGACCGTGGCGCGGGGCAGTTCAGTGCAGGTTAACCCGGATAACAGGTTTTCGAGTATATCTGCGTCGGCAGGAAAGGGCTAATGGCGATTGCGGGTGCCGCCTATTTGCTCCGTCCGAGCGTATTGATGAAAGCAACCACGTTGATGATGCCCTGCTCATTGCCCAGACTCTTCGCCATCGTGCGCATCTGCGCACCGCGGGCATCCTGGGGATGGGCGCCACGATAGCCGGCCATGAAGTTCTGCAACTGGGTCACCAGATACCAGTCATTCTGTCCGGCCAGTGCCGGTGCATTAAAGGTGGCATTGCCCTCACCGTTCTGGCCATGACACGTCGCGCAGGTTTGATAGAGTCGTTGGCCTGCGTTGACATCGCCAGTTAGCGTGGGTTCGGCAGGAACATATGTCCAGCTGCCTACCCAGCCCACGATGTCGTCGATGCTCGCATCGCTTAACTTGGCCGCCATCGGTTGCATGGCCAGTCCCTCCTCATCCTGAGGATGAGTGCCCCGCACGCCGGCACGAAAATTCTCCAGTTGATGACGCAGGTACCAGTCTTCCATGCCAGCCAACCGGGGCGCCTGGACTCCTTCGTTGCCGCGACCGTCGGTCCCGTGGCAAGTGGTGCAGTAACGGTCGTTGACAGGTTCTCGTGCATCCGCTGCCAGCACGCTAGTGCTCGCGAATCCGACCAGACATAAAACAGACAACACAATACTTCGCATGCTTCGCTTTCTCCCGAAATTCCTTGGTTCTTCTCTACCCGAGGCTGAGGCCACCGGTTACGCCAACTCGGCCCGTACCCGTTTGTCCATGTCTGCCAGCGCCCAGTGAGCCGACATGATTGCACTTTCCTGCCAGGCACTGTGCACACTGATCTGGTCACCGATGAAATAGTGGCGACCATTGACCGGGGCTTGCAGGGTCTCGTACATTATTTCTTCATCGTGGGTCCAGCCACCGCGTGAACGATTCCAGCGTGCGGAACAACCCAGCATATGATTCATGCGATGCCAGCCAATCGTAATCGGCTTCTCTACCAAATTACGATAGTTAGGATGAATCTTCTCGCCATCCTTAAGATGCGCCTCAATGCGCTCTTCATGTGTCATTTTGGTGTGAAACATGCCACCGCCGTAGTCATAGGCAGCAAGGATGACGCCTTTCGGCTTGTGGATGCCATTGGTCGGATACCAGATTTGTTGGCTGGGATTGTTCATCCAGCTGATGCCGCCGTAGATATCCTCGTCTTCCCAGAAGCGGGACTTGGCCTGGAAGGCGGCCTTGTAGGCCTCGCCGCGGCGCACGTATTTCATGGCTCGCACGTAGTCCGCGGGGAAGTTGTGTTCCATTCCAACCATCAGGTGGGTCGGTATGGAATTGAAACAGTAGTCGGCGTTGATCGTGTGTCGAACGCCGTCCTGTTCGTATTCAACATCGACACCATCGTTACGGACCCGCACTCCACGCACCATGGCATGATAGCGAATCTTGCCTTCCAGGCGCTTTTCGAACGCCTTGATCGTCATGTCCATGCCGCCCACCGGCTGCATCAGAATCGGACCGGTATCGCCCTCATTCGCGGTCAGCAGATTGCGGCCCATGTTGGTCTTCAACAAATCACGGAATGCGATGATGTCTTTCTGCACCCCGTGTTCGAGGAAGCCGCCTTTGGCGTAGCCGGCACGGAAGCTGCCAGTGTAGAGATCATCCATGTCCAGATCACCGAAAGCGCGGATCATGCCCATGAGTGTCTCGGCTTCCTGCTCGGTAAACGGCTCATCGAGTTCGGCGCTGCTCAGTGCCTTGCCCATGATCTCGGCCATAAAGCCCTTGGTGTGGGTAGTGTAGTCGATGTTGCGAATGGGCTTGCCACCCATCAGGGCGTCGTCCTGCACCCAGGCCATCTTGTTTTCGTTAATGAAGACTTCCAGCTCAACACCCAGTTCTTTGGTGTAATGCAGCAGATGGCGGTGAGTGCTCGGAATGCGAGCGGCGCCGGCGTTGAAATACATGTGGGGCTCATCATCGAAGTCGCAATACTGGCGATTGCCGATCTCGTCGATGAGATCGCCGTGACGAACGGTAAAGACACGTCCGCCACAGCGATGAGAGGCTTCCAGAACGGTACAGTCATAGCCGTGTTTGCCGAGTTCATAGGCAGCAGCCAGACCGGCCATGCCCCCACCCAGCACGACCACGCGCCGGTTGGCTCGGCCGAGATCCAGCAAATCCGGGGTGGCTGCGGCGGTGCTTACCGGCAGCATGCCGAGTGCTACTCCAACGCGCAGGGCGGCGGCACTGCCACCGGCGGCACCCAGTAAATTCAAAAATTCGCGACGTGTTACTGGCTTAGACACAATACTCTCTCCCAAGAATTACGTGTTCTGATCGATGAATGAGGAGACATGCGGAACCGATTTCACGCTGCAAATCGTGTACCGGTACAAATATGCGGGCTCTCACTACTCCTGGTTGGTACTCACTCTTACTTCGTCTGTCCGTTTATGAGCTGATCGATGTTATCACTTCGTGCAGTGGCCGTCTGAATGCGTTCGCACTTTACCACTCAAAATGCTCGCCGTAATCCGTTACTCTTCATCTCGTCGCGAACTAATCACGACCTGATCACGGCAGGTGGCAGATATCCTTCGATGCACCTGTTTCTTTTCCATTACAGAGGAGCCGATTCATGCTGGCCAAGTCCTATCCCGATCTGATTCGTCAACTGCCGGAATTTGAAGGGCCCTTCGAGGCGTATCAGCTCGATGCCAAAGGCTGCACCGTATTACTCGCCAGCTATCCCGCCGGCACCGTCATTACTCCTCACCGCCACGCCACCGACAATGTCGGCATCATTACCCGGGGCGAAATGCGCCTGACGATGAACGGCAACACACAGGTGATTGGTGCGGGCCAGTGGTACCACGTGCCAGCCAATGCCGAACACGCTGCCGAGTTTCGGGTTGACACAGCCGAGATCGAATTCTGGTTCGATGCTCCTGCAGGCTGAATCCGGTCAGGCAGCCGCTTCGCAGCCATTACCCGAAATGACCGGTCGCTGCACGGCAACCTTACAGGCGGTCGCGGCAGTCGCTCTGCGAACACGCGCCTTGTCTGGCGCATCGACACGGCAAGTATAGACACCGCAAGTATAAAAGAAGCGCCCGCGCGCACCTGTTACAAATTGTAGGCTTGGAGCCTATTGCTCTTCGGCTTGGGCGGCGAGACTCACCACATTGTGGGCTGTGTCGCCATCCGCTCCGCATCAGCCGCAACATTCCGCCTTTATCTCCTTGTTTTCTCTCTATTTATTTTTCTGGTATCGATCTTGCTATTCCCTGGATACACCGCGGCCAGCTGCGGGCGCGACCGGTTGCAGGAAAAAATCGTAACCATGCGCTGTTTGCGCTCGTCTAACCCGTCATAGACAAAGTCGAGCGGGATGCGCAAACCCGGCGGCTGCTTTTGAACGGCAAACCAAGAAGAAGAGATCGTGTGAAAATTATCGACACCTCGGCACAGGATGTTGTGCTGGCCCCCAAATCCCGCAAAGACTTGCTGGTCGGCGGCAGCCTCTCTGTCGTCTTGCTGCTTGTCGCCATTTGGCTACTGGTACCCACCCTCGGGCGCTGGGCCCAGGCAGAGCAATCGGTGTCGGGCGAGCGCCTGCGGTTTGCCACCGTCAACCGCGACGACTTCGTGCGGGTCATTTCCGTGCAGGGGCGAGTCGTTGCTGCCGTCAGTCCCACGCTTTATGCGACGCAAGCTGGCACGATCACTTTCGCGGTCGAGTCCGGTGACACGGTAACCTCCGGCGAGATTCTCGCCACCATCGACAGTCCCGAGATTCAGAGTCAACTGCTTCAGGAAAAATCACGCCTCTCGTCCCTGCAGATTGAGTTACAGCGCCAAGGCATCACCACGCGCCAGCAACAACTGCAAAACCAAAAAGCCGAAGACGCCGCCGCGATCGATCTGAAGGCCGCACAACGGGAGATGCAGCGCGCAGCGCAGGCCTTCGCCAAAGGCGCCATGATCGAGGTCGATTATGAGAAGGCACAGGATGATCTGGAAACAGCCGAGCTGTTGCACAAACATTCCCTGCTCGACACCGCACTCGACAACGAGCGCCTGGATTTCGAGCTGCAGACCCGGGAACTGAGCGTGAAGCAACAGGAGCTGCTGGTTGCTGAGCTGTCTCGCCAGGTCGATGAGCTCAATATCGTGTCCCCCGTCGATGGCATCGTCGGCAATCTCGACGTGGATCAGAAAACCAATGTGACAAAGAACCAGCCGGTATTGAGCGTCGTCGACCTGTCGGCATTCGAGGTCGAGGTACAGATTTCCGAGAGTTACGCGGATGATCTGGCAATCGGTATGCAGGCCGAGGTTCGTACCGGTTCTTCGCTGTATCTTGCGACACTGGTCGCCGTATCCCCGGAGATTATCGACAACCAGGTCACGGGACGCGTGCGCTTCAACGACCAGGTACCGGCCGGTCTGTGCCAGAACCAGCGACTGACTACCCGCATCCTACTCGAAGAAAAGAACAACGTGTTGATGGTGCAGCGCGGCGCGCGGTCAACGCGATGGTGAGGGTATGTACTACCCGGCACAGGGCAGTCCGGAGCGGCGCGAATTCCGTAACGGGCAACGCCAGGACAAATAAAGTCAGACCCCCGACTCGCAATCCTCGACAGGCCCGGTATGATGAGACGCTCTGGGCGTGCCTGAGGCCGCTCTCTTCTCTACTTTCGACGTCGCGCAGGAGTCAGCCTGACATGAACCAAACCACTCCAAAATTCCGTCGACTGGCAGGCGCGTGCTTGCTTGCCGCGCTGTGCGGAACCGCCTCAATGCCGGCAACGGTTTCCGCCCAGGATATCGAGCCCGCACTTACCGCTGAGGAAATCAGTATGGTGCAGTGGCTGGCTGCCGAGGAAGCCGCGATGCTGAGCCTGATGGAACGGCTGTCGAACCTCAACTCAGGCAGCCTCAACAAATCCGGTATCGATGCGATGGCGGACATCTTTGGCAGTGAACTGCGTGCCCTCGGATTTGCCACCAGCCGATTACCAGGCGATGTGATCGAGATGCCGAGCTGCCCGGGCAGCGAGTACACAGTCGATCTTGCCGATCACTTGCTGGCGGTGCATTCAGGTACCGGTCCCCGCCTGCTCTTGATGGGACACCTGGATACTGTTTTCCCTCCAGACAGTCCGTTTCAGCAATTCAGTCGCGATGGCGACACGATGTATGGACCGGGTGTGTCTGATATGAAGAGCGGTCTCATTATCATGCTCTACGCCCTGAAGGCGCTCGCCGCCAGCGGTTATCTGGACGACAAGGCAATCACGGTGCTGCTCAACAGCGACGAGGAGATGGGCTCGCTTTCCTCACGCAAATATCTCGAAGCGCAGGCCGCAGAGCACGACTTCGGGCTGGTCTATGAATCGTCCGGCAACAATTCCATGGTGCGACAGCGCAAGGGTCTGGGTCAGGCACGCTTCGTGGTACACGGCAAGGCAGCACATGCGGGCGGCGCTCATGAACAAGGACGCTCCGCGATCAAGGAACTCGCCTACAAGGTCGTCGAAATCGAGAAGCTCACTGACTATGAATCCGGCGTCACCGTGAATGTCGGTGTGATCAGTGGTGGCGAGGCCCGCAACACGATCGCCCCCTGCGCCGAGGCCCTCGTCGACCTGCGCTATCCTGAACCGCAGCAGGGTCTCGACGCGGTCGCCGCGTTCGAGTCAATCTTCGATTCGGTCTACAGCTACGCCGTGAACAGCGGTGAACTCAGCACCGAGAGCTGGACCAATTTGCATCGTCCGCCGAAAATTCCCACGCCCGAATCCGATGCCTTACTCGAGAAGACCATTGCCGTAGGACGGTTATTAGGACAGGAACTGGGTGTCACCGACTCCGGCGGAGGCACGGACGGCTCTCTGACCCAGGCGGCCGGATTGCCAACACTGGACAGCCTTGGCGCAGCCGGCACCGGCGCCCACTCCGATCGCGAGCAGGCTCGCATCTCTTCGCTCGTGGAGCGCGCGCAATTGAGCGCGGTATTGATTGCGCGCCTGGCGGCGCAAGCGGAAAACTAGATCGCCTCGAGGGCCTGGGCTATCTTGGTGACGCCGATGACCTGCAAGCCGGGGATCGGCGTCTTCGGCACATTCGCCTTCGGCACGATAGCACGCGTGAAGCCGTGCTTGGCCGCCTCGCGTAACCGCTCCTGACCACTCGGCACTGGCCGGATCTCCCCCGCCAACCCAATCTCACCGAACACGACAAGGTCCTTCGGCAAGGCCTGATCCTTGAAGCTCGACACGATCGCCAGCAATAGAGCCAGATCGGCGCTGGTCTCGGCCACTTTGACGCCGCCGACAACGTTAACAAACACATCCTGATCGGCCATGTACAAGCCGCCGTGGCGGTGCAAAACCGCCAGCAGCATCGCCAGCCGGTTCTGCTCGAGACCGACCGCGACACGTCGCGGATTGCCGAGCTGACTGCCATCCACGAGGGCCTGGATCTCGACCAGCAGCGGACGCGTGCCTTCCCACAACACCATCACGACGGAGCCCGGCGTGTCTTCCTCAGTGCGGGCGAGAAAAATGGCTGACGGGTTCTTCACTTCCTTCAGACCGAGTTCGGTCATCGCAAACACGCCCAGTTCGTTCACCGCGCCGAAGCGATTCTTCTGACCGCGCAGAATACGGTATTTCGTATCGCTGTCACCTTCGAGCATGATGAAGCAGTCAATCATGTGCTCCAGCACTTTCGGACCGGCCAGGTTGCCGTCTTTCGTGACATGACCCACGAGAAACAGAACGGTGTTGGTCTGCTTTGCGTACTGGATGAGATACGCGGCGCACTCTCGCACCTGGGAAACGCTGCCGGGTGCAGACGGCACCTCGGCGCTGTGCATGACCTGAATCGAATCCACGACCAGCAGATCTGGCCGATGCTGTTGCGCCGCCTCGCAGATTTTCTCGACGTTGGTCTCGGCCAGCATTTTCAGGTTGGTTTTGGGCAATTGCAGGCGCTCGGCACGCATCCCGACTTGCTGCAGCGATTCTTCGCCGGTGACGTACAGTGCCGACTTGCCGCCATTGGCCAGCAGGCACATGATCTGCAACAGTAATGTGCTTTTACCGGCGCCAGGATTACCACCAATCAACACCGCCGAACCGGGTACCAGGCCACCGCCCAGTACACGGTCGAGTTCGCTGATCGTGGTTGAATAGCGGGGCAACGCCTGCAGGTCGATGGTAGCGAGATCCTGCACTGCCGAGGCCATGCCAGTATAGCCCTGCTTGCGGAAGTCGGCCTTCGTCGCAGGGGATCCGCTGGCCGCACCGAGATTAATCTGTGACAGTGTATTCCAGGCCTTGCACATCGCGCACTGTCCCTGCCACTGTCCGTGCTCGGCGCCGCAGTCGGTGCATACATAGGCTGTCTTCGTCTTCGCCATCTTCGCTCAGTCGTGTCCGAGTTTCGGACTGGGTTTGGGGTTATCGGTATTCGCGTCTTACGCGATTGGTTACCTGACAAAACAGTTCATAGGAAATCGTGTCGGCATTGCGGGCCACCTCATCGGCGGACAGTCCCTCACCCCACAGCGTGACCTCGTCTCCCACCTGCGCGTTTGCAATCGGGGTCAGGTCTACCGTGATCATGTCCATCGACACGCGGCCGATGAGGCTGGTGCGGTGAGTCCTGCCGTCGGAGTGCACCAGTACCGGCGTACCGTCGACAGCGGCGCGGGGATAGCCGTCACCATAGCCGATGCCGACCACTCCAACCAGGGTCGTCTGTTTGCAGACATGGCGCGCGCCGTACCCGATAGTGCCGCCTGCCTTGACCTCATTGATCGCGAGCAGGCGCGCCTTCAGGGTCATGACTGGCTGCAGGCCCAGCTCGTCCCCCGTCGCGTGAGCCATCGGTGAGCCGCCATAGAGCATGATACCGGGACGCACGTACTGGTAGTGAGTGTCGGGCCAGCTGAGAATGCCGGCCGAGGCGGCGAAGCTGCAATCGACGGCGGCATTTGTGAATTGCATGAGACGCTGGCGCAGGCCACTGAACTCGGCGAGCTGCTTGTGAGTAACTGCCTTGGCAGTGCTCGACTCCAGGTCATCGGCACAGGCCAGGTGGGACATCAATACCAGCTCGGTGTCGGGAAACCGGTGCAGCGCGGGAAAGGCTTCCAGACAGGTCCCACTCGACATGCCGAGTCGGTTCATACCGGAATTGTGTTTGATCCAGAGCTTGAGGCAGCCGGCAAAGAAGTCGCCGTCGAAGTGCCGCTGCAGACTCGTCACCTGCCACAGCGAATGCACGACAGGCTCAATACCCCGCGCGAGTATCTCACTCAGCTCCGCATCGTTGCGAAATCCCGAGAGTAAAATCACCGGAACCCCGAGTTCCAGCGCCGCAAGTTCCAGAGCCTCGTCCAGTGTTGCCACGGCGAAGCCGGCGACCCGGCTGTTCGTTGCGGCAAGTGCACGCGCTACCGGCACCATACCATGACCGTATGCATTGGCCTTGATGACAGGAACGATGCGCGATTCGGGGCACTGGGACTTCACCAGACCCAGGTTCTTCTTGAGTGCTTGCAGGTTAATCGTGGCCCAGGCGCGTTGCTCGGTCGTGTCCATACTCTGCTCTCTGCCCTGCCAGCTAATGTCCGTGTGTGTAGCTGTCGTCGTAGCGGGGTGGCGCGAAATTTTGGAAGCGCGTGAACTCGCCGATGAAACTCAGCTTAACTGTACCGATCGGGCCATTACGCTGCTTGCCGATGATGACCTCGGCGATACCCTTCTCGGGCGAATCTTCATTGTAGACCTCATCACGATAGATGAACGCAATCAGGTCGGCATCCTGCTCGATGGCACCGGACTCACGCAGATCCGACATCACAGGGCGCTTGTTAGGACGCTGTTCGAGTGAACGGTTGAGTTGCGACAATGCCACGACCGGACACTCGAATTCCCGAGCCAGTAATTTCAGTGAACGTGAAATCTCCGAGATTTCGCCTACGCGATTCTCGCTCGTGCCCTTCACCTGCATCAGTTGCAGGTAGTCGACGACGACCATGCCCAACTGACCATGTTCACGCACGATGCGGCGAGCGCGCGCCCGCATCTCCATGGGCGAAAGCCCGGCGCTGTCATCGATGAACAGTGGGCGGTCCTTCAGTCGGGCGACGGCTCTGTTGAAGCCCGGCCAGTCGTCCTCACTGAGTTGCCCGGTACGCAGTTTAGTCTGGTTGATGTGACCGATCGACGACAGCATACGAAAGATCAGACTCTCGGCTGGCATCTCCAGACTGAACACGAGCACCGGTTTCTCGTTGGTCAGCACCGCGTGTTCGACAAGGTTCATTGCAAACGCCGTCTTGCCCATGGACGGGCGGCCGGCAACGATCACGAGATCGGATTTTTGCAGGCCCGAGGTCATGCGGTCGAGATCGGTGTAACCAGTGGAAAGGCCTGTGAGGCCCCCGTTCAGGCCGGCCAGCTCGTCGATACGGTCAACGGCCTTCGTCAGCAACGGATTGATGTAGACCGGCCCCTGATCCTGCGGCCGCTCATCGGCAATATTGAAGACCTGCTGTTCCGCCTCATCGAGAATCTCGGCGGCTTTCTTGCCGGCTGGGTTATATCCACTGTCGGCGATGCCATGGGCGACGCTGATCAATCGCCGCAGGATGGAGCGCTCACGAATGATATCGGCGTAGGCTTTGATATTGGCGGTGCCGCGGGCATTGCCGGCGAGTTCGCTGAGATAGTCCAGGCCACCGGCACTCTCGAGCTGGTTCAATGCCTTGAGGGATTCCACGAGTGTGACCACGTCAATGGGGCTGTTCGCCTCGCTCTGTTGGCTCATGACGCGGAAGATCATCTGGTGTTCAGGCCTGTAGAAGTCCTCGGCGAGGATGGCGTCGGCGATGTTGTCCCACTCGGTGTTGTCGAGCATCAGGCCTCCGAGAACCGCCTGCTCGGCATCGACGGAATGCGGCGGGACCTTCAGCGTCGACAGCTTGTTGCTGTCTCTGCCAGGACTGGGCTGACCGCTTGTCTCGAAGGATTCTGACATGGATTTTCTGGTGGTTCAGGGAGCAAAAAAAAGCACCATCTGCGTGTACAGATGGTGCTTGATGAAGATAGGCAGGTCAAGGATGACCGTGCCGGGACGCCGATTAATTGTCGTCTTCGGCGTCTGCAGAGGTGTCGTCTTCCTCAATGCGGCCATCATCGGAAACACCCGCCGCGGAATCCAGACCGATGACTGACAGCTTCACAGTGGCGCCAACGTCATAACCGAGGTCCAGATCAATCTCGTATTCACCCAGCGTGCGAATCACACCATGCGGCATCAGCACCTCAGCCTTGACCAGATCACTGCCAACCTGGGCATTGATCGCATCGGCGATGTCGCGAGTACCGACTGAACCGAACAGCTTGCCTTCGTCGCTGGCATTTACTGACATGGTCAGAGTGATGCCATCAACCACGCTGGCGCGCTTCTGGGCAACCGCTACCTTCTCGTTGTGCGCTGCCATCAATTCGGCGCGACGCAGTTCGAACTCGGCCTTGTTCTGCTTCGTTGCCTGAATCGCCTTACCCTGCGGGAACAGGAAGTTGCGGGCATAGCCGGCCTTCACATTGGCGGTATCGCCGATGCCACCGAGCTTGCCTATTTTTTCCAGCAAAATAACGTTCATGTCTCAATCCTCATCTCAATATCTGCTTCACACCGGCGTCTTGATCCGGGTTCGAAAATCGTACCAACTGTCTATCAGTGCCAATAACACCACGATCTGCACGGCCAGTGGGAACATGATCACCGCGTAGAAGACGACGAGCCACATGCCCGACATTTGCTTCTTTGCGACTACCGCGTGAACCAGGGCTACCCCTGAAAACAGCATCGGTAGCACCAGATACAGCACCCAGCCTGACGGTATTACGATGTCAAAATTGGCTAACAAGGTCAGCGCCATCAAGCCCAGCGCGACAGTTTGCTTTATCCGCAGTTGATGAAACTCCTGCTTGAACCCGCCCGGGTTATATAGCACCGCTTGCATCCAGCGGGCCAGCATGAGCAACACCACCGCCAGGAACATGTAGACTGAACCAATAAAGCTCGTCACGAGTTCCCGAAATTCTTCGATCTGCATTCCCTGCAGATTATTGCTATCCAGATAGGGGCCGAGTTGCTGAAACATCAGATCCAGCATCGCCGGTCGTACCCGCAGGTAGATTTCGACTGCGATGCCAATCGCGATGGCGGCGAGTAGTGTGAATTCCCACGACTCGGTTTCCCGCAACAACAAACTCAATCCGCTGATTCCGATCAGCATGATCAGCGGGACGATGTCTCCCGCGATGGCCCAACCTCCTACCGGAAGAATGGCCCAGGCCAGAATAATGCTGGCCTCACTCACACCCTTGCGCAACATGACCAGGCCGACGACGACCGGGTTGAGCAGATTCACCAAAGGAATCAGGCCCAGCAGCAGGACTGCCATAATGGCCTGCTTGCGTCCGGTCATTACGAATTCAGCAAGGCCGCGCATGAGTCTTACGCTATACCTGGTGGCTGTCCGTGTAGGGAATCAGCGCCAGATAACGTGCACGCTTGATCGCTGTCGCCAGCTGACGCTGATAACGCGCCTTGGTGCCAGTGATGCGGCTGGGAACGATCTTGCCGGTCTCGGACACATACGCCTTCAGCGTTTCGAGATCTTTATAATCGATTTCTACAGTGCCTTCGGCTGTAAACTTGCAAAATTTACGTCGACGAAAATAACGAGCCATAATAATTACCTGTTCAATATTTTGAGATTAGGAAAGTGTCTGATGGGCAGCGGACGTCAGCACGAGGCTTACTCGTCGGCCAATGCCTCATCAGTGTCCTCATCAAATTCTTCTTCCTCGGCTTCAGCGGCACGAGCAGCAGCTTCATCTTCCAGACGACGCTTGTGTTCGGCGCGCTGCTTGCGCTCCTTGTTTTCGCGCTCGCCTTTCAGAATCAACGACTCCTCAGTCACGGCATCCTTGGTCTTGATGACCAGATTGCGCAGGACCGCGTCGTTGTAGCGGAACAGTTTGGTGATTTCGTCCAAGGGCTCATTGCCGCACTCAATGTTCATTAACACGTAGTGGGCTTTGTGGATCTTGTTGATCGGATAGGCGAGTTGGCGACGACCCCAATCTTCCAGACGGTGCACTTTGCCACCGCTTTCGTTGACCAGCTGGGAATAGCGCTCAATCATCCCTGGGACCTGCTCGGACTGGTCGGGATGCACCAGGAATACTACTTCATAGTGTCTCATAGAGACTCCTCTTGGGTTAGCGTCTTCCATCGAACACAGGCGTGCGTGGTAAGACAAGGAGTTATGTCGGGACGGGATTTTTGGGCCCCGCCAATAAAAGAGCCGGAATTCTAGAGAAACTGCCGACCGGATGCAAGGCCAATAGCGTGCCTGACCCGGCTTTTGGGGGGTCTAGACCCCCTGATCCGTGCCAAAATGGCTCCGCGCGGCGATATTCAACGGCTTCCCGCCCGCTGGCGCACGGCCTCGAACAGGCAGATACCGGTGGCGACGGAGACATTGAGGCTGCTTACAGCCCCGGCCATGGGCAGGGCCGCCAGAAAATCACAGTGTTCCCGGGTCAGGCGCCGCAGGCCGGTGCCTTCAGCCCCCATCACCAGGGCCAACGGGCCGGTGAGCTCAAGCTCGTAGAGGGATTTTGCCGTCTCATCGGCGGTACCGACGATCCAGATGCCGCGCTCCTGCAGGGACTGCATGCAACGGGCGAGATTCGTGACCGCGATGATCGTGACCGTCTCGGCTGCACCGCACGCGACCTTGCGCACCGTCTCATTGACCGGCGCTGACTTGTCCTTGGGAATGATGACGGCATCGACACCAGCCGCATCGGCGGTGCGCAGACAGGCGCCGAGATTGTGGGGATCGGTGATGCTGTCCAGAATCAACAGCAGCGGATCGTGATCGAGACCGTCGAGGAGCGTGCCGAGCTGTTTCTCGTCACCGACCGCTCCGGCGCGGGCGCTCAGCGCCGCGATCCCCTGATGTACGCCATGTACCTGTTTGTCCAGTTCCTGCTTGCTGAGCTCGGCCACCGGTACGCCAGCGGCTTGGGCCAGCTCGCGCACGGCCTGCAGACGCTGATCACTTCGCCCGGCCTGCACCACCAGCTCTACCACTGCGTCGGGCCGCTGTTTCAGTGCTTCGGTGACGGCGTGGATGCCGATGATCCAGGTGTGTTTCTCACTCATGGCTGTTAACGTCTGCCGGAGCTGGGTGTGCCGCGCGAGCGCGATTTTTTGCCGGGTTTCGCGCCCTTGCTCTTGGTCTTGGCAGCAGGCTTGCTACCGGTATTGGCACTGACAGCCTTGCCCTTTAGCGCTTGGCTCTTGTCGGCCTTGCCACGTGACTTGTCGCGACCGCGCGACTCTCCCTGTTTCGCGGACTTGGCGTGCTTGTCTCTGGCTTCGTCTCTGCTCTTGTCTCTGCCCTTGACTCTTCCCTGGTCTCTGCCCTGGTCTCTACCCTTTGTTTTGCCTTTTCCTTGTCCCTTGCCTTTGCCTTTGCCCTTGCCTTTGCCTTTGCCTTTGCCTTTGTCATTGAACTCGCCGGCTGCGAGGCGTCGGCGCAGTTCACCGGGTCTGGCGCCTGGCGTACCGACAATTTGCAGATCAATCTTCTTGTCATCCAGATCGACACGCACGACTTTGACCTGGACGATATCGCCGAGGCCGTAACGCTGACGACTGCGTTCGCCGTCGAGACAGTGACGTATCGGATCGAAATGATAGTAGTCGTTGCTCAGCTCGGAGATATGCACGAGACCTTCGACGAAAATGTCATTGAGCTCCACAAACAAGCCGAAGCCGGTCACAGAAGACACAGTGCCGGTGAACTCGTCGCCGATCTTGTCCTGCATGTATTCGCATTTCAGCCAATCCATTACGCTGTAGCTGGCAGCATCCGCACGACGTTCCGCCATCGAGCAGTGTTCACCTAGCGTTGCCAACTCTGACAGGCCATACGGATAGATATCCTGCTTCGATAACGGAGCAGCATCCTTCTGCTTCTCGACATGGCCATTGCGCACATTGCGAATCAGATGGCGAATACCACGATGCACAAGGAGGTCGGGATAGCGGCGAATCGGCGAGGTGAAATGGGTGTAGGCCGGATAGCCGAGACCGAAATGGCCCAGATTGTTCGGCTGATAGACGGCCTGCATCAAAGAACGGATCAGCATCGTCTGCAGCAGATGCCGGTCCGGTCGCGTCGCAAGTTGTCGCAGGACCTGTTGATAGTCAGTGGGGGTTGGTTTCTCGCCACCCGGAAGAAACAGACCCAATCCACCGAGGAACTGCCGCAACTTCTCGAGCTTGTCCGGGTTCGGGCCTTCGTGGATGCGATAGAGTGCAGGCAGATCCGCGCCTTCCAGCAGGCGTGCCGCAGCTACGTTTGCGCATAACATGCATTCTTCGATCAACCGGTGCGCGTCATTGCGGAAAACAGGCACGATCTCCCGAATTTTCTTGTTCTCACCGAACACGATGCGTGTCTCGGTGGTATCGAAATCCAGTGCTCCATTGCTCTCACGCGCCTCTCGCAGGGCGTGATACAGAGCATAGAGATTGTCGAGTGGTTCCAACAGGGACTGGTAACGGTCGCGCAGTGTCGCCTGCAGATTTTTCTGCAGCGGCGTCTCGGCGATTTGCACGATGTCAGCGACCTCGTTATAGGTCATGCGACCGTGGGAATGGATTACCGCCTCATAGAAGAAGTAGTCCGACATGATGCCGTCTTCGTCAATTTCCATTTCACACACGAGCGTCAGGCGATCGACATGGGGCTTGAGCGAACACAGGCCATTGGAGAGCTTCTCGGGCAGCATCGGAATCACATGCCCCGGGAAATACACCGAGGTGGCGCGATCCGCGGCCTCTTCATCGAGCGCACTGCCGATGCGGACATAATGGGAAACGTCGGCGATGGCGACATACAGGGTAAATGTGCCGTTGCGATGACGATGCGCGAACACGGCATCGTCGAAGTCCTTCGCGTCTTCGCCATCTATCGTGACGAAGGGAATCGCGCGCAAGTCCTTGCGCCCCTGAAGATCTGCTGGCAGGACTTCATTCGGAAACCGATCGGTCTCTTTCTTGACAGCAGCGGGGAACTCATGGGGGATGTCATGGCTGCGCAGCGCGATGTCGATCTCCAGGCCAGGGGTCTGGATATCACCCAGGACCTCGACGACCTGCGCGATCGCCTTGCGATGGCGCTCCGGATACTCGAGTATTTCAGCGACGACAAACTGGCCGTCAGTAGCCTTGCCAGCGTTCTTGTCGGGAATCAGGATCTCGTGACTGATGCGCTTGCTGTCGGGGACGACAATGCCGAACCCTTGTTGCCGGTAATAGCGACCCACAATCTGGACATAGCGGCGCTTCAGCACCTCGACAATCATGCCCTCCTTGCGGCCGCGACTGTCGACGCCTGCCACCCGCGCCAACACGATGTCGCCGTCGAACAGCTTCTCCATTTCGCGGGCATTCAGGAACAGATCGTCCGAGCCGTCATCCGGTACGAAGAAGCCGAAGCCATCCTTGTTGCCCTGTACCCGACCCTTCAGCAGTTCCATGTTGGCCGCCAGTCCATAGACTCCACGGCGATTGCTGATGATCTGGCCGTCGCGACTCATGGCGATCAGCCGGCGCCGCAAGGCCTCGACGGACTCCTCATCGGTCAGCTTGAGCTGCTCACAGAGCTGTCCGTGACTCACGGGCTGACCGAGGGTCTGCAGGTGTTGCTGGATAAATTCCCGGCTCGGGATCGGATTGGCGTAGTTGTCCGCCTCGCGCTTGGCGAAGGGATCTTTAGGGGATTTCGATTTAGGCATTAAAGGCTGGCATAGAGGGTTTCAGCGGCCCAGTATACACGCCAGGATGTGTCCTGTCTGTGACAGCCGGTCATTATTCGCCGGCGAATGTTGACAGTTTCCAGATCACTCGTTAGAGTGGCGCTCCTCCCTTCCGGGGAGATTTCAGCTCCTGTGCCCAGGTGGCGGAATTGGTAGACGCGCTAGCTTCAGGTGCTAGTGATCGCAAGGTCGTGGAGGTTCAAGTCCTCTCCTGGGCACCATCATTTCTCAGTGCCAATTCGGCTGTACAACCCCGATAAGAACTCCCCAATAGAACCGGGACTTGAACCGATCAGAGGTTCACAAAATGCGTAGCATTTTGGACGCCCGCATTTTAGGGCGCTCCAACTCCCCCAGCTTACTCGCACCACTCCTGTTGTGCGTGTCGGACCAGGATCTTGAAAAGAACTGTTGCTGAGTCTATTGAAGGGAATCACGCCAGTGCGAATCATCTTGCGAAGCATTTTCTTTGCTAACCGGAACCTGCAGCGCGAAGTGTATTAGACGAGTCCAGCTGGTTCAGTCCTGACTGCTTCACTCGGGCTGTCCGATTTGGGCAGGCTGACTTGAAGGAGTCCGTAGGCAACGAGTGCGGACAGCACGGAGCCGAGCAGGATACCCATCCGATCCCCGCTAAAATAATCACCGCTGCCGTGTTCGAATGCGAGGCCGGCGATAAACAGGCTCATCGTAAACCCGATACCACACGCGAACGCGACTCCGATCAGTTGGCTCCAGGTGATGTCTGTGGGCAGGCGGACCAGACGCAGGACGATAGCCAGACCGACGAAAAACAGAATCCCGGCGGGTTTGCCGACAAGCAATCCGAGTGTGACACCGAGCGTCACTGGATGCGTGAGATCGGCTACGGACATGCCGCCCAGCGCCAGACCGGCATTGGCGAAGGCAAAGATCGGCAGAATTGCAAACGCGACCGGGCCGTGGAGATCGTGTTCCAGTCGTCGCACGGGTGAGTCGCCCTGCGCATCGCGCATGGGCACACACAGTGCGATGAGGACTCCGGCAAGTGTTGCGTGCACACCAGATTTCAAAACGGCGACCCACAGAATCACACCAAGCAAGACATACGCCGAGCTGCGTGTGACACCGGCGCGGTTCATCGCAATACCAATACAAAGCGTCAGGGCAGCCACAAGCAGTGAAAGCAGTGACAAATCCCCGGAATAGAACAGCGCGATTATGATGATCGCCGCGAGGTCATCGAAGATCGCCAGGGTCAGCAGGAACACTTTCAGTGCAGTAGGCACCCGCGTTCCAAATACACCCAGAAGTGCCAGCGCGAAGGCGATATCCGTGGCCACGGGAATGGCCCAACCATCCAGGGCAACGGGGTCCTGCCAGTTCATCCAGGCATAGATTGCCGCTGGTACCAGCATTCCTCCAAGCGCTCCGATGCCGGGGAGTACCACTTGTGAGAGCGACGACAACTCGCCTTCCATGATCTCCCGCTTGATCTCCAGTCCGATCAGGAAGAAGAATACCGCCATGAGCCCATCATTGATCCACAGCAGCAGTGGCTTGCTGATGGCGAGCGCACCAATCTGCACAGCAACGGTGGTATCGAGGAGTCGATCGTACTGCACTGACAGTGGCGAATTGGCGACGAGCATTGCGAGCAGGGACGTCGCCAGCAGGAGTATTCCGCTGGCCGATTCAAGCCGCATGAAATCATTAATGGCGTTGCTGAGTATTTTTGGCATCGGACGCTGAATTGAGGATGGAAACTCTTATGTGTGGCCACTATTGGCGATTTCAAAACAGGTCGCAACCTGCGATTGCGTTGGTATTCTCCTATAACGAAAAAGGGCACCGCCCGGTTCAACCCGAGGGGTGCCCTCTTGTCACTCAAACCCGTGCCTAGCGATTGCGATAGGTGCGAGTGGGTGGCAGTTGTGAGCCGCTGAGATCGGCGGGAACTTCGCGTTCCGCTACGATCTTGTGACGCAGTGTACCAATGCCCTCGATGCTGGCTTCGATTGTCTCGCCATCGACGAGGAAGCCGGAACCGGAAGCACGCTGGACGCGGCCGGCACCGGTGCCGCCCGAAGTGCCGCTCTGGAGTACGTCTCCGGGGAAGACTGTAATCAGGGACGAGGCATATTCGATCAGCTCAGGAATGTTATGAATCATGTCGCCAGCTCGAGCCTGCTGCACAGTTACACCATCGACGACAGTGATCTGGTGCAGACGCTCCATGGGATCGCCATAAAATTCTTTCGGAACGATCCAGGGACCGTGCGGCGCAAATGTGTCGTGACCCTTGCCGACGAACCAGTCAGAACCGGAACCGTAACCTCCCGGCGGACGACCACCGCGGTCGGAAATATCCATCGCGACCATGTAGCCAAATACGTGGTCATAAGCGCGGCCGGCTGAGATGTACTTGCCAGTTTTGCCGAACACGATAGCCATCTCGACTTCGTACTCGATTTCGTCTCGACCGTAAGGCATCAGGATGTCTTCGCCATCACCGATAACTGCACCGCGTGTTGGCTTCAGGAACAGGTAGGGCACACCGCGATTGGTTTGACGCTCGCGAGTGCGGCGCGCCAGCTCATCATCATTACAGCCTTCACATGCGTGCGTGTAGAAATTCACGGCCGCATTCATGATCTTGCTGGGGTAGAGAATGGGCGCAAGAATATCGACGTCGCCAACAGGATACACGTACGAGGCGTCAGCAGAGTTAATCAGGTCGTTTGCGACCAGCCAGTTCACGAGTTCATAGACACGGTATTTCAGACCATATTCATATTGCTCAATGAAACCGATCATGTCGGTTGGCATATCCAGTTTGCTGTATCGCCACTGCAACTGCATGGCGCGATTGGCACCGTTAACATCTACAATCAGTGAATCGTTTCGCACCACCAGACCCACGAACGGGGTGTCGTTGACCGCGAAGGTACCGACCTTGAATGGCTCGACAGATTCCATGGCCTGAGCAAAGACATTGGCAGGACCGGCGAGTATCGACAGCACCATGCTAAACGTCAGGGTCTTCAGGAATTTTCTTATCATTTTCTTACTCCTGTGAATTGCACCAACTAATTGGCTGGGTTGTGGTCTGTAGCAGCAAAACAGCACGCATAACAGAGAGGAGAACTTAGCTGGCTAGCGGTCTCTTGTCCAGTTTTCAGAGGCGAGCAGAAAGATTTGAAAGTCAGGCCAGAACAGGCCAGGAATAGAATGTGTAATTTCGTAACAGTCTGTCCAGGCTCGCCGGAATTCCTGCACTCCGGGTTTACAGCTTGCGATTGAGGGCCGGCAGGATGCCGGCCCTCAGGTTTGGACGAATCAGCCTCAAGCCCACGATAATCCGGTCTCGGACAATCCCACCAGATTGATGTTGGTTGTGCTGAGTTCGTGATTGGAAGCCTCGATAGCCAGAGAGACCTAGGTAAACTGCCCTGCCGCAATGGCACCAGCAAAGGTTGCCCTTTCCGTTGCAGAAGGCAGTGACCCGGCGAGGTTCGTGAACAGAAGATCCACTTCGGCTTCATTCGTGAACCCGGCTCCCAGTCGTTCATTCAGTGCCAGCTGCATCAGTTCGCTGTAGCTCATGCCGCCATCAATCAGATTCAGCCCGATGCCAACGTATTCCGGAACCTTTACCGCATCCTTGCCGAACACTGTGCCCAGCAATTTCGCGACCAGACCGGCATTGCCATCGAGAGCGAGTTTCTTGTCGGAGAATATTACGCGCTCGACATTGACGAGTGAGTCAGAGTCATTGGCACCGCTTACTATAAATACAGAACCGTTTTTGGTGATTGAGTGCGACGTGACACTGTCGTTGTATAACACAAAGTCGACTCCGGCTCCGCCATCTACCTGATTGCTTGCCGCGTTAACCGTGATGATATCCTTGTACGCGGTGCCGACAACATTCTCGAGGATGGTATCCACGCCAATAGCCAGATTCTGCACCGTCTCGGCACCGGCCACGGTGCGCCCGATTGAACTGAGCCCGCCGGGCGTGAGATCGAGCACCGCTCCAGCAGTCAAGGCAGAGAGATCGATGGTGTCATTACCGCCATCATCGATGAGACTGTTCAGCTTCTGCCCGACAGCATCAGTAAAGTTATAAGTCGTTTCTGTTGCATTGAAGGCACGACCTCCGTAGAGGTAGCGCAAGGTCAGGATGTCGTAGGGCGCATACCAGTCACCCTGTATCTCCTGACTGGATTCCCGGTATGACATGATCGTGAAGATAGTCTTGTCTTCCTTCACGCCGAGGAAATTCCCCATCACTGTATTGTCAGTCGCTTCATCTCCGTTGTAGTTGCCTGGGTGCTTGAGACCGAGAGCGTGCCCAATTTCGTGAACCAGCGTTGCGTACTGGTAACTGCCTGGAGTAACACCAGTGCTGTATTGCAGATCGATATACACATCGCCTGATGCATCGCCATTGGTATTCGGCAGCAATGCATAACCCGACGACTTCTCCATTTGATCATTGTTTGAGAACCGAAGATCGCCGTAGCTGCTGGCTGTGTCTGCAACTTCGCTGAAATCGATGCCCACTTGCTGCGAGAGCATGGCAAGAATGCCTCTGACCGCTTGTTGTTGATCTGCCGAATATGGCTGGAATCCATTTTTGTCCTCGGCGTCAGCATAGGCAGGCGCCTCAGAGGGAAAGCTGAATGTTACGGTGACGCTGGTGCCAACTGGTGCCGTGTGATTCCATCGAAATTCGAGCCCCTCCAACAGCGCATCCTTGCGATAGTCTCCGGTGATTTCGTTGGAGATCACTGGATTCTCCGGCGCTGGAGGCAGGTCTCCACCAGTTCCGGCGTCCAGGGAAAATGCGACAGATTAGATCAGAGTAGGGCTCGCGGGCATACAGTAGATCTCCAGGAATGGAACAGAATAGAAAAATTACTCGCTACTACCCGGTATGAGAACATCACTGACGGGGCAGTGCCTGCGGTAGCGATAAAAAAAGCCAATCCGGAATGAGTGAAAGGATTATAGGCGGTCGAAGGGGTTTTGCAATTAGTAACCGTGGCGACGTAACGCAGCTCACTGGTTGGGGGTAAAACCCCACTAGCTGCCCATCCTCCAGATTTCGGTCTCATCCACTGCCCTCTCCCGGTGCATCAGAATCCAGTCCGAATGCTCGTCCAGCGCCGACTTGCCCAATACCGCAAGTATGGCGCGTTGTTCTTCAGGCGTTGTGGTAGCCCCGAGTCGCGCATGCGCGCTTTCAAAGATTCGCAGCATAAATTCATATTGCTTGATGAGTTCTTTCGTCGCCGTCGCGTAGGTATAGCCATGACGCACGCCATACAGGAGCAAAGTTGTTCCCATCAAGACTGTTAGCACATTAGCCGTCATTTCCGACATGAGCGGGCCCGCAAGCAGAAACGCAAAAACAGTGATAACACTGGTGAACAGGCTGAGGTTACCGAGTCGCTCTGTGGTACGAAAGCGACGTCCGCGAACAATCGATTGGCGTCGAAAATAGGCGAGTTGACCCGAGTCCGCTCCGCCCACCCACTGCTTCAACACGCATGCCATGCCGTTCGGATGTGTGTGCGCAAAGGCATCACAGACGATGCCCGCAACACGCATTACGTTCCGAATCCATCCAAATTCTGGATTCTGGCTCTGAAAGTAGTTGTCATGGGTGAATTTCCACTTCGAACTGCTTGAAACCCCTGCGACCGCCCAATAAAACTGGACGCGCAGGCCCTCAGCCAGTGTGCGGTAGTCCAGATATTTGCGATGCCAGGCACCCCGTTTGGCAATCAGCTGCGTGCTGAAGGCGATTCCGAAAAAAATCAGGAAGCCGCCTAACAGGGTCTGTACGGACTCCAGATCGGAATAGAGAATGAACACGAAACCCATCAGGAACGCCATCACGTGCGTAATGGCCAGCGAGCGCAACGTGAGTTTCTGATAGTGGATGGCGAGCCAGTCGGCAACGCCAAAGCAGTGATCGATCTCTGACGCGCCGATTGGAACCGCGTCCGAATTTTCACCGCTGATCAGTGAATAGCATTCCGAGGAAATTTGCTGCTGGAAGCGTTGCGCATCCGCGCTGAATTCCGCGCTGCGTTGAAAGATCAGCGCATGATGAGGTGACAACTCTTTGCTGCGCGGAGTGGCTTTGTCCTGCGTGAGCCAGTACCAATCGATCGCATTAACTTCGCCTGCGGTGACAGACGAGTGGCTGCTGCGCGAGCAGCGAATGTGAAAGACGAGATCGCTCTCGTCATCCATCAACAGATGCTGGGCCGTCGCATCACTTGGCGTGAACCCGGGCATCACGTCCTCTTGATGGAAACGAACCACGTTGGCGGTGCCACCCAGTTTTGACGAGCTTTCGCCATCCCAGATCGCCAACAGCACATGACAGTGGGAACACAGATAGACTCCGAGATTGGCGTATGGAAATGCAGCGTTCCAGTGATCGGTATCGAAGCCATTGGCCGCAGGGGGGATGGTACAGTCCAACTCGATAATTGTGCGGGCGTGCGCGGACAGGCGTCGAAACTGTTCGCGACCCTCGTCGCTCAGGAAATCCTGCAAATAGGCGTCCCGCGGTTTTGGCAGCGGCACAATGAATTCAATGCCGAGTTCGAGAGCAACCTCGGCGACGAGCATGTCGGCACCTTCGGCCAATGCCGTCACGACCAGCAGCGGCTTGGCAGGATACCTGCCGCTCAGTTCTTGCAGAAAACTCGTAACGACTTGCCTGATGTGGGGAATTTCATCCGCAATCAGATCACGGTGTCCGGTGACGGCTACCACTAACGGCAAGGCAAAGCCAGGCGCGTTGTGGCTACCGGACAAATTCCGGGTAAGAGAAACGGCTGCGGGAATCACGGCATTGGCCACAGTTGGGAGAAGAGACAGGTTGCCGCACTATGCCGTATCGCGATAGCTCCTTCAAGCGCCCTGCCTATTCGTCCGCGTCCACTTTGCCAGTGGTGCCGATTGGCGTGCCGTCCCCGTTCATTCCCATGGACTCATAACGACGCCAGCCAGCGAGAATGCCCACCATGCCATGATTGCCTTCGTGACAGGCATATTCGTACACGGGCATGTCCGTTACGCGCAGAGGCACGCGGGCGGACCAGCTCGCATCCCAGGATAAGGGATCTTCTATGGTGAAGTCGTAGTCCAGCGTGTTGGCGTCGACGCGCGTGATGCGTTCAACCAGGTGCATCTGTTCCGACGTCCCGCGACTGTTGTTGTCTTGATAGAAATGTCGAGTGTCGATCACGAGGGTATCACCGTCCCAATGCGCAACCGAATCTCCATCCCACTTCAACTGTTTCGTGGAGTGCTCATCGGCAAAAGGAATGATGCGAGCCCGGTGGATCATCTCGCTCAGTATCATCACATGATCACGCGTCTGCACAATCTGCACATTGTTGTTGTAGGAACCCGGGATCAAGGGCGGTCCTGCGCCGCCACTCATCAGACAGCGATCCGCCAGCGTGCGAGCCTCAGGGCCTGCGCTCATGCGCAGTGCCTCGTCGCGCGCAGCGGCACGCTCTCGTCCGGCCGCATTCATTGCCGGCATTCTGCCGTTGGGTGGATCGTAGATCAGCGAAGTACGGCGGTCGGCGATAGTCTGAACCCCGCGCTCGTACCAGAATTCATTGTAGGAGATAACTCCAGGAGGATAGCCGGCACCGCCAACTGAATCGATGATCAGGTCACGATTCTGGCGCTGTCGCTCATAGGCGGCCCACTCCTCCGCCTCTTCCGCAGTCAGCGCGGCTTTGTCGGCCAGTTCCACAGGACGATTGAGTGGTGTGAGTGTCCGGTACGTAAACGTGCCCTGAATATCCGGATCACCGTATTCGGTGCGGGGCATGACGAAGTCCTGGCCCATCGCCGGCGCGGGTAGCGCGGCGAGCAGAACCAGAACTAACGCGGACAAGGTGCGTAACAGCATTGGCATCTCCTTATTATTCTGATAGTGCTGGCTGTGTAACACGGTGCTCTGGATAAATCGCTCTGTAATCTGCTCTGCGACATGCTAAGCAAAGTATTATGCGAAGTACTATGCAAAGTACTCCGATTTACGGGATTTTCAAGCCGTGAATTGCGCGAATCACCTTCCTCTCAACTCCTGCGTCTACTGCCCTTCCCGTTCCAATGCGCGCGCGGCTCCGAGAATGTTGAGCAGCCCGTAATTACCCTCGTGACAGGCGAACTCATAAACCGGTTGATCGCCCAATTGCATCGGAAACGAGACTGTCCACGGATGTGTCCATGTCGTGTCATCCTCAACGGTGAATTCATACAGCAGCGTGTCATGGCCGAGGCGTGTGAACCGTTCTACCAGGTGCAAGTTCTCGGACGCGTTCTGAAAATTCGATTGCGATGAGAAGTTGCGGGAATCGACAACCAGTGTATCGCCCTCCCAATGTCCACGCGGATCACCGTGCCACTGGCGAATCTGCGCGGGCAGGTGGGGACGACCATCCAATGGGATGATGCGCACGTCATGCACCATCTCGATCAATATCATCACCTCATTGCGAGTCTGCACTATCTGGATATTGTTGTTGTAAGCCTGGGGCAACATGCCCTGGGGCACACCCCAGGTAAGGCAGCGTTCCGTCAGGCTGCGATCCAGCCAGCTGTCGGCGGGGCCGCGACCGGCTCGTGCAGTTCGCGCAGCCTCGAGTCGCGCTTTCGCCGCGGGCGTGAGTGGGGGAATGCGGCCATCGGCAGGAGCAACGATCAGTGACGTC
Organism: Pseudomonadales bacterium; assembly: GCA_023257655.1. GTDB lineage: Bacteria > Pseudomonadota > Gammaproteobacteria > Pseudomonadales > Pseudohongiellaceae > UBA9145. Next base: position 91,298 of record JALRBQ010000013.1, read on the forward strand.
TGTCCCGTGGGCAAAACGGTTTTTCCGTAGTCCAGGTCTGCCGGGTCGTGTACGGAGATGCCCGCGCGGCCATAATCCAATGGCCGACCATCATCCCGCGCGGCACTGGCCTGCTCATAGGCGGTGATTTCGGCGGGAGTGAGAAAGGCCTTGCCGGCGAAGCGATCGGGTCGCTGCAGGGGCGTGATGGTGCGCCGATCCCAGACGCCCTGTAAGTCCGGATCACCCCAGGGTGTGCGCTGCAAGCTAGCACCCGGACTGGTTGGCGTCTGGGCCTGGGCGAACGCGCTGGAGAACGTGGCTGCCATGAGCAGCAAGCCGCTGAAGCACAGAGTGAACTGCCGCGACATAATTGCCTCCTGTTCTTGTTTGGGCTGAGTGTCACACACTTGCACGAATTCGACCAGCGTCTGCACACAGGATTGACGATGCAATTCACTGCACATCTGGCTATGATGCGAGCGGGTTGTGCTCTCCGCCGTGCCGGTAATGCTCCAGTGGTCGTTCGCCGCGACCCGGCTTTCTGTGCCGCGCCCGCGCTGATGCCCTCAACCATCCGCCACTGAATGACCTGACAGCGAGTGCCCACAAATGATTTTCTACTACGCACCAAAGACCGTATCCCTGGCCACGCATATCGCACTGGAAGAAACCGGTGCCAACTACGAGGCGCGCCGCCTCGATTTCTCGATCACCGAGCAACGCAGCGCCGAATATCTCGGTATCAATCCGAAAGGGCGGGTTCCGTCACTCGCCACTGATGAAGGCATTCTGACTGAGACTCCGGCATTACTCGCCTATCTGGCGCAGGCATTTCCAGCGGCGCGGCTGGGCCCGATCGAGAATCCATTTCTGTTTGCGAAGATGCAGGAGTTCAATTGCTACCTGTGTGCGACCGTGCATGTCGCCCATGCGCATCGCGTGCGAGGCGTGCGCTGGGTGGATGATCCCGTGGCGATCGAGGCACTGAAGGTGAAGGTCCCACAAAACATGGCCGAGTGTTTTCAGCTGATCGAGGACGGCATGTTGCAAGGTCCCTGGGTGATGGGTGCGGAGTATTCGGTAAGTGATGGCTACCTGTTCACGGTCGCACAGTGGCTTGCAAGTGACGGGGTGGACATTGCCGACTTTCCCCGGGTTGCTGAGCACGCCGAACGCATGCTGCAGCGTGCGGCTGTGCAAAAAGTTTTGCCGCTGTATCAGGTCTAGAACACCACCGGCGCCAGGCATCTGTTCGCGCGCACGCCCAGGGGCGAGCGGTGATGCTCACTGTGGGCAACTCAACGGGCCAGAAGCGCTACTAACAAGCGTATTTGGGCGGCATCGAGACGGTTACTGAATGCGGGCATGATGCCATTGCGCCCCGCCGTGATGGAGGCGATGACCGCCCTGCGACTGCCGCCGTAGAGCCAGCTGTTGTCGGTCAGGTTCGGTGCTCCCAGCAGCGGATTGCCACTACCTTGAGCGCCGTGACAGGCGGCGCAGTACTGAGCGAAGACCGCCTGACCCCGGCTGTTGTTCGCGGCCCCAGCTCCGAGTGCGATGACATAGTCGGCGACGAATTCGATGTCTTCATACCCCAGCACCTGTTCCCACGCCGGCATCATTGCCGAGCGACCCTGGCGTATGGTCTGTTCGATCAATTCCGGTGATCCGCCCCATTGCCAATCGATGTCTTTAAGGTTCGGGAACAAGGCGGCCTGCCCGCGACCGTCGGGACCATGGCACGCTGCACACTCCCGCTTGAAGATGCGTTCGGCGGTGGCCACGAGTTGCGGGTCGTTCTGGATTTCCGTCAGGCTTGCTGTCGCAATGGCGGCGCGTCGAGCATCGAAATTTTCCTCGAACGCACCGTAGCTTTCCATGATGCGGCTGCCCTGCGACCAGTTGAGCAGGCCGGAGAAAGAGCCCAGTCCCGGATACAGCATCAAGTAGACGAGTGAAAACACCATGGCGGCGAGCAGCATCCAGAACCACCAGAATGGAGGCGCACTATTGCCCTCGCGCAGATCGGTATCCCACACCGGTTCCGCGGTTCCCGTGTGCTCATCATCGGGAGTGAAGTGGACACTCAACACCAGCCATGCCAGCCCGGCGAGCGAGACTAACGTCATCACCAGCACCCAGCCGCTCCAGAAACCTGTAGGCAAATCAGCCATTGTGCTCCTCATCATCCAGGGGAATGTTGGCAGCAAATTCGATGTCCCGACTGTTGCCTTTGAAGCCAAGCCAGCCGATGAGTCCGATCATGAATGCCATGACCAGCATGTCCCCTATGAAGATAAACAGCGTCATAGGGTCTGCTCCGCGGGCAAGCCTGTGCCCAGCATTTGCAAATAGGCGATGAGCGCGTCGATCTCCTGCAGACCCGCCAGCTGCTCGGGTGCAGCGTCGATGTCGGCCTCGGTGTAAGGATGACCGAGACGTTGCAAAGCGCGCAGTTTCGCCCGAATGTCACCCGTTGCACTGGCAGCGCGGGTGGCGAGCCAGGGATAGGCGGGCATGATGCTCTCAGTCACGACTTCCCTTGGGTTAATCAGGTGGACCCGATGCCAGGCATCTGAGAATTTGCCGCCGACCCGGTGCAGGTCGGGACCGGTACGTTTGGATCCCCAAAGAAACGACCGGTCATAGACGAATTCACCTGCGCGGGAATACGGACCGTAGCGTTCTACCTCGGCAATCAAGGGTCTGATCTGCTGCGAGTGGCACACACTGCAACCTTCGCGAATGTAAATGTCGCGGCCGGTGAGTTCGACCGCGCTGTAAACCCGGGTATTGGCCGCCGGGGTCTCCAGGCTCTCCTGTTCCAGAACCGGCAATATCTGCACGAGCCCGCCAATCGAGGACACAAACAGGATGCCAAAAATCAGCAGACCGACATGTTCCTCCAGCTTGCGATGTAAGGACAAACCACTCATCGGCCTACTCCATAGGCAGGATCAACGGCGGGAATGTTCACTGTAACGGTGGATCTGCCAACCACGGTCATGTACAGGTTATAGGCCATCGCCGCTGTACCAGTGAGGAAGATGAGTCCGGCGATCAGACGCAATGCATAGAATGGTGTCATGCTGGACATCACGTCGCGGAAACTGAAGCTCAACTCGCCGATTTCATCCACGCTGAGCCACAGCAAGCCCTGTGACACTCCTGCCCCCCACATCGCGACGATGTAGAGCATGGTGCCGGCCAGTGCCATCCAGAAATGCAGGTTGGCCAGTCGCACGCTGTAGAGTGTGCTGCCGACCAGACGCGGCACCATGAAGTAGAACGTACCGTAGGTGATCATCGCGTTCCAGCCGAGTGCGCCCGAGTGAACGTGGCCAATCGTCCAGTCGGTGAAATGGCTCACGACATTGACACTCGGGAAAGCCATCATCGGCCCCTCGAATGTAGCCAGCCCATAGAAAGCAAGTGATAACACGATAAACTTGAGCGCCGGATCCGTGCGCAGCTTTTGCCAGGCATCACTCACTGTCATGATGCCATTGATCATTGTCGCCCACGATGGTGCCAGCAGGATGACACTCATTACCATGCCGAGGGACTGCACCCATTCCGGGATCGCACTTTAATGCAGATGATGAGGTCCAGCCCAAATGTAGCTGTAGGTAAATGCCCAGAAGGCGACCACCGACAGTCGATAACTCCAGATGGGCCGACCCGCATGTTTTGGCAGGAAGTAATACATCATGCCGAGGAAACCGCCGGTGAGCAGGAAGCCGACCGCATTGTGTCCGTACCACCACTGCACGACCGCGTCCTGGGCACCGGCGTAGAGCGAGTACGATTTACCGAGGGTAACTGGAATCGCAAGATTATTGACGATGTGTAACATCGCGATGACGATGATCAGCGCTCCATAGAACCAGTTCGAAATATAAATCGGCCGAATCCTGCGCGTTGCGATGGTGCCGAAGAACACCACGCCGAAGCACACCCAAACCACGGCAATGGCGATGTCGAATGGCCATTCCAGCTCCGCATATTCCTTCGACGTGGTCCAACCAGCCAGCAATGACAGTCCACCGGTCAGTACGATAAGCTGCCAGGCGAAGCAACAGAACCACGCGAGCCGCGGCGCGAACAGCGTGACATGTGAGGTGCGTTGGACACTGTAAAAGGCCGTGGCCATCAAGGCCGAGACACCAAAACCGAAGATGATGCCATTCGTGTGCAGCGGTCGCAGGCGACCGAAAGACAGCCAGAACTGTCCGAAGTCCAACGTCGGCCAGAGCAGCTCTGCCGCGATATAGACACCGGCACTCATTGCCACCAGCGCCCAGAAAATTGAGAACTGCACGAGGCGGAGTACGATGCGATCCTGATACGTCTTGTTTACAGCGTCATTCATCCGTGGACCTTCCTACACTCCGAGCAAGGGGCCGACGCCCAGAGTCCACAGGGACATGCTGATACCGAGCAGGCTCACTGCCGCTACCAGCAGCCAGCCGACCAGTGAGGATGCCATCAACATGCCTCGCTCTGCCGGTGTTTCCAGCGCCACCGGAATACCGGTGTAGAGCAGATACATGCTCCAGATCACGGTGGGAATCAGGATCAGTACATTGAGTAGCACGTGGGGAAACAGGTGCACGATGCTGGCGACTGCCATTGGCTCACCGACAATCGTGATGAGCGCCAGGTGACGACCGAGGCTCTTGTTGGCGCCGTAGGTGGAAGCCATCCAGCGACTGATGATGGCAGTGCTGACCAGTCCGATGATGAGGACGAGCAGATAGCCGGCGCTGACGAGTAACAACGACCCCGTAGACATCCGCAACGGTTCGGCGGCTCCCAGTCGCCAGCCAAAGTTGGAGGCGCCGATGAAGGCGAACAAGGGGGGGGGGCAGAATCAGGAGCCAAAGGGAGTAGCGCAACAGGATGGACATCGGCGCGGGATCCAGGGTCGAGAGTTCCCGAAACGCCGCTCGCGGTTCATAGAGCGATTTGAAGAGGAGTTGGAAATAATTCGGTTTACTCATGACCCGGCGTTTGCAGTTGGCTCACTTTTTACAAAAGTCGCAGGATACGCGAAGCGTATGCTGCCGAGTTTGATCTGTCGCAAGAAGCCTTGTCGCAGCGGTCTTGCGTATAGCTGTGTTCGTTCAATCGGCCTGAACGTGGAAAGCGAAGGACCCGGTATATTCCATGGGGTCATCGCCGACGACGGTTGACCACTGCACGGTATAGTCTCCTGGCGTTGCAGCTGGCTCCAGAATTTCAATCATCAGATCATCGGCCGCCATCGTGTGCAAGCCTCGCAATTGATATTCACCGGCTGGCCCGAGCAGCGTGATGTTGCTGCGCGATACATCAGGCAACGCGGCGAAGAACAGCCTCAGTGTACGCGGCGGACGTGTCAGCACGGCATCGATTGCCGGCTCGGCGCTGAGCAGCGGGGAGTGTGCGCCGGGGGTTGAGCAGGCAACCAGCAGTATTGGCAAGCAGAGTAACACGGCTGTTGCTTTAAGAGTGCTGGAGTGGCATCTGGCGAACATGGAGTATTCCTGTGGGTAGAGCGTAACTTCGAATGCCTGCATGGTACCGCTACGTCGGAAAAAATTCATCGCCTTTTACCGATGTCAGTGCCGACTGTGTTGAATTCCAATTTGGAGATGGAAATGGCGCGGGGATGAGATTTGTGCCACGTCGGGCGCGACATCAGTTCGAATTGCAGATGCAACCAGTCAATTCGCGGGTTTTGCAAATTCGGAGTTTTGTATTCGCAGGGCGAACGTAGCAGCTGATTGAGAAATTTTAGGTGAGGGAAGTTTCGTAAGTCTTATGGTGTCTTATGCAGTCGTTTGAGCTGTTCGAATTCCCGGGCGAATTCGGCGAGTTGGGTACGGATGGCCTCTTCTTTCTGTTGCTTCAGCTGCAGTGTTCTGGCGTCGAGGCTTTGTTCATCCTGAAGGGCATTCTGGGTATTTCTTACTGCGGCTTGAGCGAGTTTAGTCATTCGTTGGAACTCCGGCTAACGCGATTTGGTTGAGTGGAAGAGCCAGGAAAAGTGTGTCGGGTGTGTGCTCTTCTGCAGGCGTCTCGTGTGCACCTGCTTTTTTTCTCTGTCCTGGTTGTTCTTCTGAACCTGCTAATTTTTCTTCTGATTGTTCTTTTAATTGTTCGGTCGATTGTTCGTTTGATTGCTGTGCTGGTAAATCTTCTGCCAGCTTTCAGGACTTCGTCTCGTCCCTTAATGTCGCTACATGTCGCTACATGTCGCTACGTTAGCATTCACTCTGCTGCGCAACATATAGTGTAACCACACCAAAGTCAAACAATATGTAGTAAATGTGCGCATCATAACGTCTGCCGCGTAAGCGACATGTGCGCTTTGTCACGCAACACCAATCTCACCGTGATTCCCAGTTCATCGCAATAATCAGCGACAAATCTGACAGTTAGCTGCGCCCTCAAGCACATGCTCTTTCCATTATCGGGATTATTCATGGGATATTCATTGGACACCCAATCAAATATCCATATATAAATAAAGGACACCCAATTGTTTTTCCCAAGTAAAAAAGTCCGAGGTGAATGTTAAAACGAATTCGAAATCAGCGCGTTCAGCTTGCTAACACGGTTTGGATTGGCAAATGCGGATGAGGAATCCCCCAATTTCGGGTTGAATTTCTCGAGATTGCCACGGGAGATCCTTCGCTGGTTGGCGAATGGCGGAGCTTGAGAGGGGTTTGTAATTCAGGCTAGTTGGTCAGGTGCCGTAGAGAAGTCGCGCCGAATGCACTCCGCGCACCCACTTGTCGGAATGCTTGAACTCGACACCAGCCCGGACGCGGCTCAGTTGAAAATTGAGTAACGCCGACTCGCCGCCAGCAGCGAGCCCGTAATGTTTCTGGAAGGCGGAAATACTCTTAAGCCAGGTATCACTCCGAATGCCGAGCATTTGCAGAAGCGCATGTCCGGACAACTTCGGGGATTCACTCTTGTCTGCCTGCAGTGATCTGCAGGTGATATCAAGCAATTCGAAATAGGCGTGCTCGGTGACTGGAAGAATTGGCATAGCCATTCCGGGCAATTGCGCCAGCGGTAGCAGACGCGCCTGACCTGCATCCTGGCGGCCAATTAGGTGGCGGCTCGCGCGACGCTGTAGTAAACGCTGTTGACGGTAGCTGCGATGTTTGACTCTGCGCGCGTGCTGGATAAGTCGCTCTTGTATCGAGGTGAAGTCGCTCAGCTCCAGAGAGTCAGTGATGCCTGCCCGCACCGGATTAAGATCGACATAGGCCATGCAAGTGACGAGCGCTTTCTCATCCAGCAAGGCCTGGCTCTTGAAACGGCCTTCCCAGAATCGACCCGTACACTCATCTTCCCGATTGGCTCGGCGCGCGATGGACTCATTCACACAACGCATGAACCAGCTAATGTCTGTAAGGCGATCGCGCCACAGCCTGATGTTGTCTTGCAGTAATTTCTGGGCAACTCGTGTGTTGCTGTTGTTCTGAAGCGTCTGAATGAGCGCTCCATTGCGCGGAAACAGGGCCCGCCAGCGCGCAATGACCTCCTCATCACTCCAGGCCGCAGCTGCGGTTGAGTCAACATGCAACACGAGATGATAATGATTGCTCATGACGGCATAAGCACAAATATCGACTGCAAAATGCGCCGCCATTTGTTTGATGCGCCTCACGAGCCATTGCTTGCGATGGTCGAAATTCTGCCCTGATATTGGATCGTCCCCACAGAGATAAGCGCGGCGCACGCAGCGAGAAATACAGTGATAATAGGGCGTGTCCTGAAGGGACACTTGTTGATAGCGGGCTCTGGTCACAGTTTTTTTATAGTCGCTGTTGCTTGGTGTCGCCACTTTTCCCGCAATTCACAGCCGCAAACCCTCGGGGAAAAACGAGACGGACCGACGATTCTAGAGTGTTTGGATTTCTATGCAAGGCGTAATCGCCCGTAAAAAGGCGTGGCAGTGACACAAAACGTGGCACTGCGCGGTGATATTGAATTGAACCACTAGCTCCGAAGCGCTAATTGAAGAGGCTTCCCTCGCCCGTGGTACAACTCCAATTCTGCGAATTTCCAAACAAAATTGCAGGACATCCATGTAATTCCGCACAACTGGCGAACTCAGAATCGAAGCTTCGGGGCGAGATTATTTGGATGTCCCCAAATGCACCAAACGCCCCGAAAATGCCACCCCGAGAAGCGATTAACTGGATGTCCCCGAAAGAAGGGATAGTTGTCGCAGACTAGTGGTTGAACGGGTGTCGCAGAATGATAGTCTCTTCGCGGTCCGGGCCTGTGGAAATGATATCGACCGGTACTTCGACGACTTGCTCGATGTATTTGATGTATGCCTGGGCATTCGCCGGCAAGTCGCTGACTTGTTTCGCGCCGACAGTAGACTCTTTCCAGCCCGGCAATTCTTCATAAACCGGCTGCAAGTTCTTGTAATTGTCGATGTCCATCAGACTCGCCGACGGACCATCCTGGGAATCCTGGTATCCGGTGCAGACTTTGATCGATTCCAGCCCATCCAGCACGTCCAGTTTTGTCAGGCAGATGCCAGAGACGCTGTTGATGCGCATCGCCAGTCGTACCGCCGCGGCATCAAACCAGCCACAGCGTCGCGGCCGGCCGGTAGTGGCGCCGCGTTCGTGGCCGACGCTAGCCAGATGTGCGCCTACGTCGTCGAATAATTCTGTCGGGAACGGACCAGAACCTACTCGCGTCGTATAAGCCTTCGTTATTCCCAGTACATAATCAAGATACAGAGGTCCGTATCCGCTGCCAGTCGCCGTACCCCCCGCCGTCGTGTTGGATGAAGTGACGAAAGGATACGTACCATGGTCGATATCGAGCAGCGAGCCTTGTGCACCTTCGAACAGGATGTTGTCCCCGGCCTTGCGGTGCTTGTGCAGAATATCAATGGTGTCGGCAATCATCGGCTTCACCTGTTCTGCCTGCGCCAGACACTCGTCATAGGTTTTTCTGAAATCGATAGCGTCAACCTTGTAGTAATTCGTCAGCATGAAGTTGTGATAGTCCAGTAACTCCGCCAACTTGTCGCCAAACAATTGTTCATTGCGCGTTTCTGCGAGTCGCAGACCGCGTCGGCCAGCCTTGTCTTCATAAGCAGGACCGATGCCACGTCCGGTCGTTCCAATCTTGTTGAGCCCCTTGCTCGTTTCTCGTGCCTGGTCCAGTGCGATATGCGACGGCAGGATAAGCGGACACGCGCCTGAAATTTTCAATCGATCGCGGATATGGATGCCACGAGACTCAAGTCCACCGATCTCATTCAGCAAAGCCTCGAGACAAAGCACGACGCCGTTTCCGATCACGCAGTCCACGCCTTCCCGCAAAATGCCTGAAGGCAGCAGGTGCAGAACTGTCTTCACGCCCTTGATCACGAGTGTGTGGCCGGCGTTATGACCGCCCTGAAAGCGGACGACAACCGCTGCCTGATCGGTCAGAAGATCGACGATCTTGCCTTTGCCTTCATCACCCCACTGGGTTCCCAACACTACTACGGATCTAGACATGTTCTTTCGCTCAAACTGGTTTGCATTCAATTGTTAATTGGAGGCTCTCACAGGGCCTCGACTTTCCACTTGCCTTTGCGATTGACGAGCCTATGCCCACAATCGAGTTCGCGGGCAGCCTCGGCAGCCAACGGTTCGGATGTGAGTGACTCGACGACAATTTCACCATCTTCCCGCAACCGGGCGATTTCAGCGATCAGGTCTGGTGTTGTCGCCAGGGGCGCAAGTATACCTGCACGGCGTGAGAAAGTATGACTTGTTAGTCTTGCCAGGGTCTTTAGATCACTGTCGAACCCGGATGCTGGGCGGGCGCGGCCAAACACCTCTCCGATGTGGTCGTAGCGCCCGCCCTTGGCCACTGCCTTTCCGTGTTCTGGCGTGTAGGCCGCGAATACTATGCCAGTGTGGTATTCATAGCCACGCAATTCGCACAAATCGAAGCACAGCACGATCTTGGGAATTCGCTTGGTGATGCCGGCCACCACGGCGAGCAAATCATCAAACTCCCGCTTCACCGCGTCCGGAGCCGTCTTGAAGGCTGCCTTCGCCTCGTCGAGCACGCTGGCATCGCCGCTGAGACGTACCAGTCGTTGCAGCAATTCACGCAGATTCTCATCCTTCACTGCAGCTTCCACGGCCGCGTCGCACTCATCAAACGCCTTGCGTTGTACCGCGTCGAAGAGGATTCGTTGGGTTTGCTGATCGAGTTCTGCCGCTTCGACGAGCGATCGAAACAGACCAACATGCCCCATGACGATGTGTACTCCACTGATCCCTACCGCCTGCAATGTGGCATGCATCAGGCAGATGAGTTCGATATCGCATTCGATCCCGGCATGGCCATAGAGCTCGGCGCCGATGCGAATCGGCACACGAGAGGTCAAGAGCCCCTGCGGCTTGGTGTGTAAGACACTGTCGGCGTAGCACAGGCGCACAGGGCCCTCTCGATTCAGGCAGTGTGCGTCGATGCGTGCTGCCTGAGGCGTGATATCCGCGCGAATGCCCATCATCCGACCACTTAGCTGATCAATGATCTTGAAAGTGTGCAACTCCAGCTCAGAAGACGAGCCCACCAGCAGTGAGTCGAGGTACTCAATCAGTGGCGTGATAACCAGCTGATAACCCCAGGACTCATAGAGGTCCATTATCTGACGACGCAGGGATTCCAGTTTATGGGCCTCAGCCGGGAGAATTTCCTCAACTCCGTCCGGCAATATCCAGCGTTTTGCAGAAGTCATAGGTGTTCGCTTCAGTAATAAGTTAGTTAATCAGGTACAGCAAGGCTGTACCGGTCAGCATGCTCGCGAGTCCGATTAATCGCAGCGTGCCGTCATCAATGCCATCAATCAAAAGGAGCATCCTGCGCCAACGCCGCGGTGCCACAAAGGGAATAATGCCTTCTATTACCAGCATCAGGCATAGCGCAAGCGCCAGTTCATGCCACATCATGTTAGTGCACGCCTACCCGATTATCGTCGGCTCCAAAAAGACAAACCTGAATCGCGATCCGATCAGCGACTCAGGTTTTCAGGGTATCCCTTTGACTTGGTATTCTAACCGGGTCGGTTTCTGCAACCCGGGTAATTGGATGTCCCGCCGATCATCTTGCCAAGCAGTTCAATTGGGTGTCCTTCCAATATCCTTCAAATATGCTTCCAATGTCCTTTCAATGCCATCCCGATTGGTCAGTTAATTGGGTGTCCTTCAACAGGTTCTCCAATCTCTTTCCAATAGCGTTTAATTGGGTGTCCTTTAATAGGTTAGTGTTCTATTGGGTTGCTGCCTCGTTCTTCAGATACTTGAAGTAGTCGCTCTGCGGATCGAGTAGCAACACATCGCCCTTCGAACCGAACGTCGCACGATAGGAATTCAGGCTGCGGGTGAACGCGTAGAATTCCGGATCCTTCTGGTAGACCGCCGCATAGATCGCTGTAGCTTCGGCATCGCCCTCACCCCGGATGCGCTCAGCGTCCCGGTAGGCCTCAGCCCTGAAGATGATGGACTGACGATCGGCGTCGGCGCGGATACCGATAGCCAACTCTTCCCCGCGTGAACGCAACTCCTGCGCTTCGCGGTTTCGCTCGGTGATCATCCGCTCGTAAACCGAGGAGCGGACTTCATCGGGCAGGTCGATACGCTTGACGCGCACGTCGATGACTTCTATTCCAATATCAGCAGCCGTTGATTCATTGAGTTCCGCGGTGAGGTCGATCATCAGCTGATCGCGTTCACCGGCAACCACTTCCTGCAGATTGCGCGCGCCAATCTGGTCTCGCAGACCGTCATTGATGCGCTCTGCCAACAGACTACCAGCGGTGCTCACATCGCCACGCGTCGACACATAGAACTGGCCCACATCCACAATGCGCCACTTGGCATAAGAATCCACTTCCAGCGCCTTCTGCTCCAGAGTCAGGAAGCGCTCAGGAATGGAGTCTTCGGTCTGGATGCGCGCATCAAACTTGCGCACGGTGTTCACCCAGGGAATCTTCACATGCAGGCCTGACGAGAGATCGTCATTGACGAGTTCACCAAACTGCAGCATCACAGCACGCTCTGTTTCCTTCACCACAAACAGCGAATTCCCGGCGATGATCACGATCAGGAAAATGAGACCTACCGCTATAAAGTTTTTCATTAGCGTACTCCTCTTCCACTGGCAGGCAGACGACTGCTGTCCACCGTGCGATTGTTGTTTACATCAGGCAGATACGGTGCCAGTTGATTGGCGAGGTCCCGCAGCTCCTGTGTGGTAGTTCCAGGTCGACCAATGAGCGAGCCCGATGTGCCATTTTGTTCGATAATCTTGTCCAGCGGCACATACAACATGTTATTGCCGCCCTCAACATCGATCATGATCTTGCTGCTCGCCGTCATCACAGCCTCAAGAGCGTCGATATAGAGACGCTGACGTGTGACCTCTGGCGCCTTCTTGTATTCAGTAAGCAGTTGATCGAAGCGAGACGCATCACCCGTGGCGCGCGCAATCACTTCTTCGCGATATGCGTTCGCCTGTTCGATCTGTTGCTGCGCTTCACCGCGGGCTTCTGGAATAATCTGATTGGAATATTGCTGCGCCTGGTTCTGAGCACGCTGCTCATCCTCACGCGCCCGTATGACATCATCGAACGCCGGGCGCACAGCATCCGGTGGCTGCGCATCGACGACGTTAACCTGGCTGATAAGAATGCCGGTGCGATACAGATCCATGTATTCCTGCAAACGGTCTTCGACGTCTTCAGCCACCGCGCTGCGGCCGGTAGTCAGAATCTGATCCATGAAATTGCCGCCAACCACATGTCGAATTGCCGACTCTGCGGCGTTGTCGAGGCTACGCTGCGGATCCTGCACGGCGATCACATAATTCACCGGATCCTGAATGCGATATTGCACGGTGACGGCGATATCGATGATGTTTTCATCCGTCGTGAGCATCGCCCGGTTTTCATACGTCTTCGCATTCAACTCGGAGACGTTCACGAGATTCACTTCATCAACCAACGGCGGGTTCCAGTGCAGACCCGGCTGCACCTGGGAATCCAGCACACGACCAAAACGCAGGACGACGCCACGCTCGGCTTCATCCACGATGTAGAAACCCATGAATGCCCAGATTACGGCGACCACAACGATCAATCCCGCGATCAAACCGGCGGAAAATCCACCGCTGTTGGCCGCGCCACCACTCGAACCGGAACCACTGCTGCCTGAGCCACCAAACAACTGGTTAAACTTTCTGGTGAGGTTCTTGATGACTTCATCGATGTCTGGCGGGCCCTGGTCACCACCACCTCGGCGACCACCGCCCCAAGGATCCTTGTCGTTGCCATTGCCATTGTTACCAGGTTCATTCCAAGCCATTGGTTTCTCCAAAGCTCTAAAATCCGAAGATTGACGATTTTAGCTAATAATAAATGGTTTTACACAGTATTTTGACCAGACAGACAGGCGTACCACCGCGGAATCAGGCGCTTTTCGCCGTGGTTTCACTGTCCCACTGCGGTGTGTTGATCTCAGCCTGTCTGGCTGTGTGCACTGCAGTTCCACTGTTCTGCAGAATGCGTTCGAGATCCAGGCGCGGCAATCGCACCTGCACGTGGTAAAAGCCCTGCTCATCGATAGCCTCGTCTTCGACAAAGCCTTTCGCATAGAGCTGACTGCGCAGGCGTGTGTGCCGAGGTTCCAGCACGAGCGTCGTTGCAGCGAGTGAGCCTGCCAGCAACTCGGCGATCGCCTGCAACAGCAGATCGACGCCAGCACCGGTTTTCGCCGACAACCAGACGCGCACCGGTTTGCCCTCGGCATCACGCTGCAGATGTGGCTCACACTCCGGAATAAGATCAATCTTGTTGAAGATCTGCAGCTGAGGCACGTCGCTGGCATCGATCTCGTCCAACACCTTTTCGACTTCTTTAATGAAATCGGGATGCGCCGGATTGGCCGCATCAATCACATGCAACAGGAGATTGGCGGATGCCGTTTCTTCCAACGTTGCCCGGAAGGCTTCAACCAACCCGTGTGGCAGGTGGCTGATAAATCCGACCGTGTCGGCGACGAGTGCCGGACCATAGTTCGGTAGTTCGATGCGACGCAGCGTTGAATCCAGCGTGGCGAAAAGCTTATCAGCAGCGTAGGTGCCGGCATCTGTGAGCGCATTGAAGAGCGACGACTTGCCTGCGTTTGTGTAACCCACCAACGACAGTGTGGAAATTTCCGCGCGCTGTCGTGATTTGCGACCCTGCTCTCGCTGACTCCGCACTCGAGTCAGGCTCTTGTTAATCGCCTTGATGCGCTGGGCGATGATGCGCTGGTCCAGCTCGAGTTGCGTCTCACCGGCTCCGCGCATGCCGATACCGCCTTTCTGCCGGTCGAGGTGTGTCCATCCGCGCTTCAGTCGAGTGCTCATATGACGCAACTGCGCCAACTCCACCTGCAACTTGCCTTCATGGCTGCGTGCGCGCTGCGCGAATATATCTAGAATCAATCCGGTGCGATCGAGCACGCGACACTTCAGGTACTGTTCGAGATTGCGTTCCTGGCTCGGCGACAGGGAATGATTGAAAAGTACGAGTTCAGCCTTGTGCGCCTGCACGGCAGCGGCGATCTCGTCGAGCTTGCCGGTGCCAACGAAATAATTCGGCACGGGTTTTGACCGCGTACCGGTTATATAGGCGACAGGCATCGCTCCTGCGGACAAGGCAAGTTCTTCAAATTCGGTTGGATCTTCTCGTTCAGATTCCGATTCGATCGAAATATGAACGAGAATGGAGACTTCGCCAGATTCTGGTCTGTCAAAAAACAATCAGAGACCTCTCAAGCGATTAGCATGATTGCATCTAGGCACTATTGCCCGGTTCGCGCATGTCATCGTCTGCGGAATCGCCACCCGGCATGGGAATCTTGACCATGCGAGCAGGAACGACAGTTGAAATCGCGTGTTTGTATACCATTTGGCTGACGGCATTCTTCAGTAGAATGACGAACTGATCGAAGGATTCGATCTGCCCCTGCAACTTGATTCCACTAACCAGATAGATCGACACAGGAATCCGTTCTTTTCTGAGTACATTCAAAAAGGGGTCTTGTAGCGTGTGTCCTTTGGACATTTATGTTCTCCTTACAATCTACAAAGCAAATAATGCACCGACAAAGATACGTCGATCTAATCAATTAAGACTACCCAGTTCAGCACAAAGTTCTATATGGGAGCGGCGACAGCCTAATTCAAGATGCGCTCTATCCTGTTCGCAATTCTATTCGCAATCTTGCCCAACTCGGCGCCCGCGGACTCGCCGGTGTTATGGCTGGAGGACGGGCTGAATTCAGGGTTTTCACTATCACCGGTAAGCGATTCCGCCGCAAAATCTGTCGCTGCGGCTTCGAATGCATGGAGGTCTGGCCAACCCCGCATCCAGGTGAGTTGTCGTTTCGCAAGCTGTCTGGTGGCGATAATACTCTTTTCTACCATCTCATCATAGGGTAATTCGCCGTTGAGGTAGGCCCACATCTGTCGGTAACCCACTGATTTAATTGCGGGAAGTGTAGAATCCAGATCGGTGCGCTGATGCAGGGCACGCACCTCCTGTTCGAAACCGGCCGCCAACATCTGGCGAAAGCGGGCGGCGATGCGCTCATGCAATTCCTTGCGATCGGCCGGATCGATTCCCAGAAAATGCAACTGCCAGGGCAAGAGCGGTGACGGAGCACGCTTCTCTTCACCATGTATCGCCGTCATGGTGCGACCGGATACCCGGTATACCTCCAGTGCCCGGGACAGGCGTTGGGGGTCATTGGGATGGATGCGGGCCGCGGATTCCGGATCGACTGCCTGTAATTCGGCATGTACCGCCGCCCAGCCTTCTGCCGTCGCCAGGGCCTCGATCTCTCGTCGCACCTCGGCGTCAGCCCGGGGCAGCGCGGCCAGGCCGTCGCGCAGCACCTTGAAATAGAGCATCGTGCCACCCACCAGCAGGGGTGTCTTGCCGCTGGCCAGCACTGCCTCGATCGCCGCCGTGGCGTCGTGACGAAAATCCGATGCCGAATAGCGGGTGGACGGGTCGACAATATCAATCAGTCGATGGGGCGCACGTCGCAAAGTCGCTGCGTCCGGCTTGCCACTGCCTATATCGAGTCCGCGATAGATCTGGGCCGAGTCGACACTGATAATTTCCAGCGGCAGGCGCTGCACGAGTTCGACCGCTACCGCCGTCTTGCCAGACGCCGTGGGTCCCAGCAGACAAATGACATCGGGTTTGTTGGGGATAGCACTCACAAGTGTCGCCAGAACCGCTTACTGGCCACGCAGGAAGAGTTTGTCCAGCTCATCCAGACTCTGGTAAATCCACGTCGGTCGACCGTGATTGCATTGGCCGCTGCGTTCCGTCGCCTCCATGTCTCGCAACAGGGCATTCATCTCCGGGATGGTGAGTTGACGATTGGCACGCACTGAACCATGGCACGCCATCGTCGAGAGCATCTCATCCTGATGAGACTGGATGCGATCACTTGTGCCGTATTCCATCACATCAGACAACACGTCGCGTACCAGTTGTTCGATGTTGGCATCACGCAAGATCGATGGAATTTGTCGCACGATCAGAGATTCTTCCGAGACACGTTCCAGCTCAATACCGAAACGCAGGAGAACATCGCGCTGAGCCTCGGCACTCGCCGCTTCGGAGGCACTCACGGCAATGGAGAGCGGCACGAGCAACGGCTGCATCTTCAACTCTTCGTTGGCACAGGCCGTCTTCATTCGTTCATAGGTGATGCGCTCATGGGCCGCGTGCATGTCGACGATGATCAGACCCTGCTTGTTCTGGGCGAGAATATAGACGCCGTGCAGTTGTGCGATTGCGTAACCCAGCGGCGGAATCTCGGCGTCATCTGCATTCAGCCTGGCATAGGCAGCGAGCTGCTTCTGGATCCTTTCCGGTGAAACCGGAGCGCCACCATATTGCCCACCACCGGGCCGAACTCCCTGGCCATAGCTCGAGTCACGCAGGGACAGGCTGCTTTGTTGTCCGAACCCAAAGTCACTGTTGCTTTCCATATGATTTGTGTTAGCAAAGTGTGGTGATGCCGCCTGTCCGTCCAGACGGGAGGAAGGCGTGACTTCGGCCAGTGCACGGTTCAGCGAACTAAACAGGAAATCGTGGACTAGCCGACTGTCCCGAAATCGTACTTCGTGCTTGGTCGGATGTACGTTTACATCGACTGCGGCCGGTGCCAGTTCCAGATACAGCACATACGCCGGGTGCCGTCCATGGAACAGCACATCACGATAGGCCTGCTTGACAGCATGGGCGACGAGCTTGTCGCGGATGATGCGGCCGTTGACATAGAAATACTGCAGATCGGCCTGACTGCGGGAGAACGTGGGGAGACTGACCCAGCCCCACAGCCGCAGTCCGGGGCCCTCGATGTCAACGGACACGGAGTTTTCCACGAAGGCCGGCCCGCACACGAGCGCGACCCGTCGCTGCCGGTCCTGGTCACTAAGTGCAGGTTGCAGCTTGTGAATCACCCGCTGGTTATGACTGAGCGTGAATTGCACGTCGAAGCGACTGAGGGCGAGACGCTTCAGGTTTTCATCAATACGAGCGAACTCGGTCTTCTCGGTCTTCAGGAATTTTTTGCGGGCCGGTGTGTTGAAGAACAGGTCGCGTACCTCTACCGAGGTCCCCTGCGCGTGCGCGGCGGGGGCCAGGGTTGCCACCATGTCGGGACCTTCCGCGGCGACTTTCCAGGCGCTCTCGCCGGAGTCGGCGACCGCCTTGGACACCAAGGTCAGACGCGAGACGGAGCTGATGCTCGCAAGTGCCTCGCCACGAAACCCGAGACTCGCGATATTCTCGAGGTCTTCCAGTTCTGCGATCTTGCTGGTGGCGTGACGACTTAGCGCGAGCGCGAGATCATCCTTGTGGATGCCACTGCCATTGTCCCGCACGCGCAGCAATTTGACGCCGCCCTGTTCCGCCTCGATATCTATGCGATCGGCGCCCGCATCGAGGCTGTTCTCCAACAGCTCCTTCAACACGGAGGCGGGTCGCTCGACGACTTCACCCGCGGCAATCTGATTGGCAAGACGCTGACTGAGGAGATTGATTCGGGTCATTGGGTCATGTGTATGCTGGGTGAGGTCGGCATGGAGCCGGCATTGTAGCACTTGTGCGCGGGAATGTTTGACGCAGGCCTTGGCGCGTCTGCCAGCGTTCAGAGCGAAGGAATCTGTAGCTTCTGACCCACCATGATACGGTCACCGGTGAGGTTGTTAGCACGCCGCAGACTGGCGGTGCTGATCTGATACTGCGCCGCTATCTCCGAGAGCGTCTCGCCGCGACGTATCGTGTGCTCTGCCGGCGCCGCACTCGCCACCGAACCCAGCTGCAATTCCTGACCGACGCGGATCGTGTTGGAGGTGAGGCCATTGCGCGACTTCAGCTCGTTAAGCGTCAGCCCGTGCCGCTGGGCAATGACCGAGAGGCTGTCACCGCGCTGCACGATATAGCTCGCCGGAGGTGCGGGCTTGATGCCATTGGCCTTCTGCCATGCGACGAGCGTTCCCGCCGGCGGCGCGACATAGAAATACGCCATCACGCCTTCGACGATGGCGGCAGCCAGACGCTCCTGATACGCGCGGGTAGCCAGCTTCTTCGCTTCTTCGGGATTGGACAGGTAGCCGGTTTCGATCAGCAACGAGGGAATGTCGGGAGAGCGTAATTCCCACAGGTTACCGGCCTGCACCTTGTCCCTTCGCAGCTTTGCGACCCGGTCCAGCGAGGCCAGAATATTGGTGCCGAGTTTGACGCTCTGCTCGATGCTCCAGGCCATGGAGAGGTCCAGCAGAGTCAGAGCGAGATCATCATCCACGTCGGCGATGTTGGTGTCGCCCTCGATGCCACCGAGCAGATCGGCGCGATTCTCCTTCTGCGAGATGCGCCGGGCATTTTCGCGGTCGGCAGTCTCACCGGACAGGGCATAGATCGTTACGCCCTGGGCGGCGCGACCGGAATAGGAATCGGCATGGATGGACAAATAGATGTCGACGCGATTCTCTCGGCCAATCTTCGGGCGATCATGCAATTCGACCGTGTAGTCACCATCGCGAATCATGACCGGACGATAACCCTCCATGCTGTTGAGCCGATCACGAATAGCGCGAGCGATGGCGAGCGTGACGTCCTTCTCCATGATCTTGCGGTCATAACTCAGCGCACCAGGATCCTCACCGCCGTGACCCGCCACGATGGCAACCACCAGATCACGCTTGTCTTCTTGCTGCACAACGGGTGTCGTGCGGGCGGTGGTAACCGGGCGCGTCTCAAGATCGAACAGGTCCACGACGAGACGGTCCCGGAATTCTCCGTTTGCGCCCAATGTGAAGGCTTCGGGTTTGACGCTGGCGGTCAGGTCAAGCACCACGCGCAGACTCTTGTCGTCGCGTTGTGCGGTGCGGATGCCACTGATCGGGCTGTCGATGAAATCCAGATCGCCCAGGTCCCCGAGCAGGGTGGCGTTGCTGATGTCGATGACAACCCGTTCGGGGTTGGCGAGGGTGAAGAGCTGGTAGTCGGTGATCTCGTTCAGGTCGAATACGAGACGGGTATGATCAGGCGCGCGCCATACTCGCACGGCCTCGACATCGGCGGCAGCCGGCGACGCCAGCGCCAGCAGGCACAGCGAGATGCAGGTCCGTTTCAGTCCGTTCGGGAGTTTCATGGCAGTTTGCTAATGACACAGTTCAAGCTAACTATAGATTTCGGCCTGCGGCCCACATTCTTTCGCCAATTTGCCGGCCTTTTTCGGATCGACTGAGCCAATGAAGGCGGCGGCCCTTGTTTTCCGCCGTGAGACTCACTTCGATATCTGCCGCCGGAATGACGCCTGCGCCCCGCTCCGCCCACTCGATCAGGCACAGATGCTGCCCCGAGAAATAGTCTTCGGTACCCAGGTACTCCACTTCTTGCGGGGCGCCGAGACGGTACAGGTCGAAATGGTATATATGACACGCGGTAAATTCGTAGGGCTCGACCAGGGTATAGGTCGGACTCTTCACCGCCCCCTGATAGCCATAGCCCCGCAAGATACCGCGTGTGAGGGTAGTCTTTCCGGCCCCCAATTCACCGTGCAGATGGATGATGCCGCCCACGCTCGCAACACCCTCGCCGGGCAGTGCTTTCACCGCAAGATCCACCGAAGGCTGGAATGTTGCCTGCGCCAGCGCCGTACCCAGCCGCAGGGTTGCGGCTTCGTTCTTCAGAAAATAATCAATACTGTCCATGGTCTCGGTTCAGGCCTGCCAGGCTGTGGATGGATTCAGGAGTTGGCGGATGTGCGGAAACAAATCGGTTGCCAGCATGCCGCGCTCGCCGCCCTGCTCTCGTGCCAGATCTGCCGCCTCGCCATGAATGACCACGGCACAGCGCAGGCTATCGGCGAGACTCAGGCCCTGAGCCACGAGGGCGCCGATGATACCACTGAGCACATCCCCCATGCCTGCCGTTGCCATACCGGCGTTGCCTTCCGTCGACAGGCTCACCCGACTGGAGTTGCCTTCGCAGATCAGACTGCCGCTGCCCTTGAGCAGGCAACTTCCGCCCCAGCGTGCCTGCAAGGCCCGGACGGCGGCGAAACGGTCGGCCTGTAGCGAGGCGACAGTGCTGCCCAGTAATTGCGCGGCTTCACCGGGGTGGGGGGTGAGCACCCAGTTATCGCGGCGGGCGCCTGCGCTGGCACTGGATTTCTCGGCTAACAGGCGCAGGCCATCGGCATCGATCACGAGCGGAATACGCTGGGCGAGCTGCGCCGCCAGCACCAACTGCATAAGGCCCCGGGACCAGTCCGACTGGCCGAGGCCGGGTCCCACAACGATGACGTCGGCGCGGGCCAATAGCGATTCCGGATTGAAACCGGGATCTTCGGTACCCTGCACCATCAATTCCGGACGCCGCGCCAGCGTGGCCGGGCGATGCACACTACGGGTGATCAGGCTGACGAGGCCGGCGCCGGCGCGCAGGGCAGCTTCTGCCGCCAGCAGTGGAGCCCCGCCATACCCCGAATCACCGCCCACCACGAGCACGTGGCCGTGGTTACCCTTGTGGGAAGCACGCGCTCTCGGCAGCAGGTGCCGGGTCGCATCATTAATATCGATGCGCCAGGCCGAGGGTTCCGGTGCGTTCGCATTCGCGTAAACCTTACCTGGAATATCAAGATCACTGAACAGTAACGTGCCCACATAGTCGCGCCCCATGCCGGTGAGCAGTCCCTGTTTCATACCAATGAAGCTCACCGTAAGGTCCGCGCGCACGGCATCACCCAGGGGGCAGCCCGTATCAGCACTCAAGCCCGACGGAATATCGATGGCGAGTACAGGCTTGCCACTGTCGTTAATGGTCCGGATGGCAGACGCGTAATCCCCACTCACGTCCCGCGCCAGACCCGTACCTAACAAAGCATCTACGATGACGGTATGTGGGTCTGCGTCCTCTTGCGCCATATAGTGCGAGAGACTGCAGGTAGTCAGCGCTTTTTCGCTGGCCCAGTCGCAGGCCCGACGGGCGTCACCCTGCAACCGATCCGCGCTGGCGAGCTGTATTACCCGGGTTTCAATGCCCTGTTCGACGGCGAGTCGCGCCACCACATAACCATCGCCGCCGTTATTGCCACTACCGACGAAGACCCGCAGATGTCGGGTTTGTGGCCAGCGATCCAGCAGGGCCGTGAAGGCGGCTGCCCCGGCGCTCTGCATCAGTCTGAAGCCATCGATGCCGTAGTCGTCGATGGCGATTCGGTCCAGCCGCTGCACATCGGCGGCACGGTAGAGTTGACGAGGCAGCTTGGTGGTGAAGTCGTTCATCACTTGTCGAACTTTTTGATCAGGCGGCGTACGAGACGCAGAGCCGTTTCGAGTTCCTCAGTGGGGATGTCTTCGGTATTGCGAATAGCCCAGGGATCCTGCACTTCGCGGAGTTGGTGATAAGCCTCTTTACCAGTCTCGGTCAGGGTGACGAGGACCGAGCGTTTGTGCTTGGGGTTCTCGTGATAGGCGACCAGTCCATCCTGCACCATGACATCGGTGAGGCGCTGCACAGCCTGTCGCGATTGCCCCAGCACTCGGGCGATGCCGGGTACGGTGAGACCGGCATTTGACAAGGCAATGACACCAATCACTTTCCAGCGCGCACTGGTGAGACCCAGGGTCTCGGTCATCGTGTCGCCCTCGGCAATCAACAGACCATTGAGCCGAAAAACTGACAAGACAAGGTCCAGAAAGAGCATGCGCTTGGGTGAATGCACGGTTATTCCCTTTGGAGTCCTTATTTATGTCAGCATGTTGTCATCGGCAAGCCCGTTCGTCAATTGCTTTGCCGCAAAATCAATCCCGACAAACTATCTCCAGGCCTTCTGCGTCTTCATGGGTAACGCGATTCGCATGCCGACTGCTGCCCTCCCGGGCGGCACGACTGACAAGGAACCGACCATGAAACCAGCCCATCGCCTCTCTCATTGCAACACCCGTTTCGCCTCACCTCGCGCAATCCGCTTTGGCACCCAATCTGACGTCCTCTGTCGAACGGATTGCGGAACGCTTTGTGGAACTCATTATCGGCCCCAGCGCACGAGTCAGCGCAAGTCTCTCCGTCACCTGCTTTGTCACAGGCTACTCCCCGCCCTGCTGCTGTCACTGGCGGGCACTACTGCACTGGCCCAGCCGACGCTGTCCGGACATCCGGATGAATTGCGCGAATTCCTGATGCCACGACCCAATCTGGTCAACATCAGCGGCGAAGGCGAATTGACGAGTTTCAAGGACGTGGCCAAAGTCAGCCTGCTAGTGACGACCGAGGCCCGCACCCTCAATGAGTCGATGGCGATAAATCAGCGACTGCGCCAGCAATTGATCGGCGAATTTGTCGCCGCCGGCATACCGGAGACGGCGATCAATAATTCGAAGTTTTCAAGCTCGCCCCAATTCGGACTGTTCGGGCGTAACCCGAATCGCTTCGAGGTGGCGGCGCGACTCGACGTCAAGGTGAGTTCAGAGACTCACCTGCAACTGCTGGCCGCTGCCGCCGACAATCACAGCGAAGTCAAATTCGAACGAACCGAATTCGAACACAGCCTTGAGGACGATTTCGAGGATCAGGTGCGAGAGCTGGCGCTGCAGGATGTTATGGAACAGAAGGCCTATTATGAAGCCAGCCTGGGCCTGCAATTACGCGCGGTGAATTTCTATTACGGAGGCATCCGCAAGATGCCCCGCGTGATGCCGTTGGCCGCTGCCCCGGAGATGGCCATGGATGCAACAGCCACGCGTGGCGCCGTCATGAGCAGTGAGGCTGCCCCCGCTGTTGCCCCCAGTTTCGATGAAGTAGAATACCAGACCTCGGTCACCGTGGTATTCGAAATTGTTAACAACGAATGAGATCCTGCGTGTAATCTGCCTCGGCGCGCTGCTGCTGACAATCCTGCCTGCCGAGGCCGATGCACTCAAGTCGGCCCATCGCCTATTGGCAGTCGGCAGTGTCCGGAAGCAATTTGAGACCCAAACCGAGTTGCAGGCTCGCGCTATCCTGCGCCATTACGATTCGATACTCGCGACTTCCACGACTCTTGTCCTGCCAGCGACGATCAAGAGTGCTATTATCGACTGTTATGAACGCGTGTATGCGTGGGATAACTTCGAACCCGGTATTGCGCAGATTTTTGCGGACAATCTCAGCGAGAAGGAGCTGGAGCTCCTGATCGACTTCTACAGCAACCTTGGCTTGGCACCGGGAGACATCGAGAACTTCAGGACGATAATCGCCAAGGCCAATTCGATTCAGGCACAGAGCCTGGACTATCTGTTTGTGAACAGCGCAAGCTGCGTGGAAACCGACGCCGAGTTGATTCTCGACTATGTTGCCACGCAGCGTGCGGCCGGATCAGTGCATGCCGACGACTGAGACTGCCCAATAACAGCGCTCAGTCTTCTGCACCATCAGCCTCGTAGCGATTGACCGGTGAGGGCCCGAAGGAGAGCCAGGTCTTGTTCTCCTGCTGCTCCACGCCGGGCTTGCTCCAGTCGCACACTCCCTCCGGGAAGATAGCCGCAAGACGCGCCTTCTCATCGGCGGAGAATTCCACTTTGTAGTCATCGAAGTCGATCTGCTTCAACTGACACTTGAGCACGTCATTGGTCAACGGACCACCGGCAACCAGACGCAATCCGGCGTGAGGCGGAAACAGCCCATTGCAGCTGCCGCGAGTGTTGTCATACAGATTGTCCATGTCGAAGACGGGAGTCTCGACGATGCGCTCCCCATTCGCTGCGAAGCAGTCATCCTGCAGATCGGCCGGGCGCCCCCGCACGATCTTGTCGAGCAACAGATCGCGCGACTTGTCTGCCTTGATGTTGGCAAGCCACTGATCCATGAGAGCCAGATTGTCATCGGCGAGATCCATATCACGACTGTGGCGACGCAACACATAGTTGTTGGCATGGCCATTATCGCGCTCCATGCGTGCGCGCATGACGAAGGAATACACGCTGGCGTGGAAATTGCCTATGTCATCCAGATAGCTGCGGTCGTCGATTATCGGTACCAGGGCGAGACCGGCCGAACCACTCGTCACGCGCCCAGTCTGATAGGCGATTCGCAAGGCGTCCGGATCCGCAACGGTGCGCTCGGGACGGGACTGCACATCGATATTCCAGCCGCCAATATTCTCATTCAGATCGAGGAATCTCTCCTTGTCGATCAGACCGGCATTGAGCGCCGCGAGCCCGTACTGCACACCGACGTTGTCATGCGGTGCCGGCGCGAACGGCCGCTGATTGCTCACGTCAGCAAACAGTTTTTCACCGAAGATATTTTTCATGCCGTCATAGATGGAGCAGCGGATGCCTTCCGGATTGGTGACAGGATCGTATTCCCGACCGGCCGGAATTTCCGCAGAACAATCACTGGGGGCGATACGCTTGGGGCGTTCACCCAGTGAACGCTCACAGGTTGACCACATGGACCAGCCACCTAGGATGTTCTTGATCTCCTCACTGATGCCACGCTCGGGATCGTTGACGTAGTCGCGGAGCAGACTGGCGCATTCCTGGGAATCGGTAAAATACGTGACCGCGTCGGCAAACGTCATGCTCGGCAACAAGCCATCGAGAATGCCCGGATAGGCGCCGGCGATGAGCAGCTGTTGCATCGCGCCACCGGATCCGCCATTGCCGATGGTGTAGGCCGGCTTGCCGTAGGCCTCGATGAAGTGTTCCTTCACCATCATCGCCGTCTCGGCCGACAACACGTCGTTACAGCCACCCTGCGCATTCACGTTGAGCGTCGACGAGGCAACGGCATAGCCTCGGGCGAGCATGCTGTCACGCAATACCCCGCCGGTAGCCGCGCCCTGGAAATAGCCGGCCTCACAGCCGCCCCCGAAGGTATAGACCAGACGACCGTTCCACTGCCCTGAAGGCGTGAGGGCGCTAGGGGCCGAAGTGGCGGGATCGTGCAGAATCGCAATCTGGTAGATCGCGCGATTGATGGTGCCGGTTTCGAGTCGCACGATGTAAGGCACATTCGCGCCGGTGCTGGTCGTGGTGTACGCGAGGTCCTGGGGACGATCGGACAATCTGCCCAGCGGCTTGAACTCGGCATCGCTGTCGGTGGAGCGATAGACGTAGTCCGTGCGCGTGCGAAGTGAGCAGTCACTATCAGTTGAGCCCGCGTCCAGATAGTCTCCATTCCCGATCGCGAAGCGTCGGGGTGAACCGTCGCGCCCCGGAGCGAGGTCGCGCAGACACAGGTAGGGCGTTTGGTGTGGGCCCGAGATAATGGGGCCGTCGATGGGATAGTTCACCAGGGTCAGGGCTGCGATGCCGGCACCGGAGGCGACACGCAACAGGTTATTGCCTTCCTTGAGGCCGGTGATCAGAGCATGGTACTGAAAGACACCATCTTCACTCTCGGCCAACGCCACGTCGGGTTCGATCTCCTTGTCATTGAGCTGGAATCTGAGTCGGTCTGGTTCGGACAGGTCACTGACGATGTTGACGAGGGCATCGCCGCCGCTGATCAGGTGCGCCTGACTGGAGACCGCGGAAAGTCCCAGAAACTGGGAGGCATTGCCGGAGTCCATCGGGGGTTCTGGCGAGCAGCTTGCCACTAACAGGCTGGCAGCTGCGAGCAGTAGGGAGGAGTGACGTGTCTTCATGAGCCTTACCTTCCGGAGAATGGATACGTTGTACTTGTCAGTCTGCGCCGTGTCTTTATCGATCCGAATCCCTAGTGCAGCGGATCCCGAGTGAACCGAATCAGAAGGCAAACACGCCTGGTGCAGACGCCGGTTTTTACCGGATCAGCGCTAAAGCATACATGCCAAACCGGCTCCAGTCAGCCCTGGGACACCCGGGCCAGCGGCAGCTCGGTGCGATACACCACCTGCTTGAGGGTGAAGCTGCTCTGGATGTTCGCGACACCCTTGATGCGGGTGAGCCGCTCGGCGAGGAAGCGTTCGTAACTGTCGAGATCGGGGACCACTACTCGCAGGGTGTAATCGAAACTGCCAGTCATCAGGTAGCACTCCAGCACCTCGTCATACACCGCGACCTGGGACTCGAATTCCATCAGGCTCGCCCGCTCCTGACTGCGCAGTGTCACGTTGACGAAGATACTGATCGGCAGTCCCACCGCCTTCGCGTCCACCAGTGCCACGTACTGTTTGAGAATGCCGGCCTGTTCCAGTGCCTTGACCCGCCGCAGGCATGGCGACGGCGACAAGCCGACAGCCTCGGCCAGCTCGGCATTGGACATGCGGCCACTGTTTTGCAGGTAGTGCAGAATTTTATAATCTGTCCTGTCTAACACCAACTCTGGCATATCACCCCCTGTTTTGCTCTTGATGCGATAGATAATGCCAATCAGGTGCGCGATCTTAGCAGAATACGCAATCAAATTCTTGCGAGACTGGGTATAATGAGGCCTTTCCAGCAACCCGCAAGCGACCCACGAGCTGTGCCCGAGACCAAGCCGAACAACCCCGCGATTCACGCCGACCTGCAGGAATGGCTCGAGGCCATGGAGGACATCTACGCCAACTACGGCCCCGAGGGCGTGCAGGCGATTCTGTCCGGCCTCAACCAGTGGAGTTCGAGTCGGCAGATTCCGGTGGCACGCATCGCCGTCAACACGCCGTACATCAATACCATCCCGCTGTCGGAACAACCCAGCTATCCGGGCAACCTGGAACTGGAGCAGCGCATCGAAAACATCCTGCGCTGGAATGCCATGGCCATGGTGTTACAGGGACAGGATTCCGGCAACGGCGTTGGGGGTCACATCGCGACCTACGCCAGTGCCGCCACGCTGATGGAAGTGGGCTTCAATCATTTTTTCCGCAAGCGCAGCGCCGACTACGGCGGCGACCTGGTGATACTGCAACCCCACGCGTCGCCCGGCGTGTACGCCCGCTCCTGGCTCGATGGCCGACTGTCCGACGCGCAGCTGCAAAACTATCGGCGTGAGTTACAACCTGGCGGCGGCCTCACTTCCTACCCCCATCCCCGGTCCATGCCGGATTTCTGGCAGGTCGCGAATGCGTCTATGGGACTCTCCACGCCCACGGCGATCTACCAGGCGCGCTTCGCCAAGTATCTGGAGAACCGCGGCCTGAAACCGAAACTGGGCGGCAAGGTGTGGTGCTTCATCGGCGATGGCGAGACCGATGAGCCGGAAGTACTAGGTACCATCAACATCGCCTCCCGCGAAAACCTCGACAACCTGATCCTCGTGGTGAACTGCAACCTGCAACGACTCGATGGGCCGGTGCGGGGCAACAGCAAGATCATCCAGGAACTGGAGGCGGCGTTTAACGGTTCTGGCTGGAATGTGATCAAGGTGATCTGGGGTGGCGGCTGGGACAAACTGCTCGAGGCCGATACCCACGGTGTGCTGCGTCGGCGCATGGAGGAGTGTGTCGATGGCGATTATCAGCGCTACTCGGTACTGCCCGGCGACCGTCAGCGGGAACACTGGGTCGATGGCAACCCGGAACTGGAAGCCCTGATGAACACCTTGAGTGATGACGAGGTGGATCGCATCAAGCGCGGTGGCCAGGACCAAAAGAAGATTTTCGCCGCCTATCAGCGCGCCCTCAGAAGCAACGGCAAACCCACAGTGATTCTGATCAAGACCGTCAAGGGCGATGGCATCGTCGGCACTGAAGGCAGCAATACCGCTCACCAGAAGAAAAACCTGGATGGCGACCAGCGCATTCAGATTGCCCGAAATTTTGGCATTCCCCTGGCGGATGATGAGATTCGCCGCGCCGCGTTTTACAAACCCGCTGAGTCCAGTCCGGAACTGGAGTATCTCCGCGCCAGAAGACAAGAGTTAGGTGGCAACTTGCCTGAGCGGACCAGCGACTGCATCAAATTGTCGCCTCCGCCGCTCGATGCGTTTGCAACCCTGTTGGAAGGCAGCACCTCGCGACCGCTTTCGACGACGATGGCGCTCGTGCGCATCCTCTCCGTGTTGCTCCGCGACAAGTCGCTGAACAAATACATCGTGCCGATCGTGCCGGACGAAGCGCGGACTTTTGGCCTGGAGGCGCTGTTCAATATTGCCGGCATTTTTTCTTTGCAGGGCCAGCATTACACACCCGTGGACGCCGAGACCCTGGCCGCCTATCGGGAAGCCGAAGACGGCCAGATTCTGCAGGAAGGCATCTGCGAAACCGGGGCACTCGCCTCATTCCTCGCCGCAGGTACCGCCTACTCCATCCACGGCCTGCCGATGATTCCGTTCTATTTCTTCTATTCGATCTTCGGCTTCCAACGTGTTGGCGACATGATCTGGACCTGTGGCGACATGATGTGCCGTGGTTTTCTTGTGGGCGGTACGGCCGGCAGAACCACGCTCAATGGCGAAGGCATCCAACACCAGGATGGACACTCACAGATCATTGCGAGCACTTTCCCCAATCTCAAGAGTTATGATCCCGCATTCGCTTATGAACTCGTGCACATTGTGCGTGAGGGTATTCGCCGCATGTATCAAGAGCAGGAAAATATCTTCTATTACCTGACAGCCTACAACGAGAATTACCTGATGCCGGCAATGCCGGACAGGCCGGAGTTGAAGGAGCAGATTATTCGAGGCGCTTATCTGTACCAGGCAACCCATCCGGCGGCAGACTGCGCACTGCACTTGCTGGCGAGCGGTTCCATTATGCAACAGGCGCTCGCGGCCTATGAGCGATTGGCTGACCTGGGTTTCTCCGTCAGCCTCTACAGCGTGACGAGCTATAACGAACTGGCGCGTGAAGCCGAGCACTGCGAGCGTCACAATCGGCTGCATCCACTGGAGCAGCCAGCGATCCCCTATGTAACGACACTGTTCAGTAATAGCACGGGAGTGCACGTGGCGGTCTCGGATTATATGAAAGCACTGCCGATGAGCATTGCCGCCTGGATGCCGGAGAATTACCTCGTGTTGGGCACCGATGGCTATGGCCTCAGCGAATCTCGTGCCTGCCTGCGGGACTATTTTGAAATCAGTGCGGACTATGTGTGCCACGCGGCACTCGTGGGCCTGCTGCGGACTGGGGCACTGGACAAGAAGGCGTTCCAGCGGCACCTGAAGGCACTTGCGATCGATCCGGACAAGGCCGACCCGATGCTGCACTAGTCCCACTCGCCGTCAGTTCAGTAAATCAGCAGAGCGGTGAATTGACCTAGTGGGTCATCGCGTACATCAGGTAGTTGATGCCCAGCCGGTAGGCAGAATTTGCATAGCGCGTGGGATAGGCCGGATGGTAGGTATGCTCCCAGCCATCGCCCATGTCTGAATTCCAGTTGATCAGAACCATTACTCTGCCTGTGTCATCCAGAATCGCATGGTTGCTCGCGTAATCGATGCCCTTCTCGCCGTGCTGGTCGTCACGATAGAGCGCCGGAATCATGGTAGGGCCATCGATGTCGTAGTAGACATGGAAGATTTCGTGATCGGCGTGCAATTCGATGATCTCCCGGTCGGGGAACACCAGACTGAAAGAAGCGTAGAAGTTATCCCACTCTTCCTGACCCCAGAAGTCATCGATTAGCAGGAAACCTCCACGCAACAGGTATTCACGCAAGTTCTCCTGTTCCTTCGGATTCAGGGTAATGCCGCCCCCCTGACCAACCTCCAGCATATAGAGGAAGGGATAGTCGAAGATCTCATCATCATCGAGCCGCAATACGATGGGATCACTCATGACTCGCACGTTGGTCAGACGCGAGACACCCCGCAGGAAATTGCGGTCGGCATCGGGGAAGTCGATGGCCCATGGCCCATACCCATAGCCACCGCCGTAATAACTGTTGTACTGCACCCGCACAAAATTGAATTCACCGCCGGCGTCATAATCGAGTTCATTGAGATCGGGTGCAATCGGCGACTGCGCCCACGCCACGGCGCTGCACAACAGGAGGGCGAGCAGGCTGAAGTGAAACTTCGAATTCACAATGGAGTACCCTTTCTCAACATCCGGCCAGTGTGTCGTGAATACGCCCGGATTTCAATCACACAGACGGTCACTCACCAGCCCGCAGGGAGGCACAATAGTCTTCATCGGAGATCGCCGGCGTGAACCAGATGTAGTCATAGGCTCGCACGGCGTTAAATTGTTCCAGGTAGTCGGCGGGGTCGGTGACCTCGGGTTGCACCTCGATCATTCCCAACGCCACGATTGCCCGCGGCGCTAACTCCGGTTGACCGTGCAGGAGGTAATTGGCGACACCGAGATCGCGCCGCACATGGAAATTGCCCGCGACCAACACGTTGACCCCTTCGTTGCTAACAGGGCCCAGCGCTTGCGCCATGGCATTGTCCCGACTCTGTTGTACCCGCACCATCGCAGGAAACTGGGATTCTGGCAGCAGACCGCAGTGGCTCTCATCGACATCCTGGTTCAGGCGCGCAGTAACCTCCGCATCCAGCACCGTGGCGATGGCCGCCGGCAGTTCGCTGGCGTAGACAGCGCGCATCGTGTCGGTGTCGATGTTGGCCGCAAACAGCGGCACGCCAGCCTGATAGCCAGCCTGTAGCAGGGGCCCGTAGTAGGTCCAGTCCCAACCCTCCTCGTCCCAGTCGAGGTAAGTCTTCAACTCCGCCAACGTCTCGGGACGCTGCGCATAGATTTGATCGAGACGCTCCTGGCTCGCGCTGTCCAGCATCTCAAAGGCCAGCCTTGCGACCCGATGTTGCTGGAACAAGCTTGCGAGCAATTGACCTTGCATCGCGTGGTGGTCGGGATTGTCGTGCTTTTCACCGAGTAGCACGTAGGACGCGCGGACAATAGCAGCCTCCAGTTCGGCGCCATCGATGAACCGGTTGGCGGCACTGTCCCACAGTTTGCCGACCAGGGGATGGTCGAGATACAGGGTGGATTGCCAAGGCTGTGTGTACAAAGCCATTGGCGATGGCTGATGCGCGGTCTGCGATGTCGCCGCACTGCCGGTGAGGCAGCCGGTCAGACAGCCGGCGAGCAGCAGCGGAACCACGCGCGCCAGATTAATTGCTGCCACCCATTTGCTGCCAGTTTGCATAGATTTCGTCATCCCAAAAATTCTGGAAATAGGCAATTGCCGCCAGTTTATCCGTCTCCGTGAGTACCGCCCCGAAGGCAGGCATCCGGCCACCGAACTCGAGGCCACCCTCGTTGATCACCTGCAATAACACCGAACGCGGATGATGCCACGCATGGGCTGTGCCATTCAGAGGGGGCGGCGGAAAGAAACCATCATCGAGTTTCTGGCGCCAATCAGCCACCAGACCTTGGGCCTGTTCCCCGTGACAGGTGGCGCAGTGTTGCAGAAACACGGTGCTGCCTTGCTGCACCTGTTCGGCATCATACCAGCGAGCACCTGCCTGCGGCACGGGCGACGCTGACGGCGGTTCTTCGCAGGCTGCAACCATCACGCATAATCCGATCAGGGTGAGGGCCCGCAAAGGATGGCGAATCGTGAAATCGGACACGGGTCTACAGATGCTTCTTCGGATAATCGAAATCGATGAGCTTGCCGATTCCCATCTGGGCATCGGCCCAGTTGTCGATTGGCAATTCCACTTCGACGAGACCACAGGTGGGCAGGTTGATGATGCCGGCGTTGGCAATCTCATTCACAAATTCCGTGATGGCCGGGTTGTGACCAATGAGCATGGCGGAGTTGCAGTTGGCATCCACCAAGCGCGTCGCCTTGAGGAACATGGGCGCTCCGGCGAAATACAACTCCGGATTGCTGACGATGTCATCGACAGGGTAGTGAATCTGTTTGGCAAAGAGTTTTGCCGTCATCTTGGTGCGTGTGGCGGGACTGCAGATGATGCAGTCCACTCCGGCGTGTCGGGCGAGAAAACGATTCGCTGCCAGCGGCACATCCTCGGCACCTCGGGCGCTCAGTGGTCGTTCGAAGTCTTTTAGATCGGGATCGGCCCAACTGGATTTGGCATGGCGCAGCAGAAAGAGGGTCTTCATCTGTTCGCGGGATACCGTGACGGGTTGCTGGGTGGCATGAGGGTCGATTGTACCCATAGTTGAAGAGCGGCTTCCAGCATATTCGTCAGCCCCGCCCCCCGACTCGCGATCGGCGCCTCAACCCCATCCGGGACACCGAATCGGCTCGTAACAACTCCCGGGACACCCAATTAACCTCCCACTTCAGCAAGTTCGAGCAAGTTCCAAAGCAAGTTCCAGAGAAGTTCAAGGACACCCAATTAACTCTTCATAGTGGAAAGAACCTCAAATTTTCGCTTTGTCGATTCAGTTATCGTGAATTCAGCCGACCGCAATAGACAATCAGGCGCAGGCCCTGAATGGCAAATGTGGCAGCGGTCACTCAACAACCGCGCCGTGACACTGAGGAAATGAATTATGTCCAACTCACACCGAATCCTCGCCTGTGTGCTCGCCGCGGCGATCAGCAGTCCCTCTCCCGCTCAGGAAGAAAGCAGCATGGCCACCCAGGTTGAGCTGGGGGCGATCATCACCTCCGGCAACACCGAGGACCAGAACATCAAATACAAGGTCGTCTTCGACTGGGACACCGGTGACTGGGCCTATCGGTTGTCCTCCGAAGGCTTCCGTTCCAAGAAAGAGAAAGAATTGGCAGCGCAGCGGGTCTACCATGTGGCGCGCGCCCAATACACGATCAATGAAGACAGCTTCGTACTCGGTCGAGCTGCGTACGAAGACGACCGGTTCAGCGGTTTCGACAGCCAGTCGGATCTCTCATTGAGCTATGGTCGCAATCTGTTGAACAACATCCAGACCATGCAGCTCGCCGTCAACCTGGGTGTCGGTGTGCGCCGCTCCGAAACGGCGATCGAGACAACCAGTGAGGCGATTCTGCGCGCGGAAGCAAACTATGCGTGGGATCTTTCCGAGACGGCAGACTTCACCCAGGACTTCAGTATTGAATCCGGCAGCGACAGCAGCATCTATCGTTCCGAGAGCGCGATACAGACCGACATCATGGAAAACCTGTCGATGAAATTTTCGGTGAAAGTGAAACACCAGACCGAAGTTCCCTTATTGCGGGAGAAGACCGATACTGAGACCGCGGTGACTCTGGTGTGGAGATTCTAGACAGGCTAGCTCCAGCGCCCGGGCACGCGACTCCGCGGGACTTCGGTCCCGCGCTAATTTTTGCCTGAGGCGATCCTATGACACCGGTTGTACGACTGTACTGGGCAGTAGCCCTGATCCTGTTACCCCTGAGCACAGTCTGGTTGCTCAGCAGCACCAATGGGCTCATGTCCCTGCAGGCACTCGCGGCGCATCCGGTGCCACTCACCTGTTTTCTGATCACGCTCGCCTGGACGCTGATCGGCGGCTACGAGTTGCTGTTTGGCGTCAGCAACCTTCGGCGCAACTACCCGGTGCTCGCCAACATCCGCTACGGCCTGGAATTTATCCGCCCCGAGATTCAGCAGTATTTCATTGCCAACAATACCGAGGAGAAGCCGTTCAGCCGTGAGCGCCGCAATCTGGTCTATCGCCGCGCCAAAGGCGCCGACGACACCCTGCCTTTCGGTACCCAACAGGACATCCTCGCCGAAGGCTATCACTCACTGCTGCACTCGCTGAAGGCGACGCAGGTTGCCGAGCAATACAAGCGAGTCGTGTTCGGTGGCATTGAATGCAAGCAGCCCTACAGCGCCTCGCGCCTGAATATCTCCGCGATGAGTTTCGGCTCACTGAGTTCAACCGCCATTGCCGCACTAAACAAAGGCGCCAAACTCGGCGGCTTCGCACATAACACTGGCGAGGGCGGACTGAGTGACTATCATTTGTCACATGGTGGCGACATCATCTGGCAGATCGGCACCGGCTACTTCGGCTGCCGCAACCCGGATGGCTCGTTCAATCCGGAGGCCTTCACCCAACGCGCCAGCCTCGAAGTCGTCAAGATGATCGAGATCAAGTTGTCTCAGGGTGCGAAGCCCTCACACGGTGGCGTGCTACCTGGCGCCAAGGTCACCGCGGAAATCGCCCGCATTCGTCTGGTGGAGGAAGGCAAGACCGTGCTGTCACCGGCGACGCACCCCGCCTTCAATACTCCAAAGGGCTTGCTGGAATTCGTCAGGCAATTGCGTGAGTTAAGTGGCGGCAAACCCACCGGCTTCAAACTCTGCCTCGGCAAGAAATCGGAGTTTCTCGCCATCGTCAAAGCCATGCTGGAAACCGGCATCCTGCCGGACTTCATCACCATCGACGGGGCCGAGGGTGGCACCGGAGCCGCCCCCGTGGAATTCTCCAATCGACTCGGTACGCCCTGCCTCGAAGCAACGTATTACATTCACCAGGTGCTGCGCGGCGCCGGCTTGCGCAATTCGATCAAGCTGATCAGTGCCGGCCAGACGGCCTCGGGGTTCGATATGCTGGAGAAGATTGCGGTCGGCGCCGACACCGTCAACGCGGCGCGGGCGATGATGCTCGCGCTTGGCTGCGTGCAGGCCCAGAGCTGTAACACCAACAAGTGTCCCTCGGGTGTGGCAACCCAGGATCCGTATCGGGCCCGCGCCATCGATGTCGAGGACAAGTCACAGCGCGTCGCCAATTATCAGCGCCTGACGGTTCACGCCTTCGAAGAGTTGTGCGGCGCGATGGGCATCGACAATCCCGGCGATCTGACCCCGGCCGATCTCTACAGCCGCTGCGAACTGGGCCTCAAGCACTATGACCAGATCTATCAGCCGTTACTCACCGGCCAATTGCTGACGGACTCCATTCCTGAGCAGTACCGCGATGACTGGCACAAGGCGACTGCCGCTTCCTTCTGAGGTGGGTCTGGCTGAGCTGGTTCTGGCTGAGGTGTGTCCGGCTGAGGTGGGTCTGGTCAAGTCCGCGCTGCACTGACTATACTGACCAGACACACGCACAGGAATCCTGTCCCGATGCGACGCGCACTCCTTTTCATTGCCTGTCTCTGTTCGGCCTCGCTGATGGCCGATCAGAGCGATACCCGCTTGAACGAGCTCTTCGACGTGCTGCAGCACGACACCGACACCCTGGCCATTCGCCGCGCGGAGAACCGCATCTGGGAGATCTGGTTGCAACATCCGGATGCCGACGTCGAACGCCTGATGAGCTTGGGCACACAGCGCATGAATCAGCAGCGCTACAACGATGCCCTGCTGATCTTCAGCCAGATCATCGAACGCTTTCCCGAGTACGCCGAAGCCTGGAACAAGCGTGCCACGCTGTATTACCTTGTCGGCAACTACGATGCCTCGCTGGCCGACATTGAGAAGACGCTGGCGCTGGAACCGCGTCACTTCGGCGCCATCTCGGGTCTCGGCATGGTCTATATCCAGCGCCATGAACTGGCGAAGGCAAAGCAGGCTTTTGAGGATTTGCTCGAGATCAATCCCCACAGTCCAAACGCGCAGCAGAATCTGGACATCGTCAACGAATCGCTGCAGTTCGACATCATCTAGCTGACATGGCTGTCGGAATCACGGGGAATAAAACACAAGCAGTACACAACAAACATGAAAAAAAGGGTAACAAAAAAGGGATCCCGCGGGATCCCTTTTTATTTATCTCCGACCGCCAGTGCTGGCGGGTGGGGACAGGTGTCTTACTGACGTGTGCCAGTCACACCGAAGGCGCCAAAATCGCTGCCGAATTCACCAGTCAGTGAATCGCCTTCGATC
Organism: Pseudomonadales bacterium; assembly: GCA_023257655.1. Lineage (GTDB taxonomy): Bacteria > Pseudomonadota > Gammaproteobacteria > Pseudomonadales > Pseudohongiellaceae > UBA9145. Next base: position 127,506 of record JALRBQ010000013.1, read on the forward strand.
GTGCCTTTGAACTCCAGTACCAGAGTTTGACCCTGAGCGTCGACTTCCGCGTCGAAGTTCACCGCATTACCCTCAACCATGATGCCAGCCAGCGGCGCTTCACCCAGTCCATCGGCTGCCATGCTGCCAGTACCATCGGCGTTGATGGTCAGTACCGCAGGCATCGCGCCGAGCGGAGTATTCATTTCGATATTCCATGCGCCTACCGCGGGATTCGTGCCAGCCGCGCAGCCTACCAGAGTCGCCAGAGAGAGAACCATCAACCCGCTTAATAATTTTTTCATAATAAAACCCACCTGATTGTAATAAAAAGCTCGTACTGTTTTACAAAGGAAGCCTGGCATCAAGACTGGAGTAAAACCAGCACACATCCCCTGGCAGCTTTCGCTCCCTAATCCCCCTTAGCGAGACTAGCCTCAATTGCGAAACGGTGTGCCTATTGTCCGGTTAAACGCCCACGAGTCAACCGAAATAACCGCAACCAGCGGGGATTACGTCCCGTTACCGATGGCGTCTGTCAGCCGCAACCAGAACCGTGGCTGGCCGTCCGGTTTAACTCGTTTCCGGGGTTCCGCCAAAGGGACAGGACGCCACCGGGACGGTAAGTGTTCTGGGTCGTCGCTCCGAACCCAGATAGGCGACGATCGCCGGCCGCGACTCGATGCGGTGCTTGAAGGCGGCTAGTGCGCTGAACTGATCCAGGGTCTTTTGCGAGAAGGGCCGTACATAGTCGAGAAAATGCCAGGCGAGAAAATCCACATAGGACAATCTTGTCCCCGCCCAATATCCACTGTTAGCCGGATTACTGAGAAACAGCTTCTCAAGCCGCGTCATCAGTGCCGGAAGCTGCACGTGCTCATACTCGTCGCGCAACTTTTCGAACTCCGGATTCCAGAAAAAGGTACCGATGTTGTTCTGGGCATCCACGAAGGTCTCTTCCACAATATCGCAACGGATGCGGTCTGCCTCGTCGTCACCGTACAGATTGAAGCGGCGCGCCAAATGCCGGCAGATCGCGTGACTCTGATGTATCACCAGATCGCCTTCGGTGTAGACCGGCAGCTGTCCGTAGTCGAGTGTTGCCTTGAGCGTTGGCCATTCTTCCACTGTAAACCTCCGTTCCGTGTAGGCCGTGCCCGTCTCCTCCAGAATCAGCCGAATCGCCTCGGCACGGCCGCGGACATTGAAATAGATCAGGTGCGGTAGCATGGCTTTAACCTCGTGAATGACGCTTTTATTTGTCACCGGGCGAGCTGCAGGATTTCCTCGCACTGCGCCGGCCCAGTGATCGCGCGGGGATTGTTGCGCACCACCGGATGGCGGCTGGCGCGACGCGCGATTTCCTCAAACTGTGATTCTGCTACACCAACCTCACGCAGACTCGTCGGCAAGCCCAGACTCCTGACGAGATCGCGCACCGCCGTGGCTGCATCCGTGTCCGGTCTGCCGAGGGCTTCCGCCAGTGCCTGCTGACGCTCGCCATTGACCGCCGCGTTCCACTGCAGCACAGCCGGCAGCAAGACACAGGAGGTATAGCCATGGGGAACGCCGCACAGACTGCCGAGAATATAGCCCATGCCGTGGCTGGCACCGTGCGCTACCGTGCCGAGCCCGCAACAGGCGAGCCACACCGCCTGCTGGTTAAGACTGCGAGGAGCGAGCGCCTCCGGATTGGCCCGGGTCTGCGGCAGGGACTCGGCGAAGAGCCGTAGCGCATGCAGAAAGTGACCGTCGAGAAAGCCGGTACTGTCGGCGGAACAATAGCCTTCCACGGCATGATCCAGAGAACGGATGGCCGTAGACAGCCACAGCCACTCGGGGGTGTGCCGACCCAGTGCCGGATCGTAGAGGATGTGCTGGGGACACAGATCAAGCCCGCGATAACCTTCCTTCGCCGACTTCGCTGTGTCCAGCACACCGGCATTGTTGCTGTATTCAGCGCCGGACAAGGTCGTGGGAATCGCAATCTGGCGCACGCGGGACGGCGCGGTGAAGAGGCTGTAGTCCCCTGACTTTGCGCCGCGAGTGCCATCACTGAACTGCGCGTACTCCAGCAGTTCCGCCTCCGTGTGCAGCTCCTGATTCAGTGCCAGTTGTACCACCTTGCAGGCATCGATGATGGAGCCGCCGCCGATCGCCACCAGCAGATCCGCGTCCGCGGCCCGGGCGGCGGCTAGCGCACTGAGTACATCCTGCCGCGGACTGTGAGCGCCGATGCGATCGAACACGCCGACGACTCTGCCCTCGAGAGCAGTAGAGAAGTCCGCGAAGGTCCCGGTGACACGACTCAGGCTGGCCGACCCCAGGATGAACACCCGCTGTGCCCGCAACTCCAGCACCCGTTCTGCCAGGGCAGACGCGGCGTCGACACCGACGCTGACGCTGGCCAGTGCAGAGTAATTGAAGCGGAACTGCGAGGGGCGGTTGTCGGGGGACATGGTTCACTCCGTGACCGGGACTGCATTGTGCGACCGCGTGTCACGGCCAGTGTCGGGCCGACATTCTCCCACAGCCGGCGATATGCGCCTACCCGCCCGGATCGTGTCGGACCATCGTATTGTTGCACTCGATCCGCTACTATATCTGGCTCTATTGCCTCGTAAACAAATCATCAGGGGGAACTGCTATGGCTAGTTTCAAATTGAATGGCATCCAACAGTCACTGGACGTCGAACCAGAGATGCCACTGTTATGGGTGCTGCGCGATGAGCTCGGGTTGACAGGCACCAAATTCGGTTGCGGCATCGCTTCTTGCGGTGCCTGCACCGTTCACGTCAATGGCCTCGCCGTCCGCAGCTGCGTGACGCCGGTCAGCGCCATCGAGGGACAGGACATTACCACGATCGAAGGCCTCGCCAGTGTCGCCGCCGGCGCCAATCCGAGCGCGCCGTCACTCACCGCCGTGCAACAGGCCTGGATCGATCATCAAGTGCCCCAATGCGGCTATTGCCAGTCCGGCATGATCATGGCGGTCTCTTCCCTGCTCGCCAGCAATCCCAATCCAACCGATGCCGAGATCGACAGCAGCATCACGAACGTCTGCCGCTGTGGCTCGTACCCGCGAGTTCGCAAAGCGATTCGTTCACTGACGGCTTAGGAGGCTTGCCATGAAGATTTCTCGACGACGTTTCATCGTTAGTACCGCCGTTGTCGGTGGTGGTGTGCTGATTGGCTATTCGGCAACCCGTCCCAGCCGACATCGCCGCGCCAATGCCCAACTGGCCAGCGACGGCGCACACTATGTCACCTCATTCCTGAAGATTACCCCGGACAACCGCGTCACCGTGTATGTGCCCCACGCCGAGATGGGCCAGGGCATTCACACCTCGCTGTCGATGATGGCCGCGGATGAACTGGATGCCAATTGGGAGCTCGTGGATATCGAGCAGGCCCCCGCGATCGACCTGTTCGCCAACGGCGATCTCGTAAAGGGCTTCGCCAGCGAACTGGGTGTGCCGGCCTTCCTGCAAGGCCTCGTCAATGCCAGCGCCTTTAAGGTGGCCGAGGTCATGAACCTGCAAATCACCGGCGGCAGTTCCTCCGTGCGCTACACCGGCGAGACCGCGATGCGCACGGCCGGTGCGGCAGCGCGCCAGATGCTGCTGGACTGCGCCGCCGCCCGCTGGGGCGTGCCGGTCGCCGAATGTTCAACCAGCCTGAGTTACGTCCAACACAATGCCAGCGGCCGCTCGTTGGCTTACGGTGAACTCGCCGCCGATGCCGCCCTGCTGGAACCGGCAACCAATCCGGTGCTGAAGACGCCCGCGCAATGGAACATCATGGGCAAGGCCATCTCCCGCAATGACATACCGGCGAAGGTGGATGGCTCGGCTCCCTACGGCATCGATGCGCACAGCAAGGACATGCTGTACGCGGCGATTCGCTTCGCGCCGGTGTTCGGCACCAAACTCGTCAGTGTCGATGACGCCGGCTTGCTGAGCCGCCCCGGAGTGAAGAAGGTCATCCAACTGGAAGATTCAGTGGCTGTTGTCGCCGACAATTACTGGCGCGCGAAAGAAGCCCTGAAGCTGGTGCAAGCCGAATGGGAAACCTCGGAATTCGATAACGTCACCAGCGCCGATATCTTCGCCGGCTTCGATCGCAGTCTCGCCGCAGACGACAGTGACCAAGACAAGGAACAGGGTGATGCTGAAGCCGGACTCAGTGCGGCAGTCGACACCATCGAGGCCTCCTATCGAGTGCCCTTCCTCGCGCACGCCGCCATGGAACCGATGAACTGCACCGTACACATTCACGGCGACACCGCCGACCTGTGGACCTCCACTCAGGACGCGCTCGGGATCAAGGGCCGCGTGGCGAAGATTGCCGGCCTGTCTGAGAACAACGTGACCTTCCACCATTCCTATCTGGGCGGTGGTTTCGGACGGCGTCTGCCGTTCAACTGGAACGTGATCGATCATGCCACGCTGATCGCGAAGCAATTCGATGTGCCGGTTAAAACCGTGCTGAGCCGCGAAGACGATCTGCAGCAGGATTACTATCGTCCTGCCGTGAGCAGCAACTTCAAGGCCGCGTTCGACGGAGCCGGCAAGGTCACGACCTGGCATAATCGCTTCACCGGTCCAATCCAGGTGGCCGGCGCCTCACACATTCCCTACGCGATCGAGAATCAGTCGATCCGCGTCGTCGACGGACCGACCCACGTGCCGATCGCCGCCTGGCGCAGTGTTGACCATTCCCAGCAGACCTTCTTCACGGAATCCTTCATGGATGAGCTGGCGCATCGCGCCGGCAAGAACCCCTACCAGTTCCGTATGGATCTGCTGCAGGAGCATCCGCGCCATCGCAAGGTGCTGGAAGTCGCCGCCGAGGCAGCCGGTTATGGTTCCAATCTGCCCGAGGGCCATGCACTCGGCATCGCGGTGCAGGAGAGTTTCGGCAGCATCGTCGCTGAAGTCGCCGAGGTGTCGATCGGTGCCGACAACCGTCCGATCGTCCACAAGGTTACCTGTGCCATCGACTGCGGTCGCGCCATCAATCCCGACACCGTGGAATCCCAGGTGGAGAGTGGCATCATCTTCGGCCTGACCGCCGCGCTGTATGGTGAAATTTCCATCGAGAAGGGCCGGGTCGCACAGAACAACTTCCCGGACTATGAGATGGTGCGCATGGCCACGTCACCGGAGATCGAGGTGCACATCGTCGAGTCCGGCGAGGCGCTCGGTGGTCTTGGCGAACCCGCCACGCCGCCGATCGCAGCAGCCGTGACGAATGCGATCTACATTCTCACCGGTCAGCGCGTCCGGGAACTGCCGCTGAGCAAACACAACTTCGCCCGTAATTCCCTAGCGAACGTGTAAACCGATCACCGGCAGGCGACGCCACGTCGCCTGCCGGCGTACCACGCAGTCCACCTCTAAAAATTCCCGCTAGTCCAGCCGCTTTCGGAACCGGGCCACGGCCAGTGTCAGCGCGACGACCATGAAGGCGCCCAGCGCCGCTAGCTCCAGCCACAAGGTACTGATATCCGCGCCTCGCAGCACAATGCCCCGAATCAGTCGATTGAAATGCGTCAGGGGCAGAATCTCCGCAATGTTCTGCGCGAGCTGTGGCATGCCGTCGAACGGGAACATGAAGCCCGATAACAAAATGGATGGAAGGAAGAAGAAGAACGTCAGTTGCATGGCCTGAAACTGGGTGCCAGCCGTGGTGGAGATCAGCAGACCCAATGACAGATTGGTGGCAATGAACATCAGCGCAGCGAACAATACGTGCAAGCCGCTGCCACGAATCGGCACCTCGAAGAAATACCAGCCCAGGCTCAGGATGATGACGAGTTGAATCAGACCGATGAGGATGTAGGGAATTATTTTTCCTAACATCAATTCAATGGTTCTGACTGGTGTGTTGATCAGCAGCTCCATGTTACCCCGCTCCTTCTCCCGCACGATGGCGACGGCCGTGAACAACACCATGGTCATTGTCAGGATCACCCCGACCAGCCCCGGCACGATATTGACCGCCGACCGCCGCTCCGGGTTATAGAAGTTGCGCACCTCGATCTTCGCCCCCTGTCGCGCTGGCGGCACCTGGCTGTCGAAATGCACCGGCACCGAGGTCAGTTGCTGGGCGACACCCAAAATAATCGTGTCCGACCCATCGACGAGCAGTTGGGCGACGGATCGATCCTGTTGCTGCACGCGGCGATCGAAATCGTTCGGGACATACACACCGATCGATATCTGCCCGGCGTCCAGCAACGCCATGAGCTCGTCCGCGTTGTTCACCCGTTGCTGCATCGAAATCACCTGGGAGGCGGTGAGGTCGGCGATGAATTGCCGTGACAGATGGGAATCGGTCTCGTCGGCATAGGCCGCGGTCAGGTTGCGGACGTCGGTATTGATAGCGTAGCCGAACATCATCAGCTGAATCAGCGGAATGCCGACGATCATGCCAAACGTGAGACGGTCACGGCTCAGTTGCAGAAATTCCTTGTGCAGGACTGCGAAGATGCGAATCAGCGCGTTCACGGTGTCACCTCGGCGCGGCGCCTCTGGGTCACAGCCACGAAGATGTCTTCGAGATCCGGAAACACCTCCCGCACCTCGGCGTTGATCGCCGCCGACTGCAGATTGTGCTGCACCATCTGCAGTGCATCGGGCAGCGTCTTCGGTAACAACACCCGCAGCCTGACACCGAGCTGGGTGATGCTGGTGATCTTCGTCTCCTGCGCCAGACTCAGGCGCGCACGATTGGGATCACTGGCCTCGACCTCAATCACGCGCATGTCGATGTTTTCGCCGAGACTGCGCGGCGACCCGTCCGCGACCTTTACACCGCGGTCGAGAATCGCAAGGCTATGGCAGCGCGCCGCCTCGTCCATGTAATGGGTCGAGACCAGAATCGTCGTGCCCTGCTCGGCCAGTTCGAACAGCGTCTCCCAGAAGTCGCGCCGATTCTGGGGATCGACCGCGCTAGTCGGTTCGTCCAGCAGCAAAATCTTCGGCCGGTGCAGCGTCGCTGCGGCCAGAGCCAGTCGTTGTTTCTGGCCGCCGCTCAGGGTGCCGGCACGCTGGCGTTCCTTTTCCCGCAGGTTGTACTGGGTCAGCAGTTCTTCCACACGTGCTTTGCGCTGGGCGCGACTGACGGCATACACCTCGCTGATGAACCGCAGGTTCTCTTTTACTGTGAGGTCCTCGTACAGCGAGAAGCGCTGGGTCATGTACCCGATCTGCTGCTTCAAGGCTTCGGACTCCTGACGCGTGTCCATGCCCATGACCGTCGCTGTGCCGGCGCTCGGCAGCAGCAACCCGCATAACATACGAATTGTGGTAGATTTGCCGGAGCCGTTAGGCCCCAGGAAGCCATAGATTTTGCCGGCCGGAATCTCGAGATCGACATTATTCACAGCCACGAGTGAGCCGAACTTGCGAGTGAGCCCGTGCGCGGAGATGGCGGGTGCGTTCATGGGTGACAGCCTATTCGAAGCTGATCTGCACGGGCACCCCGTCTGGCAAACGCTCGGCGCGCTCGGGCAGGGTTACTTCGGCGACGTAGGACAGGCGACCACGATCGCGTTCGGTGAGGGCGAAATACGGCGTGAAGCTGGGCTCGGCGGCAATGCGACGCACCGTTCCCGTAAGCGCTTCAGTCACGCCGTCCACGTGCACCTGCAATGTACTGCCGGGTCGTAGTGAGGTGCGCATGATCTCCGGAATATAGACGCGGGCATAGGGCTGGGTACCACCCAGCAGCACGGCCACCACATCACCCGGTCGCGGGCGTTCACCGACTTCAAACGGCAGGGAATCAACGAGGGCTGCCACCGGCGCAGTTATCTCAAGCCGTTCCAGATTCAGGCGCAGACCGGCGATCTCGGCCTCCACCTGCTGCAGTTGATTGCGGGTCTGGACGACGCGCTCTTCACGTGTGCCTGCATGCAGCAGCGTCAGTTGCGCCTCGACATTGTCGATGCGTGCGACCGCGGCATCCAGCAACCGACGCGCGTTGTCGACGCTCTCCTGTGAGCCCAGGTTCTGCTGCCGCAGGCTCTCCGCGCGCGCCAGTTCCTTCGAGCGGTAGTCGTGTTCGATTATCGCCTCCGCGAGAGACGTTTCCACGATCGCGATCTGTTCCGGTCGCTCACCGTTGAGCTGTTCCTGCAACACGGCGAGCAGACGCTGTCGGTTCGCGTCGGCGGCTGCGATCTGCGACTCGATCCGCGAGCCGTCCTGCCGCAGCACCAAGGCACCCGGCTGCAGTCCATCGCCTTCAGTGACGGCTATCGCCAGAATGGGTTCGGCGTACTCGGCAACGAGTTCGATGCGATCAGATTCCAGCTGTCCGACCGCCTGCAAGGCTGCTTCCTCGCAGGAGGCCAACAACAGGCACAGCATCACGAAACCGGTTTTGTAGATGTTCATGGATTTTTCTCCAGTGCGGCACCGGCACTCGCCGTGTGCACTCCATGCAGGAAGAGTTGGGTGTTATGGCTCGCGTAGCGGGACGCGAAATCGGCATCGACCTTGATGTTCAGTACCTGCTCTACCATCGGCTTGGCAAGGAAGGGAAAGATCGTCATGCCCATCAGCGACAACAGCATCATCGCCGGATCCAGATTGTCTCGAAATTGTCCGCCGGCCATGCCTTTATGAATCGAGGTGATGAGCCGCGGTGCGAAGCTGGTAGCGAACTTCTGGATCACGGCCTGCTTGATCTCGCCCTCGCTGAACAGCACCTCGCGCACCACAAAGTTGGGCCACCAGGGATTCGCCGCCAGCAACAGGCAGTAGCTGTGGCTGAATTCCTCAATCGTGAATTCGGTACCGGGGTGCAGGGCTTCCAGACTCTGCTCCAAGGACTCCAGCACGTCCTCCACCATGGCCAGATAGAGCCCCTGCTTGCCGCCAAAGTAGTAACTGACCATGGCGCCGTTGACGTTCGCCGCCGCCGCGATCTGGCGGATCGATACCGCCTTGAATTCATTGCTCAGGAACAGCGCACGCGCCGCTTGCAGCAGGCTGTCCCGCACCCGGTCGCCATCGCTGCCACTGGGGCGCCCGGCACCGCTGCGGGGGAGTTCGTTGTCTATCATGCCGGTTATGTCCTGTGGATCGGGGCCTGGTCTAACCTGATCATGGTCGAAGGGTTATTAATTAAACATTTAATTAATAAACTGTCAAGCCCAAATCCGCGACCAGGCATGCCCTCAATCCAGACCCACAGGACGGCCACAGGTCTGCTACACTGCCGGCTGCGTAATCGGGGGCTATCAAACGTGTGGATGTTGAGTGCTGGACTGATCCTGTTTCTGCTGCCCCATCTGGTGCGGGAGCTGGGCCTGCGAGAACCGCTGCGGCGACGCCTGCCGAGCGAAGGGGCCTACAAGGGACTCTACAGCCTGGTAGCCCTGGCGGGTCTCGGGCTCATCATTCTGGGAAAATCCCGCGCGCCTTTCATCATGATCTGGGAACCGCCCTTCGAGCTGCGGTACATCAGCCACCTGCTGATGATCCCCGCCTTCATGCTGGTGCTGCTCGGTAATCTGCCACCTTCGTACCTGCGACGCGTGCTGGGCCACCCGATGTTGCTCGGGGTCTGCCTGTGGGGAGCGGCTCATCTCTGGGCCAATGGCGACCTCGCCTCCATGCTGCTGTTTGGCAGTTTCACCGTGTGGGCCGCGTTCAAATTCATCGCGCTCAGCCGGTCAACCTCAGCCTCCGCTCGGCCACCGGCCTGGAAGTGGGATATCACTGCCGTGGTTGCGGGACTGCTCGGTTATGTCATCATCAGCGTCTTTCATGGCCAACTGTTCGGGGTGGGACTGAATTTTGTGTAAGCCTCTGGAAAAGCTGCTATCGGGTCTGGTGCTGCTCAGCGCCCTCACTCTCTCCCTGCCGGCGCAAGCAGCGGAAGATCTGTCCGCGCACTGGAACGGCGTCTGGAATGCCGAAGGCACCCTGTTCACGATTGGTGTCGAGGTGACGGACAAGGTCATGAAGGTGACGAAGATTGAGACGATGGGATTTGAGTGGAGCAATAGCGACGGCGAGGTGGAGGGCAATATCGTACGGGTTACCGTCGAATACGCCGGCGTCACCGGCGTCGTGCAGGCTGAACTGATTGACGCCACCACGGCGATTGCCTTCGCGGCGAGCTGCACCCCCGAGTACATGGTGGTCTGCGCCCTGGCCAAGGACCGTCAGGCGGTCTTCAAGAAGACCGCCACAAGCCCCTGAACGTTCAGGCTAGATTTCGGTGATTGACGTCACGACCTTGCTGACGATGCCGTAGTCGATCGCTTCCTCAACCGTCATCCAGTAATCGCGGTCGGTATCCTGGGCGACCCGCTCCAGCGGCTGGCCGGTTTCTTTGGCGATGAGCTGATTGATGCGGGCGCGCATCTTGACGATCTGTTCGGCCTGAATCTTGATGTCGCTGGCCACCCCCATCGAGCCCCCTGAAGGCTGGTGTACCAAAAACCGTGTGTTAGGCAAGGAAAAGCGATTTTCCTTGGCTGCAGCCAGATAAATCGTAGTTGCCGCACTCGCCACCCAACCCGTGCCTATTACCTTCACTACCGGCTTGATGAACTTGATCATGTCGTACACCACATCGCCGGATTCGACATGACCACCCGGAGAGCTGATATAGATTGTAATCGGAGCATCGCTCTCGGCGGCCAGGGCCAGCAGCTTCTCGGTTACCGAACGCGCCAGCTTGTCGTTGATTTCGCCGAAGATCGTAATCGCGCGGGACTTGAACAGCTTCTCATCCATAAATCCCGAAGGCGTTGGCGCCTTGTTGTCCTTGTTGTCGTCCCCTTCGGGAGAATTCACGTGCATTTGAAACCTCTGCGTTAAGTAAATAAAAAATCGTGCTATTCGACTGTGTCACACCCGACCTGCTTGCTGCGCAACCAGGCCACGATCTTCCACAGGTCGGCGTCGCCCTCCGGAAAGTTAGACCCGAAGCCTACCATGCGCGTGCCGGAGATGCCGACCCGAATGGTCCTGGCAATTTCTTCGTCACTCGAGCCATGATTCCATACGCAATCAAACAGGTAACTGGCCTCGGTAGTCTCGACCGGCTCGAGCGCGTGACAGGTATCGGCGCAGCTTCCCGCAAACAGGGCTGAGGCGCGTGACATCGCCTCGGCATTGGCCATGTAACTCTGCACCTCTGTGAGCGGCTCCGGTTCGACAACCGGTTCCTCTCTACAGGCCACAAGGGTGAGCAATACGCCGACAAGCAGTGCAGTCTTGTTCATCAAAGGCTACTCAAAGGCTCCGGGTTGACCTGTCAATCTGACCGCGCACGCTGACGCGTTGTTGGCCGCATCCGATTGTAGGCGCTTGCCGAAATCTTGCCAACTGACAGCCTCTGCCACAATGTCGGTCAGCGTTCCTCTTTGCCCAATGGCTGGAACGCAATCAGAAGCTGCGGCAGCAGGGTCAGGGCGCCGGTGAGGGCCACGATCATCGCCAGGCTTGTCAGCAAGCCGAACACGATCGTGGGGATGAAATTGGACAGCGCCAGGATTGAGAAGCCGGCGACGATGGTCATCGACGTAAAGTACATGGCGCGCCCGATGCTGTTATGACAGAAGTACATCGTTTCCCGGTAATTGCCGAAGCGGGGGAATTCGCGCTTGAAACGGTGCATATAGTGAATGGTGTTGTCCACGCCAATCCCCACCGAGATCGACGCGATGGTGATCGTCATGATGTCCAGCGGCAATCCCAGCCAGCCCATGACGCCCAGCACGAAGGCGGCGGCGATCGCATTCGGAATAATGCACAGAATGGCGATTTTCATGGAGCGGAACAGGGTGAGGAACATCAACATGATCACAAACATCACCACGCCCAGCGTCAGAATCTGGGAGTCATAAAGGCTCTGCAAGACGTTGTTATAGAGCACCAGGATGCCGGTGACGCGAACCTGCTGATCGGTAAACCCGAACTGCTGCTCGACACCGGATTCCAGCCGCCGCAGCAATTCGTTGCGGCGCAAATTGGGATCGGACTCCGGCACGCGCACGTTAAACCGTAACTCGTTCTCCTCGATAGAGACGAAGGGATTCAGCACCGATACTTTCAATGCCTCGGGGATGCGGGAGTACAGCAGTGCCCACATCACGCCGTCGATCGGCTCGTTGCCATTGAGTTTTTCGGCGAGTTGGATGACGGCGCCGAAGGACAGCACCTTGCCGGTCTGTGGATCGGCGTCGAGATAGCTGTGGATGTCCTCGATCAGGTTCATCTTGGGCGCCGTAAACCAGTAGGCGTCGCCACTGGAAGCACCACCGAAATCGCTGTCGAAACCATCGTCAAACCCATCATCGAAGCCATCGTCAAAGCCGTCGTCGAAACCGTCATCGGCGGCCTCTTCCGTGGGCAGATCAACGATCAAATCGAACGACAGTGTGCCGCCGAGTTTCTCATCGAACAGGGTCATGCCCTGATAGATCTCGGTCTTCTCCCGGAAATAGTCGATGAAGCTGTTCTCGACCTCCAGGCGTGTCAGGCCGATTACGCTCAGCAGCGCGATAGCGGCGTAGACATACAACATGCCATTTTTCATCTTGTCAGTAATAGCCGCGAGTGCCGCCGTGAGGTTCATCTGTAACGAGGCCGACACCTTCGACTGGTCCACGCTCAGCAGACTCATGACGGCGGGGAATAACAGGAACACGACGGTGAGTGCGACGAGCACACCCATCACCATCATCCAGCCGAAGGAGATGATGGGCGAGATGCCACTTACGATCAGTGAGCCGAAGGCCACGGCCGTCGTCAGGGCGGTGTAGAGGCAGGGCATGAACATGCTGAGCACCGAATGCCGCAGCAGCTTGTCGTGGTTGCTGAAGTGCCGGGTCGCCCGCAATTCGCGGTAGCGAACTGTCAGGTGCACCGTCAACGAGATGGTGATGATCAACAACAGTGAAATGAAGTTGGATGAGACGACCGTTACCCGCCAGTCCATAAACCCAAGAAAGCCCACCATGATGACACCGGCCACGGCACAGCAAGCCAGCGGTAACGCCACCCAGCGCACGCGCCGAAAGATCAGGCCCAGTGCGATGATGATGAAGGCCAGCACGCCGAAGCTGAAGCTGCTGAGGTCGCCGCGCACAAACGTGACGAGGTCATCGGCGATCATCGGTGCGCCGCCCAAATAGATCTGGGCCTTGTCCCGGTGTTGATCGAGGATGCCGCGGATGGTGGCAATGGTTTCGGTTTGACGGCGTCCGGTCTCGACGGTGTAGGCGGCGTAGTCGGCCTCGACCTGTCGCAGCTCAAAACCCTCTTCCTCGGTCAGCGTTCCCGCCGCCTCCTTGTTGCGCAGGTCGGTGCGCTGATCGAGCAAGGTGCGCAGCCGTTCGTCCGGCGCGAAGCTCACGAGCAAACCCGCAGTCTCGCCGTCGGGGCTCACCACCGCGTTGCGGAACACCGGGCTATTGGTGATTTCCTCGCGGGCCTGTGCCAGATCCAGTTCCGGGTCCATCACGGTCAGGTAGTCTTCGGAAATACCGGTCAGCGGCGTGTCGAGAAATACCGGCACATTGAGAATGCTGTCGATGGACTGCACGCGCTCCACCTGCATCAGGTCATCCCGCAGGGCGACGAGGTCATTGAGCACCGGCCGCGAGAACAGCTCGCCGCTGAGGGGTGTGTAGGCGACGATGACCGAGTCGCGCACGCCGAAGCGGTTATTGATCAGGCGCGAATATTCCAGGTCCTTGTCGCCTTCCAGCAGCAACGAATCCGCCGACGCGTCGAGCCGGAAATATCGTGTCTGATAGGCAAAGGCGGCCGCGATGGCCAGCAGAATGACGATAACGAGCAGCGGCCTGCCAAAGACGAGATTGGTATAAGCCCGCGTGAGTCTGGAGAGCATGGATAGTCCTGTGAACGTGTTCGACGGGTTCTGGAGACCGCGCGTGGGCGGCGGGGAAGCTCCCGGGTGCTTGCGGCGCTTACTATACGTGTTTCGGCGCCCGAATTCGAATGCTGCCCGTGATTCAGGCCACATTATTCCCCGGCTGTTGGGTAAAAAAAAGCCGGAACGGGGGTTCCGGCTTTGGTTTGCAGGTGGCGCGCCTGTTGACTCAGGTCCTTTTGACTCAGGTCCTTTTGATTAAGGTCCTGTTGGTTCAGAGCTTATTGATTCAGGGCCTCCTGATGCTCCAGTTGGCGGGCCCCGCCGAGAATGCCGGGGAAGGCGTAGTTGCCTTCGTGGCAGGCATACTCATACATGCGGTCGCCGGCCGGCCGACGGTTCATGGCGATCTCGCCGGTCCAGGCGCGCTGATAGGAGGCCGGGTCGTCCATGGTGAAACTGTACTTGATCTTGTCCGGTCCGATCAGCTCGAAGCGTTCGGTGATCTGCAGCTGCTCCGAGCTGCCGCGGTAGGACTGGAAGTCGTTGAAGTTCTTGGTTTCAACCACCAGGGTGTCGCCCTCCCAATGCCCGACCGAGTCACCCATCCACTTGTTCAGGTCGGTGTTGTTATGGGCCTTGTTCAGGGGAATGATGCGGGTGTCATGCACCATCTCCACCAGAATCACCACGTAGTCTTCGGTCTGCACAATCTGGTAATTGTTGTTATACATCACCGGCAGCATGGGCGGGCCGGAACTGGAGCCGAAGGACAGCAGGCAGCGCTCACCCAGCGGTCGCAACTCGGGACCATCGAAGTCCTCGACGCCGGGCATGGCGCGCAAGCGGCTGACCATGGCATTGGAGCGGAAACCCTCGACGAACGGAATGCGGCCATTGGCCGGATCGACGATGATGGAGGTGCGATATTCGCCATTGATCTCGATGGCATTGGTGCCGCGGTCGACCCAGAAATTGTTATACCCGGCTTCCGTGTTGCCGTCTTCTGGGGGAGCCCGTTCCGGGTCGCTCGGCAGGTCGGCACGAGCGATGCGGTCGCGCCAGCCCTGCTCCTGATCGGCGGCCTCGGCGGCGGTCAAAAAGCCTTTCTCGCCGAATTCCACCGGACGTTCCAGTGGGGTCTGGGTGGCATTGGTCCAGATGCCTTGCAGGTCAGGCTGGCCACTCGGCGTGCGGGGCGGGGTCCATTCCTGCCCAAAAGCCGGCAGCGCGAGAAGCGAGATGAGTGAAGCAACGAGGACGGGGGCGCGTGTTGTCATTGTTATTCTCCAGACACAGATTGACCCGATGTCAGGCAGGGTACTCCTTCTCCCCTGCCCCCTCAATATGCGCCGCGACACAGCTCCCGAGCGCCGGGACAGAATGCAGAAGCGAACATGACGGCGAGCCGAGCGGGGTTTGCGACGAAGCGGATGCCGGCGCCGGGCGGGCCTAACAATCCTCAGTTACTTATTCCTGAAAACCCGTTGAATAACAGGCTACTGATTCCTGCAAAGCCTGCAGATTACGGCCTTCGGTGGCGCGTTCTGCAATAATCTGTGACATTAAACATCGGCACTGGGATGCCCGCCGATAAATTGCTACTATTCTTCCCACGTTGCCGCCGCCTGTTGAAAGACGGCGTTGCGCGCCCAATACTCATGACTCGACGCAGACTTGTTCAGACCTTGTTTCGACCTTGTTGAGAGAAGAGGAGTTGTACACATGAAGTTTCCGGTCCGCTTATTCACTGCAGCCGCCTGCCTGCTGGTCACGGTCAATGCCGTTGCCGATGAATGGCTGCGCTCTATCCCCGATTTCACGCTCACTGACCAGTTCGGCAAGACGCACTCGCTGGAGCAGTACAAGCAGGATGAACTGCTGGTGCTCTACGTTCAGGGCGTCGGTTGCCCGATCGCCCGTATCGCGCTGCCCAACTATCGTGCTGTGCGTGATGAATATGCGGCCAAGAACATCGACTTCATCATGTTCAATGCCAATATCCAGGACAGCCCGCAGCGCATCGCGAAAGAAGCCGATGAATTTGGCATCGATTTCCCGATTCTGAAAGACGAAGGCCAGATGCTGGCCAAGGCTTTAGGCGTTGAGCGCACCGCCGAGGTTTTCATCGTTAATCCGAAGACGCAGGAAGTGCTGTTCCGCGGCCCGATCAACGACCAGCTCGGTTACGAGACCCAGCGCAACAACGCCAGCCAGCATTATCTGAAGGATGCGCTGGACACGGTGTTGGCCGGTGGTGTCGTCAACATGGACGACATTCCCGATTCCAAGGGATGTCTCGTAGCGATTTTTGATTCGTGATTTGAAGATTGAGTTTGCAGAAATAAAACAGAATTAAAAAAGGGGCTTAGGCCCCTTTTTTGTCGGCGTCCCCTTAGGTCCTAATTTAATTAGAAGGACTATTTATGCGCGCCCTGATTCTATTCAAATTTTGCAGTTCTGAATCGGAAGCTATCTCTAGCAATCTGTCGTCGATAATTTTTACCAATTCAGGGTTCCAGTTAGCTCGATTTTCAGTCCACCATACTTGTGAATATCGGTTGCCAAAAACATCAGCAACTGCTTCCCCAATCGTTTCTGTTGGATCGTTTTTGAATACGCCCAATTGATACAAAACCAATGTTCGTGCGAATTGGTCCATGTGAGCATAGATGTAACCTCGCATTTCAAGCATCTCCGAAGTACTGAGATTTTCCGGTTCTTCTATTGCTTTCTGAAGAACCTGAGCAAAGTTCTCGCTTTGCAAGCTCTGATCAATTTCCATCCATCCATTCTGGTGTTCACTAAACAATGATGCCCTTGCGAGCTCCGAATTTTGATTAATCTGCATCCAGACCAGAACCAGACCGGCAACAATCCCTATATTTGCACCTAGTTGAATCCAGCCATTTAATCTATTCCAATCCATTTGATTTTCCTGGGGAACTTTAGGGGACACTAATGCCTTGATAACTTAACAATCTCGCTATGACTTTTGAGTGCACTGAGTAATTAGTAACCTCTGCGTGAATTCGTAAAGTTATTAAGTTATTAGTGTCCCCTGTTTCCCGCCAGTGCCGCGAGAAGTCCGGCTGCCGCAGCAGTGTTCAGATATTCGCGAAGTTCGCAAATTTTTCCATCACGCACATCACCAACAACACACGCTGCCAGATCCAGGTTGCTCCCGTCCGGTAAGACGCCCCGAACCTTGTGCTCCTCGACGAATCCGCTTGGCGTTGCAGACCGTCTGGTTTCTTCGTAGCGAAAATTATGCACTACTCGAAGGACTGCTCGAGAAAATCCCAGCAGTGACTCAAGATCCATCGGTGGATTGTTGTTTTGTATCGCCTGAAAGTTCGCAGCACACAGACTACGAACACTTTCATCATCGCCCTTGGTAAAAGCATCGAATAGCGCTTCACATAAATTGATATTATTCATAGGGATTGCAATATTTTTCCTATACCGTTCTTAACAATAGTCGTGGTTTTTATTTTTGGAACTCTAGAACTCCAGGTGACATAAATAACTCAGTAACTTAACAAGCTCGCTATGACTTACGCGCGCTCTCAATAACGCGCAATCTCTGCATGAATTCCTAAAGTTATTAAGTTATTAGTGTCCCCTACTTGCTCTTTATGCGGCAGCAATGCACTCGATTTCTACGCGACTATCCCCACCCAGACTAATGCCAATGGCGGTGCGGGCTGGCTTGTTCTCAGGAAAGAATTCAGCATAAACCTCGTTCATGGAGCTCCACTCAGCCATGTCGACCAGATAGACCGTGCATTTCACAACTCGATCCATTGATGAGCCGAAACGTTCGAGTGCGTCTTGAATCGCTTCAAGTGCACGTCGTGTTTCGGGTTGCACTCCCGCTTCTCCGGGACCCCCGGTTTTGCCAGCCAGGAAAATCAGTCCGCCATAGCGCACACCTTCGGAGTAAGGTGCGCGCGAGTTTGGATTCAGATATTCCGGTGCAGCCGACTGTTGAGTTGCTTCGGCGGCTTGTGCGGTGGATGTCTCAGGTTGGCAGGCGAGCAATAGATTCACGAGAGCGATAACGGCTATGATTCTGAACATGCTATTCCTCCAGGGAAAGTCTCTTAGCGAGAAGAAGTGAAATTGCGAAATACTGGAAACGTCCATAGCTAACCAGCTTAACCGATAACCCCGCTAATATAGCAGCCTTGATCTGCTAAGCTGTGTTAATTCTCCGAGGTCTCACAGCTTAAACTGTCAGACTCTGGGTGTCCCCTTATAACCTAGTTCCTTATTAGTTCGATGAACTCCGGATCAAAATTTGCCTGATCTATGCCTAGACTTTCCCACAAAGGGAGAAGGTCCCTGGCCCCGACAAGGAGGTCTTCAAATGAAGGGTCGTCCAAGAAACCTTGCCTGTATTGATAGTGTTGACCCTGCATTCGATAAACCCTGGCAGTTTCCCAATCACGCAGCCGTCGCAGCTCTATGCTAGACAATGAGCTTACACCTTCGCTTTCCAGTTGATCGTAAATGCTTGGAAGATAGTCAGACAAGGCTGCGTTCTGAAAAGACGCTTCTATCTCAGAAATTCTCGCCTGATAAGTCGCCGCAGCGGTAATTTTATTGGATTGATTTATCTGAATTCCCAGAAAAACCAGACCTAGAATCACCCCAAGATTTGCTGCTAAAGACAACCAATCATTTAATTCATTTCTATTCATGCTTATAAGATCTTGAGGTTGAGACATTCTTGAGTTTGTCTATGATCATAATGCCCATCTAAACGAGGCAGTTAGCGCACAACGAGTTCGTTGGGATTAATATTTGGTCTTCCCGACCCCTTTATTTCGCTGTGCTCAGTGCGAAAAAAAGTAAACTAGACTAAAGTTATTAAGTTATTGGTGTCCCCTATCTCTCTTATTTTCCTTCGATTGTTATGTAGCCCCATCGGCAGGGCTCGAACTACGTTGATAGAAGAAAAATGCTATGCAGCCTAAAAACCCGCCGAATGAAACCAAATTTGTAATTATAGTTAAAACTGGAACGGCCCAGTCAGGATTGGTACCGAACCAGATGAGTGATTCTGGATTAGAATCCTTTAGGCTAAGTAGATACAGATACATTCCACTCATATCGTTTCTGATCAGGTTCATGCGGAAAATCAACATGATGCAAACGAGTGAGAACAACGATAAAACTAGAACACTAAGTACTCTGTTCAATTTGTCAGCTGCAGCAAAACACATCACCAGAAAGGCAGAAAGAACACCTATGTAACCGTACATGAGTTGGTTATAACCACTTATATACCCAAGTAGAAGCTCTGCTGCATCATGTGGGGTCATGTACTATTTACCTTGGAAATTTGGGAGACACTAATAACTTATTAAGTTCAGAAGCTCGCTATGACTCTTGGGTACGTTGAATGACTAGTAATCTCTGCATGAATTCCTAAAGTTATTAAGTTATTAGTGTCCCCTATTTCTCTGAATAAGTAGCCTAGTTTTCGCTGTCTATTTCCTGTATGAGACGATCTATCTCATCACGGAAACTCTGAGAGTATTGATATTGTGCCCCTGCCCAGACACGTTGAATTCCAGGCTCACCAAGTTGACGCTTCCATCTGACAAGCCTTGGTTCGAATTCTTCCGCGTCATACAACCCTTGTTGATACTGGTACCATTCGTTGGATAGGATCGTAAAGTAACTCGTTGCCATCATCAAAAATACAAAATACTCTGGGCCGGGTTCTAATTCGTTCCTTTAGCCTAATCCAAAGATATTTGCATGTTCAATATCACTTCCAGCAAAGTAGCTCCATGATAATTGCTTTTCCGTCATGCTATCCCTAGTTTAAGATCGAATCATTTGGGTATTTTGTTGAATTTCTAAGCCTTAAAAAATTATCCCCAGGATTACACCGATATTTCCGATCACACTTAGCCATTTGTTAAGTAATTCAGCGTTCATAACGATCTATCCGGCTGCAGATATTTTTCTAAGAAACATAACGCCCGTAATAATGGGCTCGCTTTAGCGAGTCCTTTGATTGATTTGATGGTTATTTGTACATTTCTCGCAGTTCGCCAATAGTCAATTCGCATTTACGAATAGCCAAATTCAATCTTTCCTTCTCTTGCGCATCTAAATGTGTGTAGAAATTGTGGTCAATAGCAAGACGGCGAACTACATTTAAGACATTGAGAATATGGTCTGGGAATCCGCTAATTTCAATACTCCATGAGCCTGGATTGAAATATTCGAAATTGTTCCGAAAGGTGTTCTGAATAAGGTTAATTGATTCACGCTCCTCTTCAGACAACTCCAGTGGTCCACGTGCTCCAATTGCTTGCTGACATATCTCAATTGCTTCTCCGCAAGTGATGAGCCTAGATTGACCTTTCTTGGTCTTACGGACCACAAACAGATCATCAGTACCCTTCGCTACCTGTATCGCGAATCCATAAAGTGCGCCAAAGCACGACATTACAACCCATTTCCAGTCTTCGGGATTGCACTTTGCTCTGTCGAGAAAAATTGCAACTTTTTCAAGATTATCTAACGCATTAGTTTCCGTATTAAAACGAGCCCATCTCTCAGTCATTCACGATGTGCCTCTGTACACATAATATCTGTATAAAGTGCATGCGCACATTGAATTTCGTGGTAGGTCAGTTTATTCCTCAACCCGCTAATTTGGCAACAGAACGGTTTCCGGCCGAGACGCTTCGATCCTGCATACCAGGTGTCCTATTAAAACCCAATAGCAGGTTTCCTCTAATGCCTCGCTGACACATCAGAAAGAAGCGATAAATCAATTGGATATTGCAGGGATACTGAGAGAATGAGCCTTCAATAACTTGATGAATCTGAATGACCACAACAGAACCGCTTGATAAGGGCCACGTTGCCTAAACGTGCGGTTTTAAAAGAGATGAGCAAAAACGAAAACCGGGCAATGAGCCGCAAAGCCCATTGCCCGGATGTGGAATTACGATTAAAAGCCAGTCAGACGCCGGCTCGAAGTGTCCTACTCGACAAACGCCCGCTCAATCACGTAATGCCCCTTGATCCCATGCCGTGACTCTTCAAACCCCCAACCATTGAGGATGTTACAGGTGTCTTTCAGCATGCTCGGGCTGCCGCAGATCATGAAGCGGTCGTGCTCGGGGTTGGCTTGTGCCAGGCCGACGTCGCTGAACAGCTTGCCGGAGGCCATGAGGTCGGTCAGACGGCCCATGGTGGGGTAGTCTTCGCGGGTGACTGAGGGGTAGTACACCAGCTTCTCGCGCACTTCGTCGCCAAAGAATTCATTCTGCGGCAGTTGCTCGGTGATCAGCTTCTGGTACGCCAGTTCTGATTTGTAGCGCACGCCGTGGGTGAGGATGATGCGGTCGAATTTTTCGTAGACCTCGGGATCCTGGATGATGCTGATGAACGGCGCCAGACCGGTGCCGGTGCTGATCAGGTACAGGTTGCGGCCTTCCAGCAGGTGATCGACGACCAGGGTGCCGGTGGGCTTGCTGCTGACCAGCACTTCGTCGCCCACCTTGATGTTCTGAAGGCGTGAGGTCAGGGCGCCGTCGGCGACCTTGATGCTGAGGAATTCCAGGCCTTCCTCGTAGTTCGGGCTGGCGATGCTGTAGGCGCGCAGCAGCGGCTTGCCGTCCACCGGCAGGCCCAGCATCACGAAGTGGCCGTTTTCGAAACGCAGGCTGCGGTCGCGGGTGGTCTTGAAGCTGAACAGGGACTCGTTCCAGTGATGGACTTCGGTAACGCTCTGGGTCGAAATGCTGGCCATGGGTCTGGACTCCGGTAATACCTGAAAATACTGATTGCGCGGAGTCTAGGGCTTGCCTACTATATCTGTAAAATTGATTATTTAGCTATATCTTATCTATTTTTTAACTATGTACTTCACCCTGAAACAGCTCCAGGTCTTCCTCGCCGTGGCCAATCACGAGAACGTGAGCCGTGCCGCCCAGGAGTTGGCCATGTCGCAATCCGCGGCCAGCGCGGCGCTGAAGGAACTGGAGCAGCGCTTCGATGTGACCCTGTTCGACCGCATTGGCAAGCGCCTGCAATTGAACGAGCAGGGCTCGGCCCTGCGACCCCGGGCCGCCGCCCTGCTGTCACAGGCCGAAGAGCTGGAGGAGAATCTGACCCGCCACAGCGACATCGGCGAGATTACGGTGGGGGCCACGCTCACGATCGGCAACTACCTCGCTATTGGCATCATGGCCGGCTTCATGAACGAACACCCGTCGGCTCGGGTCGAGCTGACGGTGGAGAACACGGCGGCCATCGCCGCGCGGGTGCGCAACTTCGAGATCGACATCGGTTTGATTGAAGGGGAGTTGCAGGAACCCGACCTTGAGGTACGCTATTGGCGCGATGACGAGCTCGCCCTGTTCTGTGCGCCGGAGCATCCTCTGGCGCAGAAGCGGGTGCTGACTGACGAGGATCTGCTCGCCGCGCGCTGGATCGTACGTGAACAGGGTTCCGGCACCCGCCAGGCCTTCGATCGCGGCATGAGTGGTATCCTGCCCAACATCGATCTGCGCCTGCAGTTGCAACACACTGAGGGCATCAAGCGCGCAGTGGAGGCGGGTCTCGGGATCGGCTGCCTGTCGAAGATCACGTTGCAGGAAGCATTTCAGCGTGGCTCACTGGTGCCGCTGAGCGCACCCCATCGCACCTGGACCCGGAAGTTTTATTTTATTTTGCACCGACAGAAATTCCTCAGCACGGGAATCAAGAGTTGGATTGAACATTGCCTGCGCTCTGGTATCAGATCAGATAGCAGCCCGGATAAGCGCCCCGATAGCCGCCCTGATAACAACCTCGAGAACAAAAACCCGTGAGTCAATCTTCGCAGCAACTCAATTCCTTCAGTCGTCACTGCGCACGCTTCGCCGTCACCCATCGCTTGTTGCTGCTGTTGGGTTCGATCGTGCTCACGGGCCTGCTCGCACTCGGCATTCTGCGCAGCGGCTTCGATACTTCCCTCGGTGCCCTGCTCACGCAGAGCGATCCCTACCTCGATGAGATGGCGGAATTGGAGGAACAGTTCCCGGATCCCCTGCAAGTCACGTTCGCATTTATCCCGATGCAAACCGACACGGTATTCGAGCCAGCCGTGCTGGATGCCATCGCCGATCTGAGTGAGCACTACACCGACATTCCCCACACCGACCGTTTCACGTCATTAATCGATTACTTCTCGCCGGAGACCCAAACCCGCCTGTTCGAGCGACCCTATAACGACTACTCTGCATCAGAGTTGCTGAGTTTGCGTGACAAGGCCATCAACGACCGTCTGTTGACGAACAATCTGCTCGCGAACGACGCCAGCCTGACGTTCGCCAATGTTGTTATCGAAGACACTGAGCTGTCGGATGATGAGCATCTGCAGATCGCCACTGCCGTACTCGCCTTGCGGGAGGAACTGCGCGCGCGCCACCCCGGACTGACCATTCACGTCAACAGCGAGGTGATTCTCGAGCAGTCCAGTGAGCAGGCGATGGTGGACGACCTCACCCAGCTACTGCCCTTCGTGATTCTCGCCTGTGTGCTCGCCATCTGTTACTGCTTCCGCTCCGCCACGCTGGGCATCTGCATCCTGACTCACACGATCTTCACCTTGCTCTGCACCGTCGGTGTGTTCGGGTACGCCGGACTCGCCTTCAATACGATCTCCATCATCGCGCCGCTCGTCGTCGTCATCATCGCGGTGGCAAACAGCGTGCATCTGATCTCCATCTTCAACCAGGCGCGACATCGCGGTGACACGAAGCTCGACGCCATGGCATTCAGCATCGCCTATAACCTGCAACCCATTTCACTGGCGGCGTTGACCACGGCGATTGGTTTTGCCTCGCTCAATCTGTGCTCTTCGCCGGCGATTCAGGACTTCGGCACTATCGTCGCGGTGGGCATCGCCTTCGCCTATCTGTTGACCCTGACTGTGCAACCAGCGCTGTTAATCTGGCTGTCAAAAGCGATTGTGGACAATGACCCGAGCCGTGCGCCGTTTCTGCAGGATAGCCTCAAGCGTCTGGTCGCCTTCACGCTGAGCAAGGACAAAACCTTGTTCTGGGGTTTCTCTGCGCTCTCGCTCGTCACCCTGTTGTTGCTGCCGCTGAATGAGACTGACTTCAATCGCCTCGACTTCATCGCCGCCGATGGCGATATCCGCGATTTCTACGATGAGGTCGGCGCGCGCATGAACCGCGGACCGGCACTGACCTATGCGATCGACACCGGGGCCATCGACGGCGCCATCGAGCCGCGGTTTCTGCAGCAGGTTGATGCGTTTCTCACCGACTTGCAGGCACGCGGAGACATTGAAACCGCCGCCAGCGTCACCGACGTGGTGAAAACCGTCAATCGCGTGCAGCATCAGGAAGACCCGGCCTACTACACTCTGCCCGATGACATCGACACCATCGCCGCCTATCTCAACGGTTATGAGGCGGTGCAGAGCGAAGATTTCCCACTGCTCGGTTTCATCAACGCCGATTTCTCCATGATCACCCTGTTCTTCAACGCCACGCCGATGTCGAACCAGTCGTTGATCGATCTGGATATGGAACTCACCGCCGAATTCGAAGCGCAATTCGCTGACGCGTTTCCTGAAGCGCGCCTGCTCCACGGCAGCGGCATCCTGTTGTTCTCGCGCATGGACGAACTCGTCACGACCGAGTTGCTGGAAGGATATTCCCTGAGTCTGTTGTTGATCACCCTGAGTCTCATCATCGGCCTGCGCAGCGTCTTTTTCGGCATTCTCAGTATTCTTCCGAACCTGTTCCCGGCCACCATTGTGTTCGGGTTCTGGGCGTTGATCGTCGGCAAGCTCGATCCCTTCGTGATGATGTTGTTCAGCATCAGCATCGGCCTGGTCGTCGATGACACGGTGCATATCCTCAGCCACTACTTAGAAGGTCGCCGTGAAGGCAAGGACAAGCAGGACGCCATTGCCCACTCGATACGCACCGCCGGACCGGCGCTGATCATCACCACGCTGATTCTCGCGCTCGGCACCACTATCCTGATCGGCGCCAGCACCATCTATTTCCAGCAGGCGGCGAAGCTGCTGGTCCCGATTGTGATCATCGCGCTGGTGTTGGACCTGCTGTATCTGCCGTCTATCCTGTTGCGATTTGACCGGCAGAAACCGGCTGAAAACGCTGTGGCGAATTAGCCGAAACCAGTACACTGGCACCTCACACGAGGAATTCGTTATGACCGCATCCGATAACAACAAGCAACCCGGCGCTGTGATGAGCCGCCGTGAATTCACCACACGCGGCGCCTCTGTCCTGGGCGCCACCATTCTGGGCGGTACTGCCCTGGGAGTCAGTCAGATGGCAACAGCACAAACCCCCGCCAGCGCACTTGAGTCCGTCTACCTGATGGAACTCGCGCTGGATGTCGATCCTCAATTGAACACAGGCCATACCCGCATCGCCCCGGTGACCGGCGGCGACTTCTCCGGCCCGCGCCTGCGCGGCAAGGTGCACAACGGCGGAGCCGACTGGATTACCCAGGTCGCCGGGCACAGCAGTCTGGATGTGCGCATCACGCTGGAGACCGACGACGGCGCGCTGATTTACATGACGTACAAGGGTGTGGTCATACGCAGCGACAGCGGCGTGTACTGGCGCGTGACGCCGGTGTTCAACACGGCTTCGGAGAAATACGACTGGCTCAACCATATAGTGTGTGTGGGTAAGAGCAAGACGATCGAGGGCAAGGTGGCTTACGACATTTTCCAGATTCTGTAACCCATTCTGTAAAAACCCGCGCAAGAAAAAAAACCGGTCAGTTGTCCACTGACCGGGTTTTTTGTGGGTCGACTCTGGTTCTGGAGCGAACCAGATGTGAATGATCAGTCGCTGCCCTGCTCGGTGTACTTCCAGCGCACAGCACCGAAGAACATCTCATCCCAGCTCTGCTCACCCCAGGGCACAGAGCGCTCCGGGTCGGGATTGGCCGGGTTCTGGGCAGAGTTGTCGAAAGTACCGATCGCGGTGATCTTGGTGCCGGCGGGCACGAACTTCGGCTCGGCGTAGGTGTACGACAACTGCCAGTTGTAGTTGTAGTTCGCGATGTTGATCAGCTCCTCGGTGGTGCCATCGGGATAGGTCGCCTCGAAGCGCATGCTCTTGCCACGGAAATGCATGTGGGGAAGCATGCTGTGGATGCGCGCATCCTTCGCGATCGTGATGCTCTGGCGTTGTTCGAAGGCCGGATCGTGGGGCGGAATATTGGTCCAGCCCGGTGTGAAGATGCAGGCACAGCGACCGGACATGCGCTCTTCCGGCACTTCGCCCTCGGGATAGAACCACAGACCGATCTCACCACGGTCCACGGTCTCACGTCCATTCGTTGTGTAATGAATGTTCAGTTTCAGCACCGAGCCGTCCTTCAACAGGCCACCGGTATTGGGCGGATCCAGTCGCGGCGTACCGCCGGGAACATACGCGGTGATGTTGGCCTGGTCGGGGCTACCCTGACGGCCCTTCTGACCCGGATCGATCAGATCGTTCACGGTATGGTGCAGCACGGTACGATCGCCCGGAATGTATTCACTGCCCCGCAGCCAGCGGTCCTTGCCGCCGAGATCAATCGGAACGTCGACAAAGCGGTAATCGAGTACGCCGGTGGCAGGCACATATTGCTCGGGCACTGTGAGGATCATATCCGGTTCGCCGAAGCTCCACTTGGTGGTGGGCCAGGACAACTGCGCCAGCGGATCTTTGTCGCTGTCCTTGACGGCGCCGGCTTCGACCCAGTGCACGAGTTTCTGAATATCGGCATCGGCCAGGGTGCGGCCATTGATAAATTCACCCACGTCAGGATCGAGTTGGCCCGGCGGCATGCGCTTGGTCATCAACACTTCACGAATCATTGGCGACCAGCCCTGCACCATGGTGTGGCTGTCCATCGCGAACGGCGCGATGCCGCCTTCGCGGTGGCAGGTGGCACAGTTGTCGGCGATGATCGGGGCGATGTCTTTCTCATAGGACAGGGGCTGTTGCTGATGGGCCAGCGAAATTGGATAGGTCACGGCCTTGCCCTGCATCGCCACCTGGGGCTGGCTGACTTTTTGTCCGGCCAGCATTTCCTTGATCGCCGCTTCGGTATTGGCAACGGGACCCCGGAACTCCACCATGAAGGATTTCGGATTGAACAGGAACACCTCACCCAGCTTGTCGACGCCTAGACTCTCGGAGATGACACGGGAGTCGTCCATCAGCACCGGCATGTCGATGCCGTAGTCCGCCAGTTGGGCTTTCACGGCGGCGCGGTCATGCAGACCCATGGGGTTGAGCATCATGAATTCGATGCCGGCGTTGTCGTACTGACTGCGCAGGGCATCGAAGGCGGCGGCATTGGCGGCATCGGCCGTGTCGCTCGCCTGCACCAGCAGCGCGATGGCGACATGGTCGTCATACCAGCTCATGTTATGGAACGTGCCGGACTGATCCAGCAGCGAGAAATCGCCAACCCGGTCGGCTGCTGTGCCGGCAACGGGCAAAGTGAGACAGGATACGACGAGGGCGGTGAGCAGGTTTCTCTTGTTCATCAGCGGCTCCTTGGTGCTTCTTCTAATTATTCTTTCTATTAATCATTGTTTTTATGGTTCGTACTTTTGAACCTGTTTGTTCTTGATCTGATTTGTTCTGAGCTCGCCAACGATCCCACGGACCTGGTGACGGAATAACAGCTGTACCAGCGCGACTCTACTCCCGGGGCCAGCACCGCGCAAGCGACGGTGACTCCACTCGTCGCAGCCTCGCGGGAGCCCACGGAGAACGGGCAGAAAAAAACCCGGGCATCTTTTGAATGTCCGGGTTTCTTGAGACATGGGCTTATCGCCGCTGCGGGGGGCTAGTCGCTGCCCTGATCCGCGTACTTCCAGTTCACGGCACCGAAGAACATCTCATCCCAGCTCTGCTGGCCCCAGGGCACTGAACGCTCCGGATCGGGGTTGGCAGGATTCTGGGCCGAGTTATCGAATGCACCCACGGCGGTAATCTTGGTTCCGGCAGGCACGAACTTCGGCTCTTTATAGGTGTACGCCAACTGCCAGTTGTAGTTGTAGTTGGCGATGTTGATCAGCTCTTCCTGCGTGCCATCGGGATAATCCGCATAGAAGCGCATGTATTTGCCGCGGAAATGCATGTGCGGCAGCATGCTGTGGATGTAGGCATCCTTGGCGATAGTAATGGATTCACGCTGCTCGAAGTTCGGATCGTTCGGCGGAATATTGGTCCAGGTCGGCGTGAAGATACAGGCACAGGCACCGGACATGCGCTCTTCCGGCACAACTCCCTCCGGATAGAACCACAGGCCGATCTCGCTGGCATCCACGGTTTCCTTGCCATTGGTGGTGTAGTGCAACTGCAGGTTCAGAATGGAACCGGCTTTCAGCAGACCACCGGTATTCGGCGGCTCCAGCTGCGGTTCAGCACCCGGAATATAGGCCGAGATATTGGCCTGGTCCGGATTGCCACCACCCAGGAAGCCACCACGACGGCTGGCGCCAGGTTCGACGAGGGAATTCAGCGTGTGGTGCAGCACGGTACGGTCACCCGCGACATACTGGCTGCCGCGTACCCAACGGTCTTCCGGAATATCGATCGGCACGGACACGTGACGATAATCGAGTACGCCAGTCGCCGGAATTGATTGCGGGGGCACTTTAATAATGTAGTCCGGCTCACCGAAGGCCCACTTGCTGTCGGGCCAGGTCAGTTGTGCCAGCGGATCGGTAGTGCCGTCTTTTGGCGCACCGGCTTCGACCCAATGCACAATCTGCTGGATCTGTTCGTTGGAAATCAGCATGTCGTTAATGAATTCGCCAACATGACCGTCGAGCTGGCCCGGCGGCATGCGCTTGGTCATCAGCACTTCACGAATCATCGGCGACCAGCCCTGCACCATGGCATGGCTGTCCATCGCGAACGGGGCGATACCGCCCTGGCGGTGACACTTCGCGCAGTTCTCGGCGATGATCGGGGCGATGTCCTTCTCATAGGAAGGCACGTTCTTCGCGTGCATCTCGGCGACCGGATAGCTCACTGGTGAACCGGTGGTGGCTACCATCGGTGAGCTGACTTTTTTGCCGGCGAGAATTTCAGTGATCGCGGTTTCGGCAGCGGAGACCGGACCGCGGAAATCCACCATGAAAGATTTCGGATTGAACAGGAAGACTTCGCCAGTCTTGTCGATGCCCATGGCTTCGGACACGACGCGGGAGTCATCCATCAATACCGGAATGGACACGCCGTAATCGGCGAGCTTGGCTTTCACCGCATCCCGGTTGTTCAAGCCCATCGGGTTGATCATCATGAATTCGATACCGGCATCGGCATATTTCGCCTGTAAAGCGGCGAAGGCCGGAACGGCTGCCGCAGTATCCGCGCTGTCGTTGGCCTGCACCAGGAGGGCGATGGCGGCATGATCGTCATACCAGCTCATGTTATGGAAATAGCCATCCTGATCGAGCAGGGAAAAATCCCCTACCCGATCTGCGGCGCTGGCAAAGGCCGGTATCGCCAGTGCGGCCAGCAACACCGATCTGAAAAGCGTTGAATTGGACATGTAAACTCCTGTTCCCTGACGGGACACCTGTAAATCCTGAACGAGTCCAACCGATTCCCTCGTGGAATGAGCGGCTCGTACTTCCCCCTGAAAATTTGTTGCCTGGATGGTTCGGGGAACCCCTTTTTTAAAGGACACCCATCTAACCACGCCATTTAGCAGGCGTACTGTACGAAGTCAGTTCCGGGTCGTCAACGCAAAGCCGCCCACCACGGGCGATTCGTCGATGAGTGGAAGTGCGCTCAGGCCGGGATTTGGGGAGAAATGCCGTCGCTCTGGTGGGAAGCCTGCAAGACAGCCAGCAGTTGCGGGTAGATCGAAGGATTTGCGATCAGAATGTCGGTGGCGTGGAACTGCGGGTTAGAGCCTGGCGGCACCGGGCTGAAATGACCGAAGCGGGCGCCTGCCTCGGTAGCGATGAGCTGGGCGGCGGCGAAATCCCAGACGCTCAGCGATTCGTAGTAGCCGTCCAGTCGACCCGCCGCCAGCCAGCAGATGTCCAGTGCTGCGGAGCCGAGTCGGCGAATGTCGGCACAGTGCGCCAGGACGCCGTGAAGGCGATCGACCAACGGCCCAATGACCGACTTGTCATAGGGAAAGCCAGTGGCGACCAGCGCCTGCCGCAGTTCGGTTACCGCACTGACCTGAATTGGTTCGTCATTGAGCGTCGCACCGCCACCCAACCGAGCGGCGAACAACTCGTCAGTAAACGGGTTGTAAACCACCCCGCAACGCACCTGCTGCGCTTCGACCCAGGCGATGGAGACGGCTGACTGGCGATGTCCGTGGGCGAAATTCACGGTGCCGTCGATCGGATCGATAATCCATAACGGTTTGTTGATCGTTTCGGGATTGCCAAGGGTCGGTGAGGATTCTTCCGAGAGGATAGCGTGCTCCGGAAACCGTGCGGCGATAGCCCTGCAAATCAGCGCATCCGCCTGCAGATCGGCGTTGGTCACGAGTTCATTGCCATTCTTGAAGGCCTGCGTCAACGGCGCGTCCTCGCGCAGTTGGCGGATCAAGGTGCCCGCTTCGCGCGCGAGGGCTTTGGCAAAATCAAATTCGGTCGTCATCGCTGTCACTGCCGCCTGTTATCTGTTCATCCAATTCATCAAATTCTGTCAGCGGGATTTCACACTTCTATCTCGCCGTGGGTTTGCGCGTGCGATTCACCACCGAGTGGAACTGATCCTGTGTTCCGAC
This sequence comes from Pseudomonadales bacterium, assembly GCA_023257655.1. Classification (GTDB taxonomy): domain Bacteria; phylum Pseudomonadota; class Gammaproteobacteria; order Pseudomonadales; family Pseudohongiellaceae; genus UBA9145. Next base: position 158,151 of record JALRBQ010000013.1, read on the forward strand.
TGGGCGAGTGCGGATTATATGTCCCATGTGCGTCGAGTGCATTACACTCGCCACGTTTGTCTGTCCGTATTCGCTTCACTCACTGGAAACCTTTCCCCGATGTGGCTCGCCCTGAAGTACAGTGCCTTTGCACTCCTCGCGACCGTGCTGAACCTGTTGTCACAGGAGATCGTAGTGCAGACCTACACCGGCAACCATGCCCTCTATCTGGCGATGGCGGTCGGAACATTGAGCGGACTGATCAGCAAGTACTGGCTCGATAAACATTACATCTTTAACGTCGCCGTCGACACGTCCCGTCGCGATGCGCACAAGTTTGTCGTGTACGGACTCACGGGTGTTGTTACCACACTGATTTTCTGGGGCTTCGAACTGGCCTTCGATGCGCTGTTTTCAGGACGCATGGCGCGCTATGTTGGCGCCTGTGTGGGATTGGCGATTGGTTATGGGTTAAAGTACCGGCTGGACAAACACTTCGTGTTCGCCAACTAGGAATGAGCAATGGAACTATCGGGCTGGGGGCGATTCCCTGTCGTCTCTGCGGAGTTTGTCGAACCCCTGGATTTTTCATCCTTGCAGATGCTGCTGGCAAGCTCGGACCCGTCGGCAAAACTGGTGCCGCGCGGTGCCGGACTCAGCTACGGTGACAGCGCGCTGGCGGCCCGGGTCATCGGCAGTCGCTTCATGGATAACTTCTCGGCGATTGATGAGACCGCGCGCACGATTCGTTGCGGTTCCGGGGTCAGTCTGAGGCAGCTGCTGCGACTGTGCATGCCCCGGGGCTGGTTTCTGCCAGTCGTACCGGGCACTGCCAACGTCAGTGTGGGTGGCGCGATTGCGGCCGATGTGCATGGCAAGAATCACCACCTCGATGGCAGCTTCTGCGATCATGTTCTCGACCTCACTCTGTTACTGGCCAATGGCGAGCTCATTCGCTGCAGCAAGACCTCCAATCCCGAGTTGTTCCAGGCCACCTGCGGCGGCATGGGATTGACCGGCATCATCATCGAGGCGACTCTGCAGCTACGTGAGGTGCCGGGTGTCTTTATCCAGCGTCGTTCACTACTCGCGCATTCGCTGCGCGAGTGTTTCGAGTTGTTCGAAGTGAACTCAGCCAGCTCCTATTCCGTCGCCTGGCTCGATTGCCTCGCCCGCGGCAAGCAGCAGGGCCGGTCAGTGCTGTATCTGGGCGAGCATGTCGACGTTTCGAACAAGCGCCCTTCGCAGCACCCAACTCGCGGCTGGTTGACCGTGCCCTTTGACTTGCCCGCGTCATTGCTGAATTCCTATTCGCTTAACCTCTTCAACAGCGCATATTTCCAGGCCAAGCGCTATGCGCCCAAGTCCGATACGGTGAACAGCACTTCCTATTTCTTTCCGCTCGACGGCATTGCGCACTGGAATCGGTTGTACGGCCAACGCGGGTTCCTGCAGTACCAGTGTCTGATTCCCGACGACGGGGCGTTCGAAGCGATCTCTGCAATCCTGCACAAGGTCAGTCGAGCCGGCAAAGGCTCGTTCCTGTCGGTACTCAAGAAAATGGGTGCGGCCAACTCGAACCTGCTGTCTTTTCCCGGTCCAGGTTATACCCTGGCGCTGGATTTCAAGTTCGAGCCGGGCCTGTTCGCACTGCTGGAAGAGTTGGATGCGGTCGTGCTCGCCTATGGGGGACGTTTGTATCTCGCCAAGGATGCGCGCATGAGCGAAGCGGTCTTCAAGGCCGGCTATCCGCAATGGGAGAAATTCGTCACCCTTAAGCAGAAGATCGATCCCCATGGCCTCTTCGCGTCCCAACAGTCAGACAGAGTTGGTCTGACGCAGGCCGTGCGATAACATTGCATCCACCAGCAGCGCGTCGCGGAAAAACGAAGCATGAAGATACTGATAATAGGCGCCACCTCGGCCATCGCGATCGCCACGGCGCGACTCTATGCTGAACGCCGCGACCATCTGTTTCTCATCGCACGCAATGCCGAACGGCTGTCGGATCTTGCGGCAGACCTGCGTGTGCGCGGCGCCCAATCGGTGGCTTGCAAGGCCCTCAATCTCGACGAGGTTGGCGCACACGCCGCCGTCATCGCCGAGGCCGAGGCGTTTCTGCAACACATCGATGTCGCGCTGATTGCCCATGGCGTACTGCCCGACCAGACGGCAAGCGCCACCGACTACAAGCACGCCCTGAATTCCATCACAACCAATGGTCTCAGTGTTATCTCGCTGCTCACGGAGTTGGCGAAACGCATGCAGGCCCAACGCTCGGGCACTATCGCGGTCATCACCTCAGTCGCTGGCATGCGCGGCCGACAGCCTAACTATGTTTATGGGGCCGCGAAGGCGATGGTCTCGACCTATCTGCAGGGTCTGCGTGGACGCCTGCATGAATTCAATGTTCATGTCGTCGACATCCGCCCCGGGTTGGTAGACTCGCCCATGACGGCACAGTTCCCGAAAGGCCTGTTATGGTCACGACCGGAAGTTGTCGCCAACAAGATTGTAAACAGCGTCGCACGCAAGCAACACACCGTGTACGCGCCTGGCTACTGGCGCTGGATACTGCTGTTCGTCATCGCGATTCCCGAAGCCCTGTTCAAACGCATGAAGTTCTAGGCCTGTGCTGACCGGCGATTCCCAACTTCCACTCTATGTAGATCTGGATGGCACACTGCTGAAGACAGACGTGCTGCTCGAATCCATCGTGCTCCTGCTCAAGCGGAATCCGCTCTATGGCTTTCTGCTGCCGGTTTGGTTGCTGCGCGGGCGGGCGCGACTGAAGCATGAGCTGGCCCGGCGTGTGCAGGTGGCGTGCGAATTATTGCCGTTGAATCCGGAACTGCTGGCGTTCCTGCGTCAGGAAAAGGATCGAGGTCGCCGCCTGGTGCTGATCTCGGCCTCCAACGAGGCCGCCGTGCGCGCCGTCGGCGCTCATCTGGACCTGTTCGACCTGTGTCTGGGCAGCGACGCTGATTTGAATCTGCGCGCCGAGGCCAAGCTGGCGTCGATTCGTCGCCTGCAACCGGAGGGCGGCTTCGCCTATGCCGGTAACTCCCGAGCCGATCTGGTGATTTGGGCGGCGGCGACACAACTCTACCTTGTCAACTGTCACCCGCGTCTGGTCGAGCGACTGGTTCCGCGCGCCAACGCGATCACGCAGTTCGATCAACCCGAGCCCGGACTGCGCCGATTCATTGAGGCCTGTCGCCCACACCAATGGCTCAAGAACGGCCTGGTGTTTCTGCCGCTCCTGCTTTCCCACCAGCTGAATGACCTGGGACTGCTGCTCGCGGCCTGCATCGGCTTCATCAGCTTCAGCCTGTGCGCCTCCAGTGTGTACCTGCTCAATGACCTGCTCGATCTGGAGAGTGATCGCCTGCATGCCACCAAGCAGCGACGCCCGTTTGCCGCCGGCGAGTTGTCTTTGACTGTGGGTTTGCTTGGCAGCCCGGCCCTGCTGGTGGCGTCGATTCTTGTCGCCCTGCTGTTACCGCTCGCGTTTCTGCAAATTCTGCTGGCCTATTGGCTACTGACCTGTCTCTATTCCTTCGTGCTGAAGCGCGTGTTTCTGCTCGACGCCCTGATACTCTCCCTGCTTTACACCTTGCGCATCATCGCCGGCTCGGCGGCCATCGGTGTGGTGACCACCAATTGGTTACTGGGTTTCTCGGCCTGTCTGTTCTTCGGACTGGCGTTGCTGAAGCGGTACACCGAGGTGTCGAAGCTGCTGGCGCAGGGCAAGTCGGCGATCGCCGGACGCGGTTACACGGCGGCGAGTCTGCAGGGAGTAATGCTCGCGGGTGCCGTCAGTAGTTTGCTGGCGGTGATCGTGTTCGCCTTCTACATCAACGCGCCCGACATCACCGAGCTTTACAGCCGTCCCGGACTGTTGTGGCTGATCTGCCCACTGCTGCTGTATTTGCTGTGGCGCATCTGGTCATTCGCGCGTGAGGGCAGATTGCAGGAAGACCCCTTGTTGTTCGCCGCTTCCGATCACCGCAGCCAGTTCATCACCGGCCTGTGTGCGCTGATTATCTGGGCCGCGATCTAGCGCAAGTACTGGGCGTGAAAGCGCAGGTGGTCCTCGATGAAACTGGCGATGAAGAAATACCCGTGATCGTAGCCCGGCCGCCAGTTGTACTGAACGGGATAGCCCACGGCGCTGCACGCCTCGATGAACAATGCCGGCTTTAATTGTTCTTCGAGGAACTGGTCGGCAGCTCCCTGATCGATCAACATCGGCAACGGCCGTGGCCCGGCTTGCATGAGTGCCACGGCATCATAGTCACGCCAGGTGCTCTGGTCTTCTCCCAGATAGTGGGTAAAGGCCTTCATTCCCCACGGACATTGCATGGGTGCCACAATCGGCGCGAAGGCTGACACGGAGCGGAAGCGTTGCGGATTCTTCAGTGCGACCGTCAACGCCCCATGTCCGCCCATGGAGTGGCCGCTGATCGCGCAACGGTCTGCGTCGGCGGGAAAATGGGTATTGATCAGGTCAGGCAATTCCTGTGTGACGTAGTCATACATGCGGTAGTTGTCGCGCCAGGGCGCGCGCGTGGCATTCAGATAGAAGCCGGCACCGAGGCCAAAGTCATACGCGCCGTCGGGATCATCAGGGACACCCTCTCCGCGGGGACTCGTATCCGGCGCGACGAGGATCAGGCCCAGCTCCGAGGCAACGCGCTGCGCGCCCGCCTTCTGCATGAAATTCTCATCGGTGCTGGTCAAGCCCGACAGCCAGTAAACAACTGGAAAGCGCAGCGACTGCGTGGCCGTGCCAGCCGCGAGCTGGTGCGGGAGATAGAGGGAGAAATGCATCTCGCAATTGAGGCTGGTGGACTGGTGTTTGTAGCGCAGCTGCTCACCACCGAAGCAAAAACTGTTCGCGACTCTTTCCATGTCTCAGTTTCCCGTGCCGAGGTCAACGCGGGCGAGGGCAATTCCGCTCTCGCCACCAACTGCGTAGAACAGATAGATCGTGTCCCCTTCCTCAAAGATCGCCGGATCGCGTAGCTGGTTCACGAGTCCATAGGCTGTGCTGCGCACCGACGGTTCCAGCGGCGCATTCGCGCCTTCCCACTCACGCTCGGGTCGTAATACCACGCGCGGCTCGGACGGCTGCCAGTGTTGCCAATCGCCACTGATGTCGATGCTGCTCACCATGATGCTCTCCGGAACGTCTCCGACACGCGTCCAGAACACATACAGCGTATTCCCGCGCTTCAACAATCCCGTGTGTCGCATGTTAGGTTCAAACAGCTGCGGGCCGGTTTCGAAATTGGTGAATCCGTCTCGCGAGCGATAGAGCTGACCCGGCATGGCGATGAAATACGTCATGTCCTGATGCGCGAAGGCGCGCAGATAGGTGCGACCGAGGTTCTGGGGTTGCGCCACAAAATGAATGCCATCGCTGGAGGTGGCAACGCGGGAGTGCTGTCGGCCGGGACCGGCGAGGCCGTGGTAATACATGATGAAGCGACGGTTCGCTTCGTCCACGTGCACATCCGGCGAGGCGATGTGAATCGAGGTCAGCTCGGTTCTGAGATCGTGCGCGATCTTGACCCCGTTGGCATCCCGGTCGGCCTGCATCTCACGCAGCACGGCGTCAGACACCTCGGGTGGCTCGGTAAGAAAGAAGGACTCGCCGATCTGCAGGCTGCCCGGTGCGTAAATGTGCCAGGGCCCCGTGAGCACATCGGCATAGGCGAGGCGGATGTAGTCGCCTTTGTGATCGGCGAAGTATAAATAGTAGTTGCCCAGCCGTCCCTCGACCCAGTCGGGGACTCGTACGACACTCGGTCCCTGGATGTTGGCACCGATGCTGGGATCGATGCCCGGCGCGATGATCGGATGATCCAGCAGACGGGTCACGGTGATCCTGGTGAGGTCGGGCGCCTGCGCTGTCGCGGCTGCACTGAGCAGGGTGAGTAAGGTCGACGCCATCAGGGAGAAAAACAGCCGGGAAGAGAAAACTGAAGTGGGCATGGTGAGTCCGCCATAAAAATTCAGCGACCAGAGTAAGAAATGACCATCAAAATGTCCATCTCCGCTGCCCGAGGCAGCATAGCGGGATCTCAGGTCACGCGGGCGCGGTGCGCGTACTCGGGTGCCTGATATCGGCGCTCGCGCTGAATCTCCCGCAGAATTTGTACCGCGTCCCAGATGTCCACATAACGCAAGGTGAGAGGCGTGATTCCAATGCGCAGAATGTCGGGCGCCCGGAAATCCACGATGACACCGGCAGCGATCAGCGCCTGGCAGATGCCGTAGGCTTCAGCGTGAGCGAAGGCGAGATGGCTGCCGCGTGCCGCGTCCTCGGTCGGAGAAGCAGGCCGCAGCGCGGCCAGGTCCGGACTAGCAGCGACCAGCGCGAGGAACAGGCGACTCAGCGCGAGTGACTTGGCGCGCACCTGCAACAGATCGACATCGGTAAACACCTCCAGCGCCGCATCGAGAGCTGACATCGCCAGAATCGGCGGCGTCCCACAGAGCATCTGTTGTACTCCTGATGCCGCCTCGTAGTCAGGCGCGAAGGCGAAGGGATTGGCGTGGCCCATCCAACCGGTGAGTGGCTGGCGAATGACGGCCTGATGCCGCGCCGCGACATAGAGAAACGCCGGTGCACCGGGTCCTCCGTTGAGGTACTTGTAGCCGCAGCCAACCGCGAAATCCACCTGCCATTCGTCCAGTGCAAGCGGCATGGCGCCGACGCTGTGGGCCAGGTCCCAGACCACCAATACTCCCTTCTCGTGCGCCGCTCGCGTGAGTACCTGCATATCATGCATGGCTGCCGTCTTGAAGTTCACGTGTGTGAGCAGCAAGACCGCGACCTCGGTGGAGAGCGCATCCGCGATCTCCTCCGCCGCCACAGCACGAATCTCGCACACTGCCTGTCGATTGTCGCGCGCGATGCCTTCGGCAATATAAAGGTCGGCGGGGAAATTATCGCGCTCGGTGAGCACGATGCGTCGCTCCGGTTGCAGATGCAAGGCGGCGGCGAGCAGTTTGAACAGGTTGACCGAGGTCGAGTCGCAACAAATCGTTTGGCCAGGGGCCGCACCAATCAACTGAGCAATCTTCTCGCCCGTGAGTTGAGGCAGGTCGATCCAGTGATGCCGGTTCCAGCTCTGTATCAGGTCAGTGCCCCACTGCCGCGCTACCACTTCGTGCAAACGGGCCTGTGCCACATGAGTCAATGGACCCAGTGAGTTGCCATCGAGATAGATGGCATCGTCGGGTAAGGCGAACGCGGCCCGTTTGTGGGCTAGCGGGTCGGTCGCGTCGAGCGCCAGCAAGTCGTCCCGGGTCACAGCGGCAGTTGCTCCTGCAACACCGCAAGCAAGTGCCGGAAGGCGACCGTACCGGGATGCACCCAGTCGAAATGTCCGGCGCCGGCTTGTCGGTAGACGTCGCGCGCGGAGGTCAGCGTTTGCGCCAGGGGGACGATGACATCGCGATCACCTTGCATCAGCAAGGTATTGGGGTGCAGGGTCAGTGCCGCCGGGTTCGCGGCGCGGAAACTGGCCGGCGCCGCATCAGGCTCGGCTCCCATGAAAGCTGAAGTGACTGCCTCACAGCTGTTGCTGCCGCGCGCGTAGGCCGCAATATCGGTGATTGCCGCCAGCCCGATGACAGCCGTCGCGGTTGGCGTCTGCGTGCCCGCGAGCAGGGCCAGATGTCCTCCGGCGGAATGACCGGTGAGCACGAAGTGATCGCGGGCGATGGGGTAGTCGCTAGCTTCGGTGATGTATTTGATGCCGGCGAGAATGTCTGCGAAGGTTCCGGGCCAGCCACCTCCCGGGTCGCCGGTGCGGCGATATTCCAGCGACCACACCGCGTAGCCGGCCGCCGCCAGGGCACTCGTCAGGGGCAGGGAATGTTCAATAGTGTATTCATTGAGCCAGCAACCGCCGTGGATGAAGATGACGAGCGGTGCAGGAGCCTCCTCACTGACGTTATCGGGAAGCCAGAGCAAGCCATACTGCAACTGGGGTTGCTCTTCGCCATAGACCAGCTTTGCGGTAGGTGGACTCGAGGGCAACGCGATCACACTGTCGAAACTGACATCGCTCGCCACCTGGGCAACTTCCTGCGCATCGACAAGACCCACCCACGCCAATAACAGGAAGGGGATGCAACTGTGCTGAAGTTGTTGTCTTCTCATTTCCCCCCCTGCCCCACAATCAGGAAGCTGTCTGCTATCGGGTCCCATTTGCTGGGCTTGCCGATGCGCGTCACTTTCATCGGCTTGCGCACTTTCGGCTCCAGCAATGGCGCGAATTCGGCGACGTCGTGGAACGTCGGGTCCAACCATTTCGCCACCAGTGCCTCGTCTTCAAAGTCCAACATGAGCGGCATAGACTTCGGATGAATCTCGTTCCATTCCGGGACCAGGGGCGGCAGAGTGATGATCGAGGCGGAATAGACACTCTCGCCGGTGTCCCGGTTCAGATACTCTTTATAGACGCCGCCGAAAGCAATCGCCGACCCGTCCAGCTCGATCATGTGATAAGTCTTCTTGTCGCCCAGACCCTCGATGAAGGCGCTGGCAGGAATCAGGCAACGGGATTCGCGGTACGGGTGGTAGGCAAGAGAGCGCTTGATATCCAGCTTGTCCGAACGGGAATTGAAGCTGGCGTATTTGTAGTTGGGCTTGAGGGTGTCGGCATCGAGGAAAAGCCACCAGATCGCATCCGACACGCGCCGTTCGCCCGCGACCTCGTGCACGATGGCGATGGTGCCACCCGGAGCGATGTCGCCCTGCGCCTTACGCGGCCCCAGGGTGACACCCAGCGACTGACAGAGCCACTGGATTTCCGGACTATCGATAAGATTGAAGCGGCCGCACACGAATTCGACTCATTGCTGCATGAAAGCCTGACTTAAGCAGGAATCGTCGCCGAGGTAAAGCGCTTCCGATCTGGCAGCCCCACGCGTGGGGCTGCCGCCCTCTTATCGCAGACTGAGCAGACGACTCAGGCCTGCTGATTCTGATTCCCGAAAGCTGAGATTGACCGCAAACGTGGCCGCGACTGGCGTTCCCTGCCGCATGGCCGGCCGAAAGGGAATCGCCTTGATGCGTGCGAGAGTCGCCTTCAATTCGCCGGAATCCAGTTCGGTTTCGTCCTGGATGGCGATGTCAGATGGCGTCACGTAACTCGCGGTCGTGTAACCGCCATTGTTGGTGCGCGATTGCACAGCGGGGTCCACATCGAGCGACAAGGCGAGCGTAGTCCACTCGCCCGTGGCCTCCGGCAGTTGTTCCTTGCCGGCTCGCTCCTCAACCAGTCCCGACAATTCGTGATTGCTCTCCAGCAGACTCAACTGGTAGGTGGTAGAGCTGGCCACTGCGTTGCCGTCGGCGCCGGCGACGCTGGTCAGCACATAGCTGGTGGCCGTCTCGATCGTTGTCAGCGCCTGCTCGAAACTGAGCGTGAAGTCGGTTCGCGGCAACACGACCGGATTGGCGAAGAAACGCTCGATGCGCTCCGGCGTAATACCCGCCTCCTTCAGCAGCGCGATCGCCGTCGCGTATTCGCCGGCGATGTCCGTGCTGCGATTGAACGCCAGCTTCCAGTCAGCGACGTAGATTTCTGCCATCGCGATTGCTTCGGCAGACGCATTGGTCTGGCCCGCGACCACGTCGCGTAGCATCAGCAGCTTCTCCAGTCCGGCCCGGTAACGCACGTCCCTGGCCTCGCCCTTCGACACCATGATGTCCATGCCCGGGAAGAGTCTGCGAATGGCGTAACTGACCTTCGAATCTCCGAACACGCTCCGCGCCTCGGCGTAATATTTTCCGCTCAGGGTATGCAGCAGTTGCGGGTAAATCGGTTCATCGGTGTGGCGTGTCAGTTGCGCCATCTGCACGGCAGTTTCGCTCAGCATCGTCGCCTTGATCAGATGCGCGGCGCGGTAATTGGTGTCGGTATCGAGGGCGCATTGCAGATGGGTATTCGCCAACCAGTTCAGCGTCTGCAAATGGGTTTCACTGTCGCCTTCAAATTTGCGCGCAGTCAGCCAGGTCAGGTGATCGAGTTGCTCGAGGGTCTCGTCCCAGTCTCGACGAGCCCGGGAGATTTCAATTTCCAGTTTCAACAACGGGTATTGCGTGCTGCTGTAAAGCCCGTCCGAGAAGCGTGCGATTTGAATGGCCTGCTCGATGGCGGCTTCAGCGTCATCGAAGCGATTGGCGCGCATCTGAATTCGTGCGAGTTGCTCGAGCGGTTCCATCAACTGGTAGTTATAGCGACCCAGTGTGACTTCGAGTTCATCGACATGGGCGAGATTGCCATCCATCTCGTATTGCAACTCTATGTAATCAACAGCAGGTGCTGACTGTGCATTGCTGGCACAATACAAAAGAACACTTGTTAGTAGAGAATGAAATATACCAGGAGAGCTGCGGAGTAGTTTTTTCCGGGCAATAGCATGCTTCTTCACGGGTTTGGCCTCGCAAATAATAACAATGAATTTGTACTCTCGACAGCATCACTACATTGTTGTTATGTGCTTAGCGCGTCTCAGCCTGCTCGTCTGATACCGCTTCGGTGAAATCCCTTTGCGCCAAGCGTTTAGCGTAGATCTTTTTGAGATACTGCCACGCAAGATTCTTTGCAAGACACGTGCCAGCGCCGGCGAAAACCTGAACCGGACTCGGTAACGGCCGCGAATTGTGGATTCTCACCGCGGTTTTTGCCGCTGTGGCCCTAGCGGGTTGCACCAATTTCGATTTGACTGCACTATTTGCGCTCACACGTTGCGGTCACACGCTTCCGCGGATACCCGGCACCGTCAGGTGGGAAGTGCGACCTTGGGCTCTCAAGCATGAGGTCTATGGAAGAAATCAGGTCTTTCGAACAGACTGGCCTCAAATAATAAACTGGCTTCAAATCATAGACTGGCCTCAAACCATAAAAAGGTTCTTCATATTAAAAGGTAATCCCATGAACCGTCTCCGCCTGCGCCTTGCTACCTGCGTTGTTCTCCTGTCCGGTTTGCTGCCCCTTGTGCCCCTGTCCTCGCAGGCCCAAACCGGGGCCTCGGCCCAGTCCCTGGCCTGTGAGGCACTGCGGGACCTCCCTGACCTCACCATCACCTCGGCCGCGCTGCGTGACAATGACGCCTCCGACAGTCCGTATTGCTACGTCCGCGGCATCATCGCCCCGGCGATTCATTTTCACGCGCAGTTACCGCTGCCGGATAACTGGAACGGACGCTTCCTGCAGTGGGGCGACGGTGGCAAGGACGGCGATCTTGATTTCGCCAATCACCGCGTGGCCGAAGGCTATGCGGTGACCAACAGCAACACCGGGCACGACAGCGCGACAGAACCGGGCTCAGCCTTTGGTTTCAATAACCGGCAGTCCGAGATCGATTTCGGCTACCGGGCAGTCCATCTGACTACGCTGGCGGGCAAGGCCCTGGTCAACAGCTACTACCGCCGCCCGGCGCAATACTCCTACTTCGAGGGCTGCTCTACCGGCGGTCGTCAGGGGCTGATGGAAGCCCAGCGGTATCCGGATGACTTCGACGGCATCGTCGCCGGCGCGCCGGTGAATTTTTACCAGGCGATGAACGCGGCTGGAGTCTGGCATCTGCAGCAGATGTTCAAGGACGACTACGCCGGCAATCTCGCTGTCGACGCGGATGGCGATGGCAGCCTCGAGAATGTGGAACTCGTGAATATCCTTAACACGGCTGTGATGAACAAGTGCGATGCCGCCGATGGTGTGCGGGATGGCGTCCTCGATGATCCGTTTTCCTGCAGCTTCGATCCGGTGGTGGAACTCGCCGACTATCATTGTCCGAATGCGGGCGCTGCCGGCGTGTGCTTCACGGATACCCAAATCCAGACCATCGCCAATTTCTACCGCGGTCCTGCTGACCGCGATGGCAATGTGATTTACCCGGGCAAGATGCTGGGCTCGGAGCCGGACTGGATCAACCTGTTCATGCCCACCGCCCGCAACAACATGCTGCCCTCGATGCTGCGCGGCCCGGCTGGCGACCATGTGAACTACCTGTTTTATGAAGAAGATCCCGGCGTGACAATCCCGGCGCTGGAGGACATTCACTACCAGGCCCGCACCACCGGCATGAACCCGGAATTCCACTGGCTGGATTTCGATGTGCAGGACTTCGCCGACGGCAAGGCGGAGACCATGAGCGCCCTGATGGACGCGACCGATCCGGATCTGAGCAGCTTCCTGCTCAGTCGCGGCGGCAAGCTGATTGTGTATCACGGACTTACCGATGCGCTGTCTGTCTCCAAGGCGACCGTCGGTTACTTCAATGACATGGTCGATGCCACCTTCGACGGCTCATTCGCCGCGGCCAATGATGCGGCACGCCTGTTCCTGGTTCCAGGCATGGGGCATTGCGGTGGCGGCGCCGGCCCGAATACCTGGGACAAGCTGGTACCGCTGGTGAACTGGGTTGAGAACGGCGTGGCGCCTGACCAGATTGTCGCCACACACAGCAGTGGCGGTCGGATCGACAACGAGCGACCGCTGTGCACGTTTCCGCAACGTGCCCGCTATATCGGACCAGCGGGAGGCGCCAACGACAGTGCCAACTGGACCGCGGCCAATTTCGAGTGTCGCTAGGCTGTTATCCAGCGCATCTGCGGCCTTGCGCCAATTGCAATGCGCTGGAAATTGCGGCATGTTAGCCAGCCGCTCGACTCAAAATACACACGCCAAGAGGTCACTATGAAACCCGGCTACAAAGCGCTGCTATTTATTACCACCCTGCTCTTCACCACTGTTCTGCAGGCCCAGTCCGGCGCCTATCGGGCCCGACTGTCACCCATGCCAGTGAATCCACAGACCGTGAAGACCATTACTGGTGGCGGAGAAGTCAGCGTCACGCTCACAGGCAACAAGCTGGTAGTCACCGGCAGTTTTTCCGGCATGAGTTCGGCCGCGACAATGGCGCATCTGCACAATGGTCCGCCCGCACAGCCGGGTCCGGTGGTGCAGCAATTGCAGGTGACGGCCGCTCCCGAAGGCACCGTCAGCGCGGAGCTGGAATTGACGCCTGAACAGGTCACGGCCCTGCAAGCCAACTCGCTCTATATCCAGATTCACAGCTCGACGAATCCCGCCGGCGAATTACGCGGCTGGATTTTCCCCCGTAGCTGACACACTCAATAAAATACCAAGAGGCACGTCCCATGCGTTTCACACTTGATGCGACAACCCGATTAGCCGGACTCAGCCTGTTGCTCGGTCTGGGCCTGACCGCCTGTGACAGCGGCAGCGAAGCGCCGGTGGCAAGCTCGACGGTGGTCGAAGAACTGAACTTTGCCAGCCAGGCCCAGGCAGGCGCGGTCGCCTTTGCCGCGAACTGCGCGGCCTGTCATGGTCAGAATCTGGAAGGCTCAACACTCGGCCCGATTCTGTCTGGCGCCGCTTTCCTGCAGCGCTGGGGCACCCAGTCGCCAAACCTGTTGCTGGCCAATATCCAGGCCAATATGCCGCCCGGTGGCAATGCCGGCATCAGTGCGACGGATTACCTGAACATCACCGCGCATCTGCTGAAATCCAATGGCGTCAACGCCGTCACCGCGGCACTGACCCCGACCACCGATTTCATGATCGCGGAAAACATCTCCCGGGTGGCGGAACAGCAGCAACGTCGTGAGCCCGAATCACCCCAGGGCCTGACGGTCGCCGGTACAGTGCCGAACTTCGTGCCTGTGACCGATGCCATGCTCGAGAACCCCGACCCGGCGGACTGGCCAATGCATCGCCGCACCTACGACGCACACAGTTATTCGCCGCTCGACCAGATCAACACCGGCAACGTGAAGAATCTGCGACTGGAGTGGGTCTGGAACATGTATGAAGGCGATTCCGAGCCCGCACCGCTGGTCTATGGTGGCATCGTCTACCTGATTAACCCCGGCAATGTGGTGCAGGCACTCGACGGTAAAACCGGCGAGCTGATCTGGGAGCACTGGACAGGTCCGGCGAATCGTCAGGACATGCGCAATATTGCGATCTACAACGACAAGATTATCCAGGCCACCACCGATGCCCGTCTGGTCGCCCTCGATGCCCGCACCGGCGAGAAGGTGTGGGAGACCGAAGTGGCGGATGCGACCAAAGGCTTCTCCAATTCCAGTGGTCCGATCGTCGCCGATGGCAAGGTCATTCTCGGTCTGGCCGGCTGCCAGCGTTATATTCCTGAAGACTGTTACATCAGCGCCCATGACGCCAACACCGGCGAGTTGCTATGGCGCTTCAACACGATCGCCAAAGCCGGCGAACCGGGTGGCGACACCTGGGGCGAGCTCGACAATGTGTTCCGCGCCGGTGGTGAAACCTGGATTACCGGCAGCTATGACCCCGAGCTGAAACTGACTTACTGGGGCACTGCCCAGCAGAAGCCGTGGGTACCGGTCAGCCGTCATCTCACTATCTTCGACGTCGGCCTGTTCACCAATTCCACTGTGGCCGTGAACACCGACACCGGCAAGCTCGACTGGTACTTCCAGCACGTACCGGCCGAAGCCCTGGATCTGGATGAAGTGTTCGAACGCGTCCTCGTGAATCGCGGCGACGAGAAACTCGTGTTCTCACTCGGCAAGTACGGCATCCTCTGGAAGAACGATCGCGTGTCCGGTCAGTTCAAGGGCTACGTGGAGACAGTGTTCCAGAATGCCTTCACGAACATCGATCCGCAGACCGGTGAGGTGACCTACCGCGAGGATATCCAGAACGCGAAACTGGATGAATGGACTTCCGCCTGCCCCAGCAGCACCGGCGGCAAGGACTGGCATTCGATGACCTACCATGAGCCGACCGGCACCATGATCGCGCCGCTCAGCCAGACCTGTCTCGAGAACGCGGCACGCGAAGTCGCCCTGGTTCAGGGGGGAGGCGGTCTCGCGGCGAGTCGCCAATTCTTTGAGATGCCGGGCACTGATGGCCGCCTCGGCAAGATTGGTGCTTATAACGTGGATACTATGGAAGAAGTGTGGAATCACCAGCAGCGTGCCTCATTCCACACTGGCACGATGTCCACCGCCGGTGATCTGGTGTTCGCGGGCGACCTCGATCGTCGCTTCAAAGCCCTCGACGTGAAGACCGGCGAAGTAGTGTGGGAGACTCGTCTGGGAACATCCGTGCAGGGTCACCCCGTTGCCTTTGCCATCGATGGCAAGGAATACATCGCTGTCACTACCGCGCTCGGTGGTACCAGCCCGCGCCAGGTGCCCGCACTGGTGGCACCGGAAATTACTTATCCACAAACCGGCAACGCGATCTACGTGTTCAGCCTGCCGGACCAATAGGCCCCGCCCGTGTGCGCGCCGGTTTGCACCGGCGCGCTGATCCCGGCTGAGTCTGGTCCCGAGCTGCACGCGCGCCGGCGACGATCCGCCTCTGCGAGCAGCCAATGGCCAAGCGTTACGAACAACTCAATGACGAACTGATCGGCTTCATCGCGGCGCAGCCGCTGTACTTCGTTGGCACGGCTGCCAATGACGGCACGATCAATGTGTCACCGAAGGGATTCGATTCTCTGCGCGTACTCTCGCCCACACGTGTCGTCTGGTTGAATCTCACCGGCAGTGGTAACGAGACTGCCGCGCACCTGCAACAGAATCATCGACTCACCATGATGTTCTGCGCCTTCGAAGGCCGTCCGAAGATTCTGCGGCTCTACGGCAAGGCACAAGTTGTGCATCCGCGTGATTCAGCCTGGCAGGAATTATCCAGTCTGTTTCCCGCCCACAAGAGTGCCAGGCAATGCGTCGACTTCAGCATCGAGCTGGTGCAGACCTCCTGCGGATTCGGTGTCGGCTTGTTCGACTATCAGGGCGAGAGAGACAATATGCACCTGTGGCTCGCGAGCAGTGACGAGACCGGTCTGCGAGACTACTGGCGAGAGAAGAACCAGGTCAGCCTCGATGGCCTGCCGACACACATCCTCGAAGATGAAGCAAACTAAGCTGGTCCGTTCAAACCAACCACGGAGTAACCATGTCTGACACCCCTGAAGAGAACAGCACCGACGCGACGCCGGCCGCCAAGCCCGCGAACATAGGTCGGGTCGAATGGCTCGACCTGACAGTTGAAGATGCCGGACGCGTGCGGAATTTCTACAAGGCCGTGGTGGGCTGGAGCAGTTCCGATGTCCCCATGGGTTCATACGATGACTATTGCATGAACATGCCAGGCACCCAGGATACCGTCGCGGGTATCTGCCATGCGCGGGGTGTGAACAGTAATCTGCCAAGCCAGTGGCTCATCTATGTGCGGGTGGCGAGTGTCGCGGACAGCGTGGTCCAGTGCGAGAAACTGGGTGGTCGTGTGCTACAGGCGCCACGGCGCATGGCGGGAAGCAATTTCTGCGTGATTCAGGATCCTGCCGGCGCCGTGATGGCGCTGATGTCCGACTAGGCGCCGCCCGACGCTGCCAGACGCCATTTGAAATCGTCTGCAATCCCCTTTACCCTGTTCTGACGCCTTCTCTGTCGAAGAGTCCGGGCCAGTTGCCGGTCTCTCGTCAATAATCACCAACAGTGATCTAAGTCCGGCGGTTCGAACCCGCAGGGCTGTTACAATGGGCCGGCTGGCAGCGCAAGAGCCGGTCCTGAGCAGTAAGCACACAAAACCCAATCCATGCCCAAATCCAACTCCAGATTGTCTGCCTACTGCAGGGTGCTCAGCCTGTTGCTGCTGCCCTGGCTGGTGTGTGCGAGTCAGGCGGCCGAAGAGGGACTACCGGTACTTAACGTCACGGGTGCCGACGCGGAACTGGAACGCAATATCCGCGCCCATGTCTCGCTGACCGGACTCGACTGCGCAACGCCGATCGCGCGCCTGAATCGACTGTTGCCCGAGATGCGCCAGAATCTGCTCCGAGCCAGTCGGGCGCTCGGCTACTACCGGATGGAGAGCGAGATCACTCTCGGACAGTCCGCGACGTGCTGGTCGCTTAACATGCATCTCGAACCCGGTCCGCGCGTGACCGTGTCAGACATCAACATTGCCATCAGCAGTTCCGAGAACCTGTTCGCCGGTCTCTACGACAATCTGTCCATGCGCGTCGGCGAACCTCTCAATCACGCCGCGTATGAACAGATCAAGTCCGACCTCAGCGGGCTGGCGGTGGAGCAGGGCTTCTTCGCCGCGCGTTTCGCGAGTTCGCAATTACAGCTCGACCTGCAGTCGAATACGGCGAGCTTCGACATTGAATTCGATCCAGGTGAGCGCTTTCGTTTTGGTGCAATCATGATCGACCCGATCGCGGAACTGTCCGATGAATTCATTCGCCGTTACATCGAATTCAGCGCTGACGCCTACTATTCCGCCTCCACCCTGCTGGAACTGCGCAATGCGCTTAATAATAGTCAGTACTTCAGTGAAGTTTCGGTGACGCCGTCGCTCAGCGAAGCCGAGAATCAACGCATTCCGATTCAGGTTGTGTTGCGCACCCGTCCACGTCGCGTCTATTCCGCGGGCACCGGCGTAACAACCGATATCGGTCCACGACTGCGTCTGGACTACGAAGACCGATATCTGAATCCGAGTGGCAACAAATTTGAAGTGAAATCCGGCGCCTCGCCAATTCAGCAGAACATCGACCTCAATTACCTGATACCGATGAGTAAACCCGCCACGGAGAGCTTGCAGATTTCCAGTGGCTTCCTGCGCGAGGACAATGACACCTACCAGAACAAGACGACAAAACTGGGTGTCACTTACAGCACAATTAATCGTTTTAACTGGCGGCAGAACCTGTTCACGAACTACCAGCACGACGACTACACACTGAACGACGAGAGAGAGATTGCAGATATTCTGCTGGGCGGCCTTAACCTGAGCCGCACTCGTGCCAATGATGCGCTGTATCCAACCAAGGGCTGGCGTCTGTTCGGCCAGATCAGCGGCGCTTCCGCCGACCTGCTGTCGACAACGACCTTCCTGCAACTCAATCTCGCCGGCAAATTGATCCAGGGCGTCGGCGTGGGCCGGGTGTTGCTGAAATTCGAAGCCGGAACCACGCTCGTCGATGATTTCGCCGATCTGCCGGTATCCCTGAAATATTTCAGCGGCGGTGACCAGAGCGTGCGAGGCTATCGCTACCAGTCATTGGGCCCGCTCAATGCTGACGGGGAAGTCGAGGGTGGCAAGCACGTACTCTCCGCCGGAATCGAATACGACTTTCCGGTCGCGAATAACTGGAAGATGGCGGTATTCACGGATGCCGGTAACGCCTTCGACAACTGGAACGATTACCGGCTGAACAAGAGTCTGGGTGTGGGCATTCGCTGGCTGTCACCTATTGGTCCGATTCGTTTCGATCTCGCGTCGGCACTGGACAATGACAACAAGCTGCGGCTGCACATCACGATGGGGCCAGACCTGTGACCCTCACCCACTCTCGTCTCATTCGATTCAGTCTATGGAGCCTCGGCAGTCTCGTTGGCGCTATTCTGCTACTACTCGGTGTCGTCAGCCTGCTGCTGTATACCGAGGGCGGCAGCCGCCGTGTAACCGAGACCCTGTTCACTCGGCTCAATACCCTGGACGGCATCGACGTTTCGAGTGGTCGCATCTCCGGCAACCTGCTGCGCGGCCTGACCCTGGATGGAGTTCTTGTGCATACGCCGGCAGCCGACATCCGCGCAAACTCTGTGCGCGCAAGCTGGAATCCCTATTCCATCCTGTCCGGCAATTTCACGCTGTCTGCGCTGGAAGTCGACGCGCTGCAGGTGAATGTGCTGGCGGATGACAATGCCGCTCCCGTCGACGTCATCGCCGCCTTGCAACTGCAGCCACTGCCGATCGATGTGGCTGTTGGTCGGCTTCGGGTGTCAGATTTCGAACTGACAGGCGCGGCACCGGCGATCGCGATTACCGAGCTGACTCTCGGCGCGTCGCTTAACGGTCAGAACCTGCGGCTGCGCGATGCCCGCGTCACCCTGGCTGACCTGAGCCTGGAGCTGGAGCTGCAGGCTGCGCTGCGCGACAACATTCCGCTGCAGGCCACAGTGAACTGGGAGTACCGCGGACCGCTCTTTGCCAACTATCAACTAGCTGTTGGTAACGCGGCGGTTACCGGTGATCTGGAAAACCTCGCAGTCGAGCATGCCCTGCTGGCACCAGAGGCCATACAGAGCAGTGGCGAGTTGCACGCACCGCTGTCCGAGACAGAGCGCAGCCTGCGTTTCACGCATTCCACGGCGGCGTTGCGCCTGCCTTACGAGGTTATGGAAGCCGTAGAGTTCCGTGATGTCAGTCTGGAGACGCGCTGGACCGGCGCAGATCTGGCGATGACATTGGACAGTGGCGTCACGAGTGCCGTTTTACCCCAGGCCCACCTGACCGCCACCGGTTCGCTGCTAGGCTCCGTGCTGACGATCGATACCGTGCAACTTGCCACGGACACCGGAGCGTTGAGCGGCGACAGCCGGATCGACTGGACCGGGCCGGTCGAGATCGCCTCGCATTTTGCCCTGACCGAGTCGAATCCCCTGCAATACCTGCCAACTTCGCTGCCCATCGATCTCCGGGATATCTCCGGCAGCGGCCAGATCGACTACCGCTATCTCGAAGACGAAAATCGGGTCGACCTGAGTCTGGATAGCTTCGATGGTTTTCTCGGGGAGTATCCCCTCACCGGACGCGCCGAATTGCACAGCCGGGATACTGCCATTCAGTTTGATAGCCTGAAGCTGCGTACCAGCAGTAATTCCATCGACCTGTCCGGCACCGTGGACGAGACCGTCAATCTGAACTGGCACATCGACGCCCCGGCATTGCAGCAGTTGCTGACGGGCTACACCGGCGTGGTGTCTGGCACCGGCAGCCTTATCGGCAACCTCGACGATCCCGGTGTCGCCGGGGCACTGCAAGTTCGCGACTTCGCGACGGGACCAGTGACGGTGGCCGCAGCGGACATCACACTGGCCGGGACACTGGCTGATCTCGAGAGTGCCGCCAGCCTGACCGAGGTGGCAATTAAGAGCGAAACGGGCTCCGCGCAGCTGGAGCGCCTCACGCTGGAGTTCGCGGGTGGTCGCGCCGCCCACACCGTGCAGGCCGAGATTGCGTCGGAGTACGGCGCGCTCTCACTGCGCCTGCAAGGCGGGCTTCCCGACGGCACCGCGGACCAATGGCAGGGCAATCTGATAGCTACGGAACTGCAAGGCGACTTCGGACACTGGACGCAACAGGGTGGTCCCCGCCCGTTGACCCTGTCACGCACCGCTTCGCGCCTGCCGGAAACTTGCTGGACCCAGCAAGCCACACGCGCGTGTGTGACGCTAACTCAGCGTACCGCCGATCAGTTCGGACTGAGCCTGACCGTCTCGAATTTCCCGCTCAGTGAATTCAATGCGGAAACCGGCGCCGACGCGCTCATTCCCTGGCCGGTGCTGCCGCGATTACCGGTCGGCATCCGGCTGGCAGGAGCGACGAATGCCACACTTACCGGGGTAATCGATCTCGCCACGACGCCACAGATGCAATTCGAGGTGGCGTCTCAGCAGGCGGTGTTGACGATAGCGAGCACAACGACCACGGATGCTGCCATCGACGATGCCTTGCTGACGCCGGAGATACAGCAATACGACTGGGATGTCCTGCGCATCGAAGGCAGTTATACCGATGGTAATTGGCGCTTGCAGAGCAGCGCCGAGTTATCGCAACAGAATCTCGCCGGCACTACCCTGGGCCTGCGCGGTCTGCTCGACAGCGAGATCGCCATCGACGGCGCTGGCAATCTCGGAGGTAATCTGTCGGCCCGCTTCGATGAGCTTGGCTGGGTTCAGGCCTTCCTGCCGGAGCTGAGTAATGTGAGCGGCAATCTGGTTGGACAGGCTTCGGTCAGTGGCACGCTGGCTGCCCCGGTGTTCGCCGGCGAGCTGGACCTGCGCCAGGGGCAGGCCGACCTGGCCGCTCTCGGACTGCACTTCACCGGCGCCAATTCGGCGCTTCGTGTGCGAGAGACGGGTGAGGCGCAATTCGATGGCGGCCTGACTTCCAACGCGGGGAACATCGCTTTCTCCGGCTCGTTCACTGACCTCTATCAGGCATCCCGACAGTTGCAGGCAGAGCTCTCAGGCAGCCGATTCCAGGTCTCCAACACCACGGACGCAATTATGGAACTGTCGCCGGATCTGCGAGTCACGGCGGATCGCAACCTCATTCATCTCACTGGCAATCTGGATATACCACTTCTCACTCTCGTTCTACGGGAACTGCCTGAGAGCGCCGTCGATATTTCGCGCGACACGGTTATTGTCAATTTTCCGGAAGACCGTCCCGAGCTCGGCAGAACCATTACGGCGAGCGAGAACACGCTGTTCGATATTCCGGTTGCGGCCGAGATCAATCTCACGCTCGGTGAGGCCGTCACCGTATCGGGATTTGGAATGGATGCGGACCTGGGCGGACAATTGGCGATACAACAACGACCCGACGGCAGTAATCTCACCTACGGCGAGCTGGCCATCGCCAAAGGCAGTTACCGGATCTACGGCCAGGAACTGAATCTGAGTCAGGGCAAGCTGCTGTTCTTCGGTGCTGTCGATAATCCCGCGCTGGATATTCGGGCGACACGGGAAGTGGAAGGGGTGACTGTGGGAGTGTTGATGAACGGCACACTCAAGAACATCCGATCTCAGCTGTTTTCCACGCCTGCCTTGCCGGAAAACGACATCATCGCCGTTCTGGTGACCGGCCGTCCCTATTCCGAGATGGGCGAACAGGATGGCAACGCCGTGATTGGTGCGATCGCCGCGCTCGGTCTCGACAAGGGACAGGGTTTGACGTCCCAGATTCGCGACACTCTGGGCCTGGATACGTTCGGCATCAACAGTACCGGCAACATCAACAGCAGTATGCTGACAATCGGTAAATATCTGACGCCGGATATCTTTATTCACTACGGTGTCGGGCTGTTCGATCGACAATCCAAGATTGCCATCGACTACAGCCTCAGCGAACGCGTGAAGTTACAGGCCGAATCTGGCGAGTATCAGAGCCTTGACGTGACGTATCGCGTCGAACGCTGAGTCACCTTACGCTGAGGTGGAAGCGACGAGCGTACCGGCGTTGTAGTCATTGATTGCCTGGTGGATCTGCTCGGGACTGTTCATCACAAACGGACCATAGTGCACGATCGGTTCGCCAATCGGCTTCCCGGTGATGACGAGTACGCGTGTATCGGCGCTGCCTTTCAGTACCAACTTGTCGCCGCGGGACAGGCGTGCCAGATGGCCCTTGCTGAGCGGAAACCCGCCGCTGCCAATGGTGAGGTTGCCTTCGTAGATATACACCAGAGCGGTGTAATTCTCCGGCACACTCACGTGCAACTCTGAATCGTCAGTGAGGGCGATGTCCAGATACCCCGGATCGGTGCTGAGTCCGGTTACGACTCCCTTGACCGGTGTGCCATTAATGGCCAGTTCACCGGCGATCGCCTTGATCTGCGCACCCGCTACGGTGTATCCGGGAATGCGGTCAGCGGCGATGTCGTTGTACGTGGCAGGTGTCATTTTTTCCGCTGCCGGCAGGTTCACCCACAGCTGAAAACCGCGCATATGCCCCTCTTCCTGCTTGGGCATTTCTGAATGGATGACGCCGGACCCGGCTTTCATCCATTGCACGTCGCCGGGTTGCAGCAAGCCAACGTTACCCATGTGGTCACGATGCTCCATCAGGCCTTCGAGCATATAGGTCACGGTCTCGAAGCCGCGATGCGGATGGGAGGGGAAGCCGCCAATGTAGTCTGCTGCCTTGTCGGAACCGAATTCATCCAGCATCAGAAACGGATCAAATCGTTCCAGGTTATTGCCGCCGAACACGCGCTTGAGCTGAACTCCGTCGCCGTCACTCGCGGCGCGGGCCAGCAGGACTTCTTCCACTCGTCTGTCAGTATTCGCTGTGTTCATGTGAATTCTCCTGGTCAATGGATCGCCTATATGGAGGTCCACCCGTGCAAATTCAAGCGCTGCCGCCGCCGTCCCGGTCCGCACCGGGACGCCAGACAGGCTTGCGAGCCACGTCACGCGTGGTTTTCCCTATTCAGGTAGGGTTCATACGGTGCGCCTATACTGGCGGTTCAGTCGTGCTCAAAAGGGAGACGGAAACCATGCAAAAATACCTCGCCGGCGTGATTCTTCTGGTCAGTCTTGGGCTGAGTCAGACGGCGGCCGCGGACAGTCGCGACCATCACCGCTCATATCGCGGATCGAGCTTCGGCTCACATTATCGCGGATTCGATCGCTACAGCTCCCGCTACTATTCGTCGTACCGCGCCAATCCCTATCATTATGGCGTTTCCCGTCGTGGCGGCTTCGATTTCTCCTACAACAATCGCTACTACCGACATCGCGACAATGAGGCCGGCATATTTGTCGGCGGACTCGTTCTGGGCTCACTGCTCACCCGGCCGTATTACAGCAGACCGCCCGAGCGGGTTATCTATCGCTCTGTTCCTGTTGTTCAACGTCCCGAAGTGATCGTGGTTCGTGATGCTGACCGCGTCACGCCCTCGTCCACAGGGCGACGCCTGTTACGGGATCTGGATGGCAATTGCTTCGAGATCGAGAGAGATGAAGCCGGCAACGAGATTCGCGTACAATTGGACGCGTCGGAGTGCCGTTTCTAGCGCCCAGCACACCGGCTAAGGTCCCGTTCTACGGCGCTGGCCGAACCGGTATTCGTCATGCAACCCAGAATCCTTGCCTTCGCTAGTCTCGCTCTGCTGGCCACCTGCACCAGTTCACCCATGGATCGTCGGCAGGTTGTGTTCTATTCCGATGCCGAGATGGCGCGGCAGGGAGAGGCGGCCTACCGGCAGATGCAAGCGGAGATCCCCATCTCTGACGATCAGCGTGAAACCCAGTACGTGCAATGCGTCGCCAACTACGTGATTGCCGCATTGGAACCGGAGCAGCGGGATCGTTCGCAATGGGAAGTGACTGTCTTTGATAACGAGCAAGCCAATGCCTTCGCCCTGCCGGGGGGCAAGATCGGCGTGTACAACGGTCTGCTCGATGTTGCCGTGAACCAGCATCAACTGGCGGCCGTGATGTCTCACGAGGTCGGTCACGTACTGGCGAACCACAGCAACGAACGTGCGAGCCAGTCTACCCTGCGTACGGTAGGCCTGGTCACTGCCCAGGTGCTCGGCGCGTCGGACGCGACGATTGAGGCGCTGGATTACGGCACCCAACTGGGTCTGTTTCTGCCGTTCAGCCGCACCCAGGAGAGTGAGGCTGATGCCATCGGCGTGCTGTTGATGGCGCGGGCAGGCTTCAATCCCAAACAGAGCATCACACTGTGGGAGAACATGAGTGCGACCGGAGGCTCACGCCCCCCTGAACTGCTTTCCACCCACCCCTCACCCGCGTCGCGCATGAGCGAGCTCAATCGGCTGATGGGCCCGGCAGATGCACTCTACCAGTCGGCGCTTGCCAGCGGACTGAATCCCGATTGCACGCCCTGAGTCTAGTCTGTTAGCAGTGCCGGCCAGTTCGTGTTGGCTTGATTGATGTAATTCGCCATATCTTCCCGCCAGCGCGCGTTGATGCGACGGATGTAGTTCAGGTACAGCTTGCCCTCGACGATCGTCCAGAGATCGGGTTCAGCGCTGGTGGTATCGCCATTCGCCACTGCATAGGCGCAGTAGCCGCCATATTGCGGCGCATAAGCCTCTGGATTCTCGCGAAACATCTCGCGATGTTCGGCGCTGCTGAATTGCCAGATCGCCCCCTGATACTCCAGCGTAAAGGACTCGCTACCGCGTACCGGCTTGCCCTCGGTGAAATACGCCACCGCGTCGTAGCCGCTGATCGCCGTATTGTTGAACAAGCCGGTATAGACCGGATCCACACCCGCACGCACGCCTGAAGCCAGTAGCAGCAACAAACCGCAGACAATCAGTTGCACCCACCGTTGCGGCCTCATGCGCGTTTCTCCCGCAGTGAGGCCTGGGAGCTGTTGCCGAGCAGCGCGGCAAAGGTCTGGCGTCGCAGCCAGATGATCACGAGTGCAGAAATCCAGACACCGACAGCCAGCGCAAACAGCTGCCCTCCGTCGCGATCACCGGCTTCGTTGATCACGACGCTGACACCCAGTGGCGTGAAGAGATGGAAGAAGATGGCGCCGGAAATGACCCCGAATGCCAGCACTGCACCGAACGGTTGACTCTTCGGGGTGAGCAACAACCCCGAGGCGATCAGCTCCAGTGTGCCGATCGTGTATCCCCCGTACTGCGCGAAGTTTGTGGCCACTGCCGCCGGCAGGCCGATGCTGCCCATCCAGCTACCGATAGTGCCGAAGATGAACTGGGTCTCGAAAGAATTGGTGAATTTGAAAAACAGGGACTGAATGAAGACGATCGCGATAAACAGAGCGAGTCCCCAAGGCAGAGCAGTTTGGAATCGGGATTGGGTCATGACGGCATCCTGGCTGTGGGTCTGGGTACGGTGAGATTCAGGTACTAGACCGTAGCCTGCCCCAATTCGTTCCGGATGGTTGGATGCCGGTGACGGGGCTAGCGTGAGTCGATCCAGTCTATTCAACCAGTTAATCTATCGAGCTCCACCATTTAGTAAAGTTATTGCTTTACTAATAGTATTCATCAGAGTCAGAGGACGGACGTGCCAGATCGCCGCTTTCTGGCGCGACGAATCCGGTCTCCCCCGTGACTTGTGATTCGCTATATATGGTGGTATTGTCACCCTCGCAACACAGCATGAAGGATTTTGCGCCGTTGCAGTACTTCTGGTGCGATTTTTACCCACTTGCTATCGCATTAGTAGCGCTCCTTGAGAATTCCTATCCTCTACGTGACCTTGATCAGTCCGTAGAGGATACGGAACCTCCCCCCAGGCCTCTCTATCGTGACAGACACGGCAATCAGCGAAGTCCCCACATGCAAGAACTGTCAGCACCCTCTCACGGGTAATTTTTGTGCCCACTGCGGCCAGGAAGTGAAGGAAATCCGGCGTCCGATTTTCTTCCTGCTGCGTGATGCCTTCAGCTCGGTGTTTGAACTCGATGGCCGAGCCTTCCGCACCGTATTTTCCCTGTTCACGCGTCCCGGCTTTCTGAGCCAGGAATATCTGTCCGGTCGCCGCGCCCGCTACACGCCGCCGCTACGTCTGTTCCTGGTCATCAGCATCTCGTTCTTCCTGATTCTGTCTGCCTATAACTCGCTGCAGTCCATGCGCGACACCATCCGCAATCCGGCGCCCACCACCGGGTCGGACACAGCCGCTGCACCCGCGCCGATTCTGGATGAGGAAGGACGGGAGGAATTGAACCAGCTGCTGGGGCTGATCGATAACTTCAATCTCAGCTTTCTCTCCGAGCGACGCAACGAGAATCTGCGCCTTTACATGCACACCCAGAGTGAGAAAAATCTCGCCGCCATCGGCGAAGATCCGTCCGGTTTCTTTTTCGACTCCCTGGACTACATCACGGTGTTCATGTTGTTGATGATGCCAATACTGGCCCTCATCCAGAAGTTGCTCTACCTGTTCTCAAAGCGCTACTACGTCGAACATCTGATTCTCACCCTGCACAACCATGCGTTTCTGGTGCTGTCGATGTTTCTGTCGAACCTCACGACCGCACTGGGCAATCTCAATGCAAACCTGCTCGGGCCGGTTATGGGAGTGGCGGATAGGCTGCTCTGGATGCTGGTCTATCTGTTCCTGAGTCTGAAGAATTTCTTTGGGCAGGGCTACGGCATTACCGCGGCGAAGTTCGTCACGATGGCAATTCTCTATGCCATCGTGACGGCGGCCGGCATGCTGTCTTTTGCGGCGGTGTTATTCTTCCTGTTCTAACGTTCAGTCTTTATGCAGATGCACATCCATCTGCGGGAACGGAATTGAGAGTCCTTCCTTGGCGAATGTGCGATAGACCTCTTCGTTCATCTTGAAGAACACGCCCCAGTAGTCGGGTGAATTGACCCACACCCTGACCACGATATTTACCGAGCTGTCAGCGAGTGCGTGCAGCGCCATGAATGGTTCCGGATCCTTGAGGATGCGCTCGTCGGCGGCAATCAAGCGCTTCAGCACTGCATAGGCCTTGTCGATGTCATCTCCGTAGGAGATGCCAAAAATCCAGTCGACACGACGCGTCGCCTGTGTGGAGTAATTGATCATGGAGCCGGTGGCAAGTGGGCCATTCGGAATCAGGACTGTCTTGTTATCGGGTGTGGTCAGGACTGTAATGAAGATCTGGATTTCCTTTACCGCACCAACGTAGCCCTGCGCCTCGATAACATCACCGACCTTGTAGGGTTTGAAAAGAAGAATCATCACGCCACCCGCAAAATTCTGCAGTGTGCCGGAGAGTGCCATGCCCACCGCGAGGCCGGCGGCGCCAAGAATTGCGATGAACGAGGTCATCTCGATACCCAGTACACCGAGCGCCGTGATATAAACCAACACCTTCAGCAATACTGCGATCATGCTGCTGAGGAAAGTGCGCAGAGATGGGTCGACCTTGCTGCGTTCGAACACCTTCATGATCACACTGCGAATGATGCTGACCACATACAGCCCGATGACGAGTGTCGCCAGCGCAGCGATGATCTTTATCCCGTAATCCACAGCAAACGTGGTGATGGTAGCGGTATCAAATTCCATGTGGCTTCCTCATTGGCGAAAAGGACTGAAAAATAAAACAAAAAAGGGGCGGGTCATTACGACCTGCCCCGGCTGGTTTTGTAGTTGCTGCTTCCGACGCGCATCTTCATAGTCTGGCTACGCAGACAAGGATGGATTCAGAGTGACTTCAGAAACGCCATCAGCTGTTGTTGTTGTGCAGCGCTCAGTGTCGCGAAGACGTCAGGCATCAGGGACTCGTCCGTGTCACGCACGGCTTTCACCCGATCCTTGAAATACGTCACCCAGCGTTTGCCATCTTCGCTCTGTAGCTGGATGGCGAGCGCGGAATCATTGCGGAATCGTCCCCGGATCACCGTACCATCCTGTTGTTCAACTTCCTTCGCCGCATAGCCAGAGGCGATTGAGGCAGAGGGATTGAGCAAGGCTTCCTGCAGGGCAGCATCACTCAGCCGCGAACCAATTCCATCCAGAGCCGGACCTACCGCGCCCCCCTGGTCCTTGTAAGAGTGACACGTGACACAGCCGGCCACGCCCTCGAACAAGGACTTGCCTGCCAGCACTGCCGGGTCGTTGGCATTGCCGGCCGCATTATCTTCCGCCAGACTGAGGCCGGGTTTTCCCTGCAACATGCGCACATACGAGGCGATATCGAGAATCTCCTGTTCCTTGAAGGTTCCACCCCAGGAGGCCATGCCGGTGCCACTGCGACCATTGGTAATGACCCCGATCAGGCCCTCGTCACTCAGCCGGTTCGCCATCGAGTCAGTCAATGGTTTGCCCATGGTCTGGCCTTCGCCCAGTCCGCCGTGACAGACCACACAATAGGCCTCATACAACTCCTGGCCTTCCCCGACACCACCGAGGGAGATAACCGGCAGCAGCCCGAGTGCGGCGGTGAAACAAAAAGCAGTGAATCGTTGTGCTATCCGCATGAATCCCTTGTGCTCCCGCTTACAGACTGAACAGGATGTAATTGCCGGGCGCGATGCCAGTCGCCACGCCGGCCCGGGTTACCGGGTCGCGGGTACCGGAGGCGATCCCGATGTACTGCTTGCCATCAATGGTAAAGCTGGTCGGGGGCGCGTAAATACCGCTGCCGGTCTGGAACATCCACAATACTTCACCGGTTTCGTCGTTGAAGGCGTACAGATAGCCGTCGGCACCACCGCCGAAGACCAGACCGCCACCAGTGGCCAGGGTGCCAGACCAGTTGAAGCTACCCGGCACCTCGTGCTGCCAGGCAATTTCGCCGGTAAGCATGCTGAAGGCAACGACATAGCCCGTGCCCTGGGTATCGAAGCGAGGAATACCGCCGAGGTCCATGGAACCGGGGCGACCCTCTCCCTCACGGCGAATGAAGGTAGTGCCCCATTCTGTAGTGGGAATATAGAGCATGTGGGTATCCGGACTATAGGAAGCCGGCGGCCAGTTCTTGCCACCGTACAGGCCGGGGAACACGACTGTATTGCGGGGTTCATACATTTCCTGCTTGAGCACAGGCTTGCCCGTCTCGTCGCGTTCAGCCCAGTTCACCTTCGTGTATTCGGCTGCGTAGACGAAATCACCCGTCATGCGATCGAGTGCATAGACGTGACCATTGCGTGAGACCTGAACCACCAGCTTGCGCAGCTGACCATTCACCATCTCCTCGATGATCATCGGCTCCGAGGTGGAATCATGATCGAACTCATCGCGCGGCGAAGTCTGGAAATACCAGCGTAGCTGACCATTGTCCGGGTTCAGTGCCACAACCGAGTTGGAATAGAGGTTGTCTCCGACGCGGGCATTATTATTGATATCGGGCCAGGGATTGCCGGTGCCCCAGAACACCTGGTCTGTTTCAGGATCGTAAGTGCCGGTTACCCAGGTCGGGGCGCCGCCGGTCTTCCAGGAATCGCCTTCCCAGGTTTCGTTGCCGGGCTCGCCTTCGGCCGGGGTGGTGTAGAAGCGCCAGCGGCGTTCGCCCGTGTTGACGTCATAGGCATCGATGTAGCCGCGAATGCCGAATTCACCGCCGCCAACTCCGATCAGCACCATGTCTTTGACGACCAGTGGCGCCCCGGTTACAGAGAAGGATTCGCGATGATCGCCGACCTCAGCATCCCAGAGCTGAATGCCCGTGGCGGCGTCGAAGGCCATCAGGTGAGCGTCCAGCGTGCCCCAGAAGACCTTGTCTTCATACAGAGCCACACCCCGGTTGTGCGGACCACAACACAGGTCCACATCTTCGAAATCATGGTCATAACGCCACAATTCGGCGCCGGTCAGGGGATCGACAACGATAAGATGGCTGTTGGCCGTGGTCAGATACATGCGTCCGTCGTTGACGAGGGCCGTGACTTCGAAGGCCCCGCCGGTGACGCCAGTCTGCTTGATCCACACCGGTCGCAGATTCGCCACGGTGTCACGGTTGATCTGGGTGTCCGGCATATAGCGCCAGGCCCCGTAATTGCGGCCGTAGGTGACCCAACGATCGGAATAATTCTGGGCATTCGTCAGGATTTCGGTCGTGACATCCTGGGCGGCGGCGGTCGCCGCGAACAGGAGTGCTCCCACGCTGAATGCCGCGATGGTGCGAACTGGTTTACTCATCTCTCATGCCCTTTTCTAGGTTGTGCATTGGTGTTGGTGTACGG
The DNA here is from genome assembly GCA_023257655.1 of Pseudomonadales bacterium. Classification (GTDB taxonomy): domain Bacteria; phylum Pseudomonadota; class Gammaproteobacteria; order Pseudomonadales; family Pseudohongiellaceae; genus UBA9145. The sequence goes on from JALRBQ010000013.1 coordinate 188,397, forward strand.
TGGGCCGGGCGAGCCTGTGCGCGTCCCTGTCCTGCCGCCCCGGGGGGACCAATTAACCTATAAACCGGGGGCGACTGTCAAACCGCCCCCGCTGAATTCCGGCCCCCTTGAGACCAGTTGTGGCCGTTGCGTCGCGGGCCTTCCCGGCATGCGTGCAAATTGCACTCTGACCGGCTGCATCATATCATCAGGCCCTGTTCGCAAACCGCTACGCACTGATGAAGGAATAATAATAATGATTGTCTACGGTGTTGCTCTGCTGTCTGTCTGCCTGATTCTGGGCATGTTAATTGGAGAAGTGCTCGGGGTCGTGCTCGGCGTCGATGCCAATGTCGGTGGCGTCGGTATCGCCATGCTGTTTCTTGTCATGGCCAGCAACTCGAAGCGCTTCAAGTCCCTAACTGAAGGTACGTCCGGTGCCGGCATTCAGTTCTGGAGTGCCATGTACATCCCCATCGTGGTGGCCATGGCGGCACAGCAAAATGTCGCCGCGGCGACCGAAGGCGGCATGATCGCGATCATCGCTGGCGTCGCTGCGGTCGTTGTCAGCTTCGCGCTGGTGCCGGTGCTCAGCAAGATCGGCGCCGACACGAAGGCCTCACCTGGACAGGGACAGCCGGGGAGTAAACTCTGATGGAACTCATCGAAACCGTACTCGTTCGTAATAATCTTATCGTTGCGTTCTCGGTGGTGGGGGTCACGATCTGGATCTCCTACCTGCTCGCCAACAAGCTCACTGCTGGCCGCATCCACGGTTCCGCGATCGCGATCGCCATTGGTCTTGTCGCCGCTTACATCGGTGGCGTCACTACCGGTGGCAGCAAGGGTGTAGCCGATATTGCCATTCTGAGCGGCATCGGCCTCATGGGCGGCGGCATGCTGCGGGATTTCGCCATCGTCGCGACTGCCTTCGGTGTGCATTTCTCAGAGCTGAAGAAGGCCGGCGTCGCCGGCGTCATTTCGATCTTTGCCGGCGTCATCGTCTCGTTCATCGTCGGCGCCGCCGTGGCGATTGTGTTCGGCTACACCGATGCCGCTGACATCACCACCATCGGTGCCGGTGCGGTGACCTACATCGTCGGTCCGGTGACTGGCGAAGCCATTGGCGCCAGCGATGCCGTGATCACGCTGAGTGTGGCAGCCGGGCTCGTCAAGTCGATTCTCGTCATGATCGGTACACCGCTGGTGGCTCGTTACATCGGTCTCGACAATCCGCAATCAGCCATGGTGTACGGCGGACTCATGGGCACGACGAGCGGCGTCGCTGCCGGACTCGCCGCCACCGATCCGAAACTGGTGCCTTATGGCGCCATGACAGCAACCTTTTATACTGGCGTAGGTTGCTTGTTAGGTCCCTCGGTGTTGTATTTCATCGTCGGTATTATGTTCCAGTAAATTCCTTACAACGTTCACAAACTGCAAGGGACGGAAAGAGACAGCGAAGCATGAATGAAACTCATTTTCCCCATCTGCGCGATGGTAATGACAAGGTCGCTCTGGTTGAAGGCGAGACACGTTACACCTACGGCCAGGTAAATCAGCACATCAATCGCTTCGCGACCGGTCTGCTGCGTGGTGAGAGCGACCTGAAGGAAGAAAGAGTCGCGTTTTATTTGCCGGCGAGTCTGGACTATGTCACTACGATGCATGGCATCTGGCGCGCAGGCGGCATCGCGATCCCGCTCAATGTCGCCTCGGCCATCGCTGAGCTGGATCATTATCTGACCTGTGCCAGCGTCACCCGGTTGATCGCCAGTGAAAAATACCATGCGGAACTGACTCCCCTGTGCACACAGCTCAACATTGAGTTGCTCTCCGTCGCCGACGTATTGGCCGAGAAGGCTGGTGAGCTGCCAGCCATCGCCAGCGACCGCCGCGCGATGATGCTGTTCACCAGCGGTACCACGAATAAACCAAAGGGTGTGGTGAGCACACACAAAACCATCCGGGCCCAGATCACGACGCTCGTCACGGCCTGGGAGTGGACTGGCGACGACGCCATTCCTCTGTTTCTGCCACTGCACCATATTCACGGCATTATCAATATACTCAGCTGCGGCCTGTGGTCCGGTGCCACCGTGCATCTGTTTACGAAGTTCGACATTCCCCGCATCACGGCCGAGATCGTGGCGGACACTTACAATGTGTTTATGGCGGTGCCGACGATCTACGTGAAACTGATTCAGTACTTCGAGGGCATCGACAAGGACGAGGTTGCTCGCATCTGTGCCGGCTTTGGACGTATGCGCCTCAACATCTCCGGTTCGGCGGCGTGCCCGGTCAAGCTGTTCAAACAATGGCAGGAACTAACCGGTCAGGTGTTACTGGAACGTTACGGCATGACCGAAATCGGCATGGGTCTGTCCAATCCCTACAACGGCGAACGGCGGGCAGGCTATGTGGGACAGCCACTGCCGGGTGTCAGCGCGCAACTCTTCGATGAGAATGACAAACCGATTACTGAAGAGAATACTGCCGGCGAGATTCGCATCAAGGGCGATAACGTGTTTCTTGAATACTGGGACAATCCAAAGGCCACCCAGGAGAGCTTCAAGGACGGCTGGTTCTGCACTGGTGATGTCGGCATCGTGGAAGATGGCTATTACCGCATCATGGGTCGCTCCTCGGTCGACATCATTAAATCCGGTGGATACAAGCTGTCAGCGCTCGAGATCGAAGGCGTACTGCTGACCCACGAGTCCGTCGCCGAAGTCGCGGTGATCGGTGTCGAAGACGAGACCTGGGGCGAGTCGGTGACGGCCATCATCGGTCTTAAGCAGGGTGCGAGCCTGGACTATCCGGAGTTGAAGGCCTGGTGCGAAGGCAAGATGTCGTCGTACAAGATTCCCAAGCAGATCAAGATCGTCGATGCCCTGCCGCGCAACGCGATGGGCAAGGTGACGAAGCCTGCGTTGAAATCATTGCTGTAAACCAATCGTCACACCGGTCCCTGCCGTCCCGAACTAGCCTTCGGTGACGGCACCGATTTCTCGCAACTCTTCCCGGTCGGGAATTGGCAATTTTCTGTTCCCGCTGCGCGCCGATTGATGCTACCCTTACGCCGCTCTTGCCCGCGTGTCGCGGCATGACTCCGGTTACTTCCTCCGTGCTCGTCGTCAGCCCGATCGACCCGATACAACCGCACCCCTTCCGCACCCACGCTATTGGATCGCTCTCATGAAAGATTTGACCCAGGGATCTGCTACAAAAATGATTCTGGCTATGGCCGTTCCGATTGCCGCCGGTATTGATCGATCACTCCGGTCTGGAGAACGTGCTGATCAACCTTGCTGTGAATTCCCGTGACGCCATGCCCAAGGGTGGCAAATTCATCATTTCCAACGACGAGCGAACTTTAAACACGCAAGTCATAGACAGCACCCCGGAAGACATGAAGCCGGGAGATTACGTGCATATCACCGTCACCGATACTGGTGAGGGCATGGATGCCAATACGCTCAGCCGGGCGTTTGAACCCTTCTTCACCACCAAGGAGCGTGGCAAGGGTACCGGCCTCGGTTTAGCGATGATCTATGGTTTCGCCAAACAGTCGGGGGGCAACGTGAAGATGATGAGCTCGCCCGGCGCCGGCACCACAATGGAATTATGGTTGCCAGCCGCCCCGGGATTGGTCGTGGATCGACCAGCACCGGCCGAGACGCCGGAGTCCGGGTTACGGTTCACCTCCGCTGATGAAGTGTTGGTGGTCGATGATGAGGCCGAACTGCTTGAGGTTGCCGTCTATTTTCTGCAAGACATGGGCTGTACTGTGCTCTCGGCACTGAACGCAGAGCAGGCCTTGCAGCTGATTGCCGTTAATGACTCCATTAAGGTGCTGTTGACCGACATCGTCATGCCGGGAGGTATGAATGGCGTAGAACTGGCTGCCAAGGCGCGTGCCCTGAACCCAAACATCAAGGTGTTGTACACGTCCGGGTTCCCGGAAGGCGTGCTGGCTGACAAGTCCGGACTGCGGCTGGATGCTCCCTTGTTGCAGAAGCCCTATACGATCGCCGCACTCGGCACGGCGATCAGTCTTGCACTGCAATCTTCCGAGGAATATCAGGCGTCTCCCGGCGTAAAGTCCTAGCGACCCGCGGCCGATTTGCCTCGTGTCAATGCCTCAGTGGCATAGGACGAGAGACCGCCGTCCGCCCCCACCGTGACAAAGCGGAATCCCTGTTCGACACGCTGCGCGACACTGCCAGCCGAAGTTGTGATGGCGCACGGCACATCGAAGTCGAGACAAGCTGCTAACACCGACTGTATGGCGGCTTCAACCTGGGGCGCTGAAGGACTGGCATAGCCCATCGCAGTGCTGAGATCCGACGGGCCGATGAAGATTACGCCTACACCTGGCACCGAAATGATGTCGCGAATATGCTCGACACCCTCGGGCGATTCAATCTGGATTATTGCCAGCAGTTCGCCTTCGCGATCCAGTGGCCAGACATCGGCTTTGGCATGGTAGTCTGGAATGCCCCAGTACCAGCTCGCATTGGCCGGGTTACGACCACGTAGACCGGCCGGTTCGAAATCATCAGCACCATTGAGTTGTGGATAACGGGTCGCGCGTACCGCGAGTTCTGCTTGCTCGCGGTTATTGATGGACGGAAACATGACACCGAACACCCCCACATCCAGTACCTGTTTGACCTGGGATACGAAGTCTTCATCGCCGCCGGCGGGTATCCTGACAAAGGGTACAACATCGGGCTGCAGCGACCCCTTTTCCAGAATCGCCGCTTTGTCAGTCATGCCGAGCAGAAATTCCCGGAGCTGTTCGACATCGAACGGTGCGTGCTCCATGTCGATGATGATGAAGTCGAGTCCGGATCGCGCCATGCTGCGCGCGTTGTTTAATGAATAGTCAAAACTCAATACACCGAAGGCTACCTGGTCATTGTCCAGCAATTCAATGGCGCGATTGAGACGGGGACCCGCCGCGGTCTGCGCCTGTGAAAAGGCGCTTGCCAGCAGCCAAACCGTAGCCAGCAGGCCCATTGCTTTTGTTCTTGTTGTGGTCATCTGGCTCTCCTCAAAACCTGGTGGTTCTCCAGCCTCATTCTAGCCGCTCTCCCCATACAGTCCACCGCTTTGAGCGAGACAGGCGAAATGATGTTGAGTGCAGTCCGGTTGAAGTGCAGGCCATTCTCCTCTACTCTGGCAAGCTCCATCTTCAGATTTCTCGACAGGAGTACTCCCATGCAGCGACTACCGGGTCTGGGTCTGCTGCTTGGCCTCGTGACACTCACGGGTCAGGCAACGGCGCAGAACGCGACTGTGCTCTACAACGACCGCGTCGTAACTATCGAACAAACTTTACCGGACGCCAGTGATCTGTGGGTCAAACCTGCCGATCTGACCCGCATCAATGACTTCGTCCTGAAGCCCGAAGGTGCCTGTCTGGATGACCTCTGTGTGCCCGTATTGCAGGATCGCGACAGCGACATGTATGTGACGCGACGGGGACAAGGCTGGTTTAACGTCACCGGACTGGCTGACAAACTCCAGCAGGCTCACGTCACCGACTACGATGACAGCATCTGGAGCTTTGGGGCCATGCCACTGGAGCGTCGCTCTTTCTTGCGTGGTGGCGAAGCCCCGGACTTTGCGCTGCCCGATCGCGACGGCAATCTCGTCCGACTCTCGGATTTCCGTGGCAAGAAAGTACTCCTGCTTACCTGGGCTTCCTGGTGAGGCTGTAGACTGGACGTGCCCGTGTGGCAGTCAATCTACGAAGAGTTGAAATCCGATAACTTTGAAATCATCTCTCTCGCGCAAGACGCGGGTGGAGAAGCGGCCGCTGGGCCGATCTTCGATGCGGCACAGGTAAGCTACACCGCCATCATCGACGTGAACCATCACATCAGTGCCTTGTATAACCTGGTCAATGTACCCTCCGGTGTGTGGATCGACGAACAGGGCAAGATCCAACGTATCAATGAGGGCACCTATGCCGCCGTGCATAGCCTGGGAGCCACCAGTTTCGGTACCGATGAGTACGTCCCTATCGTACGTGACTGGGTAGCGAAGGGTGCCGAGAGTCGTTATGTCTGGGATCTGGAGAAAGTACGCCAGAGCATTATCCAGCGCACGCCGGAAGCTGAGCGAGCACAGCCGGCCTTCCGCATTGGCACGTATTACTTCACCAATGGCAATGATGCCAAGGCGGAGATCTACTGGACAATGGCCCAGGAGCTGGATCCGACCGACTGGAATTATCTGCGTCAGGATCTGCAGTACGAGGAAGGTGGTTCGGCCGGTCCGCAGTGGCGCGAACGGCGGAATCAGATCGAGAGTACGGGAGGCAGTTATTACGCCCCCCTCGAGATCGAGCCCGCGCCGCCCAACTGATTCCGGGCGTGGTCTCGGCAATAAAAAAGCCGATCCTGTGAAGGGTCGGCTTTTTTTTCAACTGCGCTTTGACTAAAACGGGGTTCAGGGTGCGACCCAGGGTGGATTGATCAACAACTCGGGATTGATCCCGGGCTTGGGGACAAACTTCTGTGAACGACCGTATTGATTGTCGCCGCCGTACAGATTGCCATCGGTGTCGGCAGTGAAGGTATGTACCTCGATATACCCGTCGGGCAAATCCGGTGGCACAAGCCAGGTGTATTTGTAATTGCCTTCGAAATCCAGATTCACGAATCGTAATGGACCAAGATCGGTAATCCAGACGTCGTCGTCATTCACGATGATGTCCAGAGGCAGGGTGAAGCCGTCCCAGACATCGACGAAATCCATCTTCGCCGGATCGTCAGTCGTGCGGAAAACATTGACCCGTCCACCCGAGCGGTCGAGCGCGAAGATCAGACCATTAGGCCCCACGCCCAGTGCATGAATGCCATTGAACTGGCCCGGGCCCTCACCTGCGCTGCCAAATTCGGCGATGTAATTCAGGTCCTTGTCCAGAATCATGATGCGATTGTTATCGAGACCATCGGCAATCAGCACGCGACCGTCCGGCAGGAAGGCCACGTCCTGGGGACGACCGAAATGGTTCGGATCCGTGCCCGCGACGTTCTTCTCTCCCATAATCTTCAGCAGCTCTTTGCCGTCATTGGAGAAGATGTAAATTTGCTGGAAGGTTTCGTTGATGACCCAAACCCGGTGTTCCGGGTCATAGGGACTGACTCGTACGCGATGGGGTCCAGGTCCGTCGGAACCGGCACACAGGAAATCCCACTGATTCCACAATTCCTTGACGTTGCCGTCGCCATCGAGTGTGTACATGCAGTTTTGCCAGGTGCGCAAATCCGTGTCGCGCAAAACGTTGATGCCAAGTGTGCCGGCATGCTGTTCAAATTGTTCCGGCAGCGGGAATGGCAGCAAGGTCTCGCCGCGCTGCAAGACGAAGATTCGGTCGGGGGACTCGGCATACAGACCGGAATTGCCACCGAAGGCAAAACCCTGCTTGGCGAACGGTTTGTGCCAGCCGCGAACGACATCGTAAGGACTTGGCCCTATCGGGCCTCGCGCATTGCCTTCCGGCGCCTGGGCCAGCACCGAACTTCCACCCATCATCAAACCCAGTAACAGCGCGTATGAATACACTCGGCGCATCTGTGTAACTCCCCGTGTTTTGCAGCATCTGATTGAAACTGCGTTGTTTTGTTGTCGAGCGATCATGCCATTAGCCACGCGGGCTCGCGCTGTAACGGCGGTAAAAATCACAATTTATCACAGGTAACGCCTTCCTCCCGAGCCGGGTACAAGAAGGCGTTCACCGGGGGTCATGGTACGAATTTCGCGGCGTCGATGCCAATACTATCGCTTTCTGCGCAGACGCCAGGCGTGCAGACAGGGTTCGGTATAGCCATTGGGTTGCCGGGCTCCAGCAAACACCAGCTCGCAGGCGGCACTGAAGGCTGAGGAACCGGCATAGCCGGGTGCCATTAGCTCGTAGTCAGGATCTGATGCATTCTGCGCATTCACGACAACCGCCATCCTTTCGAGTGTTTCTCGCACCTGTTCCGGCGAGCATAGTCCGTGTCGCAGCCAATTGGCGATATGTTGGCTGGAGATACGCAAAGTGGCTCGGTCTTCCATCAGAGCAATGTTATGAATGTCCGGTACTTTTGAACATCCGATGCCCTGATTGATCCAGCGTACGACATAACCAAGAATGCCCTGCACGTTGTTGTCCAGTTCTTGCTGGATGGCTTGTGCTGTCAAGGTTCTCGATTGCGGCAACAGGGGAATCGTCAGCATGTCTTCGACACGTGCCGGTATCCTTTCACGGATTCGTGCCTGTTGCTCGGTGACATCGATCCGATGGTAATGCAGGGCATGCAAAACTGCTGCGGTCGGCGATGGCACCCAGGCGGTGTTGGCGCCCGCCTGCGGATGCGCAATCTTCTCTTCCAGCATGCGTGCCATCAGATCGGGCATCGCCCACATGCCCTTGCCGATCTGGGCCCTGCCCTGAAAGCCGCAGCGCAGTCCGACATCCACATTATTGTCCTCATATGCCTTGATCCAGGGCGTGGATTTCATCTCACCCTTGGGCAACATCGGCCCCGCTTCCATGCTCGTATGAATTTCGTCACCGGTGCGATCGAGAAAGCCGGTGTTGATGAAGACGACGCGGTGTCGGGCGGCATGGATGCAGTTTTTCAGATTTACGGACGTGCGACGTTCCTCATCCATGATGCCAAGCTTGATCGTGTTGGCCGGAAGTTGCAGCAGCGTCTCGACGCGCTCGAACAGCGCATTGGTAAAAGCGACCTCATCCGGACCGTGCATCTTCGGTTTGACGATGTAGATACTGCCCGCACGGGAATTAACCAGACGGCCACCACGGCGGATGTCAATGGCGCCGATGGCGCTGGTGAGCAGTGCGTCCAGCAAGCCCTCGAATACGGGTTGGCCGTGACGATCGTGCAGCGTCGGATTGCGCATCAGGTGGCCAACGTTGCGTATCAGCAACAGGCTGCGACCGGGCAGCTCTAATGAATCGCCGGTCAGGGTGGTATAGGTGCGATCGGCATGCAGGCTGCGGGTAATCTCCCTGTCGCCCTTGATAAAGCGTTCACTCAGGTCGCCAGTGATCAGGCCGAGCCAGTTCCGGTAGACGGCCACCTTATCTGCAGCGTCCACGGCGGCGACCGAATCCTCGCAATCCTGGATTGTAGTCACCGCTGCCTCCAACACAACGTCGGCCACTCCTGCCCGGTCGGTGCAGCCGATCGCAGATTGCGGATCGATGATGAGTTCGATGTGCAGGTTGTTGTTACGCAGCAGGATAGCGGTCGGCGCGTCGGGTGAACCTGTGTATCCAACGCACTGGCTGGCATCGGCGAGACCGGTGTCTCCCTCCGGCAGAGCGACGCGTAGTGCCCCGTCCGCTATCCAATAGCGGGTTACCGCACTGTGTGATCCTTGCTGTAATGAACAACTCTGGTCGAGGAATTCGCGTGCGAAGGCAATGACTCGCAGGCCTCGCACTGGATTGTAGCTGCCAGCACGATCGGCACCGTCTGCGTCAGGAATGGCGTCAGTGCCATACAGCGCGTCATACAGGCTGCCCCAGCGAGCATTGGCCGCGTTGAGGGCGAAACGGCCGTTCTTGACGGGAACAACCAGTTGCGGCCCTGCCTGCAAGGCAATTTCGTCGTCAACACAATCGGTCTCGATCTGAAAGTCCGGTACTTCCGGTTGCAAATAACCGATGTCGATGAGGAATTGCCGATAGGTGACGGCGTCGAAGTCCTGGCCCTGCCGGGCACGGTGCCAGTCATCGATCTGTGCCTGCAACCGATCGCGAACAGACAGCAGCTCAACATTGCGAGGCGTGAAGTCGTCGAGCAGCGCCTCCAGCCCTTGCCAAAATGTCTCGGGGCTCATCGGCAGTCGCGGCAACAATTCGTGATTGACGAAGTCGACAAACTCGGTCGCCACGGACATACTGCCGATTGCCAGCATTGGCGGCTTTACTGATTTGATTCCGCCCTGGTCCCGGAATCTCGACCCTGCTTCTGGCGTCGACATTCTAGATGCCGGTACCGCCCAGCTCCGTATAGACCGCTCTCAAAAATCTCTCTGGATTTCCATAGCGATCATTATATGACGCAGTAGGATTAGTTGCCGCGACCTGGTCGTACGTCATTCCTTGTTCGACAAGAGGAACAACTTTGGCGCGAACGTCGAGAATCATGTCACGAAAACCGATGACGTCTTCCCGTGAGGAAACACTGCCATGACCGGGTACGATCTTGGTATCGGGGCCGCAAGAGCCTATCAGTAATCCAAGTGCCTGCAGGGTGCCATCGAGAGTACCCCCGTTGTTGGTATCGATTACCGGAAACGCGGTTGTGCGGAACACGTCACCGGAGTGGATCACGTCGGCATCGCGAAACAGGATGAACGAATCGCCATCGGTGTGCGCCGGTGGTGCCGGAAAGGCATAGACTTCTTCGCCGTTCAGGAAGATCGTGATCGCTTCGCTATAGGTCAGAATCGGCAGGGCCGCCGCCGGTGATTGGGCACTGAGGCGGACGCGCACCTTGTCACGCGCGAGAATCTGGATGCCCATCTTTCCCATGTTCTCATTGCCACCGGTATGGTCCCCGTGAACGTGGGTATTGATGAGGAAGCGGATCTCACCATCATTGAGTTCACGAATGGCGGCGATGATACGGTCAGTCAGAGGAGCGTACTGGTCGTCGATCATGACCACACCATCCTCACCAATCGACAGTCCGATGTTGCCGCCACTGCCTTCCAGGTAATAGACGCTGCCGGCGACGTGATGGGGAGTAATCGTTACCTGGCTGAAATCCTGTTGCGCCAGAGCACTGGTAGCCGCAAGCAGACTGGCGCAACCAGCCAGCGAAGTGATGCACTTGAATGGGGACATCGGTATTCTCCCTCTGATGTGAGATTGCCTGTTACCAGAGCATAGAAGGCTGCCAGCGGAATGTCCATTGCCTCGCTCGACCCGACGCCGTTTTCAATCCAGGGTTCGCTGGTTTAAAGTGGTCGGGCAGACCCGTCGTGACCTGCCGTCGACGCCGGGCCTCAATACGGCGCATCGGACTGTAATTTCCCTAGGATCCATACAAAGTACTGGGTCCTGGCAAACGCGCCAGTGAATTCAAATCCGGAACCATGATGATCGCATTTCCCTGCCAACTTCGCGGATGGCGCCTCTTACTGGGGGCGTTGCTCCTGCTTTGGCTGCCACCGGTGACAGCCCAGACGACTGACAGCCTGCCGAAACTGAACCTGGACCAACCACTGCGGCCGGATTTCACTGGCTCGTGGGAGAAAGATTTCACCCGCAGCGATAGCTGGGATACGGAACTCGACCGACTGATCCGCATCCGGCAGGAAGCCTACGATCGCATGCGCCGCGGCAACGCAGGTGATATCGGCCTCAACCAGGGACCCGCGCTGATCGGCAGTAGTCGCGGGGGCGCGAATCTGGTCGATCTCGCCCGTCTGGCTGAATACATCACCCGTCAAACCACCATGACGATAGCGCAGACCCGGTTTGAGGTGCGCATTGAACGCGAGGGTGACGCCGCCCTCATCTGCGGCATCGAAGATGGCGTTATCACGAGTTTTTCCAGTGAACACGGCACCGAGATCTGTGGCTGGGACCGGCAGCAGCTGATCTTTCAGGTGCGACTTCCGGATGAGCTCCTGATCACCTATCGCTTCACCCTGTCATCCGACAGACAATCTCTCAACCTACTCGTCAGCGTCAGTAGTCATGGCGGTGATCCCTTCAATCTGCGTCAGGCTTACACGCGTTACACGGCACCTGCCGACGAGTTCAATTGCACCCAGACGCTCAGTCGCGGTCGGGTGTGCAGTCAGGTGTCGCCGCTGTGAAGTCGCGAAGTGCAGCCCTGTCGATGTTGAGCGTCGTCGTGTTGCTGCTTGCCGGCTGCGCGCAGGCACCCAAGCGACCACCCCGTGAGGTGCTGACACCCACACCCCCGGTAGCGCTGGAAACTGCCACCAATGAGGTCCCCGCGTATGCGCAAATGGAAGTCGGTGTAGTCGTCTTTGACAGCGCCGTGCAGGGTCGACTGTCGGAGGAATTGGGGGAATGGCTGTATACCGAAATTACACGCAAGGAAACCCAGTATCTGCCCTACCTGGTGCGCAATACGCTGGTCGAGTCCAACCAGTGGGGGCCAGTACGTGTGCTACCGGAGAGCGATCCATCGATGGACCTGCTCGTGTTCGGGACGGTACTGCGATCGGATGGAGAGGTGCTTGAACTGGAGATGAAGGCTATCGACAGCACTGGAACCGAATGGCTTAACAAGCGCTATATGGAAGTGGCAAGCACGGACGACTACCCGGACACGACTCGCTTCACCCCCGGTCGGCGGTTCGACGCCAACAATTTTGTCGACCCGATGCAGGATATCTACGATCAGATTGCAAATGACCTGGTGGTGGTGCGCGACTCTCTCTCGGCACAGCGTCTGCAGGAGATTCATCAGATTGCCGAGTTGGTCTATGCCAACGACCTGGCACCGGAGTCGTTCGCCGATACTTTAGGACGTGACGCCGGAGGCACTCTGATAATTACCGGTCAACTCGCGGCTAACGATCCCATGCTGGGCAGAGTGGAGGAGATACGCCGACGCCACTACCTGTTTATTGACACCGTCGATGAATATTACCGGGCCCTGTTCGACGAAATGCAACCTGCGTATGTGTTGTGGCGCCGCTATGCGCTGGAGCAGGTAGAGACCGAGTCTCGCCTTCGCGTTTTCAATGCCGATGACTATGCCGATTCGAACAGCTACCTCTCCCTCATCCAGCGTTATGACCGCTATAAGTGGAGCAAGATTTACGAGCAGGAATTCACGGAACTCGCATCTGGCTTTAATAATGAGATCGCACCCGCCATTCTGGAGCTGAATCAGCAAGTACATGGACTGAGCGGAACCATGGATTCACAGTACCGTCAGTGGCGAGGCATTCTGCGGGAAATGTTCAGGCTGGAAACTGGCCTGCAATCTCCCAACTGACCACCTTGTTTACAACAGGGCAATGATGACGCCGCACAGGATTGCGGTAACAACAGGGACGAGCAACAGGTAATTCAGGTACTTGACGTGGAACATGGTGCACCTCACGGCTTGAATGGTCATACCACGTCTCACTATACGGTCGCCGTCCTGAATTAACAGGCGGTGCGACACTGTGCCGCGGCAGGCGACAGCATGATGTCGCGGCAAGGATTCGCAGCAGGGAAACCCGGTAAGGTATGGCATGGACATTCGCTGACAGGGCTTTTATGCTTCCGGGCAGGTGACCGCAACCCGAGGAATCGACCATGCCCATGCTCTATCCGAATCGCGACAAGCCCCACCGCCCACTTTGTCTTGCCCTGCTCTTCACCGGACTCTCCGCGAGCGGTGCGGGTCTGGCCGCCGACTCCTGGGTCGACCTCGCCGTCCATAACTTCGGTGCGCCAATCAATACGATGTGGGCCGAGGGCGAACTGTCCTTCGCCGCGGATGGCACCATGGTCTATTGCAGTGCCCGCGAAGACATGGCCGTTGCCCCCGGAGATCCGAAGGACCTGTACATCGCCACGTTTAACCCCGATACCGGCAACTGGAATACTCCCGTCAACATGGGCATCCCGATCAACGCGGCCCCCGCCACCAATGTCGATCCGTTGCGCAAAGGGGATGATCGCGAACCGTGGATTACTGCCGACGGCAATACCATCTATTTTAAATCCGACCGACTGGCAACGACGAGCCCGATGAACATGAACGACCTGTTCGTCACCCACCGGGTGAACGGCAGCTGGACCACCCCGGAACTGGTGCCCTTCCCGATCAGCACCGATGTTGGCAACGAACACTGTCCGGCCGTGTTGCCCGACGGCCGGTTGTGCTTCGCCTCCATGCGCGAGGGCGGCTATGGCGGCTCGGATATCTGGTGTGCCGAACAGGATGCCAGCGGTGTGTGGCAGAGCCCGGTCAATCAGGGTCCCAATATCAATACTGCCGGTGAGGAGTTTCATTTCAGCCAGGACCGGAACGGCATGGTGTATTTCACCTCCAATCGGCCAGGCGGCTTTGGCGGCATGGACATCTGGGGTGCGATGCGTCAGGGCCCCAATAGCTGGGGCCCGGCAGTGAACCTCGGGCCTCGCGTCAACACGGCCGCCGCCGACATGTGTCCGGCCCTGCCTCCGGATAGCGACACCTTCACCTGGTTCTCGAGCCGCAGCGACAACAGTCTCGGCAATATCGATATCTTCTGGACCCAGAAGCTGAATCTGCAGACAGCTCCCTGAGAGGAGCGTCTGCGCGCATTCGAACCAGGTCCTGACTCACGAAACTGGTGCATAAACCTGGGTTATAAATCGGGGCTATAAATCGGGGCTATAAACTCGGTAAATAAAAAGGGCGGCTGTGTCAGGCACAGCCGCCCTTTTTTGTTGTCTTAAGCAGGGCTTTTCGCCTGCGGGACGCCCTAACGCGCTAGGCCAGCGCCGTGCTGAACAGGTTCAGCAACCGACTCCAGGCCCGTTCTGCCTGCGCCTCGTCATACACTGCCGAGTCAGGTGGGCACCACCCATGCAGGGTACCGGCATAGACTTCGATCTCCGCGCCCAGACCGGCGGCGGCATAGGCTGTCCGCAGGGTATTTTTTGCCTCCGGATCATTGGCATCGTCGTTCTCGGCCACACAGTGCAAGACCTGTGCGCGTGTCTGTGGAATCAGCAGATGCGGGCTGTTGTCTGCATCCGTGGCAAGTCCACCGCCGTGGAAGGTTCCACCTGCAGCGAGACGCTCGGGCACCGCCGCCAGGGTCCGCATGACCATCGGTCCACCCATGCAGTAGCCAGTGGTACCGATGCCGCGAGACGTGTCGACCGCCGCCTGGGCATCCAGAAACGCAACCATGGCACGGGCGTCAGTGAAGTGGGTGTCTGCATTCAGGTTGCGCGCCATTGGCAGCACGATATTGCGGGTCTCGGTGTCGCCGAAACTGGCCCCTTCACCGACGACCGGGGAGCGGGCATCGCGATAGAAGGGATTTACAACCAGCACCGAATAACCGGACTGGGCCAGGCGTTTGCCCATGGCACGGAACGCCGGACGCAGGCCAAGGATGTCGGGCCATACGATCACCGCCGGATGCCGACCCGTAGACGGGTGCACGAAATAACAATCCGCGACGCCATCGGGCGTTGTGACATTGACGTCGGTCTCCGTTACCGCCTGCGCATTCGCCACAGGGGGCAGCATCATCGCCAGGCCAACAGCGGCTGACAGCTTGCCGAAGCGCCGACGCGTGACGCCGGTGCGCTGCAGCAACTCGTCGACATCTCTCTGGGTATCTAGATCACACATGGTTTTCTCCTGATTCGCTCACCTGCAGTGCCGAAGGGCATGGCCTGGAGTCGATATTATTGGTTTCCTCGAGCCGGGATATGAGAGTATTTGGGCCAGACCAAAAACTCAATACTATTTTGGGTTACCCGCCGCGCGGGACGGGTACCCCATCCTGCCATCCTGTCAACCTGCCATCTTGAGAGGTGCTGCCCATGCGTTCGCCCGGCCGACGGCATTTTCTGACCAGCCTCGCCCTCGGGGCAATGGCCTCCGCCTGCAGCCTTCCGCTACAGCGGACCCACTCTCCCCGGGTCAGAACCATCGCCGGTACTGGCAGCCCCGGCTACGAAGTCGAGGGCAGTGCCGGATTGCTTGCCACCGGAACACCCGTCAACAACCCCTATGGCATCGTCGTCGGGCCCGACAACGCCCTGTATTTCTGCGAAGTGGATTCGGGGCGAACACGGCGTCTGACGATCGACACCGGGCACCTGACCACGATCGCAGGTAATGGCACCAAGGGTTACAGTGGCGATGGTGGCCCGGCATTGGCGGCGGCCTTCTCGGCACCCCATGAGATCCGCTTCGACAACCGCGGCAATCTGTTTGTGGTGGAGCGGGATTCGCATACCGTTCGTCGTATCGACGCCGCCAGCGGCCACGTTGCCACGATCGCAGGCTCGGGCACGGCGGGCTATGGCGGCGACGGCGGTCCGGCCACCGCCGCGCTACTGCGCCAACCCCACAGCATCGCGTTCACCCCCGGTGAAGATCTGCTGATCTGCGACATTGGTAACAGCCGGGTGCGTCGTATCGACGCCGCCACCGGTCAGATTTCAACCCTGGCCGGGACCGGCGTGCGCGAGGCCACACCGGATTCGGCACCACTGTCTGGCACTCCGCTGCTGGGACCGCGTTCCATAGACACCGATCCCGACGGCAATGCGTATCTGGTCTTGCGCGAAGGCAATGCCGTGTTTCAGTTGAACATGCCTTCGCAGACCCTGACGCATATCGCCGGGACCGGCGAACAGGGGTATACCGGCGACGGAGCGCCGGCGCTTGCGGCCCGCTTCAACGGACCCAAAGGCATCGCCTACTCCGCGCGCGATCATGCACTCTACATCGTCGATACCGAGAATCATGTCGTGCGCCGCATGCTTCTCGACTCCGGGATCATAGAAACTGTGTTAGGCAGTGGAGAACGAGGTGACGGTCCGGACGGGGATCCGCTGCAGTGCCGACTCAATCGTCCGCATGGAGTCTGTGTGCACGACGGCGTCGTGTATGTCACCGACAGCGAGAATCATCGCATACGCGCGGTGACCGGCTTGTTTGATGGCTAGTCTTTCAAGCAGCTGGCGGTGAAATTCGATTCCGTAAATGCCAACTGGGGACACAGGAGCGCAAAGGCTGCAGTGAGTTCTTCCGGTAATGTCCACGGCGGGTTGATGACGATCATCCCGGTAGCAGTCATGCCGGTGGCACCGACATCGGCCGCCGTGAGTGCAAACTGCCATACCTTACCGGTCGCGATCGCCGTAAGCTTTCTCAGCATCACCGGCAGCGCAGGATTTCCCACCACCGGATACCAGATTGCAAAGACCGCATTCGGCATGCGGGAATACCCCTTCTGCACACAAGTCACGACCCCCTCGTAGTCGCTCCTGTTTTCATAGGAAGGGTCGATCAACACGACCGCGCGGGCATTCTGGACGGGCAACAACGACGTCACAGCCTCGAAGCCATTATCATTGAAGACGCGCGTACGCCGATCGCGGGCGAAGGCAGCCTGTAGCCGGGGAAACTCACTCGAGTGCAACTCGAACAGACGCAACTCATCCTGCTCGCGCAACAGGTGTGAGGCGAGCATCGGGGAACCGGCATACAGGCGTCTGGCGAGAAACTCCCGCTGCACTGCACCGTAGCTCTGCAACATTGCGGGCAGCGTCTGCAGGTTCACACTGCCAACCCCGAGAGCAAATTCTCCAGTCTTGCGCGCCCTCTCACCATCTATGGCATACATTCCCGCGCCGGCATGAGTGTCGATGTAGCGGATCGGTGCCGGCTTCTGTTTCAGGTATTCCAGGATGAGCGCGAGTGTTGCGTGCTTGAGAAGATCGCCGAAATTGCCGGCGTGGAATTCATGGCGATAGCTGAGCACAGGGGTCAGTACTCGGTGTATTTCTTGGAACTACCCCGAACCTTGTCTGCCGGGTACTTCTCGGCGTTCTGCCGAAGTTTCTCGCGTGCTGCCTGCAGCAGGTCGATATCGAGTTTTCTGCTGAGGAGCAAGCAATACACAAACACATCGGCGAGTTCTTCGCCGACGCGTACGCGGGTGTTCGCGTCCGGATCCAGACTCTCGGATTCAGACATCCACTGAAAGATTTCCAATAACTCACTCGCCTCCACCGCCAGCGCCATCGACAGATTCTTGGGCGCATGAAACTGCTCCCAGTCCCGCTCTCTGGCGAACGCCTCGAGTTGTGTAATGAGCTCCTGCAAAGGGCTGGGTTCAGTCACTGCATGATCCAATGGGTTTATTCAAGGCCAGGGTATGATTCTGGCTTTAGGTACTGGCTTTAGGTACTGGCTATACGTTCTGGCGTTAGGTTCTGGCGTTAGGTTCTGGCTTTGGGTTCAGGCGCTCGCCGCAACCAGATGTGGCCGCTGCTGCAAGAATTCGGTGAGCGACTCGTAGGCAAGCGCGAATTCCAGCACGCGCTTGTCGTCGCCAAATCTGCCGAGAATTTGCATGCCCATGGGGCGGCCTGTGCTGTCGAAGCCAACCGGCACATTCACGACTGGAATGCCGCCGAGACTCCCCGGAATCACCACTTCCATCCAGCGATGGTAGGTATCCATCGGTTGGCCGGCGATCTGTTGTGGCCAGTGAGTCTCTTTCGGATAGGGAAACACCTGGGCCGTTGGCAGAACCAGAAAATCATAGCGTTCAAACAGACGCTCCAACTCTGCATACCAGTCGGCGCGGATCGCATTGGCACCGGCGACATCGGCGGCAGTCAGTTGCAGTGATTGCTCAATCTCCCAGATCAATTCGGGTTTCAACAAGGGACGTGAGTCGGGATCGTTGTAATAGCGCTGCAAGCTCGCACGACCGGAATGTCGCAGCGTGGTCCAGCATTGCCACAGATCCGTGAGTGAGAAATCCACACGGGCGGCATCGACCTGGGCTCCGGCCGTGGCAAGGGTTGCGAGTTGCGATTCACACAGCGGCAGAATGCCCGACTCCATTGCCAGATAACCGTCGAGGTTGCCCAGCCATCCCAGTCGCAGACCGGCGACTGGCAGTGGACTGAAGCCGTCGGCAAGCGGATTCGGTGCTATTGTCTGCAACAACCTGATCAGGTCTGCTGTAGAGCGACCCATAGGGCCGGATACCGAGAGCGCACGAGCGCCAGACTGATTCGCTGTCATAACGCTTGTGCTTGGTCTGAAGCCGATCACATTATTGTAGGCAGCTGGATTGCGCAGCGATCCCATCATGTCACTGCCATCGGCGACCGGTAACAGATGCGCACCCAATCCACTGCCAGCGCCGCCGCTGCTGCCGCCCGCAGTGAGCGCCGGATTCCAGGCACTACCGGTAGCACCGAACACGGGATTATAGGTTTGTGATCCGAGTCCGAATTCCGGTGAATTGGTCTTGCCGATAAAGATTGCGCCGGCGCTGCGTACACGCGCCGCCAGATCGCTGTCCGCGTCTGCGATGCGATCGGCAAACAGCGGCGAGCCGCTTGTGAAGGGCAGGCCTGCGACCGCAGACAGATCCTTTACCGCATGTGGCATGCCGTGCATCCAGCCACGGTACTCACTACGCGCAAGCGCCTGATCGGCAGCAGACGCCTGTGCCATCAGCGATTCGTCATCAACCAGTGAGACGATGGCGTTATACACCGGATTGTAACGATGGATATGCGCCAGATACGCCGACATGACTTCGACACAACTGACATCGCCCTGTCGAATGGCGGCGGAAAGTTGCAATGCCGAGAAGTCAGTGATGTCCGCCGGCAGCGCAGCAGCAAACAGGTTGACCGGAAATCCAGCCGACAGCGTCGCAACAGCGCCGCTGCCTGCCAGTGTCCTGAGGAATTGCCGTCTCTGCATGGACTCCTCCCCGATCGGCGACTATTGGGCCGCCGAACTCACGGCAACATTGAAATCAAGTACCGTCTCCCAGTAGGGTGGGCAAGCATTGCTGCCGAAAGTCGGGCCGGCGGTCTCGGCGGCACAACTCAATTCCACCAGAATCGAGTGACGGCCACCGCCGATAGGCGTTTTCTCTACACGAACTGCGGTGATATCAGCGCGTCCCCAGCCATGGGTCTCAATCACTTCGTCAGAGTCGATTAACAGCGCATAGCCGGTATTATTGACGACCCAGCGCTTGGCGGCTGCCATTTTTTCAGTGCAATCGTTCGCGTTGACACAAATCGGAATCGTGCGCTCATACTGATCGGCCTGGGCGACGGTTGCAGTGCCGCCACCGGTAGCGCAGGAAGCCAGAACCAGGACCGAGAAGGCCATTGTGCAAATTTTCGCTGTTGGTGTTATTTTCATTGGTCTCGTTTCTCCTTGTAATACCGAGCTGTTTGAATAGTGAGCGGTTCCGCGGTTGTAGTCCAGTAACAATTAGTGTCGTGCCCGCACCGGGGCTTATGCACCATCGCCTGCCCCTGCCAGCACCTTGGTCAACCGATACAAGAACTCCTGGCCCTCGAAATAGGTTTGGATGTCGATGCGTTCATTCTGTCCGTGCATGCGGACATCGTCGATGTCTCCAAACAGGCCGGAAACACCATAGACCGGTATGCCCGCATTGCGCAAATACAGCCCATCGGTTGCTCCCGTACTCATGGTCGGAATCACCGGGACGCCTGGCCACATAGCTTCTGTGATGGATTCAATAGCCGACAATAAGGGAGGTGTCAGGGGCGACGGCGGTGATTGTGTCGCAGCCCCGATAGGGGTGAGCGTCACCTGCGTTCCGATAACCTCGCGCAGCGTCGATTCGACCGCGGCAATGGAGGCGCCCGGCAGGACCCGACAATTGACTGTGGCGCGCGCACGTTGCGGCAGGGCATTCTGGGCGTGGCCCGCTTCCAGCATCGTCGCCACGCAGGTCGTGCGCAGTCGCGAATTGTAGAAGGTCTTGTCGGAGAAATAGGCAACTGCCGTCGGGTCAGGCGGTGTCAAAGTCACGCCGCGCAGCGCGGCGGCGAGCTCACCCTCTTCCAGCTCGGCCGACCGCTGGAAATACAGTCGCGTCACTTCGTTCAACTCCACCGGAAATTCGAATTCGGCGAGTCTCACCAGTGCTTCGGCAAGATGATAAATGGCGTTGTCGCGCACTGGCAGCGAGCTGTGGCCGCCGGGGTTGGTCACTTCCAGAGTGTAGGACTGGAAGACTTTCTCGCTGGCCTGTACCGCGTTTGACACATAGATGCCGCCCTTGATCGCACCGCCACCGCCCTCATTCAAGGCATACTCGGCATCAATCAGTTCCGGGTGATTGGCGAGCAGCCACTGTACCCCGTTGTGCGGACCACCCTCCTCATCCGCCGTCAGGGCCACGATGATGTCGCGGTCCGGCACGAAGCCTTCCTCCTTCAGCCGCAACAGATTGGCAATGTGAATCGCTGCCTCGTCCTTGTCATCCACGGTACCGCGCCCGTAGTAGTAGCCGTCCTGTTCAACGAAGGTAAACGGGTCCAGAGTCCAGTCAGCGGGGTCTGCCTCGACCACGTCGATGTGGGCGAGCAGCAACAGGGGCCGCAATCCGAGGTCACGACCGCGATATCGGGCGACGAGGTTGCCCTTGCCCGGAGCGGGTTCGAGAACCTGCACATCCGCTGCCGGGAAGCCCGCTGCCAGCAAGTGCTCGGCCATGGCCCGTGCCGCCCGGGTGTTATCGCCTTTGCTATTCGTGGTGTCGATCTCCACGAGTTCCTTTAACAGGGCGCGGGCGCGCTGCTGGTGTGGCAACAACTCGGCGGTATCGCTGCGGGAGGGCGGCAGATCAGTGGCCGGCGCGATTTGCGAGGGGGACTCCTCGCTGCAGGCGGAGAGCAGGCTCACGAGGGTCAGTGCAAACAGCAGGGGCAGGCGGGAAAGACGTTGGCGCATGGTCGATTCCTGGCGAGTGTTTGGTTGGAGTGTGTATGGAGAGCGCCGCCGGCACGCTGCGCGGCTGGTCACATCAGGATAATACATCACTTGGTGCCCGGACACAGAATCACGCCAGGGTGGCGGAAGCGCGCCCTACTCGGTGGTCGTGGCCGAATCGAGAGCGTCGCGCACGAGCGCATCGAGTTCACCACTGATGGCGGCTGCCAGCAGTTCCCGATAGCCACCGATGGACTGCTCGCCGACGAAGATTTGCGGCACGGTACGTTGTCCGGATTTCTCCATGATTTCGCGGGTGAGATCGGCATTGCCCTGCAGGCTGATCTCCTCGTAGTCATAGCCGCGGCTGCCCAATAACTGTTTCGCAGCGGAACAGTAACCACAAAACCTTGAGGTATATACCTTGATCAATGCCATAACTCCTGCCTGAACTCCTCTCGTTGGTGTTGACTAGCGCAGTCTGCGCACCCTGAATCGTCTGCCCTTGATCTTGCCCGACTCCAGAATCGCAAGCGCCTGCCTGGCAACCTTCTGTTCCACCGCCACATAGGCACAGTTGTCGAACAACGTGATCTTGCCAATCTGCGTGCCCGACAGCTCGGCTGTCGCTGTCAATGCTCCGAGCAGGTCACCGGCGCGCAGTTTTTGCTTACGACCGCCGCTAATGCTGAAACAGACCATCGGCGGGTACAGTTTGAAACCTCTTGCTGCCTGATCATCGGGCAGGGACTGCAACTCGACCTCACACCCCTGCAGCTCGGTGATGGCTTGCAGCCGGCCGTGCTCGGCGGCACTGACGAGGCTGACGGCCAGACCCTTGCACCCGGCGCGACCCGTCCTGCCAATACGATGAATATGTACTTCGGGATCCCGACTCAGCTCCACATTGACAACCAGCGCCAGCTCCTTGATATCGAGTCCGCGCGCAGCCACATCGGTGGCGATGAGTAAGGTACTGCAGCGACTGGAGAACTGGGTGAACACCTGATCCCGCTCGGCCTGTTCGAGGTCTCCGTGGAGGGCCAACGCGTGCAGATCGTGCTGCCTGAGGCCCTCGGCGAGTTCCTGGCATTGCTGTCGCGTGCTGCAGAATACGAGACAGGATTCTGGCTGGTAATGTCCGATCACCCGGTACAGAGCCTCTGCCCGATCCATCCCTTCCAGCCGATAGAAAACCTGCTCGATTTCCGGGCCAGTGTCAGGCCCATCGACCCGCACTTCGACTGTATTCGACTGTACGGCCGCGCTGACCGCCTTGATGCCAGCTGGATAGGTCGCCGAAAACAGCAGCGTCTGGCGCTGCGGGGAGGTCTGGTCGATGATCGCCATGATGTCGTCGTGAAAGCCCATGTCCAGCATGCGATCGGCCTCGTCGAGCACCAGGGTCTGAAGCGTGCCGAGTTGCAGCGAGCCCTTGTCAAGATGCTTCAGGATACGTCCGGGAGTTCCCACCACGATATGCGGATCACGTTGCAGGGAGGCGAGCTGTGCGCCCATCGGCTTGCCCCCACAGAGCGTCAGGATTTTGATGTTGGGAATGGCGCTGGCGAGACGGCGAATTTCAGCGGTTACCTGATCGGCCAGCTCCCGCGTCGGGCACAGCACCAGCGCCTGGGTTGCATAGGCCAGGGCATCGAGTCGGTTCAACAGGCCAATGGCAAACGCTGCCGTCTTGCCGCTACCGGTTTGCGCTTGCGCCAGCAGGTCCCGACCCTGCAACAGGTCCGGCAAGGTCTGCGCCTGCACGGGTGTCGGTTCGCGATACCCCAGCGTGGTGATGGCGGTCTGCAACTCAGGACGCAGCGGCAGAGCAGAAAAAACATTGGCGGACATGGAATGGCGGCTCGGGCGAATGGGCGAGCATCATACCAGAAGCCGGGCCGGGTTATGGTGCCAAATGCGCGGCTGCGTTCAATCCAGACTCGCCAGCAAGGCCTGCAGGTTGTTAGCGGCTGCGCCGCCTGCCGTACGGATGCGGGCGCGAATGCCGGCGATTTCAGGCTCTTCGGGGGCAGCAGGATCACGCAGGCTGGCGCCCGCCAGCCGATGACCCGCTATCCAGTGTCGCAGTGATTTGTCGGCACCCCAACGTGCCAGAATCTCGTTTTCCGCCAACATGAGCCGAAGCCAGTCCGCTGCCTCGTCCGGAGCTTGCATAGGCAGGCACAGATGATTCTTTTCGGCATCGCTACCGTAACTCGCCTCCACGTGTCCGATTACCGCGGCGCTGAAACTGAACAATCCAGCCCGAATCATCTGCAGTGTAATCGTCGAGCCTTCGAACACTGGCCTGTTCGGACGCCGGGCAATTGCAGAAGCTGTGCAATCAATATAGAGATCGTCGGCGCTGGCTTGCACGCAGCCGTTGTCCAGGTCGATGCGATCCCGCCCGATTGCCCGTACACGGCCGAGACGAACGATGTCGGGAATTGTGGCAAGCAATTCAATCTCGGCCGGAGCAATGGTCGCGCCGTGATACATCTGCGGTTTTATGCTGCGATCCAATCGCAACAACTGCCGCGATTCTTCCAGCATTTCAAACAAATTATCTATGGTCTTGGCATTGGCGCTGGCCTCAAGTTGAGCTGCCTTGGCGCCCAGGAAGCGGCTGTAGAACAGATCACCCGGCTGAGTTGTCTCGCGATTGATAAGCCAGGAATCACGGGGCGCGATCCAGCGTAGAGATTCCGGCGGCGCACCGTTCAACAACAACCAGACGCAGACGTCCATGCCCGTCTTGCCGCCACCGATCACGGTGTAACGCGTGTGTCCGCCCACATGACGCGGCAAGGCGTTAGGCGTGATGAGCGTGACACCCTCGTCGACGGCGTATTGGGGCGGACGTGTGGAGGGGACAGACGTATTGAAATACGTCGCATCGACAATGCGCTTGTTAACTTTTACCACTTGGGTCTGGCCGGACAGCAAGGATGTAAAACTGCTCTCTCCATTGTATTCACACAGTGGAAAGTAGCGGACTCTTCCTGAAGGCAGGAACCGCTCACGCATCAAACGGTCGAAATAGGATTGCACCTCCGGCCCCGAGGCGAGCTCATAGAAGCCGGCATTGATGCCGGTTGCATCGATTCGGTTCGATCCCAACTCCCGCGACCCCACGCCATAGAACGCAGATGGTTGATGCAGTCGTACGAACGAGTAGGCATCATTCCAGTGTCCGCCCGGCATATGATGCTTGTCGACGAGGAGCAGCGACGCCTCGGTGTCGGTAAGCAACTGGTCTGCAAATCCCATGCCGAGGGCACCGGTGCCAATAATGAGATAATCCGTTTCCAGCACTGAATTTCCTGTTCCAGATTGTCATTGTTAGGCACTGTCAGGAAATCAGCCAGTACGCGCAGGCTGATGTGACAACTCTTTTATCGCGTTAAAAATAGCACCAATTTCTGCTTCTTACCAAGCACTCGCGATGCCGGCTCGGTACCAATTCAATTGCCTCAGATTGTTGTTGGCGTCATGTGCGAAATGCAATACTGTGTTTTCTCCGACACCACCTCAAACCAATAACAAGGAGCTTCAGAATGCTACGCCGACCTCTCGCCCTCCTCGCTCTGACCTGTCTCGCCTGCACTGCCTCGGCCCAGTCCGACGTTGCTCCTGCCCTGTACGTGCAGGCAGCAGACATCGCACAGGCCCTGCAACGCTCTGCCGCTGAACGTTCCGGTATGGCGGTGGGCACCATCACCACGACCGATGATTACCGCATTAACCTGATTCGGCGCACCACACCAGCCGGTGCCATCTCCCACGCCGTGGGTACGGAATTGCACTACATCACGGAAGGTGCAGGCACGCTGGTCACGGGCGGCACGATTATTCGAGGCGCCAATGGCGGCAACGCCACAATCGAGAACGGCGTGTCACGGCGCGTCAGCGTAGGCGATGCCATTCTGATTCCCGTGGGTACCCCCCATTGGTATAGCGCGATCGAGGGCGCGATCTCCTACCTTGAAGTGCGATTCTGATTCCGGCGGGCCTGCGTGAATTCCGCGGACGCTCCGGCATGACGATAGACAATCGCAAGCGCGGCGCGACCCTCGCCTTGGGGCTGATGTTTTTTCTGGCGATCTGGCGCGCCTTCAACAGCATTTGGCTCGCGCTGCTACTCGGCATCGGGATCAGCATCGTGAGCTGGCGCTCCGTGCGAGCCGAGGCCGCCAATCGCGATGAGTAAGAGCCGGACCCATGAACTTGCCCTCGAACACGATCGACTGAACCTGGTGCAATCATGGATATTTTCCTGACCAAAGTCTCGGATTCCCAGCACCGCGTCCGCGTGCGGCGAGCCGATGCCTCGGAAGCAGTCGCGCAGCTGTCCAGTCGCAGCTTTCTGCGTCACGACCTGGCCCATCTCGCCGTCGAGGCGGAGCTGCCGATCGTCCGCGGCTATTGGGGATCGGTCGCCAATGGCGCCGCGCTCGATGGTCTGTCAATACGCGGTCCCGACATCCTGCTTGCCGAATCCCTCGCCGGTCCCACCCAGACCCTGATGCGCAAAGATGCCGACGTGGCGACCTTCTTCGCGGTGTTGAACCGGGTTCGACCCGATCTCATCACGCGAGAGCTGGCGCCGCGGATTCAGGCACACGGCCGCCAACTTGAGGGCCATTGGCGGGCGACGCCTTATGGCGGGGAGATGGCGGTCCACTGGCATGATCACAGGCAGGAGTGCGGACAGGAGCGCTGACCGGCGTGGGCTGCACTGCCCCCCCCCTTTCGCGTGACATCACTTCCTGGACTGGCTCAGAATAGCCAGACTACAAAAGGGGGAGATCCATCATGACTCAGGGCCAACGACTGCTGACCTGCCTTGCGCTGAGCGTGCTTGTGAACTCTGTATGGGCACAATCTCCGGCAGCGAAACTGGAAGACTTCGGGTTTCTGCACGGCTATTGGGTTGGCACCGGCTTCGGTGGTGTATCGGAGGAAATGTGGATGCCCGGGGGCAAAGGCAGCCTGTTCGGCATCTTCAAGCAGTCTTCTGAGGCCGGCATCAATTTCACGGAATACATGGAAATCACCCGCCTGGACGAACGTTGGGTGCTCCGCCTGAAACACTTCAATCCGGACTTCACCGGCTGGGAAGACTCCACAGACTATGTCACGTTTCCTCTACTTGCGGTTGCTCCGAACCGGGTTGAATTTGAAGGCCTCACCTACAGTCTCATCCCACCCGCTACCTTACGGATCGAGTTACACCTGAGCGAAACCGATGGCAGTTCCTCCACTGCCAACTTCGAGCTTAGGCGACAAGCCTTGCCAGGCAATACACCCTAGGAATCTCAGGTTGGTGCAGCGCTTGGCACGACAACAGGGTACACTGTTGCCTGGATTTCACCGATCCGTAATTCAGATTGTGGTAATGTGTGGCAAACCTGCCAGAAGACAGAAATGAGTGAACAACGCCTTCGGGAACTCAGCGCAGAACTGGTGCGTGAACTCGAAAAGACCGACGGAGTCGATGCCGAACTGGTGGCTACGATTCGCAAGCTGCAGGCTGACATCGAGGATCTGGTGAATCCGGATACCGACTCCAGCAATAACACGGCGATGGACGATGCGATAGCGCTCGAGGCCAGTTTCGCCGTGCACTATCCGATGGCGGAGAAAGTGCTCAGGGAACTGATCAATACGCTCAGTCGCATCGGCATCTGAGGACGTGCGACTTCGATGAGTGTGCAACAATCTCTTATTGAGCGACGGGGTTTGGCCATTTGTCAAACTGGCTGTCAGACAGGCAGTAGGCCCGGCCGTCAAACCGGCACCAGTCTGTCAGCAAGCCTCGAGCCAAACCGCACATCAGACCAGGATTACTCGTGATCAGAATCTTTACCGTAGGCGGCACAATCGACAAGATCTACTTCGATGCGAAGAGCAGTTATGAGGTAGGACCACCCAACATCGCCGAGATTCTGCACAACCTGAGTCTCAATATAGAGTTTGAAGTAACCTCGTTGATGCAGAAAGACAGTCTGGACATGACTGACGAAGATCGCGAGCTCGTCTACAGGCACGTGGCAGCAGCGCGGGAAGAACACATTATCATTACCCATGGCACCGACACGATGGTGGAAACCGCAAAGGTGCTAAGTCGCGTGCGGGGCAAGCGCATCGTTCTCACCGGCGCACTGTCACCCGCCCTGTTCAAGAATTCTGATGCCATGTTCAATATCGGTGCCGCCATTACCGCCGTGCAAATCGTAAAATACGGCGTTTACATCACGATGAATGGACAGGTGTTCGATTACGACAAAGTAAGAAAAGATGTGCCTAACAACCGTTTCGTTGCGCTCTAGTCCTGCTGGCCCTGCTGCCGGCAATGGAGATCCCTCATGACACACATAACTACAAGAATCATCGGCACTGTGGCGACCCTTGGCCTGCTCAATGCCTGCGGCGAGCAGGAACCAGCCATACCGGAATTGAACTTTGCTGAAACTTTGCAGCTGCGCCTGATTGAGGCCCAGCCCGGCGCAGTCATCGAGATTCCAGCGGGCGTGCACGAATTTACCCGCAGCCTGTCACTGACGGTACCGGGCGTAACCTTGCGCGGCGCTGGCATGGATGTTTCCATACTCTCCTTCAGAAACCAGGCGCAGGGTGCCGAAGGACTGCTTGTTTCGGCGGATGATTTTACGATCGAGGATCTTGCCATTGAAGACACCGTTGGCGATGCACTGAAAGTAAACCAGAGCACAAATGTTACGATTAGGAATGTACGAACCGAATGGACCAACGGGCCGGATTCCGGCAATGGTGCCTATGGCATCTATCCGGTCCAGTCGAGAAATGTCCTGATCGAAGGCTCTGTTGCGATCGGTGCTCGTGATGCCGGCATCTACGTCGGCCAGTCCAGCCAAATCATCGTGCGCAATTCGCGCGCCGAATTTAATGTGGCAGGTATCGAAATCGAGAATTCCACGTTCGCCGATGTGCATGACAATATCGCCACGAACAATACCGGCGGAATTCTCGTGTTCGACCTGCCCAACCTGCCTGTGCAGGGTGGTCAGGCGACCCGGGTGTTCAACAATCACATCTACGGCAACAACACGCCCAATTTTGCGCCGCCAGGGAACATCGTCGGCAACGTTCCACCCGGTACCGGCATGCTGGTACTCGCGAATGACAACATCGAAGTGTTCGCCAACGAATTCGAAGACAATGGCAACGTCAACCTGATGATCTACAGCTTCGTGCTCGGCGGCCGCGAAATCGACGATCCCAACTACGATCCTTACCCGGAACAGATCTATGTTCACGACAACGAATTCATCAGTGGCGGCACTGCTCCGCATCACTGGTCGCTCGTCGCCCTGCATGAGACCACCGGCGAGCCATCGCCGAGCGTGGTGTGGGATGGCATTCTGAAACCGGGCAGTGTCAATGACCACATCGTGTGTCTGGAAAAAAACCGCGGCGCCGCCATGCCCTTCGTCAATCTGGATGCTGGTGACGGCAACGTGCATGCGTCGTTTGACATGGCGGCCCATGACTGTGCACTGCCGCGCCTCGGCGGAATCCAGTTCTGAGACAGCGCCATGATTGAACTCTTTTCCAATCCCGAGACCTGGGCCGCCCTGCTGACTCTGATCGCGCTCGAGATCATCCTCGGCATCGACAACATCGTCTTCATTTCGATCCTCGTCGGCGAGCTGCCGCCACAGCAGCGCCAGCGTGCCCGTCAACTCGGCCTTGGATTAGCCCTGATCATGCGCCTTCTGCTGCTTTTCAGCCTGGTCTGGTTGATCGGGCTGACGGCACCCTGGTTCACAATTCTGGGCATGGAATTCTCCGGACGCGATCTGATTCTGATCGCCGGTGGCATTTTTCTGCTCACGAAATCAACACGGGAAATCCACGGCAGTCTGGAGCTGGAGGCCGACGACGATCACGAACCCCTGCGTTCCAGTTTCACCTCGGTCATTTTGCAGATTGGCGTGATCGACATGGTGTTCTCGCTGGACTCGGTAATTACTGCCGTGGGACTGGCACAGGAACTGATCATCATGGTGATCGCTATCATCATCTCGATGCTGGTGATGTTGCTCATGGCACAACCGCTCGGTGAATTCGTCGACCGCAATCCGACCTTCAAGATGTTGGCGCTGTCGTTCCTGATCCTGATTGGGAGCACACTGATCGCCGAAGGCTTCGAATTCCACATCCCCCGGGGCTACGTCTACTTCGCCATGAGCTTCTCGCTCGGTGTGGAGTTCCTCAACATGATTGTGCGCAAGCGCAAGCACAGTAAGGCAATGGCCTTGCACAAGAAGATTCGGGTGCAGGAAGAGCACTGATCAGTTTGACTGACTAGCCGAGCCCGGGCAGCAGATTGCGCAATCCACCGACGATAAATTCCACCGACATCGCGGCCAGAATCAGACCCATGACGCGCGTGGTAATGTTCATGGTGGTCTTGCTCATGCGGTCGCCGATCTGAGGCGCGAAATGGAAGATGATCCACACCAGCAAGGCGACAATCTGACAGATTACAAACAAAGCCAGCTTGCCACCCACATCCGCAGTCTGATTGCTGAAGAGTATTACGGTGCTGATTGCACCGGGGCCTGCCAGCAAGGGCATCGCCAGGGGAACCACCGCCACTGATGCGCTGTCCATCGCCTCCTCGTCCTCTTCCGGTGTGTGCCGCGTGCGCCCGCGGCGTGCCTCAAGCATGCCGAACGCGATAGTCATCAACAGAATGCCGCCAGCCACGCGAAACGCATCGACGCTGATGCTGAAGAAGCTCAGGATCGACTGCCCCAACAGGATTGTTACGGTGAAGATGATGCCGACGGCCAGGGCTGTCACCTTGGCGATAGCGGGTCGACGCGACTTGATGTTGTCGGTGAAACTGAGAAATAGCGGCACCATGCCATGGGGACTGACAATGGCAAACAAGCCAATCAACATCCGGGTGTATTCAGTCCAGTCCAATCGGGGATACCACTCAGGATTGCGTTGCCCAGTTACCGAAAATCGGAGCGCTGGAATGGCGTCGCGATGCCCTCACTGTTCTGCATCGTCGGCGTGCCAGCCATCCTAGCATCTCCCGGCACCGGGAAACCAGTGAAGGCTTATCCCGGTTTGTAATTACAGAACCGATTGGTTTATGATGCGTCCCGTGATGACTCTTGGATTCAATGCGCAGACCCTGGATACACTGGAACCGGTGGACCCTCGGCTGCTTGGAATTTCTTGATTACCTGATCACAACAACTCTCAAGAACCCCGGCGGCCAGCAAGCTTCCGGGGTTTTTTCGTTTATGGAGACAGGAAAATGAACATCAAAGAACTCGTCAAAAACCAGAACGCCCACTTCGTGTTTTTTCGCGACCAGGCGCTGTATTACGAAACCGATAATGGCTTTCAGTTCCCCGTGCCCGTTGGTGATGCCGGATCGGCGACATTCAACCATGAAGAGAAGGCGATTCTCCTGATGCGTTATATCCGTAAACATGTGGAGAAGACTGCGGCGGCGCGACGCGACCAGGACAATGGCTGAGTCTGTGGGTCACCACCAGCCCCGGGCACCAGGCCCGGGGCTGAACCGGTCTTATTCGAAGACGTTCGCGTTGCCCCGGGCGATGGCCATGTAAGTTGCCTTGAAACCCGGCAACAGATAACCCTCGGCGATCAGTCGATCGGTAGCGGCCTCGTATTGCGCGAGATAATCGGCGAATGAGCCATACAGCCCGGCGATGGAGTTGCGCGGATCGCGAGATTGCACCGCAACCGCCGTATTCGCCGGGAATGGAATATAACCCCCACTCAATCGGGCGAGTGAAAGCGGCGCTCCGGTTGCTTCGGCGCGCAGATTCCATGATACAAATGTGCCAAGTGGCACCTGCGTCAGCGGGGGCAGGATTGTGCTGCCCGCAAGATCGTTGTTATCGGTATCCACGGCTGGGACGAGCGACTGATAATAGCTTGTCGTTGCGGTCGGGTGCCGATCGATAATGTGCTGTTGCCACCAGCGATCACCCCAGTCGGCGAGACCGACGAGATACATCTCCTCCGGCACCTTGACGCCGTACAAGGCATTCCAGGCATCAGGATTGATGCGTCCCTTCACGTGGGAAGGCACCAGTGTGCCATCGACGATGCGCGGATAGCGCGACGCGGGTGGCTCAGTACCGTGGGCAACCCAGTTGACCATGGCGACGATCAACGAGTCTTCGATGGGAGCCCACAGGTTCGGATTCGGCGGCAACTGTCCACCTCGCGGCGGCTGCGGCACGCCATTGCCGGAACCGTGTTGCGAGCCTCCGATTGTATAGAAGCGCACACCTTCCGGGATTACCGCATCAGCAGTGCCCTCGGGATTGGTGTGTGGCAGGGAACCGGCGCGAAGCCAGTATTCGTTCGAGGTCTGGATGTGCATTATCTTCGGCACGGTATTGGTGGCGTGTGCCCTGGCGAGGATGCTGTCGGTGCGCCCGGTGAAGGGATCGGTACTCTCGCCATAGGTGAAGGGAAACAGGTCGTTCGGGTAAAGCTGATTCGCCTCCTGGCCATTGGTACGAGTAGGCATCGCGAACCGGTTATTGAACATGCCTCTGCCACCACCGGCGATGACCGGAATGACGCCGTCGAAGACGATGCGACCGGCAAGATCGGCATTGAAGCCGTCATACAGAAACTGTCGTAGCAGCCGTCCGCTCTGGGAATTGCCCCAGGCCACCGCGTGCTGGAAGCGTGGTAGCGCGAGTGCCGCGAGTGACGGGGCATCGGCATCATAGCGCAGCAGCGACACCAGATCGCGAATGCCGGCCATACCGGCGCCCGCGAGCACCGGATCCTGTGCCTGGTAGATCAGTTCATAGATAACGCCGGGTTCGAATCCATCGGCGAGATTGAGCGTCACAACGGGCTGATTGCTGTCCGGTTCTGCCTGTACAGCCAGGCTGAAACGGGAATGCTCGACCGGGACACGCGGATCGTGGGGATAGAGCCGGCGCGTCAGACTTGCCTCGCGCAGACCCTGTTCAGTCGGGGGATAACCGAGATGGCCAGCACCGGCAATATTGACCGCCGTTTCCGGCGCACTGGTAATCACTTCATAGCGCACATCACCGGTAATTCGTTGAGCGGCACTGCCCACAATAGGCGCGTGCAGACGAATGCGACCCGCCTGGGGTGACAGTTCGTTGATCCACCCGGTAATCAGATAGGTGTAACCCAACGCGCTGAGTGGATGGGTCAGTCCGACCTCGGGCGGTACTGTGCTGTTACCGCGATTATTGACATGATAAAGCAGGTCGCCATTGGCGATCTCGGCAGAGGGAACCAGCAGCCGAAAATCTGCTGAGTACTCCACCAGCCCGGCGTCGTTGCGGGGCGCATATTGCAGATCCGTTACCGCCAGGTCCGCTGGGTTGGACGGATCCAGCGTGAAGTGGACGACACCCTCAATACGTTCATAAGTGAACGTGACAGCAGGATCGGAGAGTGTCACTCGCTCACTTATTTCGATGCGAGAGACATCGGCTTGTGCCAGCAGGCTGGCACACAACAGCAGGACAGCAAGCAGTGTTCGGGGCAGGTACGAAGAGGTCATGACAGATTCCGTTTCGACTTGTTATTGTGAAGGCCAGGAAGCCAGCGGATGCCCCGAGTCTTTAGCATTTCAGGTGACGTGTCAACGGAACCGGTCGATGCCGTGCGCTACAGCACCTTGGCTCTGGCAAGCCGATCCAGACGGCGCTGGTAGAGCAGCGGCACGATGGCGGTTAGCACCGAACCGGCCACCAGAAAGCCGGCACCGAGCATCGACACCAGCGACAACCGATCCGAGAACGCATAGTCGGGGTAAATCAATACGATCAGCTTGAGGCTGCCGATTGTGAACAAGGGCGCCAAAGCGAGCACCGCGCTCACCTTGGAGGCCTCCCAGCAATTGAGGGCTTCGGCGAAGCTGCCGTAGGCAATGAGGGTATTCACGCAACAGAATACCAGCAACCAGAAATGGAAGGTGGACAGCTGTAACAGGCTCGCAGGATGGATCAGTGGCAGCATCGCAAGGCCGGCGATGACATAGATGAGAAACAGGATCTGCACCGATGAAAAATTGATGAGCAGTTGCTTCTGCAACAGGGCGTAGATCACCCAGGTGATGGCGGCGAACACCACGATGACGACACCGATCGTCTGCCGATTGTCGAGACTTCGCAAGACATCAAAACGGTCGTGGAAGAACAGCACGAGCCCGACTACGATCAGCGCGGTACCGAGTTTCTGGATATGGAAATACGGTTCCTTGTAGACGATCACCCCACCCAGAATCAAGAACAGCGTCGTAAGTTGGATAACCGCCTCGCTCGTCTCGGCATTGACGAAGTTCAGACTCAGGGAGAACAGGTAATAGTTGCAGCCCAGACTGATCGCGGCGACCAACAGCAGCCATCTCAACGATGTATCCACCGCGAAAATCGCCGGTATTTTGCGGGTGAAGAGCAACCAGAAGCCCAGCACGACACCGGCCACAATGAAGCGATACCAGACGATCGTCGTCGCGTCCATGCCAGCCAGAAGTTCCTTGATGGCAATCGGCAACACGCCCCACATCATGGCGGCATTGAGTGACAGGAAGAATCCGGCCACGTGGTTATTTGACAGTTTGTGCATTCGCTAATTCTTTCGATATTCGGGAAGGCGATCAACGACTCCCGATCGCCCTCAGGCTCAGGGAAGAGGCAGATGTAGCGGCTTACCTAAGAGAGTTTGATATGAGACGAGAACCGAGCGCTTAAAAATTCCATTTGGTCGGCCAACACGTTGTGATTGGACAGGTAGAGGAATTCATACTGATTCGGTACAAACGGGATCGCGAGTAACTGCATGCTCGCCTCTTCGGGTTCCCGATCCGCCTTGCGATTATTACAGCGTCGGCAGGAGGTCACTACATTCATCCACGTATCCCTGCCACCGCGAGACAGTGGTTGCACATGATCCCGAGACAACTCCGAAACCGCGAACTGGACGCCACAATAGAGGCAGATATTCTTGTCTCTGCGGAACAGGAACTTGTTTTCCAGAGGGGGGTCGAAATTTTCCTGATGCATCTTGCCTTCGCAGGCGACGATGCTGGGCAGTTTCAGGACCGATTGTTTACCAATGCGATTGAAGCCACCGCGAATCTCCATCACGGTATCGCCCAACGACCAGATGACCAGCTCTTTCACAAGCAGGGTCGCCGTTTCCTCCCGGGTCAACCAGCTCACTGGTGTACCGGCCTTGTTCAACCTCAGAATCTTGGCATTCACATCCAATCCCCTGAACTGACACGACAGAAAGCGTGAGTTTACACTTAGATTTTATCGGCGCAATCGTTTGTGACTGAAATTTAATGCGCTATGAGCGCCAGCGGGAATCGCTCGGAAACCCCGGCAGACAAGGATTCAACTCTGCCGTCGGACAGTCCGGCGTGCCTGCAAACGCTTGTAACCGCCGTTACTCCACCAGTAACCCAGTTGCAGTAATAATGCGAGTGCAATAAACAGGGGCCAGGAACCGAGATCGGGACGTCCGACCCGAAAGTAGAACACCGCGTTGTAGTTCCGGTCTTCGGTTGGGTGCTGGGCCGTTACAATCGCGATGTAGGTTCCCCGTTCCTCAAATTCGTAGCTGGCCGAGTAATAACCCCCCTCTTCGATGCGCGGAGGGTCGTAGAACACCGTGCGCCCCTCGAGATCGTCAATCGCCTGCACATCCTCCCAGTCGGCATAGCGACCGAGTCTGTCGAGGTCCTTGATGATGCGGAAATCGATTTCCATCTGCGGCAGTAACTGATGCAGATACTCCATCACAAAGACGGAACGGGTGACATCCGGGATGTTTTCACAGAACTCGGTGTTATTCCTCGTCTCGGGCTGGAACACAGTGAAGTGTGCCTGCAGAAATCCGATATTAATCAGGCAGCGATCGGCACCGGGTACCACACTGCCATGTGCAGCCGCCTGTGCCGAAAACAGGCCGCACAAACTGCACAGCATGATTGCCGTTATCACTTTTCTCACTTGGAATTTCCTGCCTGCGATGCGTTGATGTTACTGGTTGAAGCTGTTTGCTGATACGAAAGGTTGATTCTGCCGAAAGGGCGCCACCTTACCATGAACGGCCCGGTGTCGGCGAATCTGCTTCACGCTCTTCACCTGTGTCTACCAGGGCAGCGCGCTGCCATCGTAATTGAAGAAGCCGCCAGTCTGTTCCGCAGCGAGCCCGTCGATGACCTTGAGCATGCCGCTGACGCTGGTGCGGGTATCGATGAGCGCGTTGGGGCCGCCCATATCGGTCTGTACCCACCCCGGGTGCAAGACCGCCGCCACAAAGCCCTGCTCAGCCAGGTCTACGGCCAGACTCTTCACCACAGAATTCAACGCTGTCTTGGAGCTGCGATAGACATAATGTCCGCCACCGCCATTGTCGGCGATCGACCCCATTTTTGAGGTCAGATAGACGAGTTTCCTGTCCTTGCCATCGGCGAGATTTTCCATAAGCGCCTGCGTCAGCAGCAAGGGCGCAATCGTATTGACCTGAAACACGTCCAGCCAGGGTTGGGCCTGGACCTTGCCAAAATAGCTGTCACGAGGGCCATAGACGCCCGCGTTGTTGATGAAGATATCGATTGCCTCTCCCTTGAGGGCATGGGGCAAGGCGGCAATCGATTCGCCCCGGGAAGCATCGAGTTCGACCATCATGAGGTCGGCAATTCCGGCTCGCAGCGCCTTCAGTGGCTGCGCCTGCGTCAAATCACGACAAGTCGCAATGACCCGGTAGCCACGTGCCAGATATTGCGTGGTGAACTCCAGTCCTATGCCCCGATTCGCGCCTGTAATCAATACTGTCGTCATGCCTGTCTCCTGCACTCGGTGAGCCTGCAATCTACCCGTCTCCCTGAGCTACGTCAAAACCGGTTCGATGGATGTCCCGGCAGGTCCGCTGACGTGATTCATTCACGGGATCAATACGATTAGGCAACCCCGCCTCCTCTGCTATACTGCTGGGCCGCAACTAACGAGAAACACCAGGGAATTTCATGCGTCAGCTGCTTACTGTCGTGTTCACCGCATTCGCCAGTCTGGCCGTAGCCCAGCAACCGGAGCAGATCATTATCGTCGGCGTCGTCCCCAGTGGAGCCGGCATCGACAAGAACAAGATTCCCTTCCCGGTGCAGATCGCGAATGCCGAGGCGTTAGAGAACACCAACAGCGTCAGCCTGGCGGATTTCCTGCGCCAGAACTTCACCAGCATCAGCCTCAACGACGCCCAGAACAACCCTCTGCAATCAGATCTGCAATACCGTGGTTTCACCGCCTCGCCGCTGTTGGGTCTGGCGCAAGGGATTGCGGTTTATCAGAATGGAGCCCGTATCAATGAACCGCTGGGCGACACCGTCAACTGGGACCTTCTGCCCCAGTCTGCCATTCATGGCATCACCCTGAGCGGTGGCGCGAACCCCCTGTTCGGACTCAACAGCCTCGGTGGCTCGCTGGTGGTGGCGATGAAAGACGGCTACACGTTTCAAGGTACCGAGGTCGAGGCCAGTACCGGCGCATTCGGTCGCCGCACGGTGGCGATGGAAACCGGCGGCAGTGTCGGCAACGTCGCCTACTACGGCAACCTGGAATACCTCGAGGAAGATGGCTGGCGCGATCATTCTGAATCGGAAGTGCTAGGATTCTATGGCAGCGTGGATTGGCGTTCGGAAGCGAGTCGGATTGGCGCACATCTGCAACTAAGCGATTCCGATCTGATCGGGAACGGGTCGGCCCCGGTGGAGCTGCTCGAACTGGACCGCGCGGCCGTGTTCACAGGTCCCGACATAACCGCAAATGAACTGCAGATGCTGAGTATCGATTTTACCCATGATGTACACGACGATTTGCGTGTCAGCGGCAATGCGTTCTATCGTCGCAATAACACCGGTTCCTTCAATGGCGATGTATCCGAGTTTGCTCTCTGCGACTTCGGATCCGGAACCGCGCTACTGGAGAATCTTGAAGAAGATGACCTGGCACCTCTAGGCCTGGAGTTCGACGGCGTTTGCGACGGTCAGTTTGCCGATTTCCCGGCATTCGATACCTTTCTCGGGAATCTGGCGCTACAACACGGTGTCGAGGCTCCCGGCGTCGAAGATTTGAGTGACGTCCTTTCCGGCACTGGTGCGCTGAGTGACTCGGCGATCAATAATCTGAGTGCTCGGCAACAGACCTCACAAGGCGGCGATATCCAGCTGACCTGGCAGAACGCGGTGCTGGGTTACCCGCTGCAGGTCATCCTCGGTGCCGCCTATTTCAATGGCGAA
Organism: Pseudomonadales bacterium; assembly: GCA_023257655.1. GTDB lineage: Bacteria > Pseudomonadota > Gammaproteobacteria > Pseudomonadales > Pseudohongiellaceae > UBA9145. Next base: position 226,209 of record JALRBQ010000013.1, read on the forward strand.
TCCCAATTCGACGCGGTGCTGGAACTCTCTGCAATCGACCCGCGCACGCGTCTTACTCGCGGACTCGGTACCGGCACCTTTGTGGACAGTGCCGCCACCAATATCGATACCGTCACCCGATCAACGAGTCTTTACGGAACAAGTGCCATCGACCTGAGCGACGTGCTTACTCTCACGCTGTCGGCGCGTGCCAATGAGACCCGCGTGACCTTGCAGGACCGCTCAGGGGTGCACCCGGAATTGAATGGCAGACAACGGTATGCGCGGATAAATCCGGCCGTCGGGCTGACCTGGCAGCTGTCTGACTCACATAATGTGTATCTGTCCTACAGCGAATCCTCTCGGGCGCCGACCCCGATCGAACTGGCCTGTAACGAAGGTGTCTTCGATCTCGCCGTGGCCTATGCGGTCGCGGCGGGCGAGGCAGCCGACGACGTCGATTTTGAGTGTCGCCTGCCCAATGCCTTTCTCGCCGATCCACCGCTGGATGCGGTCGTCGCGCATAGCTTTGAATTGGGAGCGCGCGGTTTTGTGGGGGACATTGATTACTCGCTTGGCCTGTTCGCTACCACCAATCACAATGACATCCTGTTCCAGACTACCGGACGCGCCACCGGACTGTTCGCCAATGTCGACAAAACCCGGCGTCGCGGCCTCGAAGCCGGGTTCAGTGGCACGCTGGGCGCTCTGCACTGGTCGGCTGGTTACAGCCTGATCGAGGCCACGTTTGAGGCCGATTTCCAGGCCTTGAGTCCGAATCACAGCTTTGCCGATGATGCCGGAGAAATTGCAGTGCGTTACGGTGATCATATTCCTGGTATTCCCCGTCACCAATTCAAGGCCAGCGGCGATTACCAGATTCGCGAAAGTCTGAGTGTCGGGCTCGATGTGGTCAGTAATTCCAGCCAGTTTCTACGCGGTGACGAGTCGAATCAGCTTGCCAGCATCGACGGCTATACCGTGGTGAATTTACGAACCCGTTATGAACTCGGTACGCAACTGGAGCTGTTTGCCAAAGTCGAGAACCTGTTCAATACCGACTATGAGTCCTTCGGCTTGTTGGGAGAAGATCCGGGCGAGGCAGAGCTGCCCGTGCTCGAGGACTTTTCTGTGCCCTATTTCCTTGGTGCTGGCCCACCACGCGCCGCCTTCATCGGCGTGCGATACCGCTTCAGGGATTAACGCGTTGTGCGCGAGTGCGCCCGCAGAAAATTGACGGCGCGATCCGGAAAATCCGTGAAGACTCCGTCGACACCGGCATCAAAGTAAAACTGTTCCAGCATCTCTTCGAAGTTTTCTGCATAGTGGGGCACCTGACCCGCATCGAGACGGAAGGTGTACGGGTGCACCTGCATGCCGTTGGCATGGGCCAGTTCCACGAGATCACTGATCATGAGATTGTCGGGTGTGGATTCCTCGTCGATGATCAGACTCTTGTCGGGACCGAAGCCATCGGCATAACGTGCCACAGTGGCCATCCCCTCGGCATTGAACATCCAGCCATACTCGGCTTCGGATCCAACCAGCTGCACGAGATTCAGGCTGACACCGGCGGCGGGGAGTATTTCGTCATGCAGAATCTTCAATTCCTCATAGCTGAACGTCTGCACAAACACCTTGTCCTGCTTGCTCGTGTAACCATACTGCTTGAGTGTGGCGATGACTGCCGTGCTCAGGTCCTTGCCTTCGGCACGATGGAACTCGGGTGATTTGATCTCGGGATAGATGCCAACATCGCGGCCAGTGGAACGATTCAGTCCCTGCACCATTTCAATTTCTTCTGCCAAGGTATTGATGCGAAATGCCGAGGCGTCGACCGGGAAGCGCGAGGGATAGACGGCCTCGCGACTATTGGCGCGCGCCCTGACGCCCTCGTTCACCCTCAGCTGCCGAATTTCGGCGAGCGTGAAGTCAATGGCATAGAAATGTCCATCGGTCCGCGCCCGGCCCGGGAAGCGGCTGGCGACGTCGGTCGTGCGATCCAGCGTGATGTCGTGGATAACGATAAGGGCATCGTCCTGTGTCATCACCACATCCTGCTCCACATAGTCTGCGCCCATGGCATAGGCCATCGCTTTCGCTTCCAGGGTGTGCTCGGGCAGATAGCCGCTGGCACCGCGGTGGGCGACGACGATTTTCTGGGCAGCGACCTGGGAGGAAAGCGAGAAGGCCATAAGCAGTACACTCAATAGGCAGATTGATCGGAATTCAGCGTTGAGACGCGGCATAGGAGTCACCCGGTTCATGATTGTGGCAGGTGCATGATCGCACCTCTGTCGCCGTAGTCTACACAATAATGTGGCTTTTTTTTGACAGCCAACAGCCCCGATCAGGAACCCAGTCGATAACGCAGCTTGATCGCGATTGTGTCGACAATCTTGTCGTTCCAGGAGCGCTCCAGCAGGGTCGGAAAGTCGTCGAACTGCGTGCTTGGCAGATTGCTGCCTCGCGTATAGACGACAAACAGGTCCGACAGCGGCGCAATCTCCCAGCGGTACCGGGCCTGGAACGTCATGCGACTGATCACGAAATCATCCGGCGTCGTATCGGGATTTGCCATCGGCTGCAGTTCCTCCCGCTGATTCGGATTGACACGCCAGAAGCGGTTCTCGAACGCCTTCAGCGCCGTCCATTGCATGCTGAATCGCAGCTGCTGCTTGGCGGTAATGAAGTAGTTCATTTCCGCGGTCGGTGACCACTGGTGCGCCTCGAAACTGGTATAGGTGCCATTGCCGCGGTACACGAGCAGCGCCTCGCGATCCTGATAACCGAGATTGAGATCGAACGAGAAGCGGTCATCGGGGCGCCAGGTAACGCCAGTATTGATCGAATTGCGGCCGGGACCGAGGTCTTCCTGCTCCAGATTGCCACCGAGATGATAGGACAGTGACTTCGCGCGGTCGGTGCTGAATCCGGCATTGAAGCCCCAGCGGTCTGGAATCCTGAAGTCGCCGCTGCCGCGCCCCAGTCGGTCATCGATGCGCGCCGGGAAGTAGCGCACACTGTAATCAAAGCGGTTGCTGGACAGTGACGTATAACTGCGATTGAAGAACGCGCCTGTCAGCACGGGCTGTCCCGCCGTGTTCCATTGGTTGGTGATAAACACACTCGTTGTCCGCTCGCGCAATCCCGGGACATTTGACTCATTCTTGAAGTAGTTGTAGTCCAGGTTCATCTGGTCGTTGCGCTGCAGGAAACCAAGGTCGTTGATATCGAGCTTGTCATCGATATACGTGGCCCGGATCGTGTGGTTGACGCCACGTGACGGACGGAAACCGATATCGGCGAAGGCGCCGGCGCCGGTAACACCATCGACGTCGCTGTGCATCACCTGGCTATCGATTACCCAACGACTGTCTGCAGAGAAATAGTGCATGTCGACGGCATTCACGGTGGCATCGACATCGGGATGCGAGATGTCGGTACCCATCCAGCCGATTGCACGGCGGCCGCCATAACTGGTGTCTTCGTACAGTACGCGGGCGATGGTGAAATCGCGACCCGTGGCCTGCAGTATAACGGGCGTGCCATCGGCGAGTTTGCCGCGAATGGACGAGTCATCTTCTGATGCGAGCAAGGTGCCATAGCGCCAGTTGCCACTCTGTCCCGTGAATTTGACTGCACCGATAAGGTCACTCGGCTGACTCAGATCGGTGGCTCTCACCGACACACCGCTTGGCACGGTATACAGCGCCGCACCACCGATGCGACGCGTATTCAGCAACGAGATCGGTCCGCCTGGACCACCACGACCCTGGGTACGCGGCGAGGTATTGAAGATGTCCTGCCCTTCGAGAAAGAAAGACCGTTTCTCCGGGAAGAAGGTTTCGAAGGCCGTGAGATTGACGACCACGTCGTCAGACTCGACATTGCCAAAATCCGGATTCAGGGTGGCTGACAGTTGGGTGTTCGTGGTCGGTCGCCAGAAAATTTCCGTACCCACTTTGTAATCGAATTCATTCTTGATGCCGTCGTAGATGCTGGAGGCATAGGGATAAAAAGTCAGCTGGCGGCGCGGTTCGATGTCGCGCAGTTCGTATTTCTCGTAGGCCGAGAGAAACTGATTCACGGTACGTGGCAGCGCCGGGTTCGACCAGGCCTCGCCACCGAGATGCCCAACCTGACGTTCCAGATAGAAGCCAATCAGGCGCGTATCTCCTGCCTGCGGTAACGCCATCATCGACCATGGCACGAAATACTCGACACTCCAGCCATCCTCAAGCGCCTGGGTCCGACCATTCCACGATCCATCCCACTGCATGTTCATCTGGCGTTCCGGGAGGAGTGTCGCATCCGTCATGGAATCGCCCAGATTGATGCGCAGGAAATAACCATAGAGGCCGGAACCACTGGGGTCGATCCCGACCACGAAACCGTCGCGGTCCAATTGGGTGTCCCGGGAAGTCATGCGGGCAACGAGGGTGTCGCCGGGCTGATAATTCATCACGCCAATATAGATGCCGCGCTCGGTGTAGAAGATACGGGTGTGTGTCTCGTAGGGCGTCTCGGCGAGGGTATCGGGATCGATGACCCGCATGCCATCAACCCAGGGAATCTGTTGCCAGACCGGTTCATCCAGGAAACCGTCCAGTTCGATATTGGCTTGCCCTTCATCGACGCGGATCAGTTGGGGGGTTGCCTGCTGGGCAAAGACGGGAAGGACAGTGATCAGAGCAAGGGCTGCTGATGCCAGGCTGCGAATTAATCTAGTCATAGTAGCTCTCATGATACACAGGCTTGCCCGTCAGGACGGGTCGAGTCGGAGTCAGGGGGCGACTATAGCCCAAACAAATCCCAAAAGATGCCGGTTTTCCCTTTCAGAAACACTTAGTTGCATTTTCTGAACAGGCCGTTTCCGGAATTGGCGCGCCTGTCATTATTCATCAGAATTCAACTGGATTTCGCCTGATTCCGGCCCGCCTATGGCCCGTTTGATCGGATTTAATACACGCTCACTACCCTGTTCCGGAGCGATTACCGACGTGAAACTATTCAAGAAAAACATTCATTGCCTGTTTGTGGAAGAAGAACGCTACAAGTGGGCCGAACCACGTTCTCGTACTAACCGTAATTTGCTGCTGTTCTCCGTTGTGATTGTCGCCGCCGGCATCTTGTTCAGCTTGCTCAACTAGCGCAGCCTTGCAGGCTGACTCGCCGCTTGTTGCGACTCGAGAAGTTCCTGAAACGCCTTCAATTTGCCGGAATAGCGAGCCTTCTCCTGCCCGCGGGCATAGCGTCTTGCCTTGGCAAGATTGTCGATGACTGCGGTGTCATTGACGAGATGTTGATGGGCGATGGCGAGTTCATGATAGAAGATCTGTTCGTTGTGCTTTCGCGCCACTGCATCCTCGAGATGGGTAATCGCCTGGGTGAACGCGCCGGAGCGCAAGTCGATTTCCGCCAGGGATTGATGGTAGTAGGGATTGGCATCACGAAACGCGCGCACCACTTCATCCAGTTGATCCGCAAGTTCGACATCACCGAGCCGACGCGCTGTCCTGGCGAGATTGCTCTTGGCGGAATAGGTTTCCTCATCCATCAGGGTGGCAACGGTATACGCCTCTCGCGCCAATTCCAGCGCATTCACGCGGGCATAAATCACGCCAAGATTATTCCACGCGATAGCCGAATTGGAATCCGTACGCAGTGCCTCCCGGGTATAGGCATAGGCCAGACCCAGATCACCATCGAGCAATGCCTCGATGCTCTTGTTGCTGTAATACAGTGAGCGCACCTGTGTCTCATCGATGACACGCTTGCGCAACGGTACGCTCACAATCGCCGGATTAATGTCGATGACATACCGGTATTCCGTTGCCGATTGCGGTTCATAAAACGTGCTGCTGAATCCATTGCTGTTCCACACCAGCGTCGTTATGTTCGAGCCATTTCTGGATGTGGGATTGGTGATGTCGCTGGATTCGAGGTGAATCTCTCCGGTCACGTCGATGTGCTGATTATTGACCCAGCTGTCATTTTCGACATCCCAATACGGCGGCGCGTTAACGAGTTGAAAACTCGCGGGCACTTGCACATAGCGGGCGGCGGCCACGTACATCACCGAGAAGGACAGACAATTGATCTTGCGCTGGTTATTGAGGTTGCTGACCGAATAGGTCTCGGTGATGTCAAAATCGAAATTGGTAAACGTTCTGAACATCCATCGACGCAACGCAACATAACGTTCGTGTTCTGTCTCTAACGGCAGTACGGTCCTATCCAGTTGGCGCCGGTACTGCTCCGGCAGATCGAGGAACGCCTCTGCCGTGATGAGTTCAGGTTCCTGTTCTGAGGCGAACAACGCGTCGTGAAAATAGGTCTCGACTGCTATCGGGATTGGTGACGACACTTCCTGCACGCTTGTACACGTGGCCAGCGTCAGAAAAATCGGGCTCATCAGGCTACTGCAGAAGGGTGAGTTGCGCATCGGCTGCTCTCCTGTTGCGTAGTACAGATTCGGTTAGCCAGTCTCAGTGTGCCTGTATTTCCACCTTGCGAAAGCGCATCGTGCCGCGCCCCCACTGCAGGGCTACGGGTCCGCTGGCGAATTGGCTGTCTTCCACATCCACCGTTTGCACACCATTCAGCACTACCTGTAGCCGGGCGCCGTGCACGGTAATCTCATAGGTGTTCCATTTACCGCCGGCCTTTGGCGCCGTATCCGGTACCGGAGCGATGTGGACGATACCGCCGGTGCCGAAACTCGGATCGGGACGCTGATCGAAGATGTTCGCCTCGTAACAATTGCGATCGGTGATTGTGGATGGATCCTGGCAGCGCAGGAAGATGCCACTATTGGCATCATCGCTGGCCCAGAACTCGACACGCAGGGAATAGTCACTGTAGCTGTTTTTCGTTACCAGAAACGACGCGGCACTGCCTTCGGTCGCCTCGATTACCCCGTTCTGCGCTGACCAGTTTGCATCGCCGACACGGTTAAAATTTTCCAGTCCTTCGCTGCCATCAAGCAGCGTAATCCAGCCTGAATCTGCGGCGCCGGCCACGCTGCCAAGCGTCGCACAGGTGATGGCACAGACGAGCATTGTAATTGGTTTCATAAGCCCTCCCGGGGATTGGCGTTGTTTGAGTGTAGTCGGCGTGTCACAGGTCTGCAATGCGACCATGCACCGGTTGCCCGGCGAACAGTGTCAGCACGGCTCGAGTCTCGGAAATGCGTTCCGGCGCTATCTCGAACAGGTTCTGGTCGAGGACGACCAGATCGGCAAGTTTCCCGACCTCAATTGACCCGGTGTCCTGTTCCAGTCGATTAACGAAAGCCGCGTTAATCGTGAACGCCGCGATGGCTGTCGCCAGGTCGATGCGTTCTTGTGGAATAAACGGCGTGTCGTCATCCTTGTTTGAATTTTTGCGCAGGATGGCTGTCTCGATCTGGGCATAGGGATTGGCACTCGACACGGACCAGTCACTGCCAAAGGCAAGCATCGCCCCGCTGTCCAGGACACTCTTCATGGGATACATCCAGCGTGCCGTTTCCTCTCGGATGAAGGGAAGGGTCAACTCGGTGACGTATTCGTCCGCATAGGCCCACAAGGGCTGAAAATTGGCGATCACATCAAGCGCTGCGAAACGCGGAATGTCTGCCGGGTCGATGATTTGCAGATGGGAGATATGGTGGCGATGTCCCAGAGCCCCGTTGTCATTGCGGGCTTGCTCGATGGCATCGAGTGACTGCCGGATAGCGGCATCGCCAATCGCGTGAAAGTGCACCTGGAATCCGTGCTGATCGAGTTGCGACACGATCTGCGCCAGACGCCGGGGCTCGATCATCGGGATGCCACTCGCTCCTCCCGGGATCAGATACGGCTGCAACATCGCGGCAGTGTAGTTCTCCATCACGCCGTCCTGCATTATTTTCACGGTGCCGGCATCGATCAGGCCAGCGGTGTAGCGTGCCCGCAACGCCTCGATAGCAGCGATCTGTTCGAGGCCCTGATCCCTTTCCCACCAGATTGCGCCCACCACATGCAACCTTAACTGCTGACGCTCCTGCAGCGTGGTATAGGCCTGCAGAGATTCGTCATCGACCGAAGCATCCTGCAGCGCGGTGATGCCATAGCCATTGAGCATGGTCTGGGAATACTGCAATCCTGCCAGGGTCTGTTCCGGAGTCGTCGGGGGAATCTGCGCGCGCACCAGCCGCATGGCCCCTTCCTGCAGACTGCCAATCGCTTCGCCCGTTGCCGGGTCCCGATCGATGCGACCATCGACAGGGTCCGGTGTGTCGCGGGTGATGCCGGCCATTTGCAGCGCCAGGCTGTTGGCCCAGCCGGTGTGTCCATCCTGGGACGTGAGATAAACCGGTCGGTTTGGTACCAACTCATCGAGTATCAATCGGCTGGGCATGGCTCCCGGACCAAACACGGACATGGCCCAGCCACCGCCAAGAATCCAGGGCACATCGGGATTAGCCGTAGCATAAGCCAGAATCGCGGCGCGGTAGTCCGCGAGGCCATTCAGGTCGCTCAAGTCACACACCAGCGCGTCGATGCCGGAACTGATCGGGTGAATGTGGCTATCCTGCAAGCCGGGGAGCATCATCCGACCCTCGAGATCGACGACCTCCGTATCGGCACCAATAAAGGCATCGACGTCGGCGGCACTTCCCACCTGCAGGATGCGACCATCGCCGATTGCCACCGCCTCGGCCCATGAGCGCTCAGGGTCGAGGGTGTAGAGACGGCCATTGCGAAAAACAAGATCTGCGACAACGGCAGGTTCGGTGCGTCCGACTCCGACCGGAGCAGCGACAGCAGAGTCCTGGGGATCGCCGCAACTTAGCAGCAACAGACTCAACAAGGTGATGCCCAAGCGACTTGCAGGTATTTCCATTTCACTGCTCCCTCTCTCGCCATTGAGTGCGGAGAGTTTCAGATTGCTAACGCGACTTCAGTGTCGCTTCCACGCGGATTCGCTCAGCGTTCCGCTCGACTTCGATCTCCACCGTGTCTCCGGGTGCCGCGGCGCGCAGCAGGTTGGAATAGTTCTGCAGATCGATCAGCGGTTGGCCATTGAAACTGAGCAGCACATCGCCCGCTTCCAGACCGGCTTCCGCAGCCGCGCTTTCTGGTACAACATCTGTTATACGGATCCCGGCTCCAACGTAGGCAAAATCGGGAACCGTCCCGAGACTCGCCTCGCGAGCGCTGGTTGACGCTGTGCGAGTAACAGGAGCGGCATTGGAGAGAGTCACACGCAGAGGTTCTGTGTTGCTGGCGAGGTACACGATTGCCTCTTCCAGCCACTCCGCCACGTTTGACATGCCCTGCAGATCCAGCTTGTCGGCGGTATCACTCGTGCGGTGATAATCCAGGTGCGTGCCGCCGAACAGGTGCAACGCAGGAACGCCTGCCGCCAGAAAACTGGTGTGATCGCTGCTCGCCAGATTCGCCGCCAGGAGGTCGGATCGCAAGCCTATTGTGTAACCGATGCCTTGTGCCATGAAGGGAAATTCATAGGCACTTTCGGAGCCAAAAACCTGCAGGTTGCGCCCCTCCAGATGACCCACGCTGTCCAGGTTGAGCATCGCATACAGTTCCGTTGTCTGATACATCGACGGTGGATTTGTGACGAAATAGCGGGAACCGAGCAAACCCGATTCCTCTCCGCTGAAAGCAACGAACAGAATTGGGCGCTCAGGTTGGTAGTTGCGCGACAGGGCGGCTGCGACCTCGAGTAACACGCTGATTCCGGAGCCATTATCATCGGCCCCGGGATAGATTGCGCCGGTAGCCGGATCCACACCGAGGTGATCGTAATGTGCGCCCACCACGAGCGGATGCGCGCTCAAGTCCCGATTAGAACCCGGCAACAGGCCAACTACATTGGCAAGGCGTATCGTGCCCTTCTCGGGGACGAGTGTGGACCATTCCTGCAGGTAGCTGCCGGCCAGCGTCTGCAAGCCAAGGGTGCGGAATTGATCGGCAATATACCGGGCGGCGGCGTCAATGCCGGCGCTGCCGATGCCGCGTCCCTGCATGGACTCGGCAGTCAATGCCGAGACATGCCCTAGCAACGGCTGTTGCCGGTATTTCGCGGGCAGTTCCGCCAGCGGTGGAATCGCCGGCAAGCGGTTCCAGGGCACGGTTCCGGTATGCTCCGGTTTCTCCCAACGCAGGGGAGAGTCCGGGCTGGACCAGATGCCGCTGGTGTCATTGGTGGGTTCGCTGCCGGTAAAGCTCAGATAGGAATATTTGCCGTAGTGCGGCAGTTTCTCAATGAGTCCGGGCATGGCATCCGGATTGTCGACAGCGATCCAGCCGATGGCGAGATCGGGGTTGTCCGGATGCCGACCAATGACAACTGTGCTGCGATCGCCGAAGTCCAAGCGTTTGCCGGGCAGGCTGACACCGACGGGATCGAAGCTGGTTCCCAAGGGCGCTGTTGCCGTCGCGATAGCCGAACTGAACGGGTTGTCTTTGCCCAAAATCCAGACCGGAAGATCACTGGGCAGGGCTGCCAACTCGTCGGCCTCGTAAATATGCGAGAGCACACCTTCGCCGAAGGCCTCAGCCAGTTGCCGCCAGTCTTGCTGGCCGGTTGCGGGCAACACGAAGGCAATCTCCCGCGCGCCAAACAATTCGCCCAGGGTCGGTGGAGTCTCGGTACGATCGAGTTGGCGAAATACGTCGAAATACGGATCGACACTGATTCCGATGAGTTGCTCGTAATCATCGGCAAAGAATCCCTGCAGCTTCTGCGAGAGATCGATTTCATACATTCGAGGTTCGCTCTCTCCGGCATAAAACAGCGCAACCGGCACTTTCAGTGTGAATGGCTCACTGTCCTGAACCTGGGCGAAGAGAATGCGAGCCCGATTGCCAGTGACCGCATCGACCGACAATGACAATTCCGGCGCGCCGACTCGCTGCACCCATTGCTGGAAGAAAGGCTGCAGATCCCTGCCGCTGAGTTCACTGAACAGGGCCGCGATGTCATCGAAACTCGCGCGCCTGAATTGGTACTGCGCATACAGTTGGCGCAGTCCATCCAGAAACAGCTCGTCTCCCAGCTCGATGCGCAGCATGTGCCAGAGCATGAGTGATTTGCCATAGCCCACTGCCTGGGAGGCGGCGGAGTTGCGGGAGGTGAAATCGGCCAGGGGGAAATCCGCGTCGGCGGCGACATAGTTCTTGTAGCGTGCCAGCATCTCCTTGCGGTACTCGCTGCCAGCGCCGTCGACTTCGCTAAAGAGATGATCGGCCAGATATGCGGTCAAGCCTTCGCTCCAGTTGCCGGAGTCGTAATCGGGGTAGACTCCATTGCCCCACCAATTGTGCAGCAATTCATGGGGATAACTCGATTCGAGAATAAAGGGAAAGCGAATGATCTGGGAGCCCAGCAAGGTGAACGACGGCATGCCGTAGCCGGTCTCCCAGAAATTTTCCACGAGAGCGAATTTGCTATATGGATAGTCGCCCAATAGCGGTTCGTACAGCTGCAGATAACGCGCGGTCGCGTCCATGTATTTTGCAGCCAGATTGGGGTCTGGTTGACGCAGATACGCCAGTACCTCGACCTCGCCATCCTGCTGCGAATACTCGGTGAAGTCGGCCGCTACCAGATACACCTCTTCCATCGCCTGTTCACTGCGCCAGCCGCCGGCGCCGAAGCGATCGCCCTGACTCACGACGGTCCAGTCACCAGCAGCGGAAGCGAATTCCACTTCCAGATCGAAGGTGACGAGGGCATCACCGATTGTCGGAATCCAGTAACTGGCACCGTTGAGATAGACACCCTCGGGCGCAATCAAACCTGAGGTTTCCGCGAAACTCTGGGCGTATTCTGCGCCAGTCTGTTCAGCCACATCGAAGATGGTGCCACTATAGGAGAGCACGACCTGGTCAGCATTGCGCTGTGGCAGGCGCAGGTGGTAAGTCGAGGCAGGTGCTGCAGACGCGCCGCCGGCATTACTACCCGAGGCCGGGCCGGAGCTGATATCCGGTTGTCGCTGCAGGTTGCCGGAGTTTCGGGTGATGGTTAGATTGCTGTTGAGTTCAAAGGTAAGCAGACTGTTCGCCGGTACCAAGGGCAAATTGATCGTGTCCTCGACACTGATACGGTGACTGTCCGGGTCAATCATAACACGAAGGCTATGGTGGACTGGTCTGGCCGCAGCCGGTGTCAATTCCTGAGCCGAGACCAGAATTGCCGCCGTACACAGCAGGGCTACTACCAGCAGGCGCTCGCCGAGGTGTATACCTGATACGACCACTCTCATCACAATACCAACCCTTGTGAACTCGGCTTACAACCCAAGTAGCTCCAGTGCCTTGGCGTGATTCCAGTCACCGATATGAATCTGTGAAGTGCCGTCCGGGGTGCGCGTCGTGCTCCACGCGAGACGGTTACCGTCGGGCGAGAACACCGGCAGGATGTCGGTTCCTTCCGTATTCGTGACCCGCACTGGTGGTTTGCTGCCCAAAGGATCGATCATGAACAACTCGAAGTTGGCGTGTCCCAGCAGATTGCTGGAGTAGATGATGTATTCGCCGCTGGGGTGGTAATACGGCCCCCAGTCCACCATGCCATCGGCGGTGAGCTGGCGCTGATTGCTGCCATCGACATTCATGGTCCAGACTTCCGCACTGTTGCCATCCGGATTGAACCGGCGCCAGACTATCTTGCTGTTGTCCGGACTGAAGAACGGCCCGCCGTCATATCCCGGTGAATGGGTTAGCTGTCTTACATTGCTGCCATCGGCGTTCATGATGTACAGGTCCATGAAGTAGGACTTGTCGGCGTCCAACAGCTTTTGTTCCGCCAGACTCAACGGTCGCTGATACGCTTCGCGATTGGAGGCGAACAGTATCTGGCTGCCATCGGCCGAATAGGACCCCTCGGCGTCGTAGCCATCGGTGTGTGTCAGGTTGACCAGATTGGAGCCGTCAGTGCCGGCTTCGTAGATATCGTAGTGACGATCATAGTCCCAGCCATAGGGACGCGCGACGCCGCTCTCGCGAATGGCAATTTCTTCCTGCTGCTTCGCAACCGCCTCCGGGTCGCCATGGGTTGAGGAAAACATCACGCGCTCGAGCGTCGGGTGAATCCAGGAGCACGTTGTCAGGCCGGTGCCGGGTGAGACCCGCGTACTCTCGCCGGTGGCGAGGTCCATCAGGAAGATCTGGTAGAACGGATTGTTGCTGCCCGGTGCTTCGCTCTGGTAAATGAAACGGGCGCCATCGGCGCTGAAGTAACCCTCACCGGAGCGCAGGCTGTCAGTGATCAAACGATGGGTATTGCTCAGTAACAGGTCTTCGTTTGCACTGTTTTCATAACCGGTGCTGGCCGGTTGCATCGCCATGCTGGTGGCCGCGGCAGTCCCGTCGGCGGCACCATAGTTGGCCGAACTCTCGGCAGCGCTGACGCTAACCTCGGGTGCCTCCTCGCAGGCTGTCAGCAACAGTGAGATGCCAATCATCAAACCAAGTGTATTCGGTAAATTCTTCATGCCCTGATTCCGTCAGTCGAACCTGAAATTGTGTTGTTGCGGGAATACGCCGAACAGGCCTCCGGTATGCACAAATACCACGTTACGAGCCCCGGACAGTGCACCTGCTGACCCTTTGCGAAGCTCGTTTACCATGCCATGAAAGGCTTTTCCTGTATAGACCGGGTCCAGAAATACGCCATCACTGCTCGCCACCTGTTTAATCGTCTCGAACACTTCGGCAGTCGCCACGCCATAACCTGGCCCTATATATCCTTCTATGGTCTGAATCCGCAGTCGTTCCAGGTCAAAGTCCTGATCGTAACGCTGTTTCCAGAGTGTCACATCTTCGATGATCTTGTTCCTGAAGTAGCTGGCGTCGTCGCTAACGGCAAAGGCCGTGACCTGGGCCGACAGATTGAACAGTTCCCTGCCGAGTGTGAGTCCTCCCTGGGTGCCACCGGATCCGGTTGCGACGACGATGTACTCGGGTTGCAGTTGCAGGCGCTCGAAGTCGGCCTTCAATTCCGCGCTGGCGGCAATGTAGCCCCACAGTCCGATCTCATCGGTCGCCCCGGTGGGGATGAAGAAGGCCTTGTGACCCGCTGCGGCGTCCTGGGCCTGCAATTCAGCGGCGAAATCGGGATGCGTACGCCAGTCACGCTGAGGGAGATAGCTGATGCGCGCGCCGCTGAGATAGTCCAGCAGCAGATTACCACCGGGAACCTCGGGACGCTCACCGCGCAGGATCAGATGCACCTGCATGCCCAGACGCTTGCCCAGGATCGCGGTGGCGCGGCAATGGTTCGACTGCACACCGCCACAGGTGATGAGCGTGTCACAGCCCTGATCCTGGGCCTCGGCAATACAGAACTCGAGTTTACGGACCTTGTTGCCAGACACTTCAGTGCCCGTCTGCTCATCGTGTTTGATCCACAACGTGACTCCCTCAAACTGTTCCGAGAATTTAGTCAGCGGAGTCAGCGGGGTCGGCAGGTGTGCCAGTTGTAATCGCGAGGGCCACTTGATCATCGTGTGCATCCATTTCATTCAATTGAATTCCGGGCCGGAGATTACCGCCACCCAGAAAGCAAAAACGGAACAGAAGCGAGACTTCCATTCCGTTATGCGTGATTCGGATTCAGACCGGGACAGAGGGCGGGTCAGTTACCTTTGCTCTGGGTAGCATCATAGGTCTCGACTCCACCGGTCTTGGCCCCCGGGGCTTCCACTGGCAAGGGTCGATACGCTTCCGAATACAGGAACAAGTCGGTCAACACTGCCCGCAGGTGAATCGAGGCGTTGAGATTGTCCACAATCTCGGAGCCGATCTTTTCCTGAGCCAAAATAAAGCCCAGTGCAGCTCCGGCATTACGACAATCATTGGCGATGACCTGCTCGAAGTCGTTCTTGCTGTCGGCAAAGGCCGCCGCGATTTTTTTCATCGCGTCGGCTATGCCTAGCAGCGTGGGTCGAGCATGGGGACCGGGTCCGGTTTCTTTCTGAGCCGGCCGGCCCTGTGCGGCGTAGGCCAACAGGAACTCATACCCAGACTCGATGGTTTCAATTTCGTCTTCTATCACTGCGTTTTTCCTGTGTTATAACCGGATCGATCAGTCTGCTTCTTTGGGAGACCAGCGACTCGGGTCGTGGTTAGCAGACATTTCATCTTCCGAAATCCAGCCAGTTAACATGGAGCGCGTGTAGAAAAGTTTTTCCGGACGCAGCGCGAAGTAAATGTGCGTTGCCACCAGTGCAATCAGCGCGAGCGTGGACAGACCATGCAGCAGGAACACGAGGCCAAGTTGGCTCTCCGGCATGCTGTTGGTGCGATCCCAGAACGGCGTGTCAATCTGCATAAACAGCAACACTCCGGTGGCGATTACCGCCAGTACGACGACTGTCACTGCCCAGTGCATACCCTTCTGCTCGAAGGAATATTTACCAGGCTTCTTCGCCGAGTCAAACGGCTCGCCAAAATCACGTGGCCCCAGAATCATCGATTTGAAATCCTGCCAGAACAGGGAGCGGATGATATGGAACACGACGACGAAGGTCAGCAACAGGCCAGATATCCAGTGGATATTCAACCAGGCTAAGCGCAATCCAAGAATCGGTGAAGTGCCAGTGATGATCAGGGCGAAGATGCTCGCTGCCATGACCCAGTGAAACAGTCTGTCGATAGTTTCGTGACGTAATACGCGTCGGCCTTCGCCAGACGGCTTGTCCATTTTCTTGTTGGCCAGTGCGGCCATGATAATCGCATGGGCTGCAAGGAGTATCAGCACAGCAACAGCAACAACCCAGAGTAAATCCCAAGACACGCCGAGAATTACTTCCTCGCCCCAAACATCGCGTTTATAGCGGACAATTTCTCCCACTCTACTACCCTCTCACTTTTTGTATTTATTAACTAAATTCGTGATGCGTACTAACAAGAACCGAAACGGTTCGGGGATTAACCCCGAACCGCGCGCTTCACAAGGTTCTGCATCAGAGGCACTTTGAAATGATTGTAGTTCAGCGGCCGAGCACCCTGGGTTGCAATGACAGCGACCTGATCGGCCAACTGGTCAGAGCGCTGCTTTCCGCGCAGGGCATTTTCTACGGCTTCCAAACGACGGGGCACACATTCTACGGCGCCGCAAGCGAGTCGGGCATCCTGAATAACACCGCCGGAGACTTTGATCGCCGCTGCGATGCTTACCAGTGCGAAGTCCCATACATTCCGGTCAGCTACCTTCTCGAAATAGAATTCAGCATTAGCCCAGGTGTTGGGAATACGAACAGCCGTCAAGATCTCGCCGTCGTTCAGCACGGTCATATTGACGATGTCGCGCGAGGGTCCAACGAAGAAGTCCTGTGCCGGAATCAGACGCTGGCCGCCTGAACTGCGCACGACCATCGTGGCATCCAATGCAACCAGTGCCGGTGCGGTGTCAGACGGGCTGACTGCCACACAGCGGCTGGCACCAAACAGGGCGTGTTCGCGATTCAACCCTTCAGGAGAATCGGCGTAGCAGATATTGCCACCGGCACGGTAGCAATCGAGTCCGCGACGGTAGTACCAGCAGCGAGCATCCTGTGCCAGATTGCCGCCAAGCGTACCGACGTTGCGAATCTGCGGGCTCGCTACCCGGCCGGCGGCCGTGGCGAGCAGGCCGAAGCGCGACTGCACGAGTGGGTTATTGGCGATTTCGGTCAGGGTAGTAACCGCACCAATCTCGATGCCGTCTGCCGTTTCCTTGATGCCTTTCCAGGCGTCGATCTGGGTCAACTCGATCATCGCGGCAGGTGTCTTATTGCGGTCCTTCAACCAGCCGTAAGTATCCTGTCCGCCGCCGAGCAGCCAACCATCCGCACCTAATGTTGCTGCCAATGCCAGGGCGTTCGCCTCATCAGTTGGCTGATAAAGTTCGATATCGGGCATTACGTCATGTGATGTGGCTACCATATCAACCTCGGAAATTGTTTTGTGCCAGTGGAACCGCTTCTGAGGTCACTCCGGCCAGGTGATTGAGAATCATGTCTGCAGTAATCGGTGAGGCGTTGAACAGATGTCCGTCCAGCGCATCGGAAATTGCCGCAGTAAGGGCAGCGGAAACCGCGCCCATCGCAGGCTCACCAATGCCTCGAGCCCCAACCGGATTCTCGGGATCCGGCAGGTCAACCCACCCGGTACGGATCTTCGCAGGTGTATCCAGAATGGTTGGCACTTTGCTCTGCCAATATCCTGTGCTCGCGGGTAATCCGTTCTGCGGGTCATACAAGTGACGCTCGTAGCCAGACAGTCCGATACCCCAGACCGCGCCGCCTACCAGCTGGTTCTTCAGCCCTTGCGGGTGCATGACAGTACCGCACTCACCGATGGTTACCATGTCGACAATGTCGTACTTGCCGGTTTCGGTATCGAGTTCGATCTCGGTGAACGTGACAGTGAATCCCGGCGGGTTATTGTTGTGGCGCGAGTCATGGAAGATACCCATGAGGGCGCTACCGGCCAGTCGGGATACTGACAGCTTGGTAAAGTCGTTCAGATCTTCCGGTACTTCAGCCTCGCCGGTGAACTTACCACCCAATTGCAGGCCACGCTGGGCAATCTGGGCAAAGGTCATGCCGGTGCTGGAGTCGGAAATCTTGTAGATACGCTCGCCGCCGACGGTATAGTCAGCCGGTGCACCGCCGAGATCCATGGCCGCGATTTCCTTCATCTTGGCCAGCAGGTCCTGGGCAGCACCCCAGTTGGTGCGCGTATTGGTAAAGATCGAGTTACTGCCATCCTGCGGTGAAGTCACTGGCAGGTTGCGGTCTGTGCGACCTGTGATGACGTCCACGCGCTCCCACGGCATCTGCAGCACTTCGGCAGCCGCTCGTGAGGTGGAGGCATAGGAATAGGTGCCGAGGTTGCCGACACCGTTGTGCACAGCCAGGCGCCCATCAGGCATCAAACGGACGATACCGTCCATGCCGCTGCGGCCCGCGTTGTGGTAGCCCTGACCGACACCGATGCCGGTAACCTTGCTGCCATTGCGCTGACGTGAGCGGGTGATGCGTTCCTGATAATTGAACAGGGCCGCACCCTGCTGCAAGGCCTCCGGCATGTAGGCACTGGTCAGTGGTTGCCGTTGTGGACCGCCCACGTCGCCGTTCTGCGGCGTGTTCAGCAGGCGAATTGCCAATCGGTCGATGCCGAGCTCGGCAGCAGCCTTGTCCAGGATCGGCGCGATGATTGGCGCAATCTGGTTTTGGCCGGGACCACGCTGGGCGCCACGGTGGCCAGTATTACTGCCGATGGCCGTGCCGCGGAAGCGCATGGCTTCAGTCTGGTACAGGATGGAGATGCAGTCGGCTGCTGCGAAGGCGTCACCGCCGCCGCCCTTACCGCCGTTGTCGGAAATGATATAGATGTCCAGCGCAGCCATGGTGCCATCGGCCTTGAAGCCGCACTTCAGCCAGCCCTGGAAGCCCTGACGAGCGCCGCCGATCGTGAATTCTTCTTCACGGGAGATGCGCATCATGACAGGACGGTTGATCTTCTGGGACAGCTTGGCCGGAATCGCCATGCTCGGAATGCTGCCAGCGCGGGCACGCTGGCCGAAACCGCCGCCTGTTGCTTCATTAATGAAGACGAAATCTTCCTGCGGCACACCGACGATGCCAGCCATGTCCACGGCCAGACCGGTCAGACTCTGGGAGGTACCGTGCAGGTACAGCTTGCCATTTTCCCAATAGGCCATCGCGCTGCGTGGCTCCATTGACATGTGCGGGTAACCGGCAGTGGTAAAGGAACCTTCATAGACGAAGGCAGACTGGGCAAAGGCCGCTTCCAGATCGCCGTAGGCGAATTGTTGCTGCGGCTCGGCAGTGGGCTCGGCGCCAGCACGGAAGCTGGCAACCTGATCCCGCGACCATTTCTCGGAGGCGAAGCCTTCACGGAACACGAAAGTGTTGCCGCCGGTGTAGGCATCGGGACCGCCTTCGGCGAGACTGTCCAGCGGGTCCAATACGAACGGGAGTCGCTCGAAGGTCACAGAAATCGCGGCAATTGCAGACTCGGCAGTCTTCTCGTCGACGGCTGCCAGCGCCAGGATCGGTTCACCAACCAGGGTAGGCTCGTTGGTCAGGATCTTGAGGCCGGTACCACCGGGCTCGCCATCGGGATAGACATCATCCGCTGTCAGAATGCCGAATACGCCGTCCATCGCCAGGGCAGCAGAGGCATCAATAGACACGACGCGGGCGTGGGGGATCGGGCTCGTCAGCAAGCGGGCATAGACCATGCCTTCCCGGGAGTAGTCTTCCGCGTATTTGATTCGTCCAGTGACCTTGCCAGCCACATCGGGTGGTACGAAATCTTTACCAATATGCATATACGCCATGTTGATTATCCTATTTGTGCGGCGCGCATGACGCCATCCAGGTATGAGTCATAGGAACCGCAACGACAGATGTTGCCGGCCAGGCCCTGTCTTGCTTCTTCCCGAGTGGGGTTGGGGTTCGCACGCAGCAAACCTACCGCTGCCATGATCTGACCCGGTGTGCAGTAGCCGCACTGCGGGGAAAGTTCTTCGACGAAGGCCTGCTGAACAGGGTGCAGGTCACCGTTCGGGGACTCGAGTCCTTCTACTGTCTCGATGCGAGCTGCTTTCACAGAATGCGTCAGCACGGAGCAGGCATAGGACGGAATATCGTTGACGAGGACGGTGCAAGCTCCGCATTCACCGCGGTTGCAACCGAGTTTGGTGCCAGTCAGGCCCAGTTTGTAACGCAGAGTAGAGGCCAGTGTTTCCTGAGGTGCCACATCGACACTGCGAACCTGACCATTGACGTTGATTCGGATCAGACGTTCGACATAGCCAGCGGGTCGATCGGCACCATTAGCGGCATACCAGATCGTGGTGGACGTGGCCGCTGCGCCAGAGGCAATGACACCTTTGATAAAGCGTCTACGGGTTAATTTTGGATTCACGGGTTTAGTCGCCTCCGTTGAAGGGAAAGGGATTCTGCTAAATCTAAATGAGAACGGTTTCGGTCTGGTTTATTCTTCTTCTGAAACAGCCATAGCGCCGGTTAGAGTAAATCACCTGCACCTATTTATCAAGCAGACCACTGCCGTGGAGACCCTGTATTTTGGTCACTTTGGCGGCTTCACGGGGGCTAGGAAGTGCCCGTTTTCGGCGGCTTCCGAGCTGGCAAAAAGACCGACAAATACACCCGCCGCCTCACCCCCGATTCCGACTCCGTTTACACCTCTCAGGCTCGTCGTGCCAACCGGATTTTCAACTCTGCGTGGATGAGAGTGAGGAGTCGTTTAGGGCTGCGAAACCGGCCCGAAAAATGCTGTCATGCCTCGCGGCGCACTCGCCACATTTTGCAGCCACCTTGCGCCCCAATCTGGAACGAATAATCGGACCGGGAATCGATCGGCAAATTGTCGCCCTACTTAGCGGAAACCCGCGCAAACCTTGACATATTCTGATGCGGTGGTATTGTGTCCGGCCCTCTCCGGAGTGTGTTATTACACGCTTTTTGCGCGAGGGGCACTGATTGAATCGTCAAGCCCTGTCACGACAAATTCAGCAGCACTCCGTATACCAATTCGATAGGTTCAGCCTCATCGGGGGATTAAGTAGCGGAAACAGAAAACGAAGCTTCACCTTTTTAACACGAGTTGTGCACGAGAAATTACTATGAGCGACAACAATCCAAAGCCGCTGAAATTCGGGTTCCCTGAGAAAACAGGTTTGTATGACCCGGCATCAGAAAAAGATTCCTGCGGTGTCGGATTTGTCGCCAATATCAAGGGGCAGCCCAGCCACCAGATCATGCTGGACGCCTATCACCTGAATTCCCGCATGGACCACCGCGGTGGCTGTGGCTTCGAGGCCAATACCGGCGACGGCGCCGGCATCCTGATGGCCCTGCCCCATGGTTTTTTCGGCAAGATCGCCAAAGACGAATTAAAGGAAGAGCTGCCTGCTCCTGGTCTGTATGCGGTGGGTAACATCTTCCTGCCTCAGATCAAGACCGAGCGCGAACACTGCCGCAAGATCATCAATGCCATCATCATGGAAGAGGGCCAGCACCTGATCGGCTGGCGCATCGTCCCGATTGATCCCGATGGCGCCGACGTCGGTCCTGCCGCACGCATGGCACAGCCGTTCATTGAGCAACTGTTCGTCAGTGCCGCCCTCGGCCTCAGCAATGAACAGTTCGAACGCAAGCTGTACATCATTCGCAAGCGATTCACCCACGCCCTGCGTGGCGACGCCTCGCTGACTGAGGCGAAGCAACTCTACGCCTGCAGCCTGTCTACCAAGGTCATTGTCTATAAAGGCATGTTGACTCCGGGTCAGCTGTTCCCGTTCTACAAGGACCTGACGAACCCGGATTTCGCCACGCATCTGGCGATGGTGCACTCCCGCTTCAGCACCAATACCTTCCCGTCCTGGGATCGTGCCCAGCCGAATCGCTTCATGAGCCATAACGGCGAAATCAACACGTTGCGCGGCAACGTCAACTCTATGGTGTCACGGCAGGGCAATGCCCGTACGGACGTGTTCGGCAAAAAACTGAAGGACTTGTTT
The DNA here is from genome assembly GCA_023257655.1 of Pseudomonadales bacterium. Taxonomy (GTDB): domain Bacteria; phylum Pseudomonadota; class Gammaproteobacteria; order Pseudomonadales; family Pseudohongiellaceae; genus UBA9145. Next base: position 247,743 of record JALRBQ010000013.1, read on the forward strand.
CCGATCATCGATGCCGACTGTTCCGATTCCGGCAGCTTCGACGCCGTACTCGAATTCCTGTTGCTGTCAGGGCGTTCTCTGCAAGAAGCCGTGATGATGATGATCCCGGAAGCCTGGCAGTCCGATGTCAACATGGATCAGGTCAAGAAAGATTTCTACGAATTCCACTCCGCCCTGATGGAGCCGTGGGATGGTCCCGCCTCGATTGTATTCACCGACGGCCACTACATTGGCGCGGTGCTCGATCGCAATGGCTTGCGACCGAGTCGCTACTATGTCACCCATGACGACAAGGTCATTATGGGTTCCGAGGTGGGCGTCGTTGACGTCGACCCGGCCAACGTCAAGCTGAAGGGTCGTCTGCAGCCCGGCAAGATGTTCCTGCTCGATTTCGAACAGGGGCGATTGATTCCCGATGAAGAACTCAAACAGTCGATCTGTGGCAAGCGCCCTTATGGTGAGTGGCTGGCGCGTCAGAAAGTCACTCTGAACGACATCAAGAGCGGCAGCGCGGCTCATTCGCTGGATGGTAAGGACACGCTGCAGCGCATGCAGGCTTTTGGCTACACCACTGAGACGATGCAGTTTATGCTGATTCCGATGGTGACCGAGGCGCGCGATCCGCTCGGCTCCATGGGTAACGATTCGGCGCTCGCCTGTCTGTCAGACAAGCCGCGCATGATTTATGACTATTTCAAGCAACTGTTTGCGCAAGTGACCAATCCTCCGATCGATTCCATTCGCGAAGAGGTCGTCATGTCGCTGCAATGCTTCTGCGGTCCCGAAGGCAATCTGTTAGAGAGTTCAGAAGAACAAGTGCATCGGCTCAGCCTGCAGCATCCGATCCTGTCGAATCAGGAACTGACTGACATCAAGATGATGGACACCCGGAAGTTCAGTTCCTGGGTGATCGACATCACCTACGATAAGTCTGAACCCGACGGCTTCATGAATGCACTCGACCGTATCTGCGCCGAGGCGACTGGAGCGATCAGCAACGGTTACTCGTTTATCATTCTGTCTGATCGCCAGACTTCGGCGACGCGCATTCCGCTGTCCGCACTGGTCGCGTGTGGCGCGGTACATCACCACCTCATCAAGTACGAGCTGCGCACACAGATCGGCATCATCATCGAAACTGGCGAGGCTCGCGAGGTACATCACCATTGCTTGCTGTCAGGATTCGGCGCCGATGCGATCAACCCCTATCTCGCATTCGAAGCCCTGTGGGCCGCTAACCAAGAAGGTCTGTTAGGTAAAGATTTCGATACCGAGGACAAGGTTGTTTACGCGTACAAGAAAGGCGTCGCAAAAGGCATGCTGAAGGTGATGGCCAAGATGGGCATCTCCACCTTGCAGTCCTACAAGGGCGCACAAATTTTCGAAGTTGTTGGTCTCGCCAGTGAAATCGTCAATCGCTGCTTCCTCGGCACCGCGAGCCGTGTGCAGGGAGTGAATTTCGCCGTGCTTGAAGAAGAGTCACGACGTCGTCATCGCATCGGTTATCCCGATGATCCGAGCCAGCGTATCCCGGTGCTCACAAACCCCGGTGATTTCCATTGGCGCTCCGGTGGCGATGCCCACATGTGGAATCCGAATACAATCTTTAACCTGCAGGTTGCTGCCCGCAACAACAACGCAGACGCCTACGCCACGTTCGCGCGATTCTCCAACGAAGACAGCACGCGCCGCTGCACGTTCCGCGGCTTGCTGAAATTCCGCACCGACGTCAACCAGCCGGTTGCAATCGAGGAAGTGGAGCCTGCGAGCGAGATCGTAAAACGCTTTGCTACCGGCGCGATGAGCTTCGGCTCCATCTCCGCGGAGAGCCATGAAACGCTCGCGATCGCCATGAACCGCATCGGCGGCAAGTCCAATACCGGTGAAGGTGGCGAAGATCCGGAGCGCTTCATTCCGCTGGCAAATGGTGACTCCAAGCGCTCTGCCATCAAGCAGGTCGCGTCTGGCCGTTTCGGTGTGACCTCTTGGTATCTGACGAACGCCGACGAATTGCAGATCAAGATTGCGCAAGGCGCGAAGCCCGGCGAAGGCGGCGAACTGCCTGGCGGCAAGGTCGATGGCATGATCGCCCGTATTCGTCACTCCACGCCCGGTGTCGGTCTCATCAGCCCGCCACCACATCACGATATTTACTCGATCGAGGATATCGCGCAGCTGATTCACGACCTGAAGAATGCCAATCGTGAAGCGCGTATCAGCGTGAAGCTGGTTTCCGAAATCGGTGTCGGCACGATTGCCGCTGGCGTCACCAAAGCGAAGACCGATCACCTGGTTATCGCCGGACACGATGGCGGTACCGGCGCGTCGCCGCTGACCTCAATCAAGCATGCCGGTCTGCCGTGGGAACTCGGCGTCGCCGAAACGCATCAGACGCTTGTGATGAATAACTTGCGCTCGCGAGTCACTCTGCAGACAGACGGACAGCTCAAGACTGGTCGTGACATCGCGATCGCCGCGCTGCTCGGTGCCGAGGAATTCGGTTTCGCCACGGCGCCACTGATCACACTCGGCTGCATCATGATGCGCAAGTGTCATCTCAATACCTGTCCGGTTGGTATTGCCACACAGGACCCCGAGCTGCGCAAGAAATTCAAGGGCAAGCCGGAACATGTCGTGAATTATCTGTTCATGGTCGCCGAGGAACTGCGCGGCATCATGGCCTCACTGGGCCTGCGCACCGTCAATGAGATGGTCGGTCGCGTTGATCTGCTGCAGACCGATGACGCAATCAATCACTGGAAGGCGGCCGGTCTCGATCTGACACCGATGTTGCAACCGGCACGCGTTATCTTCAAGGGCACGCAGTTCTACAAGACGATGGAACAGGATCACGGTCTGGACAAGGCCATGGACCAGGAACTCATCAAGCTCGCCAGCAAGGCGCTGGAGAAGGGCGAGAAGGTTGTTATCAACCGCGAGATCATCAATACCAATCGAGTCGTCGGTACCATGCTCTCGAACGAAGTGTCCAAGCGCTGGAAGACCGACATGCTGCCCGAAGACACTATCCAGATTAATCTGCGTGGCTCTGCCGGCCAGAGTCTCGGTGCGTGGCTCGCCAAGGGCATCACCATCTCCGTAGAGGGTGACGCCAACGACTATGTTGGCAAAGGCCTGTCAGGCGGCAAGATCATCATCTATCCTCCGCGCGAGAGTACCTTCAAGGCCGAGGAAAATATCATCGCGGGTAACGTCATTCTCTATGGAGCGACCGGAGGCGAGGTGTATCTTCGCGGGATCGTTGCAGAGCGCTTCGCAGTGCGCAACAGCGGCGCCAGCGCCGTGGTTGAAGGCATTGGCGATCACGGTTGTGAATACATGACCGGTGGCCGCGTGGTCATTCTCGGCAAGACCGGTCGCAACTTCGGCGCCGGCATGAGCGGTGGCGTCGCCTATGTGTGGGACCGCGACGGCGACTTCCACAAGCGTTGCAACCTGGAATCGTTCGAGTTGGAGAAAATCAGCGAGTCGCAAGACATCCTTGAATTGCAAAACCTGATCAAGAATCACCACCGTTACACCCAATCACCCGTGGCGGAGTCGATTCTCGCCAACTGGGAGCAGTCACTGCAGCAGTTTGTGAAGGTAATGCCAACAGACTACAAGCGGGTGATGCAGGAACTGGCGCGTGCAGCGACCGCTGCGTGAGCCGACTCAATACCGGATTTATTTTTAGCGTTTTGCAGATTGTAGGAATGTAGATGGGAAAGCCAACCGGATTTAAGGAATTCAAGCGCAAGACTGAGCCCTATCGCGATGCGATGGCGCGCACTCTGGATTTCAAGGAAATTTATACTCCACACGACGCTACCCATTTATCCACCCAGGGCGCACGCTGCATGGACTGTGGTGTACCGTTCTGTCAGTCAGGCGACGGCTGCCCCGTCTATAACCTGATTCCCGAGTGGAATGACCTGGTTTATAACAATCGCTGGAAGGAAGCACTGGAGCGTCTGCACAAGACCAACAACTTCCCGGAATTTACTGGTCGTGTGTGCCCGGCTCCCTGTGAGGGCGCCTGTGTACTGGGGGTTAACGAACCCGCCGTTACGATCAAGAACATCGAGTGTGCGATTGCGGATCGTGGCTTCGATGAAGGCTGGGTCGTCGCCAACCCTCCGTCCGTTCGCAGCGGCAAGAAAGTTGCCGTCGTCGGCTCCGGCCCCGCCGGCCTCGCCGCGGCTGCGCAATTGAACCTTGCCGGGCATGAAGTTACCGTCTATGAACGTGACGACCGCATCGGCGGCCTGCTGATGTACGGAATCCCGAACATGAAGCTGGAGAAAGACGTGGTCGACCGCCGCGTCAATCTGCTGAAGGAAGAGGGTGTGAAATTTGTCGTCAACGCCAACGTCGGTGGAACTGGCGCCAATGCCATCGCCATTGACTCGCTTGTCGCTGACAATGACGCCGTGCTGCTGGCCACCGGAGCGACCACCCCACGCGATCTGAAGATTCCTAATCGCGAAGGCGACGGTATTCATTTCGCGATGGAGTTCCTGCTCAAGAATACGAAAAGCCTGCTGGACTCAAATCTCGAAGATGGCGCCTACATCAGTGCCAAAGACAAGAACGTCATCGTCATCGGTGGCGGCGACACCGGCACTGACTGCATCGGCACCTCCCTGCGTCACGGCTGCAAGTCACTCGTCAATTTCGAGATCATGCCGCGACCGGCCGATTCGCGACCGGCAGACAATCCATGGCCGCTGTGGCCCAAGATTTACCGCGTCGACTATGGCCACGAAGAGGCTGCCAAACGCTTCGGTGCAGATCCTCGCGTGTACTCGGTCTCCGGCAAGGAGTTCGTCCGCGACGAGAACGGCAAACTGCTGGGTATCAAGACTGTCGAGGTCGACGGCAGCTTCAAGGAAGTGCCGGGCACCGAGAAGTTCTGGGAAGCTGATATTATCTTCCTGTCGATGGGCTTTCTGGGTCCTGAGCATTACGTCAGCAAACCACTCGCTCTGGAACTCGATCCTCGCTCCAACTACAAGGCAGACTACGGTTCCTTCCAGACCTCTGCCAACAAGGTGTTCGCTGCCGGCGACTGCCGTCGCGGTCAGTCTCTGGTCGTGCGCGCCATCGACGAGGGTCGACTGGCTGCCGAGCAAATCTGCAAATTCCTGTCCGCTAGCGCCTGAGATTAACGCTGCCACTGCCCTGCCAGTGGCAGCGATTTCGATTCACCCCAACACACCCGCGACAGTCGCCGCGACTGCGTGCCGGGCTCGAATTTGAATCCCCCCAACTTTCTGACATACTGGCGCGCACTCTGTGTTATCGCCCTGTCATGAGTCAGTCGATGAATCAGTCCGTACTCAGCCTGGATCACGTCACGAAAACCTACGGCGACTTCACCGCTGTGAATGATGTGAGTCTGGTGATTCCCCGGGGGACCATCTATGGTTTCCTCGGTCCCAATGGCGCCGGCAAGACCACCACGCTGCGCATGATTCTGGATATCGTCAAACCTACCCGCGGCTCGGTCTCCATTCTCGGTTGTGCCTCAGCGCTCGATGTACGACATCGCATCGGTTACCTGCCGGAGGAGAAAGGGCTCTACAAGAAGATGAAGGTGTGGGCGATCATCCAGTATTTCGCCATGCTGAAGGGGCTCGATCGCCATACAGCTAAGCAGCGAGCGTGGACTCTGCTGGAGCAATACGGTCTGAAGGATTTCGCCGAGGCGAAAGTCGAGTCACTCTCCAAAGGCATGGGGCAAAAGGTGCAAGTGCTCTCGGCTGTCGCGCATCAACCGGAACTGGTCATTCTCGACGAACCCTTCTCCGGATTGGATCCAGTCAATCAGGGTGTGCTGGAGGAACTGATCCGGGACATGGCGGCGGCAGGTCAGACCGTGATCTTCTCGACTCACGTCATGCAACACGCCGAGCGTCTGTGTGATCATATTCTGCTGATTGCCAAGGGTCGCAAGGTTTTCGACGGCAGCATCGCTGCGGCGAAGGCCACCATACCCAGACGCATCTTTATCGCCACCGACGACGAGGTTGCACCGCTTGAGCAGATCGCCGGCATCGACCAGATACTGTCTGTGGAGCCGACCGCAGGTGATGGCGAGACCAGCAGGCAATGGCAGTTGTTGATCAACGAGCAACTCAACCCGCAACTGGTGTTGAAGACCTGCTTCGAAAAGGGCATCGCCCTGTCCCGCTTCGATTTCACTGAACCAAGCCTGCACGATGTGTTCATGCATCTGGTAGGCGCAGAGGCTAAAGAGCAGGTGTTCCGATGAACATGGTTCGCCTCATTGCCCTGCGGGAATACCTGGAAAACGTGCGCACGAAGGGTTTCTGGATCGGCATTCTGATCTTTCCTGTCATCTTTACCGCCATGTATTTCCTGCAAAGCGCGCTGGCACGCTCCACACCAACGCGCTATTACCTGCTAATTGATCAGTCCGGTCAGTATGAACAGGCTGTGGCAACTGCCATCGAACGCGAACACCAGAGCCGACTGCTGCAAGAATTCGTGAATTACCTGTTGGAGAATCGCAAGGAACAGAATCTCGAGCTCACCGCCGCCAACGCGAGTACGCAGATCGATGAACTCATTGATGAGGTGGATGCCGATGCCGTCGCGGCACTGGATGAATGGCTCGATGCCGGCGGACTTGATGTCGCGCTGACTATGGCAAGCCCCTATCTGCGGGAAGATGCGCCGGCGTTCGAGCCGCCGCCTTCACAATTCATCGCGGCACCGCTGCCGGCTGATATTGATCCAGCGGCCAGTCCGGAACAGATCGTGCAGCACTTGCGTCCTTTCCTTAGCGGAGAGCGTGAGCTGCTTGTCGATAATCAACGCGTGTCGCTGTTTGCCCTGATCCTCATTCCGGCCGATGTGGATGCGGCCATCGCGCGCCCTGGCATGCCGCCGCGCCTTAACGACCTCAGCTCTGGTGTGCAGTACTGGGCTCGCAACCTCACCGATTCACGTCTGCCCGATGCCATTGCCGACAGCATCAACAGCACGATTCGCACGCGTGAGTATCGCAACCAGGGTGTCGACACACGCATCGTCCGGAATGTCCAACATACCCGGATCCCGTTTAACCGGCTCGATCCGACAGCCGCCGAGGGTGAAGAGGCCGTTAGCATGGCCGATACGTTCCGCCAGTTTGCACCGATCGGCTTCGCCTATCTGATGTTCCTTTCGCTCATGCAGAGTGTGCAATATCTCCTGAGCAACACCGTGGAAGAGAAATCCAATCGCATCATCGAGGTGCTGCTGGCATCGGTCACCTCGGGAGAATTGATGATGGGCAAGCTGGTGGGTATTGGCCTGTCTGGCCTGACCACAATTGCCGTCTGGTTGTTGTCGTTCTTCCTGTTCGTTTCGTTGTATCAGAGCACACAGACCGAGCTGATCTCCGAGATCATTAATATCATTCTGGGTTCAGAACTGATTCCCTGGTTTGTGTTCTATTACTTCGCCGGGTATGCCTTGTATTCCGGAATGTTCCTCGCCATCGGCAGCCTCTGCAATACACTGAAGGAAGCGCAATCCCTGATGATGCCCATGATCCTGATTCAGGTGATTCCGATTGCGATGATGGCGTTTGTGGTCATGGATCCTAACAACACTCTCGTCCGTGCCATGTCCTGGTTCCCTTTGTTTACGCCCTACCTGATGATGAACCGCGCGGCTGCCGATCCGCCGCTGATTGATGTGGTGGGAACGACAATACTGCTGTTGCTAAGCATCGTGTTGGTGTTGTGGTTGTCCGGCAAGATCTTCCGGCATGGCGTATTGCGCACCGGACAGCCACCGAGATTTTCAGAGATGTTGCGCTTGCTGCGCAGGGACGTCTGAGGCTATGGCTCGCGATTGGCGCGAGTGTCTGCTTCGGGATGCATCGGCAGTTGGCAATGCACACAGCGTTTCGTGACCAGATTCAACAGAATTGACTTCACGAAGAATTGATTACCACATTGGGGGCAGCGACGGCTCGCCATGTCGACGGCGAAGATTGCGTACAGTCCCATGTAGATCCACATGATGGTCTCGATGTTGCGGCCGTTGTTCAACAACACCCAGATCGCGATGATGTACACCGGCAGCGTCCAGAAACAGACCAATAGTCGTGTGCGCGCCCTTGACAACTTGCGAAGCACCTGGCGCCGAAAGGCGCTGTCGGTGCGCGCCGCCTTGGCGAGTAACCCGTCTTTGTTCTTGTTCGGTTCCCGCCTCACACTGATCCCTTTTTTGAAGCCTTGATTTGTTGATGCCTTGACTTGTTGATGCAGCAACTTGTTAATGCATTGACAACGTTGTCATCACACTCACATTAATAAAGTCCTGTGCCCGCAATGTAACGGAAGTCACCACGAAAGTATACGCAACATCTCAGGACGTCACTGCATTCCACAGCTGACTGAGTCCAATCAACAACAGAATCGCGGCGAGCAGGTAATTGACGAATTTGCTGCACTGTTGCAGATGTGCCTTCAGATAACTACTCGCGATAACGAAACAGCTTAAGGCGAGCATTTTTCCGGCGAACACCCCGAGCAGGAAGCCGACCAGATACACACCGGTGTAATTGAACTGCACATACTGGCTGATCGTCGCCAGTGCAAAAATCCAGAAAGGGATTGCTTGTGGATTGAGCGCAGCAAGCGCCACGCCGCGCAGGAAATAGGAACCCTCCATGACAACGGCGTCGCGTAAGCCGGCGGTGGCGGAGCGCGTGTAGACGACCACGGCGAGCGCGATGAACGCGAGCCCGATGCCGAGCTTGATGCCACGGTTTGAATCCAGAAAATCACTGATCAACATCCCGAACAGGATGGCCACGAGCGCCTCGGCAATTTCGACGACTGACGCCGCCAGCGCTATCTCGAGACCACGGCGTGGGTTGTTCTCCACTGTGGTTTTCACCACAGCGAGATTGATGGGTCCGAACGGGATCGTGCCGATGAAACACGCGAGCAAGCCAACCAGCAGGTAGAAGGCGGGACTGTCCACGCTACTGGTAGCCTTTCGCCTGCAGATTGAAAAGCGTTGAGTATTGACCGCCGCTCGCGAGCAGCGCGGCATGGCTGCCCTGCTCCAGAATCTCGCCCTTTTCCAGAACGATGATGTGATCGGCCATGCGCACAGTCGAGAAGCGATGGGAAATAATGATGGATATCCGGTTCGCTGTCAGCTCCCGGAAATGCGCAAAGATCTCCGCCTCGGCGCGAGCGTCGATGGCGGCAGTTGGTTCGTCCAGAATCAACACGTCAGCCTTGCTCCGCATGAACGCCCGAGACAGGGCAATCTTCTGCCATTGTCCGCCGGACAACTCCTTGCCGTCCTTGAACCACGTACCGAGTTGTGTGTTGTAGGCCTGCGGCAGGTCCTTCACGAACACGTCGGCCATTCCCTTGCGAGCCGCCTCGGAGATACGCCCCTCATCGTCGATGTCTTCCACATCACCGATGCCGATATTCTCGCCCACAATCAACTGGTAGCGCGCGAAATCCTGGAAGATGACACCGATCTTGCGACGCAGGCTGTCGATATCCCATTCACTCAGCTCCAGACCGTCGATCAGGATGCGGCCCTGACTCGGGGCATAGAGCCGCGTGAGCAATTTGATCAAGGTTGTCTTGCCGCTGCCATTCTCACCGACAATGGCGAGACTTTCGCCAGGCTTGATGTGCAGATTGATGTTTTTGAGGGCTGGGATGGCATTCTCGGGATAATAGAAGCTGACATTCTCGAAACGCACGCCATCGTCCGGCTTGGGTCCAACGTGCTTATCCCCGGTTTGCTCCGGCACCTTATGTGACAGGTATTCGGTAAGATTGGAAAGATACAGATTGTCTTCGTACATGCCGTTGATCGAAGTCAGGCTGTTTGTCACGGCATTCTGGCCGAGTCTAAACTGCGCGATGTACATCGTCATCTGGCCGATGGTAATCGTGCCCGCGATCGCCGCGAAACCAACCCAACCATACGCAAAATAAAAGGCCGCACTCGCCAGCAACCCGAGAATGTATCCCCAGAAGCCACGGCGCAGCACCAGATTCCGGTCTTCCTTGTAAATGTCGAGAAAGATATCGATGTAGCGTTGCAGGAACAACTTGCCCAGTTGCAGCAGCTTGACTTCCTTCACTCCGTCCTCGCGAGTCAACACCATTTCCAGATAAATCTGCATGCGACGTTCTGCCGAGCGCCGCCGGTGAATCCGGAATGCCTCGCCGGAGAACTTGGCCTCTGCCAGAAATGCGGGCACACCGGCCAGGCCCAGCAACAGCACAGCGTAGGGCGAGAACTGGAATAGCCATATGCCAATTGTTACGAGTGCGATGATATCCCGCGACAAGTCAAAGGTCTTGATGACAAGGCTGAGTGGGCGGCTTGAAGCTTCACGACGTGCGCGCACCAGCTTGTCGTAATATTCGGCATCTTCGAAGTGAGCGAGTTCCAGTGTGAGAGCTTTCTCGAGAATCATGACGTTGATCTTGTTGCCGAGCAGGACACGCAGAATGGATTGCGCGACTGAATTCAGCTTCTGGGCGCCGGTCATCAGCACCACCAATCCGGCCTCGAGCAATACATATTTCAGGACATCGCTGCGCGCCTGATCTGCGGCTGTTCCGCTATCGCGGAGTACTGAGGAAACGGCATCCACGAACAGACCGCCGACCGAGGCAATCGCAGCCGGCAAGATGCCGGTAATCAGCGTTGTAAGCGCCATGATGATCGTGAGTGCCGCGCTGGTACTCCAGACTATCTCAAGCGCGACTCCACTGTATTGGAAGACGGAAAGAAATCGCCGAATGCGGTTGGGTGTGGCCTGCGTTTCCAAGCGAGTCCTATGGCTGTCTGTGGCGTCTGTTAAGAGGAATCAGTGCTGATACGTGGGTCGAGCCGGCGTAGATTCTAGCACGACAAAAAAAGGGATCCCGACGTGCATCGGGATCCCCTTATTGCGGGTACTGCCCTATTGGAAGACTAAAGTTTGACGAACTTCAGCACCATGCGGTCAGTGTCTCGACCGAGGGCAGGATCAAACGGGCCCACGGAGTGATCATCATCATCGTTATTGAGGACTTCACTGGAACCCACAAGCGCGTAACCTGCAGAGATGATGGCCTTGACTGCCTCATCGAAGGCGATGCGATGCAGTGTGGCATTGTCGGCACCCGGAGTCCCTTCGTGGTCGATCACGCCCAAAATGCCACCCGGTTTCAGAGCTGCCCGGACCTGACCGAGAATGCCCTGGGCGGCTTCCGGATTGGAATTGTGGAAATCGTGGAAGTTCAGTGCAGTGATCGCGAAATCGATGGAATTCGCTGGCAGGGTGCCCATGTCATCCCATTGTTCCACGTTAGGCAGACGGGCAGCACGGGCAGCGGCGGCTTCAGCGGCGCGGCCACCGGCACGGTTCTGCATGTAGACCTTGCCATTCGGGCCGGTGGCGTAGGACAGCACTTCGGTATACCAGCCAGCAGAGGCGTTGATATCCAGCACGGTCATGCCCGCTTCGAGCCCCAGGAAGTCCAGAACCCGCGGCGCTTGTCGAGAGGCATCGCGTGCCTTGTCTTCGGCGGGTCGTTCCGGATTGGCCATGGCTCGCTCCAGCGCGGCGATATCCAGCGCCGCCAAGGCTGAATTGCTTGCCAGCAGGCAGAGTGCAAACAACGATAAAACGGGTTTCATAGTCTTTATCCTTCTTGGTTTCCTAGTGATTGAATTCGCGCTGATCAGAAATAGCTGATCAATTCAGGGCATAGGAGCATAAACCAAGGCCTGACGGGAGTACAACGTTAATCCGATGGATTGACGCCGGCTGGAGGCAGAGTGGACAGGGAGAGAGAAACCGACTCAGTGCAGTCGGCGGGCAGCCTTCAGTTCGTCTTCGAAAAACGCCTTGACCTGCATTAACTGGCTGAAGTCGCCCTCATTTTCCATAAGCGGGAGATGCAACTCGATATCGGTGAGGATATTCGTGATGCTACCGGTATCCAGAACACTCAAGTCCAGATCGAAGGGGAATTTCGATTCCTTAGACATTGGAAAGACGACTCCTTGGGCAGTGGACCACCCTGACAACCAGGGCCAAAACTTGCACAGGGAAATTATCGACTGACATTAAGAAAACTTCATAAGAATATCTAATCTATGAAGTTTTTGTTAATTTCGTGTTTCAAAATGTATCTAAACGGTGTTAACTTTACGTGGTATACATTGCGTATTAGACCATCCCCCGAAGTTGGTGAAGTCTGACGACAGCTCGGCGCTCTACAATAATAAACAGGAACAGGATGGTTCCTGAAAATCTGGGGTTTCGGATGCACGCTCTTATTCGTGGCTGGGCAGACTTTGTCATAGCCAACCGTCTGGCGGTCCTTATCAGCGTGGCGCTGTTTCTGGTCATCGCCCTCTTCACTGGTCCCACTACTCCCTACGACAACAGCACCGAACGCTATTTCGTGGATGGCGATCCCACCATCCAGGATTACGACCGCCTGCTGGACCTGTTCGGCGACAATGAGTATCTCGTCATCGGCTTTGAGGCGGCTGACGAGCAAGCCGATGTGTAGACGCCTGACACCCTGCGGGACATGGTTCTCCTCACCGACTTCCTGGATTCCCATCCGTACATTACCCAGGTGCGCTCGCTGACAAACTTTCAATACATCCATGCTGACGGCGATAACCTGAGCACGGATTACCTGATCGATGACCCCGACACCCTGGCTCAGGATCCGACAGCCATCGCGTCCGCGAAAGCCATCCTGCAAGGCGAACCGCTGGCGATGGGTACGCTGATCACCGCAGACTTCCGGCATGCCCGCATTGCCGCGCGTGTCGAATATCACCCGGGCACCTCTTCCCACAAGACGGAGTTGGTGCAGGACCTCTATCGTTACATCGACGCCGAGATTCCAGACTCCGACCAGTACACCCTGCACGTATCCGGGTATCCGGTCGCCTATGAACGGTTTGAGACGCTGGCTGACGAAGACCTCGACCTGTTGATTCCGTTCATGATCCTGCTCATGGTCATCATGCTCTATCTGAACTTCCGGTCACTGGTCGGCACCGTCTTTCCGTGGGTTGTCATCGCCGGCGGTGTTTTGCTGGTTGGCGAGATCCAGAGCTATCTGCAATTACCTCACTCCACGGTGGATTCGGCGCTGTTGCCCACATTGATCATCATCGGCATCGGCATCACCGTGCACGTGCTGGTGGAATATTTCCACCAGCGCCGGCTCGGACTGGATAGCAAGGCGGCTTCCCATACTGCCATCCTGCACATCTGGCGCCCGGCGCTGTTCGCCTCGATCACAACCTCCGCCGGCTTCTATGCCCTGTCGATCACGAAGATCCTGCCCGTACGAGACTTCGCGCTGCTGGGTGCCATCGGCCCTCTCGCCCTGTTCCTGTTTGCCGTGACGGTGTTACCGGCGATGCTGAGTTACGTCAAAGTCCTGCCTCCCGGCACAGTTGCCATGCTCGACACCGGAGTCATCGCCCGCCTCATCGCCAGCGTGCCGGAGTTCACACGCCGGCATCGCAATTCGATTCTGGTGTGTGGCGCTTTGGCACTGGTTTTTTCGCTCGTGTACATTCCGACGATCAAGGTCGACACCAACTACGTCGCTATCTTCAAGGCCAATAATCCGGCACGAGAGGACATCGACTACTTCGATCGCGTCTTCAAGGGCACCATGACTCTCGATGTTGTGCTCGACTCAGGCGCCGTAGACGGCATCAAGGACCCGGCGTTTCTCGCACAATTGCAGACCATCGAGCTCTGGCTCGAGGCACGACCGCCGCTGGGACAAATCAACTCGCTCGTGGATTACCTGAAGGAAATTAACCAGGCACTGCACAACGATAACCCAGAGTATTACCGTCTGCCGGATTCCCAGGCAATGACGGCGCAGTACCTGTTTCTCTACGAGAGTGCCGGGCCTGACGAGGATCTCTCCGACATCCGCGATTTCGATGACCGCTATGTGCGCTTCACCATTCCGATTGTGAACTTGGCCACCTCCGACATGCAGGCTGAGCTGGACGCCATTACTCGCTACATGCAAGGCGAGTTCGGGCACCTCAAACCATTGCTCACCGGCACCATGGTGTTGTTTACCGTTCAGGACATCTATACCTCGCAAGGCATGTTCCAGTCCTTTACCCTGGCTCTGCTGGTCATTACCGGCTTCTTTATCGCCTTACTGAAATCCTTCAAGTACGGTTTTCTGGCGATGGTGCCGAGTGTCTTGCCGATCGTGCTGACAGCCAGTGTCGCCGCCATGCTGGGCGTCTACATGGATCTCAGCACGATGATTGTCGGTGCCATGACGATGGGCATTGCGGTGGACGACTCCATACACGTGATGTCGCGCTACCTGATGGCTGGCGACAACGGCGCATCCGCTCCGGCTGCAATCGAGCGAGCGATGGGCGAGTCCGGCCGTGCCGTAGTGTTCAGCTCGCTCGTGCTGGTGTTGGGATTCAGCATCCTCTGCTTTGCCTCCATCACCACGGTCATTTATGTGGGCTTTTCGGTTCGATCATCATGTCTCTCGCTTTACTTGGTGATCTGCTACTCTTGCCGGCATTGTTATATCTCGTCGACGACAGCGAACAGCTACCAACCGGGGCTGACGCGAACGACACCTCCGACAAATCGCCAATTGGATAGGTCTATGTCAGGATTTGCTTGTTATATCCTGCGGCGGGCAGGTGCTTCGATGCTCAACGCAGCAGCTCTCGGGGCGCCGCTGGAGGCAGCAGAGTTCACTCCGTTTGAGGTAATGCAACGGGTGGATCAGCGCGACGACGGCGATTCTGCGATTGGTGAATACACCATGGTGCTGATCGACCGGCGCGACCGTCAACGCATTCGCAACCTGAAGATCTATTCCAAAGACTATGGCCGCGATATCAAATTGCTGTCCCTGTTTGAATCGCCTGCCGACATTCGCGGTACTGCCTATCTGAATCTCAACTGGGATGATTCTTCCCGCGACGACGACTCCTGGTTGTATTTGCCGGCGCTGCAACGCGTCAAGCGGATCGCCACAAGCGACACCTCGGACTCCTTTCTTGGCAGCGATTTCACCTATGCCGACATCAATGGACTCGAGCTGGAATGGTACGACTACCGCTTCGTAAAGGAATCGGAAATTGTAGAGAGCCATGACTGCTGGGTCATCGAGGCGACGCCAAAAGCCGAATTCAAGGAAAGGGCTGAAACGGCTACCGGCTATGCCCGCATGAAGAGCTGGATTCGCAAGGACAATTTTATCCAGGTTCGCGGGCAAGTATGGGAATTGCGCGGTAATCGCATCAAATTCTTCACCGCATCCGACATCGAGCTAATCGATAACATCTGGACCGTCGGCCGCCTGCAGGCGGTCACCACTCGCAATGGTCAGCAGGAACACGCCAGCGTCTTGCAGATCAATGCGATCGAATACAATGTGGAAGTCGCCGACGATCTGTTTACAACGGAATACATGCAACGTGGTCTTGACTAACGATTGGCGGAATCTGTTGTGGCCTTGCTGAGCGGGCGCGGTTGCAAATTACGCGTGTCGACTATCGCGGTGCTGGCCATTGTCGCAGCTCTGAGCGACAGCGTTTTGGCCCAGGACGATTTCTTTGGCACGATTGCTGTCGATCTCGACGACTCGTCCCGTCGCGATTCTCCCTATTCGCTGTATGGCTGGGTAACCGAGAAGGTCGGCTATGGACTGGAGTCCCCTGGCCTGCCATTCAGTCGAACTGAGCGCGACATCGATCGGGTCGAAACCAGCCTGTTCGCCCAGTTCGATGCGTCACTTTCGCCAGAGATGCAATTGCGCTTCAGCGGCAAGGCCTATCACGACGCCGTGTACGCGCTCAATGATGACATCACGTACACGCGCAGTGAACGCAATGTGTTTCGCAACCGGTTCGAAGTAAAGGACTTGTATATAGAGCGACGCTTTGACAATGGGCTCTATCTCAAACTCGGTAATCAGCTCTTCGCCTGGGGACTGGCCGAATACAGTCGGGTTACCGACCTCATTAACACGGAAGATCAGTACACGTTTGGACAGCAGGATCTGGAAGACTTGCGTCAACAAGTGCCGGCACTCCTCATTGGGTTTAATGTGGGTGCCTGGGCGCTCGACACAGTTATTACCGTCGATGCCGGCCGCAATGACATCGCGCCAGCTCGCGATGAGTTCGACCCGCTCGTGCGTCTGCGGGATAGCGGACTGGTTCTTGAGCGTCAGTCGCCTGACACACGCTACGAGACTTTCGTGCGCGCTTCGACGCACTGGTCCGCGGGGGACATCCAGCTGGTCGCAGGTGAGTTCAATGACAACGCGCTCTCGGTCAGTCGCATTGATGCTTTCACGGGGCCAGCACCACAGCTGATCTTCGCCCAGAATCGCATGCGTGCCGCGGGCATCGCCGCCAATTGGGTACGGGGCTCCTGGCTAGTGTTCGGAGAACTTGGTCTGCATCTGGGCAAGGCGATGGCGCCAACCGCCGCAACGTCGCTGCAAAAGTTCGCAGGCTGGGATGAGTCGGACCAGCTCCTGAGCGTACTTGGGCTGGAATTCAACGGCTTTCGCAATCTGCTGCTGAGCCTCGAACTCGACAACGCCCATACTCGGGATCACAATGCCTCGATGCAGGCCGACCGCAACCAGATGAGTGCAGGTGCTCGTGTCTACTGGACCGCCCTGAATGAACGACTGCAACTGCTCGCTGTACACAATGAACTCGCCAACAATGCCGGCAGCGTAAGCCGGTTCTCAGCCCAGTATCACTGGTCAGACAATTTTAATTTCGGCCTGCTGTGGATGGACTATGCCAGTCGCCAGGGAAGTCCGTATTACGACTATCGCAACAATGATGTCGTGCAATTGCAATACAGCTTTCAACTCTGAAACCAGAGAGGGAATACCATCATGCTAAGCGACCCGCCAAAACCCGACCAACCTTATCACCATGGTAATGTGAAAGAGGCACTGCTGGATGAGGCAATGAAACTTATCGAGGAGAACGAAGCAGGCATGATCTCTCTGCGTCGACTCTCGCGGGAAGTGGGGGTTACTCCGTCGGCAGTTTATAACCATTTCGCCGACAAGGATGCCTTGCTGCTGGCGATCAAGACGCGCATCTACGATGCCATGAATGCCTATTTCGAAGCGCGTCGAACGGAAACCGCAGACCCCGAACTGGCCTTGCTGGAAATGTGCATGTCGTACTATCACTTCGCGAATGAGTTTCCAGCGCAGTTCCAGTTTCTGTTTGGCTCGACTTTGCCGCTGGAATGGTCTACTCCACAAACGGTTGAAGTCTCGTGCCGCAGCATTTTGCGTACACGCCGTTTGGTGTGGGAGGTCTACGAGAAATACCAGATTCCCTGCAGTGAGACTGCCGTTGTCAACGCGACTCTCCTGATCTGGTCACAGTTGCACGGGATCGTGGCGCTGCGTAATTCCGGCTCAATCAATGCCGTAGTCTCTTACCTCAATTGGCCACCACGCTGCGCCTTGCAACAGGATGAAGAAGTGCAGTTCCCCATTCGCAATCACCTTGAAGTCGTGGTGAATGGCATTATCAACAGCCGGCCGAATGAGAGTCGGCACTGACCGAGACCGATTTAGTCGAGCCCCATTGCACGCCGTGCCAGCAGATTCTTGACGATGGCGAGATTATCGACGCTCCTCAGCCCCGCGTTACGCAACCAGCGCACCGGCAGCGCCTGATCGGCGAACAAGTGCTTGAAGCCTTCCATCAACCACATCATGCCAAGATTCTGACCACGGCGCTGGCGCTGATAACGTTTGAGGAGAATCGGATCGGTTAGTGCACGGCCTGCCGCGAGCCCATGAATCAGTTCCGCGGCCAGTACTTTCACATCCAGTAAGCCCAGATTCACACCCTGGCCAGCCAGAGGATGAATGGTATGAGCGGCATCGCCAACGAGCACGATATTTTCCTGCACATAACTGGTGGCATGGCGCTGATTCAAGGGAAAGGCGAAGCGATGTGCACTCCATTGTACCGGTCCCAGCCTGTTTTCAATGGCAGCCGTCAGTTCCCGGTTGAATGTATTCTCGTCCATCGCCATCAACTCACCAGAACGAGATGGAATGGCAGACCAGACGATGGAACTGTAATGCTGCTCGCCATCAGCAGCGCTGAGCGCGAGCGGCAGGAACGCCAGGGGACCTGTATCCATGAAGCGCTGCAAGGCCTGACCTTCGTGGGGTCGTTCGGTGCGTACGGTAGTCACCAGTGCGTGATGGTTGTACTCCCAGTCTTTAGTCGGGAATTCGGCCAGTTGCCGGATGCGGGAATTGCTGCCATCGGCGGCTATCAGCAAGCGAGTGGTGAGCGTACTGCCATCAGCGCTGACGAGGTCCAATAACGTTTCGCCGTCGACCTGGCGTCGGGTCAGCGAGGTGATAGTGAATGGCGCGATGAGAGCCAGCCCTGGTGAATTGGCCATCGACTCATACAGCGCCGCAAGCATCACCGAATTTTCCACAATGGCGCCGAGCGAAGGTTCACCAATTGCCGCGGCCGAGAAGTGGATTGAGCCCGTGCCATCGGCTTCCCACACATGCATGTCATGATACTCACATACCCGTCGCTGCTGCATGGCTTCCCACACGCCGAGTTCACGGAACTGCTTGATCGAGGAGGCGGTGAGCGCACTGACGCGGGGATCGAAGGCGGGTTGCGCCGCGACGAAGGAGATGGTGCTGCTGTCGAAGGGTTTCTGGTCCACCAGCGCCACGCGCAATGGCAGCGCCCGCAGCAGACACGCCATCGTCGCGCCGACCAGTCCACCGCCGACGATCACCACATCATGAATTGACTGAGCTGCATTTTGCATGGGCAGTATTATAGAGGCTATGTCCGTCTTTCCCTAGCCGCGTCGTGTTCCGCGCCTTGTCAATTGCTGCTAGACTGCCACTGTTACAGGCGACGGCGGTCACCGTTGTCGCACAATCGCTACCGACCAAGTGGAGAGGGATATGGGTAATGTAGTCAGTGCGTCCGAATTGGGCGACTTTGTAGGCAAGGAAGTCGGCGTAACAGACTGGATCGAAATCGACCAGCAGCGCATCAACCAATTTGCCGATGCCACCGGCGATCATCAATATATTCATGTTGACCCCGAGCGCGCCGCAAAGACCCCATTCGGGACAACCATCGCGCATGGATTTCTGACCCTGTCTCTCATGAGCATGCTCAGTGCAAAGAATGGCGGCATCAAACTCGAGAACACTGTCATGGGAATCAACTATGGCCTGGATAAGGTGCGTTTCATCAATCCGGTGAAAGTCGGCAAGAAGATTCGCGCACGTTTCCAGTTGGCCAGTGCTGAAGAAAAGAAACCCAAACATTACCTGATGAAACACAATGTCACCATCGAGATTGACGGCGAAGACAAGCCAGCCCTGATCGCTGAGTGGCTCGGTATGACAGTCGTCGCCTGAACCAGCGCTGCGTCCGCGGCGTAACAGCACTGGCCATGTCCGTTTAATTTTGGAAAATCTGTTATGAGAAAAGCATTACTGGCCTTCATCCCTCTGCTGACCGCCTGCGCCGGCCAGCCGCCGGATAATATCGGTGTGCGCAATGGTCGCCTCACCGATTGCCCCGATTCACCCAATTGTGTCTGCAGCTTCGCCACCGACGACACGCACCGGATTGAACCTCTGACCGCCGACCTGCGTCAGGTCGAACGCGTGGTAGCGGGTATTGAGGCGGCCAACATCGTCTCAGTGCAGGAGAACTACCTTTACGCCGAGTTCACCAGTCGCATCATGGGCTTCGTGGACGATGTGGAGTTCCTGCACGATCCCCGGTCTGGACTCACCCATGTGCGCTCCGCCTCCCGGCTCGGATACGGCGATTTGGGAGTCAACCGCAAACGCATCGAGGCGATTCGCGCCGCCCTCACCGGCAATTGATCTGACAGCCGGACTCGTCGCGGCTGCCGCCGCGGCAAAATCTGCTTGACTTTCCGCGCCAAGGTGCTACTTTTCTAGCACAGTGCTAAAAAAGTAGCACTGAGCGGGGAAATCATGCCGGTATCTAATAATCTGAGTCGTCGCGAACGCGAGATCATGGAAATCATCTACGAGCTGGGTGAGGCGTCTGCCAAAGAGGTGGAAGAGCGGCTGCCGAACGCTCCCAGCTATTCCGCCATTCGGGCCACGATGAACAAGCTCGAGACCAAGCAGTTTCTGGCGCATCGGGAGCAGGATCTAAAATATATCTATTACCCTACCATCAATCACGCCGACGCCCGCAGCACCGCACTGCAGCGGCTTTTGAAGACTTTTTTCGATGGTTCTGCCAGTCAGGCAATGAGTGCCCTGCTGGATATTTCCCGGGACCGCATCTCAAAACAGGAACTGGATGAGCTGAAGCAACTGATCGAGGCCACAAAACGCAGCAAAGAGCAACGTTCCAAAAAATAAGCACGTCTGTCTGGCGGAGAACAATAATGAATTTGCCAACTCTTGTAACTGCATTGAACAGCCTCGCAATCCAAAGCCCTCTCATGTTTCTGATTGCGGACCTGTCGCTGAAGGCGACGGTGATTCTGCTGCTGGCTGGCATGCTGCAGCTTTGCTGGCGCCGCAAGTCGGCGTCGGAGCGAAGCACATTCTGGGTCTTCGTCATCGGCGCGCTGTTATTTCTGCCGCTGTTTCATTTTATGCTACCCGGCTTCTCCATAACACTCACCATAGATCAACTCGAACTGTCGCGCTTACTGTCGAACGAATTACTCGCGCTCACATCAGACCTGCAAAATGGCAATGCAGGTCTGGCGGCCCTGCTCGAAACGCTGGCGGTTGGTTACGTAGTGGTCAGCCTGTTGCTGATACTGTATCTCGGAATTGGTCTTGTCAGGGTCGCGCTGTTGACTCGCGCAGCCACTCCATGCCGCGACAGGCGAGTTCGATCCGTGCTGCGTCGACTTGTCGCCACCAATGGCATCCCTACATCAATCACCGTGCTGGTTGGCTGCCACAGTGATTCCCCCCTGACCTGGGGCATTGGCAGACACTGGTTGATTCTGCCGCGTACCGCCTTGCAGTGGGACCATGACATGCTTGAACAATCCCTCAGCCATGAACTCGCCCACATAAAACGTCTGGAGTGGCTGTGTTACATCGCATCCCGACTCGCCATCTGCCTCTACTGGATCAATCCAATGATCTGGCTTGCACACAACAAGCTTGTGATAGAAAGTGAAAAGGCTTGTGACGATGCGGTGCTTTCAGACACCGGATGTTCAATCAGCTATGCGGAAAATCTGCTGGAACTGGCGAATCGTCAGGGCGCATTTATCACTCTGCCTGCTCCTGCGCTCTTCACCCGGCCGTCGAGTCTGGTGCAGCGCATCCGCTATATCCTGCAAGAGAAGAATCACGCCTATGATGACCGCTGTCAGGTGCTGCCCGGATTACTGCTCGCCGCCGTTCTCGTTGCGCCGTGGTCCGCCATCGGCATTACGCTCCATGCCAATGAAACTCACCGGGCGGACACTCTGATGTTCAGGGTGAATTATTTCCCGAAAGAATCGTCTGAATATCAGCGGTACATGTACGAGATCGGCCACGCCTGACACCTCAAAGCAGTATTCGCGCCACTTAACGTGAAAGGAGCTCGACTATGCTTGCACACGCTATCGCCCACCGCACGCTGAAGATCAATACTTCAGTGCTGGCAGCACTGATCATCACGTTTCTGCTGTTCTACTTCATGCAATATCTGATCACGACGCGTGGCGAGGCGATCGCTTCGCTGAATGTCGTTCGCATTATCGATGCCACAGTCCCGGAATTTGAGAATATCCTGCTTGAAAACATCGAGCCGCCTGTGCCGCTGGAAGAGTACATCCCTCCCGAATTCGAACTGCCCACGCGTCAGAATGATCTGAACGCGGGACTGTTGCCATCGCTGCCCTGGATTCCACCGGCGTCACCGCAAGCGAACATGAGTGCCATCCCGCTCAGTAGCAATATCATGATTCCGCTGATTCGCACCACGGCTGCCTATCCTGCCCGGGCACTGTCACGCGGCATTGAGGGTTTCGTGGAGTTGTCCTTCACGGTGAATGCGCTCGGCAATGTACAGGACCCCGTCGTGCTCTATGCCGAACCGGAAGGTTATTTCGAGCGAGCCGCCCTGCAGTCGATTCAGAGATGGAAGTACAACCCGGCTGTGGAGAACGGTGAGCCAGTTCCCACTCATGATGTCCGTCAGCGCATCGTGTTTCAGATCGATCCCACTATCCGCTGACATTCGCCCGAAGCAGTCCTGCGGTCCAGGGAAGGACTTTTTTCAGCGACCCGCCGCGAGTCCCATCGCGTGACGCGCGAATTCGCGTCGCAGCGGCGGCAGCAGGGTGAATGCCAGCAGCCCGGCCTTGCGCGCCATGATCGGCATCTGTCGATTCGTGGAGAACAGCCGACTGGCCCAGTCGGTGAAGCTGATGACCCGCTCCTGGTCTGCCTGTTGTGATTCCAAATATCGCTGCAATACCGTCATGTCGCCTGGCGAGAGCTCTCTGGCAAGTGCTTCCGTGAGAATCCGGACGAGTGCCTGAACATCGCGCAGGGCCAGGTTCAGCCCTTGCCCGGCGACCGGGTGCAGGGTATGGGCGACGTTGCCCAGCAACACCAGCCCGGGTCGTATCTGCTCGTTGGCCACAGACAGGCTGAGGGGATAACAGAAGCGCGCTCCGATATGCTGAATCTGTCCGAGTCGGTTACCGAAGCGCTCCATCAAGCGTTTCAGTAGTTCCGGTTCTGACATCGACTGATAGTCCTGCGCCTGTTGCGCCGTTACGGTCCACACGAGAGATCCACGATGCTGACGCTCCAGATCTGGTAGCGGCAGCACGGCGAGTGGACCCGTGTCAGTGAATCGTTCGAAGGCAATATGTTGGTGAGCCTTCTCGAAAGCGATATTGGCAATCAATGCGTATTGTTCGTATTGCTTCGTTGTATGGCCAATTCCCAGCTGCCTGCAAATGGGCGACTTTCCCCCATCGGCCAATACGACCAGCCTTGCCGCAACAGGGTGTATTTCTTCCTGTAGCTGTACATCAAGTGCCATACCTGCCGGCGTCGGCGAGATACTGGCGATTGTTGCCGGGCATAGAAATTCGATGCCTGCGGCTATCTCCAGTGCGCGTGAAAGACAGGTGCCGAGCGCCTGGTTCTCTACAACGTATCCCAGCGCCTCGACCTCCTGTTCCTCACGATCGATCTGTGTGCTGCCGAAGTGGCCCTTGTCGGTGATCTGAATGGTGGCGATCGGGGTGGCAAATTCCTGCAGGTCAGACCACAGGCCCATACGCTCGAAAATCTGTCGAGAACCGAACGACAACGCTGTGGTGCGAGCATCGAAACCCGGATCGGAAACAGCGGTCGCATGCGGCTTGTTCGCTTCGACAACGAGTATTCGCAATTCCCGCCCTTCGTTGGTCCGGACGAGCTCACACGCGAAACTGGCACCGACCATGCCGCCGCCGATCACTACCACGTCATACTTACCTGCCGGTTTCTGTACAAGCATGGCTCAGTGCGCTCTCTGCGCCATGAAGGATTCGATTTCCTCTATCGTCTTCGGGATGCCCAAGGTCAGGACTCGATGTCCGGTCTTCGTTACCAGCACATCATCTTCAATCCGAATTCCAATGCCACGCCATTTTTTGGCAACCCGCTTGTTGTCGGGTGCGACGTAAATGCCAGGCTCGATCGTCATCACCATGCCCGGTTCCAGCAGGCGCCACTTGTCGTCGATCTTGTAATCGCCTACATCGTGCACGTCCATTCCAATCCAGTGACCGACGCGGTGCATGTAGAATTCCTTGTAGGCTTCGCCCTTGATTAATTGACTCAGCCTCCCTTCCAAAAGACCGAGCTTGACCAGGCCCTGGGTGATCACTCGCACCGAGGCATTATGAGGTTCATCCCAGGCATTGCCGGGTTGCACAGCGGCAATGGCGGCTGCCTGTGCCTTGAGCACAATCTCATAAAGGGCTTTCTGTTCGGTGCTGAACTTGCCATTGGCGGGAAAGGTGCGAGTGATGTCGGAGGCATAATGTTCGTATTCGCTGCCAGC
Source organism: Pseudomonadales bacterium (assembly GCA_023257655.1). Classification (GTDB taxonomy): domain Bacteria; phylum Pseudomonadota; class Gammaproteobacteria; order Pseudomonadales; family Pseudohongiellaceae; genus UBA9145. Next base: position 271,896 of record JALRBQ010000013.1, read on the forward strand.
GTCGATCAGGACCAGGTCACCGTCACGAATCTCGGCGGTATTGGTGTTGTAATGCAGGATACAGGCATTGTCCCCAGCGGCGACGATCGAAGTGTAGGCCGGTGCCCGACTGCCACCACGCGTAAACGCATAATGCAACTCGGCTTCCAACTCGTACTCCCTTACCCCGGGTCGGCAATAGGCCATGGCGCGGCGGTGTCCTTCGGCGGAGATGCTGGCCGCCTTCTCCATCAGTGCAATCTCTTCCTTGCTCTTGATCAGTCGTAATTCATGCAGCAGATGATCGAGTACCAGGAATTCACCAGGCGGATGTGCACCGAGTTTGGATTTGCTGCGAATGACCTTGACCCACTCCATTACCCTGGAGTCAAACTGGTCATCTTTGCCAAGGGCGTAATAGACGCGGTCCCTGCCTTCAATCAGACCTGGCAAAATATCATCGATATCCGATACCGGGTAAGCATCATCCATGAGCAATTGTTCGCAGGCCGCTTCTGGTCCCAACAGCACTCCGGTCCATAACTCTTTTTCCTTGTTCTTTTCCTGGCAGAACAGAATTGCTTCACCCTGTTTGCGACCTGGAATCAGCGCCAGCACGGCATCTTCTTCGACGTGTCCCGTCAGGTAATAAAAGTCGCTGTTCTGTCGGTAAGCATATTCGGCGTCATTGTTGCGGATGCGCATCGGCGCCGCGGGAAGCAGGGCAATGCTATTGGGCTCCATCTGAGCCATCAGTTCCTTGCGACGTTGTTTCATCTCCCGATAACGACTGTTCATGCTGTTCCTGATCCTTGTTTTTCACTGCTCCGACCCGTGTGCGCCCAAGCATATAGAGGTCTCAAAGTGGAACCAAGTACCAATTTTTGCCATTTCATTATTGACCCGTTTCACAGTCGGCTCTATAGTTACCGGACTGTTAATGTAACTCCTAAACAATTGCCAATAGCCTGTTGCACTTGTTAAGAAATAACAACGCTTCGCCAGTCGGAAAAGTACACCTGATAAAGTACCCCTGATAATGAGTGATGACAGATTCCAGTCCCTGAGTGAAAAAGTCGATGTGCTCATCGATTTATGTGCGGACATGAAACGCGAAAATCAGTTGCTGCGAGCCAGTGCCGATAATTGGCAATCGGAACGCAAGCAATTGATGGAAAAGAATAAAGCGGCCAAGACCCAGCTTGAATCGATCCTGGTTCGGCTCAAAGCAATGGATCAGTCCTAGGAATCGCCCAGGTAATTACTCATGAATGAACCCAGCACCTCTGTCCAGGTCAAGATTCTCGACAAGGAATACCAGGTAAGCTGTCCGCCCGCGGATCAGGAAGCACTGATTAAATCCGCGCGATACCTCGATGAAAACATGCGGAAAATCAAGGGTCGCGGCAATATCCACGGCATTGAGAAAATTGCCGTCATGGCTGCTCTCAACATCACCCATGATATGTTGCGCAAGAACCGTCTCATCAACGAGACGCGTCACACCACTGCGCAACAGGTGAAATCACTGGAAGACAAGATCGATCTGGCTATCGCCAGCAGCCGTCAACTCGAGCTGTAAATCCTGCGCCGACACCCGGTTTCTTTGCCTTTCTTCGTATCGCCGCGCGATATATACTTGCGGCAGAGTTCCCTAGACCATTTGCCAATCAAAAATGTTCTTGAGCCGATATCTGTATCACCGGAGGCAACTCGTAAGATGTTGTTGTGCACGTCCGCCAGTCGGAAAGCCTTATACGTCGCGGGAGCCACCACCTGAACCTTTGGGTTCAGGGCAAATTTGGTAGCGGTGTTCCGGGGGACTTCTTCAATCCATGCTTGGTTACTTTGTTTGTAATTTATGACTGAAGACAGCCGGTACACTCTTCGCGATTCGCTCAGACAGTTTCGCCAGTCATTACCTCCCGAGGCTCATCAGGCGACCAATCAGGCGTTGAGTGAACTCGCCCAGCAACAGGATTTCTATCGCAATGCGCAGCACATCGCGTTCTATCACGCCGTTGATGGCGAGATCGATCCGCAGCCGCTTATGGATGTAGCGCTAGCCGCTGGCAAGCAGTGTTATCTCCCCGTCATTTCCGGTGAGAATTCAGACATGCTGTCGTTCGCTCCATTCGACAGTGATACCAAACTGATTAAGAATCAATGGGGTATCCTCGAGCCACCACAGCCGGATGTGTTCATTCCGCCGACTCACTTCGATCTGGTTCTGGTTCCGCTGGTGGGATTCGACAAGAACTGCTTTCGTCTTGGCATGGGCAAGGGTTTCTACGATCGTACCTTCAGTTTCAAGATCTTCAATCGCAGCAGCCGACCCCTGCTTGTGGGCTTGGCCCATACGGAACAACTGGTGGATTCGTTCAAGACTGAAAGTTGGGATGTGCGTCTGGATGCGGTGATCACCGCCGAGAAAATTTACCGCCCCGATACTGCGTAGGGCGGAATATCGGGCTAACGAGCCTCTTAACTACCTGTCCCTGGCAAGCTTCCCTTGTCGTTATCGTAAATTCCTGCCGTTTCCGGCGCTCTACATCCATGCACTCTGGGCAACACCGCTGGCCAATACACTCACTATAAACAGGGTGATGACTACCATGACCATGTCCGGCTTCTTGCTCATTTTTGTCTCCGGTGTAGAGTTGACGTTCATGTGAGTTAGCGGTTCGATTCCTCAAAGCTTTAGTTTTATCCTTAAAAACAATCGATTACCGGTCTTTCATGCGAGATTACATGACTATGTGGCGCGGCTGATTTTGTGATTGCTTTCAGAAAATTGCTGTCTATAATGCTGTATAAACATACAGTAAACGTCTGGACGGTACGCTCCCATGAACATGCACAGAACTCCCTCCCAAGGCCTGAAACCCACGGCTGACAAGGCCTACAGCGATGCCGCCCGAATTGGCAACGACACCGGTGCCGACGTGGCCCCGACCGATAATGTGACCGCCGAACCCATCGACCGCCTCCTGTATCGCAACCCGAACCTGTGGCGCGGCTGCGACCTGGCAGGCCAGGGCAACCACGGTCGCAGCACCGGCTTCCCGCAACTGGACGCCATCCTTCCCGGACAGGGCTGGCCCAGCAAGGGCCTGATGGAAATCATCACCCCCCACTGGGGCATGGGCGAACTGCAGCTGCTGGTGCCACTGATGCGCTCGGTTGTGGAACAGGGCCAGTGGATTCTATGGATATCGCCCCCCTATCTGCTCTATGCCCCGGCCCTGGTCCAGGCCGGCATTAACACCGAGCAGGTGCTGGTCGTGAAACTGGACACCTCCTGCAAGGACGCCTTGTGGAGCATGGAAAAGGCGCTGCAGACCGAAAACTGCGGCCTCGTGCTGGCCTGGCAAAACTGGCTGCCCAGCAAGGTGCTGCGCCGGTTACAGCTCGCGGCCGACACCGGCAACACCCTGGGAGTGCTGTTCAAGCACCATGATAGTGAGCACTCACCTTCCCCTATTCGCCTGAAAATAAAGGACTCACCCGTGAGTCAGGGGTTTAACGAGGCGGATATTACTGTCATCAAGGCTCGCGGCAATTTCCGGCCCCTGACAACCCGGCTCAAGCTCTATCAACACGCCCGACAGCCCGCCTGAAACCAACCGGAGTGACGTCGTGGAAGATCCGGACAGCAGCAAACAGCTTCCCCTGTTGGCGCACAGCGCCCGTATCGTCGCATTGCCCCGACCAGTGGCCCGGGTTGCTGCCGTTGTTCCGGAGTCGGCTGCGCCGGTTACCACTCTCAAGGCATCCCCCTCGCTGTGGTACGCCCTCGTCTTCCCCCAGCTTGCCGAACAGACCCCATCACGTCAGCAACAGATCCTGGAACAACTCGCTGGCCTGGCGCAGGCGGTCAGCGCCACGATCAGCTTCCACCCCCACGCCCTCGTGTGCGAGGTACGCAGCAGCCTGAATTACTTCGGGGGCATAGAGGTGATTCATGACCGCATCAAGTCAACCCTGAGTGAACAACTGATTGCCTGCGGCCTGTCCGGGGATTTTCTCTACAGCGCCAGCCCTACTGTCAGTGGCAGTTTGCTGCTGGCCCGGTCGGGTCAGAACTGTCTCGTCTATCGGCACGAGAACCTGCGCTCGGCACTGGGACAATTGCCCACGTCGGTGCTGGAACTGAACAAGGAACAAAACCGGCGCCTTTATAACATGGGGATACGTTATTTGCGGGACATCTGGCGCCTGCCAGGCGACGGATTGCGAAAGCGTTTCGGCAGCGACTTTGTCAACCTGCTGCACAAGGCTTTGGGCTCGGCACCAGAGCCAACGCGCAACTACCTTCCACCGCCAGCATTTTTGACGTCATATGATCTGCCCTATGAAGTAGAACTGGTAGAACGCATACTGCCGGTGGCGGACGAGATGTTGGCACAGCTCTGCGACTTTTTACGACGTCGTGATCTCAGCGCCAGTCACCTCGTGTTCTCCCTGTCCCATGAGAAACGCAGCAGCACGAAGATCGCCATCGGCCTGCGTCAGCCGAGTCGCAGTCGCGAGCATCTGTCGATGCTACTGGAAACACACATCGCTAATTTGTCAGTGCCCGCCCCCATCGTTGCCGTGTCGCTCGAGGTGAAAAAATTCGATGCTTTCATGAGCCACAGCGACCATCTGCTTCTGGACAATGGAGCGGTCAAGCCGGGGTATACCGACAGGCATCTCGATACCTTCATTGAGCAACTGCAGGCACGTCTGGGCGGGAACCCGGTCAAGAGCATCGCTACTGTGGCGGAACACTGCCCGGAGTATGCCTGTGAACAACGCGACTACAACGAGTCTGGCACTCGCGGAGGCATCCGACGCACAGCGGACAATCCCGTCGCATCCAACCCGCGGCCACTGTGGCTGCTGTCAGAGCCGGTACAACTGGTCGTGCGTAACGGCAAGCTGTATCACCGCAAGCCAATCACCCTCGTGAACGGTCCCGAACGCATCGAGACGCGGTGGTGGTCCGACGGTGACATCCGCCGCGATTACTACGTCGCCCGGGAGGACAACGGCAGCCGCCTCTGGATTTTTCGGGAGAAGACCGGGGCACAGCACTGGTACCTGCATGGGTTCTTTGCGTAAGACGTCTCACCGACGTTTTCGAATAATTCATCGCATTGCTTAAACCATCAGGGGGCAGCTTGCGTCCAATCTCCAGATACTCAAACCGGAGGTCACCATGCGCTACCCCATTCGCTCCTCCGCGGCCTGCCTGCTGGCTCTACTCGCGCCCCCTCTGTCTTGGGCACAGACCTGTGCCGTCACCGCTGACGATGGCGAGTTCACCGGTAGCTGGCCCATCGCCGTCAACGGCACTGGCAACGGCCCCTTGCATGTGCATCTGGATCTTGCACAAACGGAGAACGGCTACGCCGGTACCTGGACCATGGAACAGCAACGGGTTGTGTGGACCTTGCAAGGCAAGACGACAGGAGACAGGCTGGTGCTGAACAGCGTGGGCGGGCCGAAGCTGGCTCCCGGCGTACAGATTGTCGGGATTGATGGCATCAGTCTCGAATTCCGGATTGACGGTCAGGTACTGAAAGGCACCCAGTATTATCTGAGTGGCGGCACGCGGCGCGATTTCTCGGTAGGCCTCCAGTCCGGTTCCAACTTGTGCGAAGACTGACCAAGGCATGAGCAGATGATGTCCACACAACAAAACTGACACTGACAAAACCCCGGGCGTGAAGCCCGGCCGAGAAAAGAGTAGACTACGCAACGGAGACTCCTCTGGTACGCCCACTTCCCCTGCTACCGATTCCTGCTATGCACCACACCCTGACTATGCGCGCACTGCTGAAAGCAGAGCCATCTGCCATAAAATTACTCCTGACGATGACGGCGATTGCCATGTTGTGCGGCAACCCGGGCGGACTTCTGCAGGCCGCCGAAATGGATGCTGCGACGACAGTAACCCCGAGTCGCTGGCAGTGGCTGGAGGGCACGCGCGAACAGATGTCGAGGGGCGTGACCGCGCTCGGTCGCAACATCGATGACTGGCTGGCCGGCGAGAGCATCAGCGAAGAGACGAACGAGACGTTTCTGCGTCTGCGTCTGCAACAGCAACTCGGTTCACTGAATGGCTACCACTCGAAGTTCAAGGTCGGTGGCAGCCTCGACCTGCCGCGAACCTCCGAACGCTGGAAACTGATCTTCGAATCCGATAACCAGGAACTCAATTCCCTGCAGGACAATATTCTCGGCGAGAATGTCTCGGGTGAGACGACGGGGGGGTTCCGCTATTTGCAGGTGCTCACCGAGAACTGGGAACTAAGCCATGATGTCGGCTTGCGTGGTCGTCTGCCTGTCGATCCCTACTATCGCACCCGTGCGCGCTTCCAACATGCCCTCGGCGATGTCTGGTCTTTTGGATTTAGCCAGAAACTCTGGTATTACCGCACCGACGGCTGGGGCTACGACACCGATGTCAAATTCAGTCGGCCACTCGGGGCTGACAAGGTTCTGGATGTTTCCAGTAACGTCAAATATCAGCAGAGTCGCAAGCAAAAGGAATTCGCCCAGTCGGTTACGATTCACCAGTCTCTGGCGGAGCTGAGGACGCTCAGCTATTCTCTCGGCCTCGTCGGTATCAGCGAACCCAACATCCGGGTCAGTGATTACTATGTCGAGAGTCGCTATCGCCGCGCGATTCGCGAGGACTGGCTGTTTCTCGAACTCGCTCCCCAGATCATCGTTTCGCGCGATGAGAACTGGCGACCTGAGCCGCGGCTCTTGTTGAATCTGGAAATGCTGTTCTTCGATTTCCAGTGACGCTAGGTGAAATCCCGCGAGCGCAGCTCCATCGACCCCAGCCAGTGACTGAGATCGACCAGATGATGAGCGATGAGATGAATCACCCCATCACTCTTCTGTACATGCCCCACCACACCCAGCAACATCGCCTGCCGCACAATCGGCCGCTGCTTTTCGCCGAGGCTCGGCCAGATCACCACGTTAACGAAGCCGCTCTCGTCCTCGAGAGTGATGAAGGTGACGCCCGCCGCCGTCATCGGTCGCTGCCGACAGGTAACGAGACCGGTCACCTTGGCACTGGCCTCGTTATTAAGCGCAGCGAGATCGCTCGCTGCAGAAACCTGAAAATGATTCAGATGCTCGCGAAACAGCGCCAATGGATGCCGCCGCAGGGTGAAACCGGTGGCGGTGTAATCGCCGACGATGTTCTGACTCTCACTGGCCACCGGTAGCAGCACATCCACCCCGAAATCGATGTCAGTAAACAAACCGGCAGCCTGTGTCGCTGCCAGCAACGGTTGTGTAGTGGACAGTGTCTCCACCCCCGATGCCTGCCAGAAGGCGCGGTGCCGGTCGCCACTCAGACCACGCAGGGCATCGGCAGCGGCGAGGGCCTCCAGATCCTTCTTGTTAAGACCACAGCGGAACACGAGGTCTTGCAGGCTGGCGAAGGCGCCACCTCGACGCGCCTCTGCAATCGCTCGCGCCCCTGCTTCCGACAAACCCTTTACAAGATTGAAACCGATGCGCAATGCCGGTTTCAGAAAAGGCCCCGTAGAGGCAAGCCAGTCATGGGCCGCATCGGAGCCAGATGGCTCCGCTCCTCGGCGCCCGATAAGGGTCGACTCGCCCCTGAACGCGAGGGTGCAATCGTAGTCACTGTGATTAACATCAACCGGTAGCACCCTGACGCCATGCTGCTGGGCATCCTTGATCAATTGTGCCGGGGCATAGAATCCCATAGGTTGACTGTTAAGTAGCGCACAACAGAAGGCGACCGGGTGATAATATTTGAACCAGGATGAAACGTAGGCGATAAGGGCAAAGCTTGCCGAATGTGACTCTGGAAAACCGTAGTCACCGAAGCCCTTGATCTGGCTGAACAGGTTCTCGGCAAACTCTTCCTCATAGCCTCGCAGCAACATCCCGCTGACAAGCTTCTCGCGATACGGTTCGAGACCTCCCTTGCGCTTCCACGCCGCCATGGCACGCCGCAACTGGTCTGCCTCGCCGCCGCTGAAGCCAGCCGCCACCATCGCCAATTGCATCACCTGCTCCTGAAAAATCGGTACGCCCATTGTCCGCTCCAGCGCCTCGCGTACCGCCTCGCTGGGATAGGATACCGCCTCCTTACCACTGCGACGGTTCAGATAGGGATGTACCATGTCGCCCTGAATAGGGCCAGGTCGCACAATCGCAATCTGTATAACAAGATCGTAATAGCATCGTGGTCGCAATCGCGGCAGCATGCTCATTTGAGCGCGCGACTCGATCTGGAACACCCCTACCGTGTCAGCCTTGCCCATCATGTCATAGACCTTCGGGTCTTCCGGTGGTATCTGCTGCATCGTGAGTGGTGTCTTGCTGTAACTACTGACGAGATCCAGGCACTTCTGCACGGCAGTCAGCATGCCGAGCGCGAGCACATCGATCTTCAACAATCCCAGTGCCTCCAGATCGTTCTTCTCCCACTGAATCACAGTGCGATCAGGCATCGTCGCATTTTCGATCGGAACCAGGCGGGACAACGGCCCCTGGCTAATGATGAAGCCACCGACGTGCTGGGACAGATGCCGCGGGAAACCGATGAGAGACTGTGCCAGAGTGATGAGTCTTCGGATGTTCCTGTCCTCGTAGTCGATGCCGGCATCGCTCAGCTGTTCGGTGAGATCGGAACCCCACCAGTAAATCGATTTCGCCAGGTGTTCCAGCAACTCCTCGTCCACTCCCAGCGCCTTGCCGACGTCGCGGATTGCGCTGCGGGACCGGTAGGTAATTACCGTCGCTGCGAGTGCCGCCCTGTCCCGACCATACTTGTTATAAATGTATTGGATTACCTCCTCCCGGCGCTGGTTCTCGAAATCGACATCGATATCCGGTGGCTCGTCCCTCTCACGGGAGATGAAGCGTTCGAACAACACCTCGATACGCGCCGGGTCGACCTCGGTAATGCCGAGGCAGTAACAGACTGCCGAGTTCGCCGCCGAGCCACGCCCCTGACACAGAATGTGCTGACTGCGGGCGAAAGCCACCATGTCGTGCACCGTGAGAAAATAATGCTCATAACCGAGCTCCTTGATGAGTGCCAATTCATGCTCGACGATGTTGCGTACCTTCGGTGGGGCGCCCTCGGGCCAGCGCTGCCGTATGCCTCGTTCGGTCAACTCACGCAGCCAGCCGTGGGGGGTGTAACCGCCGGGCACCAGCTCACGGGGATATTCGTAGCGCAGTTCATCCAGCGAGAATTTGCAGCGCGCACTGATCGCCACGGTAGCCGCCATCAGCTCCGGCGGATACAGCTTCTGTAGTTGCTCTACCCGGCGCAAATGACGCTGGCCATTGCATTCGGCCTGCAGGCCCAGACGTGCCAGCGGACGACCGAGACGAATCGCGCTGACGGTATCCTGCAGAACCCGTCGCCGCGAGCTGTGCATGTACACACCACCGGCGGCACACAGGGGAATCGAGAACTGCGCTCCCAGGCGCTGCATTCGCCGCAATCGCACCCGGTCGTCGCCTCGCAGCAACAGTTCCACCGCGAGCCACAGCCGGCCCGCAAACAGGCGCTGCAACCACGCCGCCTGGGAGGCCACATGTTCTGCAACCTGAGCAAGATCGGGAATCCACAACACCACGCAGTCCTGCGGCAAGTTGGCCTCCAGCATGCACCGGTCGAGCGCATAGCTGCCCTTCTTTGTCTCGCGACGCGCACAGGTGATGAGATGGCTCAACTCACCATAGCCCTTGCGGTTGCAGGCCAGCAGAACCAGATGCGGATCGGCGCCGGTGCTTGTCGTCAGCCGGAACTCGCTGCCAATGATCAGGCGGATGCGACGCCCACGCGCGGCCATATGGGCGCGGACCACCCCGGACAGGGAACACTCGTCGGTGATTGCTATACCGTGATAACCCAGCTTATCCGCGGTCTCCACCAGCTCTTCGGGAAAGGAGGCACCACGCAGGAAGGTGAAATTCGAGATACAGTGCAACTCGGCATAGACCGGCAAACCCGCGCCAGACTCGACGGGGGAAACTGGCGCTGTTTCTGCGGGGGACTTTTCTGCCATGCTGACATACTTCTAAAAATACTGTATAAATAAACAGTATTTTTAACCGGGCCAATTGTCAATAATCGATGGCGAGAAACTGGCTTGTTCGTTGCATCCTGACTCTTGCAGGCGAGGAACATACAGGCAACTGTGACGCGACACCGAACAGCCCGATCCTTCCCCAACTTATTTTTCAGACATGAGACAAACCATGAAGCACAGTCCCTTGCGTCTACTCCTGCTCACTCTCATCGGAATCGGACTGGCAGCCTGCGGGCCGGCTGGCGAGCACTACGACCTGCTGATCATCAACGGCACAATCTATGACGGCAACGGCGGCGAACCCTATGCTGCCACTATCGCGGTGAACGGTGATCGCATCGTCGCCATCGGCGATTTCGACGCCGACGCAGAGACGGTCATTGATGCCAGCGGCCTGGCCGTCGCCCCCGGGTTTATCACCATGCTGAGCTGGGCCACCGACTCCCTGCTGATAGACGGCCGCAGTCAGGGTGACATCCGCCAGGGGGTAACACTGGAGGTATTTGGCGAGGGCCGCTCCGGCGGACCGATCAACGACTCGATGCGGGCCCAGCTCATCGCCGAACAGGACCCGGACAATCCTGTAGATGTAACCTGGACCACGCTGGACGAATATCTGGAATTCCTCGTCGACCGCGGCATCTCGCCCAACATCGCTTCCTTCATCGGTGCCACTTCGGTGCGGGTGCATGAATTGGGCTATGAGGACAGACCCCCGACACCGGAAGAGCTCGAGCGCATGCAGGCGTTGGTACGACAGGCCATGGAAGACGGCGCGATGGGCCTCGGTTCCTCGCTCATCTACGCGCCGGCATTCTATGCGTCCACGGAAGAGCTAGTGGCGCTCGCCAGCGTGGTCGGTGAATACGGCGGTATGTATATCTCGCACATGCGCAGCGAAGGCAATCGCTTGCTGGAAGCAATCGATGAACTGATTCACATCGCCCGCGAGGCAGGGACCTCGGGTGAGATCTACCATCTGAAGATGGCGGGCCAGCAGAACTGGGACAAGTTCGACGCCGTCGTCGACAAGATCGAGTCAGCCCAGGCCGAAGGGTTGGCGATCAGTGCCAACATCTATACCTACACCGCAGGCTCTACCGGACTGGATGCCGCAATGCCGCCCTGGGTGCAGGAAGGGGGATATCAGGCCTGGGCCGAACGACTGCAGAACCCGGAGATCCGGGCCCGGGTGCTCGAAGAGATGACGACCCCAACCGATGCCTGGGAAAATCTGGCACTGTCGGCGGGTCCGGAAGGCACCTTGTTGGTTGGCTTCCGCAATCCCGACCTGCGGCGTTATCTGGGTATGACGCTGGCGGCTGTTGCGGCGGAACGGGAGCAGTCCGCCGCCGAGACGGCCATGGACCTGGTCATTGAAGATGGCAGCCGGGTGCAGGTCGTGTATTTTTTGATGTCCGAGGAGAACGTGGCGAAAGGCATCGCGTTGCCCTGGGTCAGTTTCGCCTCCGATGCCGGGTCCATGACCAATGCCGGCAAATTCCTGGAGCAGAGTACACACCCCCGCGCCTACGGCAATTTTGCGCGAGTGCTTGGCAAGTACACCCGCGATGAACAGGTGCTGACTCTTCCCGATGCTATCCGCAAGCTGAGCAAATTACCTGCAGCACATTTGCAGATACGCGAGCGCGGTGAACTCGCCGTAGGTAACTACGCCGATATAGTGGCATTTGACCCCCTTACGATTCAGGACCACGCCACTTACGAAGACCCTCACCAATACGCAACGGGTATGCAGTATGTGGTGATCAACGGTGAAGTTGTGCTACGGGAAGGCGAGCACACGGGTGCCTTGCCAGGCAGAGTCGTGCGAGGTCCAGGCTGGCGCGGCTGGCAAAAAAACTGAGACAAAAAAACCGGAAGCCAGGCTCCGGTTTTTTTCAGAACGACTTCTAGCGGCTGGTTTCAGACTCGCGCTCTTCGGCGAGGCGCTCTCCCCGCAGAATATTTGTCATGCCATAGTTGCCTTCGTGGCAGGCATATTCATACATCTGGCCATCAACCTTTGACATCGGAACCCGGGCAACGATCTTGTCCTTGAATGTGGACGGATCATCGACAGTGAACTCGTAATCCACCGTGTATTCATCCACACGCTTGAATTTTTCGGTGAGTACTTTGTCGTAGGCATCACCGAAGACGCTGAAGCTTTGGGTCAGATCATTGAAGTTGCGAGTTTCCACAACCAGGGTATCGCCTTCCCAGTAACCGCGAGAGTCACCGGTCCACAGACGGATACTGTCATCCACGTGGGGGCGATTATCGAGTGGGACGATACGAGCGTCGTGGATCATCTCAGTGATGATGACGACGGTATCCTTGTTCTGCACGATCTGGATGTTGTTGTTGTACATACTCGGCGTGAAGGGTGGTCCTGAATTAAAGCCGACGATGCAGCGTTCCGACAGACCGCGATCCTCGGGACCGTCCTTGCCAACTCCACCAACGGTTGCCCGTACCGGACGTGTACCCTTGAAGTCTGGTCCGAGGCCGCCAATCTGAACCTGGGTACCTTCTACCATCTGTGGCAGCTGGCCATTCACCGGATACGTGATCAACGAAGTGCGCAGATTGTCGCCGCGACCGGCGCTTTCAACCCAGAAAGTGTTGTAGCCACCGACACCATCGTTGTTCAGGGCTTCGTATTGTTTCTCTGACATGGCAGCGAGGGCCTGTGCCTCTTCCTCGGTCATGTATTCACGGTCACCAAACTGGCGCGGACGCGTCATTGGGACGTTGGATGCGAAGTTCCAGACACCCTGCAGGTCCGGCTGACCCCATTCGGTCCGCTTAGCCTGATATTCATCAGTCGCCTGCACTGCAGATACTGCAGAGAGCAGCGCTGCTGCAAAGACAAATTTTATACTCATGTATCCCCCAATCTTTGTGTAGCGTGCCGAATATTTGAAAAAGCTTAAAGCCGCACCCGGTTGATTATTGTAACGCAATTAGCGGTGGAATAACGAGAGGCCAGGAAGCCACTCGAATCCAGTACTGGTCATAGATGAATTTAACTGGCCCACTATCCGGGACAGCATCTTCTGCAGCAAATACCCGTCAACTTGGCAAGCTAATTGCTCCTGTAACAAAGGAATTCATAAAGCGATCTGCCCTCTGTGGAGTAGCGAGTTGATCTGACCAAGATCAATCAAAGTTAGCTGTTTGATTATCTGATATGCCTATTTCTTAACTAAGTTCTCTGCTCCAAGCGGTTAACCTTACAGGCCTACACAGCCAATCTTGGAATGTGCTCTTAGATCAACAAGAGCGAGCCGGGGTTGGCTCATAATCAAATCACAATTACTAAGCCAATTTTGCGACCATCGGATTAAAGCGGAGCCCAGTGTCATTAGCAACAGATTAAGCTCTGTCTGACAATTTTTTCCACTCATAATTACGTCCCCTTTTAACTCACAACGGCCAGTCCGCTACGATACAAAATTGCAGATTAGGCTCCTAAGTTTAGGCTAAATTCACAACAGCAAACTTTCCTGGATTCTCATTATTACATAAAAGTGATAGAGCTAATGTAAGACGTATTATATCTAAAGTATTCTGCAGACAAGAAAACACGTATCACGATTATCCGAAATTTTCATACCAAATTAAAAAGAAGTCGCCAATTCGCTCCGGTGAACTGATGCGATATTCCAGCGCTTTAGTAGTGACATGCAATGCACCAAGACCGCGCTGATCAGCGCTCTTTAAGAGACAATTAACTTACCCTTCTGAGATAATCGCCAGTTCGAATCATTATCGCTTTTATTTGCTTACGACTAGATAACCATAAAATACTCTCTAGAAAGCAAACATCCTCGATAGACTCTTGCGGCGAGTTGGAGAGACAGGAGCAAATTGCAGTTTTTCTACTCGCTTTTTATTCTCATTTTCATTGAAGGAGTAAACTCTGGCATCAACCAAACTGATGAAATCTGAGCCGCCTTCAAACAGGTAAGCGAGGTTTAAAGCCGGGAAACTTTGCTGTAAATGTTTAAGAAATCGCAGCTCTTCAGGGCGTAATTGGTCGGTATTTAAGAATAAAATTAATCTTAGCCATTTTTTCGCATTATTAAGGACCGCTTCCTCATTACTAAGATCTTCGCAAACATAGCTCATAAACTCATGAATTTTTTGAGAACTCTGACATCGATGAACATAAACCTGTGATCGGCGCTCTGCAGAAAAATATCTGACTAGACTTCTCGCATAAAAACGCACCAAAAGCCGATTTTTACCTGATAATAATGCGGTAGGGTTCCTCTCGATAAGAATATTTTCGCAAAGTGCTTCTAAAACCAGCTGGTCCTCTTCGCAGAAATATATCATCGAATGACTTCCGTTTTTGTATTTATCGCTGAGAAACCAGCTAATTTACAATTTTTTACCATTGGCATCAAACCGCATTTCTCGCGGAACATCCGGTATAGGAGGCACAGCATCTTTAGCAATATAGCCCATGTTTATACGAAAAATATAAGCAATAACCTGCGCTACGCAATGAAACAAAGCTTCTGGTATCTCGCTATTTTCACGAGTAGTAAAATACAGTGCTCTCGCAAGATCAGGCGATTGAAATAGAGGGATGCCCAAATCTCCGGCTTTCTTGCGGATAGCTATTGCTACATTGTCAATACCTTTGCCTATCACAACAGGTGGGCGCGATGAGCCGGGAGAATATGCCAGAGCTACTGCAAAATGCATCGGGTTTGTAACAATAACATCTGCCTTTTCGATCGCTTTCATCATCTTATTAAGTGCAATTTCTCTCTGTCTTTGACGAATTCTATTTCGAACCTCAGGCTTACCCTCAGCTTCCTTATATTCTTCTTTTATTTCTTGCTTTGTCATGCGCAATTTTTGCCTGTGCTGATTGACTTTAATAGGCACATCCAGCATCGCAATAACTATCAGAAATAAAGAAATAACAAGAGCTGAAATGCCCAGTACTATACCTGAAGACAAAATCTGAACTTTTTGTGAGACTACACCAAACTGTGAAATATCTTCTTTGAAATATTGAAAAACAAGATATGTAGCTATAAGTATTAATAGGGTTTTTAACACTCCCTTAAGCAATTCAAACCAAGCTTGAGCTCCAAATATTCTTTTAATTCCGACAAACGGATTTACTCTGTTTGCTTTAGGCAATATGTTTGAAATGTTGAAATTAAAACCACCAAGAGCGCTGTTGGAAATAAAGATAACTGAGAGAATAACTGTAACAAGAATCGATAAGCTTGGAGCAAGTTGTGCCGCCGATGCCCAAAGTTGCCGGCTCATTACTGCCGGATCATTGAAGCCTTGCATACTAAAGTTAGCCCGAAGAACCGTAATTAATGCTGTGTAGATTGACTTTCCTATGACCAATAAAGTTGCTATAGCAGAAATGACTACGACCGCGACGGATAACTCCTGTGATCTCAGTACCTGACCCTCCTCACGGGCTTTATCCAGTCGTTTCTGGGTCGGTTCTTCGGTTTTTTCTGAACTTTCTTCTTCAGCCATATTCAGAGTAGTAGTGAACTAAAGGTCGTTACGCCTGATGCCCAAAAATCGCGCATAAAATAGATCGCGCCGGGCATATAGATATAGACAAAAATAAATCCACATATCATTAGTGCCGAAAAACCTATTGAAAAGATATTCATAGCCGGCGCAGCCCTGGTTACAATAGCCAACCCGAAATTAACAATCAATAAAGATACCACCGCAGGGAGTGCCAGTATTAAGCCGCCGATAAACGTCATTGCCGACCAATCAACTACAAAGTTAAACCACCCCGAGAAATCCGGATAGTTTCCTATCGGTATTAAAGCAAAACTTTCTACAAGATTTCGTACCAGAACAATATGTCCATCGAGAGCCAGAAATACCAGAGTGCCTAAAATTAATAATAGTTGGGAGATCACAGGTACATTGCCCATTGCCGGATCTATAATGTTTGCAAAGCTCAATCCGATTGAATTAGAGACAAATGCGCCAGCTACAGTAAATGCGGCTATGACAATTTGCAGAATAAAACCAAGAACAAAACCAATAAAGACTTCGGTGAAAGCAATTGAAATTCCAGAGACTGATAGAATATCAACCTCGGGCAATGATCCTGCATTCATGATAAAGACAGCTAATACAAGAGCGATAGCAATTCGAAATCGCAAATTGAGCGCATCCACCGTAAACAAGGGAGATGCCAGCATAAACGCGCCTATGCGTAATAGAGGAAAAATAATTTGTAGGAGTTGCTCATAAATTGTGCCAAGTTCGATGTTCATCGTAAAAGCTCTGGGGCAAACGCAAGCATCCTTTCAAAAAAATCGATATAAACTGCAACGAGCCAATTGCCAAGGAATATCAGACCTAATACAAGCACGATCAGTTTTGGCACAAAACTTAAAGTCATTTCCTGAATAGATGTTGCTGCTTGAAACAAGCCTATTAATAGACCCACCAGAAGAACCAGAAGCAGCAGTGGTCCCGCTAACATGACCGTCGTCATCAACGCATCTCTACCTATAGCTAGAACATCTATCACTTCCATTAAACGTTGAAGCTCGCTGAAATAGTCTGCAAGATGATCAACCAGCCATCTGCGAGCACAAAAAGCATTAGTTTGAAGGGCATTGATATCATCATGGGGGACACCATCATCATACCCATTGACATTAAGATACTTGCTACGACAAGGTCTATAATGACAAATGGGATGTAAATCAAAAAGCCCATGGTGAAAGCTGTTTTTAATTCTGAGGTCATGAATGCGGGTATCAAGACTGGAAGTGGCGCATCTTGATATTCAAGCTCTGTCGAGTTACCAGCCAAGTCCATAAAAACGCTGATGTCACTCTCTCTGGTTTGATTAAGCATAAAGTTGCGAACAGGCATTACCGCTTGTTCGATAGCGACCGTCTGTGAAACTTCACTGTTAAGATATGGTGTTATTGAATTATCATAAATATCTAACAGAACCGGACTCATAATGAAAATACTAAGGAATAGAGCGATACCAACGAGTACTTGGTTAGGTGGAGTTTGACCCGTGCCAAGCGCCTGTCTTAATAGCGATAGCACTATAATAACGCGGACAAATGAGGTCATCATTATTAACAAAGACGGCAGCAATGTTAATGCGGTCATTAACAAGAGAAGCTGCAAGGTCAAACTGTATTGCGTGTCACCGGTTGCATTTTCTGTAACATTTACCAGAGGTAACGCGCTTTGAGCAAAAGCAGTAGCTGTCATTGTGAGCAATAAAAGCAGGCCCAAAAGGCGAAGCACTAGAGGCTTGAATTTTTGCCACACGATCAATCTTTCCAAGAGCAAAGAAGATTGATGCTGCTTTGATTCGAAGAGAGCAGCATATTCTGATTATCAACTTTTACGAGCAGGATTTTTTGCCTGAATCCTAATTGCAATTCGCTTTCGATAATAATTCTTGGGTTTTTCCTCGATGGACCATATAGCAAGTGCGGCCTCATCATTTTCATCGCATATAAAAATATTGCCAATGCTGCCAGTACAATTGACAGGGCTCCGATCGAGGACCAAACGCTAATTTCTGACATCTGGGTATTATGACTTTAGGTTTTTTATTCTATCTGCAGGTGGAACGACCTGAGTCAGTCTTATTCCATAACGATCATTTACCAGCACTACCTCACCTTGAGCTACCAAAGTATTGTTGACCAACAGATCCAGAGGCTCTCCTGCAAGTCTCTCTAGTTCAATCACAGCGCCTTGGGACAGTCTCATAAGGTCTTTAATTTTTATGGAGGCGCGACCGACTTCGACCGATATACTCACAGGGATATTGTTTAACAGTTGCTCATCAATTGAGACTGCGTTCGCATCTTCCTGCTGTGTTTTTTCTTGTGTATCTATCGACTTAATTTCTTCTGACATGAGCTTCACTCTTGATTTTTTTCAATTTTTCTAAAATTAATGAGTTTGGCGGCAGCATTATTCCCAATTTCTCCGATTTCCATATCGAATAATTTGAAACTTTGAATTTCTCCCCACGCCAATTCTGGTTTGGCCATGAAAAGAACATCACCTGACTTCAGCTTTTTCAAGGCTCCAAGAGTGCTTGGAATTTCAGCATATTTTACTTGCAGCCTTAATTCGGCGTCGGAGCAAGCAGACTGCATTTTATGCTGCCACACCAGTGTTTTTTGATCGTTCTCTTCGCTACTCTGGATCCGGCTTCGCAGTAGATCCCTAATAGGTTTTAGGGATATAAAGGGATGCACTATGGTTATTGCCCCCTCGACACCGTGCCCGAGGTCAAGCAGGAACTTACTGGTAATTACCAGATCGTTTTCGTCTGCAATTTGAGCAAACTGCGGGTTAATCTCTGACGCAACTTCGGTGAACTCAAGTTTAAGAACTGGAGACCAAGCATCTTTTAGAGATCCAAATATCAAATTCAACAATATCTTGATAATAGATGTTTCAGTAGGTGTGAATAGTCTGGCTGGGGGCAGGTCGCCGATTCCCTTGCCAAAACCCCCAAAAAAATTATCCAACGAGGAAAATATTACTTCTGTATCAATAATTATCAGTGAATATCCACGTAGCGGGTCGATTTTTATCGTATTGACGGACAAGGGCGCCCGAAATTCCTGCATGAAGTTTTGGTATTTAACCGTCTTAACTCGATCAATAGTGATTCGAGGCGTCGTTCTGAGGACGTCGACCAGCCCGGCTCTAAGCTGCCTAGAGAAGCGCTCATTTATCATATCGAGCGCTGCATCATTAAATCCTATTGATACGTCTTCTGATGCCAGGTCGTGTTTGGCTACCTCGACATGAGAATCCATCGCATTAATATTCTTCAATGCATTTATTTCGTCAGCCGTTAATGAAACATCCAAATTCGCCACGCTGCCCCCTACTGCACCAGATACTCAACGAAGAGGACGCGTTCAATCCCACCGAAGTCCTCAAGCTCTTCAAGCACTGAGTTTGCTGCAAGTTTCAAATTTTCCTCGAGATTCCCTCTGAAATCCGGTTCCGATAATTCGGATTCAACTACTTTTCCCATAGTTTCGAGCATCGCAGAACGAATTAACAGTTCATGTTTGGTTACGCGGTCAATTACGATTTGGTCATAGTGTGTCATCACAGCTACGGTGACCTGCATTACACGTCGCGAATTAAGTACATTCGCAGTTAATGGGCTCGACATTTGATAATAAAGCGTATCCAGGCGTGTAGGATCAGGTGTCTCCATCAGCTTCGGTGATTCCTCGACCGGCGGCTCTTCAGCGATTGCCTCCGCCTCAATGCGATCCAGTTCTTTCTGCAACTCTGAATCATCTGAAAAAAACCCGGTAAAGAATAAGGTTCCCATTACAATTCCGACACTAAGAACAACTGACAACAATACGCCAATCAGTATCCACATAATCGGTAATTTAGGTTTTTCTGGCTGCTCTGTTTTTGGCGCTTCTGCCATTGGATTTTACCTCTTAAAATTCTGAACTATAAATCCCGAATGCCTGTCAACTGGTGTTCTAGGCGTAATAATCCAGAAGATTGTTATTAATATTCAATTTTATTTGTTTTGTTTTACTCTTCCGCTGCTCTTCTGTTACTTCGTTGTCAGCACTCTGTCTCTCTTGAGAAGATTTATCTTTTCTCCCTACGTCGACGTTGACAAGTACCTTCGCATTCTCAGAATTTGCGAGCAGGTCTTTGAGCAAATGCCCCGCTTCCCTCAGGGCCTCCGCAACTTGTTCATTGGTAGCGACGATACGGACACTTAGTTCGGTGCCGCTCCTTCGCGCTTCGATCTCGATATCGCCAAGATTCTCTGGACTGATCTCGAGTCGAACTGACTCCACTTGTCCATCTTCAGGCACTGTCATCTGTTCGTAGATTGCATTGACGACTTGTGGACCTAGTTTTAAAGACGAATACACTTCTTTCGCCTCGGTGCTCGCGCTGGAAACATATTGATTTAATGTTGCAGCATTATTCAGGGGCGCGCCATCGACTGCCTGGGACAACGGCAACAAGGTCGCGTTCACAGAAGAGCCCTCAACATGCTGAGGCTTGGGTGTACCGCTCGATAGGACAGTCTTGAAAAACTCGCTATCTCTGCCAAAAACACTGTGAACTCTATCTACTGCATTCTGTTGAGAAGCTTTGCCTGTTCGTGCTAACTGTCCGTCTATTTCCTCGATGTTAGCTGAATCTGATAAACTACTGTTTTTGACAGCTTTACCCATTGCCTCTTGCAAATTGGATTCTTTGTCAGAGTTGCTCGTTAGAGTGCTCATTAAGTTTGCGCCAGAGACACGTTGCCGTTGCCCTGGCAAATACTGACTAATCCCTTCGTGCGTCAAGTCGATTATTTCTTCAATATGAATTGGCGATTCAGGCTCGATATCTGCCGCCTTACCATCATTATTCAAAAGTCTGGCGAACGTATTGGACTGCAGCACTCGACTCGCGGACTCTTGCGTCAACAGACTTTCCTCTGATGCAGCGCCTGCGTCTCGTGTTTTCGACTCATCGAGCAGTAGACTTGCGAACGGATTGGACTGCAATGCTCGACTCGCGGACTCTTGTGTCAACAGACTTTCCTCTGATGCAGCGCCTGTGTCTCGTGTTTTCGACTCATCGAGCAGTAGACTTGCGAACGCATTGGACTGCAGTGCTCGACTCGCGGCCTGTTCGGTAGTTGAAGCAGCTGGGTTCTTCTGACTTTGCTCTTGCAACTCTTCGGCGAGACCGGTTCTTGAAGTTTGCCACCATTTCGGCGGGAACAATTCTCGCTGCAGCTCAGTGACAATTTCTGGTGCATCGCTCATCAGCTCAGCGCGACGCATCGGTTCGACGTTACCTGATGACATCGCACTGGTTAGCACCTGCCTGCCGCTCAGAAACTTCACAGTCTGCAACTTGAGTTCACCAACCCCGCTAGCTGGGTCTTCTGTGGATAAGGGTTGCGGTAATGCCATAGCCGAGTCGGAATGCCCGGAAATAGCGGCTGCTAGGGCTTCTGACGAAGCATTGAAATCTCTAACCCCTGCCAATACAGTCGTGTCACTGTCATTGTCATTGTCCGGCATTTCACTATTGTCTGCCTTGAGCGCCAGCAATTCCTCAGAAAGTGGCAAAGTCTTGCCACTTTTTCCAAAAGCGGCGAAATCAGGGCTTGTCGATTTTATATTTCCAGCCTGTACGGCCTGGCTGAACAGGTCGGCAAAAAAGCTCGCTTCGACCTGTCCTGATTCGGCATTTCCGCCTTTAAAAGAACGACTTACGTCGATATTCTCGATAAT
Organism: Pseudomonadales bacterium; assembly: GCA_023257655.1. Taxonomy (GTDB): domain Bacteria; phylum Pseudomonadota; class Gammaproteobacteria; order Pseudomonadales; family Pseudohongiellaceae; genus UBA9145. The sequence continues at coordinate 293,275 of JALRBQ010000013.1, forward strand.
TTTATTTAAGTTGAACGTAGTGGCATTTTTTATCATGGTGGTAGTCAACGCACTTAGTAAATTGAACTGATCTGATACTTTGCAATTAGTGCGCCAATTCTGATTATACGTTTAATACATTGACATAATGCTGTGTTGCGGCTGCATCGGATTGTTTTTGCTCCGCCAACTCCGCGGACTGGTTTTCACGCCTTTTGCTTTTGTCGTGCAACATATCAAGTTTCTGCTTTTCTATTCTGACTTCGCGAACGGAGTCAGCTAGTCGACCCAATCTGGTATCGATATCGATCAGTTGTTGCGCTAGCTGATTTTTTATTTTGAAAAGTTGCGCGAAGTAAGCATGTTTTGTTTGCGCAGAATAATCAAACCTTTGTACTTTGTTCTTTGAATTTGATTGACTGTTTTCTTCGATAATTTGATCAATAAACTCGATTTTTTCTGTCAATCCCTGCCTGGAATCAATATATTCCTGACGCTTTACATCCAATTGATTTAATTCGATGACTTTAAGATCGGTTAAAACGGCCAGAGTTTTACTCGTTTTCACTGCAGTATCTCCTCCAGACGTTGCCAGCTTTTCTCGGAAGGATAGTATTCATTTTCAGCCTGAGCCAGAAACTCAAGCAATGCCGATCGCAGTTCGATCGCCGTGTTCAACTCTCCATCTGACTTGTCTTCGTAAGCGCCGATTTGTATGAGGTCTTCTTTCTCGCTATATAAAGTCCATAATCGTCTTAGCTTTTGACTTAGCTTTACTCTGGGGAAATCCAGTAACGAGTTAGCCACTCGAGAAATAGAGCCCATGAGATCTATGGCTGGGTACTGCGCCTTATCCGCCAGTTGGCGAGACAGCATGATCTGTCCGTCGAGAGAGGCTCGCGCAATATCAACAATCAAATCACTACGATCATCACTCTCTGCAAGCACGGTATAAAAACAGGTAATTGATCCATTACCGTCGATACCGGTACCTGTACGCTCAATTAGATTCGGCAATAAACTGAAGACTGACGGAGGGTAACCCTTCGTAGTCGGTGGCTCGCCAATTGTCAGACCTATTTCACGCTGGGCATGAGCGACCCGAGTTAAACTATCGAATAACATGAGCACATTCTTACCCTGATCACGAAAAAATTCAGCGATCAAATGAGTCAGCTTAGCAGCTCTCACTCGTTCTAAAGCAGATGCATTACTTGGAGCGGCAATTACTACGGAGTTTGCCAGACCCAATTCGCCCAAGGTAGTGTTAATAAAGGCGTTAACTTCTCTGCCACGTTCACCAATGAGACCGATAACCACCAAGTCCGCTGCCGTATTGCGAGCAAGCATCGCTAGCAGAGCACTTTTGCCTACGCCGGACCCGGCGATTAAACCCATACGCTGACCACTGCCCATCGTGAGACAGGTATCGATAGCTTTTATGCCCGTCTCCAGGATGGTGTCAATATTGGGCCGCTGCATCGGATTGATTAATTTTCCGTCCAGGGGCGCCTCATGTGTGTATTCAATTGCCGGCCCGGCGTCGAGGACATCACCAAAACCATCAATCACGCGTCCAATCAGCTGATTAGATAATTTTCCAAAAGAAGTTCCCGCCTTGGGATACACCCTGCATCCGGGAGACAAACCCTCGGTGCCTTTGTACGGCATGAGAAACAAGCTGTTTTTCTCGAAACCAATGACCTCCGCGTCGATATCTACCCGACCGGCCGGACATACAACTCGACAAACGGACCCTATTGGAGAGTCAAGCCCCTGAACTTCAATTGAACTGCCAGCTACACGAGTGACACAGCCACTGATCACGAGTTCAGAGCTCAAGCGCTCAAGATTATTTCTCAAGCCATCAAGCATAACCTCGGGCAAAGAATCAATGTCGGTATGCCGAACCCCGACGTATGGCTTAGTTTGGCTAATCATGGCTTTGCTTAAGCTGGCTGAAAGCATGCAGCAATTTTTCCTGAGCAATCTCTTCCACTTCGGAGAAACCCATCAATATTTTAAGGTCACCCAGCTCAAGGTTTTGATCCACAACTAACCTCGACTGAGGACCAATGTCAGCCAGACGACCATTCAGAAATCCTTGTACTTGAGGATTAACAACTATGGTAATTTCCTGATTCCCATCTATCGAAATCGAATCCATAGCGTGTTTTATCAGGCGGCGATAGTAGTCAGCGTCCGAGGCAGAAAAACGGATCACGGCTTGCGCCAATCCATACCCTAGCTCTTCTATGTACTTCATGAACGGACCAAAATCGACTTTGATATCCTGCAACTCTTTTAGATAGGCATCGAGCATACTGTATTGCGCCTGCAAGGAATCTTGTGTCTCCTGCTTTCCCTGCAAATACCCGGCTTCGAATCGTGCTTCACTTTGTTGCGCAGACTCTTCCTGCAAGGTTTTGAGATTTTCTTCAAGCTCACGTATGCGGCGCTGGTCCTCAGTCAATTGCGGCATCATGACAGCCTCATCCGATGCTTCAATGTGTTCCGCGATCTCACGGCCGACTTCGGCATCGCCAGTTTTAGGCATGTCCACGCGATGTAACTTGCAGGGTACAAATTCCGATTTCAGCTGCGCCGCTACCAGATCTTTTTTGGCATATGCTCGCGCTTGACGACCCGCCATAAGTAGCGCATTCATTTTCCATTCGATATTGTCAAATTCATTCTTAGACAAAGTCATCACCCCTACCAGCCAGAACGATGTCACCTTTATCTGATAACTTACGCGCGATTCTCATAATATTTTTCTGAGCAGATTCAACATCCGTGATTCTCACCGGACCTTTGGCTTCCATCTCATCGAGGAACATCACGCGAGCGCGCTGTGACATATTATCGAGGAATTTATCTTTTACCGCCTCATCAGAAGCCTTCAGCGCGACCATTAACATATCCATCTCTATGCTACGCATCAGAGTCTGAATGCTGCGATTATCCAAGCCGCTAAGATTATCAAAGGTAAACATGTTGTCTTGTATCTTCATGCACAGCTCATCATCTATGCTTGCGACACCCTCAAGAATCTTGCTCTCCAGTTCCACTTTCGTGAAATTCATTATCTTGGCTGCCGTTTTAACGCCACCGAAGTTAGACGATTTGGCGCTAGAGTTATTCGAGAATTGCTGCTGCATAATTGACTCGAGTTCCTCCATTGCAGATGGCTGTACCGTGTCCAATAGAGCCACTCGCTGAATAACTTCTGGCCGTATTTCCGGTGCGAGGAAGTTCAGCACGTCGGCAGCCACATCGTATTCAACGAGTGAAAGAATAATAGCAATAACCTGGGGATGCTCGTGCTGAATCATCTCGCCGATTGATCGAGCGTCCATCCATCGCAATGTCTCCATGCCACGATTGGAAGAACTAGGCATAATTCGACCAAGGACAGTCGCGGCCTTATCTGCTCCTAGTGCTCGCTTAAACACGTTTTCAACATAGTCCACGGTGCCAAGACCGAGGTTTGTCTGTTTTTTGATAGTAGCTACAAAATCATCGAGTACAATATTTACAGCCTCCTGAGAGAGGTCGGATACAGACACCATTTGAGCGCCCAATGATTGCACTTCGCGGGGCGACAGATACTTTAATATGTCGGCGGCTTGCTGCTCACCGAGCAACAGCATAATGACTGCTGCGCGTTGCGTCGTCGTCATTATCTCTAGTTCTGTGCGAACGCTATCTGGAATGGCTACTTCCGTTCCGGGTGCATTCTTGTCTACTGCTTTTGCTTCAGCTGCCATAATGACCTCAGTTTATCTTTATCATCTTCTTCAATACGTTAGCGACACGGCCAGAATCTTCTGCTACCAACAGCCTAATAAGTGCAACCTTGTCATCGTAGGTATTTGCGGTATCCAGCATATCTGCAGATATCGTTGACTTCTTCGGTTTGAGCTTGGCCTTGATGTCTTCAAGACTCTCACCATCGCCTAGACTGATCATTGCAAGATCCTCTTCTGACAACTCACCATCTGCAAGAGCTTTCGGAGTTGACTGCAGCAGATCCGGCTTCGGCAAGTAAAGTTTCACAATCGGTCGAATTATAAGCAGCGTCAACAGGATGAACGCCACCGATACTGCTCCAAGCTTAATAAGCGCAACAATCGATGGATTCTCGTACCATTCAACAGGGTTGGGAATATCGATAATTGGTCGAAACGGTGTCGCAATCACTGTAACTTGATCACCGCGCTCAGCGGAATAACCTATAGCACCCTGAATAAGACTTCTAACATTTTCAATAAGCGCCTCGTCCACTGTGATCTGCTGTCCACCAAACTCCGCAAGCTCAGCATTTTGGTTAAGCACGACAGCAACTGACATTTGCACTAGTTGGCCGACCTGATTTCTGGTATAGCGTAGTGTTCTATCCAGCTCATAGTTGCGGGTGGTGCGATTTGATACCGATGTCGGCCCGGTTTCTGTTCCACCAGTTTGGGCCTGATCTGCCTGATCTATCACCTGTGTATCATTTGGTACTACGTTCGTTGTAGCACCTGGAACACCAGAGGCTGAGCGAGAGCTAGTCTGATCTGTCGATAAGACCTCTGATCGCGTGATTGGGCCTGAGCCATTACCGTCATAATCTTCAACCGCGACTTCTTGCTGAGTGAAATCCAGCACCACATCGACATCCGTGCGTATATTTTCGCGACCAAGCAATGGTTCTAACAATTGTTCGATGCGAGTTCGATAGTCTTCTTCCACAGAACGCTCGTAGCCGGATTGCAAGGTGGCTTCGGTCAGGCTCGGTGTTAATGAATTTGTCAGCAAGTTGCCCATGTTATCAACGACAGAAACATCGTTTACCGCTAAATAAGGCACACTGGAAGACACCAGATAGGTAATCGCTTGCACTTGGGACTGAGTCACGGTACGTCCCTTAAAAGGTGTTACGACAACCGATGCTTTGGTTGGTGTGCGGCTACGCACGAAAGCCGATTGTCTGGCTGCGGCAATATGTACCCGAGCAGACTCTATCGTCGCGATGCGAACTATACTCTTGGCTAACTCATTTTCTATAGTAGCTGTATACCGAGCCTCCTCCATAAATTGACTGGTAGTCATTGAGCTCTGGATATCAATATCGGAGAAAGTCTGTTGCCCCACAGACTGCGGCAAACCCGCGGATGCGAGCAGCATGCGCGCCTCATGGTAGCGGTCTACGGGTACCTCCAGATTGCCATTTTGAATCGCAATTCGAACGGGAATGTCGCTCCCTACAAGAAGATCAAAGGCGGCTGACGAATCAGATTCCGTCATTTCTGGAAACAGACTGCGGTAATCCCCCTCATCTATCCACAGATACAACATCACAAACGCAAAGAGAACAAGAAGGAGTACTATCCCTGGAAGGGATTTTTTTACCAGAGGTTGTGCGATAATTTCAGCTAATGTAGGAAATTTCCCAGCCTGTTCGAGCTGATCCTTCGCCACCACAACAGCGGTGTTTGCCTCGCGCGAAGTACTGTTTTGATTAGCGGTTACCGCTCCTCCGCTACTCGGAATTGTTAGTGTCTGATTAGGACTTTGTGCAATCGCAGTTGCCATTTTCTATACCCCTGCTCTAAACCGGCATATTCATTATGTCTTCATAGGCTTTGAGGACTTTATTGCGTACTTGCAAGGTAGCCTCAAATGCCAGTGAAGATTTTTGCATAGACATTACCAGATCAGTCAGCTCGATATCCTCACCCATTTCAAAGCGAGTCATGAGAGCGCTACTCTGATCCTGTAATTGATTGACTTGACGCATGCTGTCCATAAAAGCACGACTAATTACATCATTAAAATTGCTCGCACTTGGCGTGTTGATTTGCGTAGCATTTACGCCGAGCTGTTGGCGTAATTCGGAAGGTTGTATCTGAGGTTGTTCACCTACTCGCGTCTGATAATCTCTAATTTGTGCCAAAATTCCACTTACATCGCTTATAGCCATAAATTTCTCCTACCGCGAGTAGATGCGGGGAACGTCCATCCCCTGCTGCCGCATGCGCTGTAATTTATATCGCAGCGTGCGCTCAGAAATGCCTAACACGTCCGCAGCTTCGCTGCGACTCGCAGTTTTTCTAACGGCTGCCACGATCTGCTGATATTCATTTGCAGCAGTCGATTGATGCAATGTTGACACGTGCACTTGCATGTCATTGTCCCTGCTCGGACTTAACTCCGTATGATCAAACATCAAGTCTGAGACTTGAATGCTATCGCTTTCGCACAGCAGCATGGCGCGAGCCATCACGTTTTCCAATTCACGGACATTGCCCGGCCAACTGTGTTGCATAAGAGCCATCAGTGCACCTTCGCTTAATTCGGGGAGCACGCGGCCTTCGGCATATTTCTGCATCAACAGTAATGCCAAGGGTTTGATATCCATTGGTCGAGCGGCGAGGCTCGGTATTTTGAGTGAGAAGGTGTTGAGGCGATAAAAAAGGTCCTCGCGGAACATGCCACTCTCTATATGTCGCTGCAAGTTAATATTCGTTGCGGCGACCACGCGCACATTCACCTCTATCTCGCGCTTGCCACCAATTCTGGTCAACTTCCTCTCCTGCAGGACCCGCAGCAACTTGGGTTGCAATTCGAGCGGCATCTCCCCAATTTCGTCCAGGAATAAGGTGCCTCCGTCGGCCTGTTCGAAGCATCCTGCATGCGCGACCGCGGCCCCGGTGAAGGAGCCTTTTTCGTGCCCAAACAACATGTCCTCCGCCAAAGTAGGAGTTATAGCCGAGCAGTTAATCGCAATAAACGGGGCGTCAGCTCGAGCCGAGCTCTCATGGACGACTCGCGCCATGATTTCTTTGCCGGCTCCGGTTGGACCAGTAATCATTACCGGCATCGCGCTCTGTCCGACCTTGCAGGCCATCTTGAAGACCGCTGCGCTGGCAGGGTCGACGAAGACAAAAGGCTGCTCGGGCGCAGTCTCTTTGTGGTTTGGGTACATTTTGCTTACCTGGTTGTCATTATGCGTACTGCAAACCGTTAAGCAAACAAGATGCCAATAATTATTAGTCTATAATAATCAATAGCTTAGTGATTGGATGTCAAGATATTGACACTTTTTGCGCGGTTTTGGCTGGGCCGGGCAAGCAACGCTTTCGCGTTGTCGGAGGATCAATCTGCGCGAGAGCTGATCCCGTACCGAGCCAGCTTTTGGATAAACGTGGTTCTCTCCATGGAAAGAAGCTTGGCAGCCTTGGTTTGTTGCCCAGCTTCACGTAGTGAAGCACGCAAAAGACACATCTCGAAGCGCTCCAACAATTTTTTTGCGTTAACCCCCTCGGCTGGAAAGCTACCGAGAACTTCCACATTTTTCAGCGCCTCTTCGATTATCTGATTGGCATCTTTGGGCTGGTCGTTGTTTTGCGCATTACCGATTTGAAAAAAATCCAGCACATCCGCTTCACTGCTTGGAGGAAAGACTATTTCGCCCGAGGATGGCTGCTCCTCGGACTCTACTTGAGATTGAACGGTTGACAGCATACTACTACTCATCAAGGTCGGCGGCAGTCTGAAAATATCGATTTCGCTTCCCGGGAAAATCGCACTCATTCGGAGCGTGAAATTCGACAACTCACGCAAGTTACCGGGCCAATCGTAAGCCTGTAACACGCTCATAGACCTCGCGCTGAAACTTATCGGAGAATTCCCTTCCGGCTTGTGCTTTAGCGCAAAATATTCAACGAAAGGGCTTATCTGCTCGGCCCTTACACGCAAGGGCGGAACCATCAGTGGGATTACGTTAAGACGGAAGTAAAGATCCTCGCGAAATTTATGCTCACTCACCATTTCCTCGAGATTCTTATGCGTCGCGGCTACGATACGCACATCTACGTGTATTTGGTCGCCCGCTCCACCCAGGGGCTCTACAAAGCCGTCTTCGATAAACCGCAACAGCTTGACTTGAAGGCTCAGAGGCATGTCGCCGATTTCGTCGAGGAACAAAATGCCTCCATCGGCGGCTTCCACCCGACCTTTCCGATCGGTCAATGCTCCCGTATAGGCGCCTTTGCGGTAACCAAATAATTCGCTCTCGAGCAGATCTTGCGGTATAGCGGCGCAATTTAATGCCACCAGGGGTTTAGCGGCGCGTTTCGACAAGGCGTGCAGCTGGCGGCACGCCACCTCTTTGCCAGAACCGGTCTCACCGCGCACCAAAACAGGTGCCTCACTACGGGCAGCCGCGTGGAGATAGCGTTGAAATTCAACCATCGGGGGAGAGCTATCGAGAAAAGGCTGCATTTTGCTGACGATAAATCCTCGAAGAAATGAGTCTGACACAATGGGTGTCAAATTTTGGACACAAGTCTAAACTATTTTTCGCGAGCGATGGGTAACAGAAACGGTGGAAATTAGTATCGATACGTATCGTTTTTTGAGTGAGTCGAAAGTAACAATCTGCACTTCGGTAACGCATAGAGGCAATTGGGCACAAACGACTATGCGGCGTACGGCCTACAACTTCTGGCAGGGTACTAGGGGCAGTGAGCGAAGAGCTGGCCAGCGACGTTTCAACCTGCACAAACACGAGGGGAGATCGAGGCTCGGGGTGACGAGCATAATACGTGATTTCAACTGGCAAATAGGATTAACGCGCTGCGTATCCCGTGTTTACCTCGGCTCGTGGTCACCAAACCCCGTGTGCACATGTCATCAATCCTGACTCAGTTACCTGAATCCGTTACCTGAATCAGTTACGAAAATTATGTCGGGTG
>JALRBQ010000034.1 GCA_023257655.1 Pseudomonadales bacterium
CGAAACACCGATTGCCTACTGTCGCCTGCAGCAGGCCGACATCCTGCTTCGGGATCTACTCGCTGCGATTCAGAATAACAAACGTGAGGATGATGGCCTAGTCCGCTCCAACACGGGCGGTTGGCATTCCAATACACAGATGTTGCAGTGGGGTGGAGCAGCGGCGCGTAAACTCGCCGAGACGGCGGTGTCAGTCGCCAAGCGCATGAGCCATTTCGAGGAATCTTCAGTCGATCAGTTTGACTGGCAGGTGCGAATGTGGGCCAACGTTACGGCGCCGGGCGGACTGAATCAGTTGCATATGCATCCGGGGAATCTGTGGGCGGCCGTGCTCTACCTTGATATTGGTGGCGGTGCAGGTGGCGAAACAGACCAGACCGAGTGTGGCGGAGAACTGTATCTGGAGGATCCGCGCTTTCCACTGACGGCGATGCACAACACCGCGTTCAGGCTACTCGGCAGTGATGGTACGCCGCAGCGACATCAGCTCGAGCTTAATGTCGAACGCGGCAACCTCGTGGTGTTCCCGGCATGGCTGCGCCACGGAGTAAGAGTCTACCGCGGCCACCGGGAGCGAATTTCGATCGCGATGAATATCGACGCCAGTCCGCGTCGCTGAGCGGAATCAGATCAGTTTGCGACGGCGCCATCGGGTGAGTTGAAACAACGCCAGCCCGATCGGATTCCACAGACGTAACCATCCTTCGGTAAACACGAGCGGACTGTCCAATACCGAGAAGCAGATACAGCCAGTTTCGGTACGCGGCTGGTGCCGGTGCGCCGGATCACGAATCACGAAGTCGGAGGCACCATACTCCCCCATCTCATCGCTGAATTTGCCGTCCAGTACCAGCATGACCTCATTGCCGCGATGGGAATGCTGCGGCGCCTTGCTGCCCGGTTGCATGTGTATGAACTCACAGGTCGTGTCAGTATCGAGATCGACCTTGGCGGAACGAATGCCGTTGCTGACCGTCTTCCAGTTCAGTCCCGCCGAAGCGATCTGTGCCAGCACTCGCGGCAGCGAAATCACTTGATCATCCACAACCAGTTTTCGCGAGACCGGAGTACTTGGCGTGTTTGCACGCTCCTGGGGTTGTTGGGTGATAGCGTCGAGTATCCCGGTTAGGTCGGCCGGTGACTGGAGTGCCTCCTTTGCATTCCATTGCGCGACCAGCTCGGCCTCTGCAGCCCCTGCCGTGCGCCGACAATCCGCGCAGAATTCCATGTGAGCGGACAACGCCACACTCATGCCAGCCGAGAGTTCGCCCTCGACAAAACGTTGAATCTGATGCTTGGGGGGATGGAACATAACTGCCGCGCTCATTGTTCAACTCCAACCAGCGTTCTTAACTTTTCCATGCCAAGTCGCAGGCGCGACTTCAGCGTGCCTAAGGGTATCTTTAACAATTCAGCTGCCTCTTCGTGTGTGCGATCGAACACGTAGATCTGTTCGATGACGGCGAACTGCGCCTCTGGCAATTGGCCGTAATACTGTTCAACTTGACTCAGTTCCACCGACTGAAAGCCGGTTTCCCCGCTTGTACTTAGCTCCCCGCTCTCCCCTTCCAAGGGCCAAATATCATCGGCACTGACACACGCCGGCTGTCGGCGCGCCTTGCGCAACATATCGAAGCATCGGTTGCGGGCAATTGTGAAGATCCAGCCCTGGGCGTTGCCGCGATCGAGGTCATACAGTGGGGCTTTCTGCCAGACCATCAACAGGGCTTCCTGCACGAGGTCATGAGCGAGTTGCTCGTTCCGCGTCAGTTTCATGCCCATGGCGAAGATCCGGTTGGAAAACCGGGCGAACAGGGTATTGAAGGCAATTCGATCCTGTCGGTTTCCGACGGCGATCAACAGATCCTCATCGCTATCGGTTTCCCGGGTAACGAGAGCGTCAGATTTGGGGGTGTGAGCAGCGCGAGATTCAGGCAAGACCATGAATCCCATGCTAAACCGATCCAGCGACAGAGACAAATTGTTCATAGACCCGATTACGAGGAATCGGGGAGCTTGGATCACTACTTCCGATGGAGGATTTGGGACCGGGCGGCGGGGTGCGTTCGGTAAGCATCGGTCTCCGGTTCGGATCCGGCCTAGGCCGTCATCCAGGGGCGCAGGGCGGCCAGGCGGTAGTCAATCTCGGCGATCTGCTGGCTCGTGAATCGGTAGTCACCCCGGCGGGATTTTGTGGTCTTGAACACCCCTCGCTGCTGCAGCACATAGAGACGCACGCCGGGAATCAGATTGTCGAGGTTCTGCATCAACAGAAGAGCGCTGTAGCAGTCGCGCAACTCCTCCTGACGGCCCTCATTGTGCAACTGCCACAGGCGGGCATAGACATCGCCGCACATGGCCCCGCCTGTCATTACCCCATCCGTGCCCAAACGCATTTCATAGAGCCACCCCTGCCTCAGAGTAGCACCGAAGATGCTGCGGATCGGTTCGGGGCGGTAAGCGCTGAGTGCCAACATGCGCTCGTGCACGTTGCCATACTCTTCTTTTATATAACCGCATTGGGGCAGGTCGTTCGCGAGTTGCACCAGGAATTCGATAGTCAGTTCGATATCCGGACCACCGCTGGTTTGCACGAACACTGGTCGGGCCGTGATTTCGCACAGCGCGGCATAGTAGTCATGAATCTCAGCGAGTGAAGCGGCGGTTGTGGGCGGAATGGCAATCATGCCATCAGGCGACAGTGCCTCTGCCGCCCGCGCATAGTCCAACATGGCGGCCTGGTCGTCTGCCTGGACGCCGAGGATCAACACCATATCACGTCCCCGGTTGGCCTCGGCGAGCACATCAAAACCGCGGATGCGTTCGGCTTTGCTCAGATAGCGTTGCTCACTGGAGTTCTGGGGCCACACCATTCCCTGAACCCCACAGCGATCGAGGAAGGCCACTTCCCGCGCCAGATCCTCGTAATCAACCTCCCCACTGTCGGTATAGGGAGTGGTGAGAATCATCAGCGCTCCGCGAATACGGTTGGCGTTAGCGGCAGCGAGAGAACTTGCCGGCAAGGTAGCTGCGGTGGCCATGGCCGTCAGTAATTGACGACGCGTCAATCCGGCTGTGAATGCCATACTCTTTCCCCTCCAGTGCGACCTCGGCGCGAGCGCGTCGCTACTTGTTATTGTTTGTTCTTGCGGCGGTTTAACTCGTGCTCGATGGCGCCGACGTTCTTGTCCAGCATCTCGCGGGCCGAAAGCAGTTTGCTCTCCAGAATTTCGAGTTCCTCTTCACTGTCATCACCGAGGCCATTCCTGAACACCCGCAAGCACTCGTTGACGGCAGCGGTATAGGAGGAATTGGTCTCGACCAGCAGTTGATCGAGCTGACCCTCGGTTTGTGGGATCAGCTGCTCCGGAAATAACTTTTGCTTCAAAATCTCACATAGGCCGGCTTCGAATATCTCGTCGATAGCACGCGCGACGAAGATCTCCATATTGTCCCGGAAGTGCTTGCTGCGCACAGCGTTGTCGGCAAAGAAGTCGTCAATAATCTTGATATTCTTCTTGTTGCACTCGAGGAATTGCTCACTATCGAGGGGATCGGCTGGGAGATTGAACTTGATCGTGCGGTGAGCCTCGGCAATTTCAGACACATACAGGTCCACAGCCCGTGCCACGATAGCCCGCTTCGCTCCCGTCATCGTGCTCCAGGCCCGCTCGTAGTATCAGCACACAATACTACTGGATGAATATCCATGGAATGATGGGCGCATACTAAATTGCTTCATGTTCCTCTAGCCTCTGTAGCCATGGAAAACAACCAAAACCTACAACTGAAACTGCGTTCATCCAGACGCCTGCAGAGTTCCCTCATCCTGCTCGTGGTGCTGGCTTCGTATCTTCTGTTGATCTAGTTTCTGCACTGGCTGGGTTAGCGTCTGGCAACCTCGGACAGACGCTAACCCTGCCTTTTTTCGCCAATGCGCAGACCGTGCCCGTGCGTCTGCGCCCGTCCCTTGCCTCGGATCTGGCTTCTCGACCCAAGAGACTAAGCCGATGGGCCAGATCTTACAACTCCACCGCTACCCTGGGGCCAGTTTTGATTCTTATGCTACCGGAATTTGGTTAGAATCCGGGAACTGGCGCGCCTAAACACTAACAGCGCAAGCAGGAGACTCCGTGATGACCAGCCCTATAACAAGTCGAATAAGCCAAGCTGGGGGCATTCTGGCCCTGAGTATCGCCGCACTGATCAGCGGCTGCAGTGAACCGCAGACGCCTGTCGCCACCGTCGACACTTCCGGCGACTGGTCGGTGTACGCCGCCACCATCGGCAGCAACAAATACAGCAGCCTCAGTCAGATCAATGCCAGCAATGTTGGCAGTCTGGAGGTCGCCTGGCGCCGACCCGCGCTCGATGCCTATTATCTGCAGATGAATCCGCAACAGAACTACTCCAGCGCCTATATCGCCACTCCGATTGTGAAGAACGGGATCGGCTATATCCCCAATGGCGTCGGCCTGGTAGAGGCCTTCGACGCGGGCACCGGCCAGACCTTGTGGGTACAGGAACCGATCGGCGGTGTTGACGGGCTGCCTGGCGCAGTAACCCGGGGTGTCGCCTATTGGAGCGATGGCACCGATGCCCGCATTCTGGTCCAGCGCGGCACCTGGCTCTATGCCCTTAATGCCAACACGGGCGCGATGATCCCGGAATTTGGCGACAACGGTCGAGTCGACCTGCAGCTGATGCCGGAAGAATTCGAGCGGTTCCGGTGGGGCGGCGTGCCAATGGTAATTCGCGATGTCGTTGTCATCGGTCAGGCCATGTCGGATTCCTTCGAGCGCAAACAAGCCTATCGCGGTGATGTGCATGCCTTCGATGTGCGCACAGGTGCGCTGCGCTGGACTTTCAATGTCATTCCCCAGGAGGGCCAGTTCGGCAGCGATACCTGGCAGGACCGATCCTGGGCCTATACCGGACACGCCCCGGTTTGGGCGCTGTTCAGCGGCGACGAGGAACTGGGCCTGGTGTATATGCCCATCTCCTCTTCCACCAATGACATGTACGGCGGCCATCGCGTGGGTGACAACCTGTTCTCCCAGAGCCTGGTCGCGGTAGATGCCGAGAACGGCAACCGGGTCTGGCACTACCAGATGGTGCACCATGGCCTCTGGGACTATGACCCGCCGGCCGCACCCATTCTGATGGATATCACCGTCGAAGGCACCCCGATCAAGGCGGTCACCCAGATTACCAAGCAGGGTTTCGCCTATGTGCTCGACCGCGTCACCGGTGAGCCGGTCTGGGACATCGTCGAACGGCCGGTGCCGCAATCCACGATTCCCGGCGAGGTCACCTCTCCCACCCAGCCGATTCCTACCCGGCCGGCGCCATTCGAGCGCCAGGGTGCGACTATCGACAATCTGATCGATTTCACCCCGGAATTGCGGGAACAGGCCCTGGAAATTTTCAGTCACTATGTCACCGGCCCGTTATTTACGCCGCCATCCCTCGTCAGCGACGATCCCAATGGCACCCAGGGCACTATCCAGTTACCGGGTTCCCAGGGGGGTGCCGATGTTCAGGGCGCCGCCTTCGATCCGGAGACGGGATATCTGTACATTCCGTCTATTACGGCACCGTTCGTGGCAGACCTGTTGCCGGGTGACCCGGAAGTAACGGATCTGGCCTACGTCAAAGGTTCCCGCCGCTGGATCGCCGGCCCTCAGGGTTTGCCGCTGTTCAAGCCCCCCTATGGTCGCGTCACCGCGATTGATATGAACACCGGTGACCATGTCTGGATGGTACCGAATGGTGACGGTCCGCGGGACAACCCGGCGATCGCGCACCTGAATCTCGGCAAGCTGGGCGTACCCGGTCGACCGTCACCACTGCTCACGAAGTCGCTGCTGTTTCTTGGTGAGGGCCAGACCAATCAGCGCGGAGGCGGCCGCATCCCGATCGATATGCCGGTGGAGATTGCCACCAACAGCGGCGGCCCCATGTTCAGGGCCTATGACAAGCAGTCAGGCGATATCATCTGGGAAACCGAGCTGGAAGCAGGCACTACGGGCGCCCCCATCACTTATCTCGTGAACGGCAAGCAATATATCGCCGTCACTATCGGTGATCGCTTGCACAGCCCTGAACTGGTCGCGTTCGCCCTGCCCTGATCCTGAGGACACCCGATGACGCACAGCTGCAGTGAGCCCCGGTCGTGGTAAAACAAACGCGACGCTCAGTCGATCCCTCACTCATGAACATCATTGGCTGGCGGGAGTGGGTGCACCTGCCCCGCCTGACTTCGGTGCCGATCAAGGCCAAGGTGGATACGGGAGCCAAGACCTCAGCGCTGCATGCCTTCTTTATTGAGCCTTATACTGTCGATGGCGTACGGCACGTAAAATTTCTGTTGCATCCCTACCAGAATGACAACGACACCGTCGTGGAATGCCACGCCCCGATTATCGACGAGCGCATGGTGCGGGATTCCGGGGGGCATGCTGAATTACGATTCGTCATCGCCTCCACCTTCGTATTAGGCTCACAGTCGTTCGATGGTGAGATCACACTGACCGACAGGGATTCGATGGTATTCAGAATGCTGCTGGGACGAAACGTGCTCAAGCGGCGTTTTCTTGTCAACAGCAGCGCTTCGTTTCAATTGGGGGGCAGCCGGAACACGCCGCCTGCACGTGGGGAATAACCAGGTCCTGACGCTGCACGAGTCGGCTAAACGCTAGACAATCGGCAGCTCTGCGGTGGGTTTCTGGTCCATGGCAGGATCCAACAGTTGCTGAAACTCTTCCACATGATCACCTACCTCACCGGCATTCTCGAAGCGAGCAATATGGAATAGCGCCTCACCTTCGTTAACCAGTGGAATATTGGTGCGACCGATGATTATGCCCTCCACCGGCGCCGTGACGCGCTCTTCGTCTTCACCGAAGGGATCCGAGATTGCACCGAGGAACTCACCCTTGGAGACTTTCATCCCCAGCGATTTGTTCGCGCGCAAGATACCGCTCTTCGGAGCCCGCACCCAGGTACTGGATTTCGCTTCGAAGGGATCCCTCGGTTTCGGCTGCTGCTGTTTCTGCTGCTGTTTTGCGCCGGTAATCATGCCAAGTTCACGCATGACCGCGACAATACCCTTGACACCGGCGCGAATGGCCACCTCATCAAACCGCAGCGCTTCACCGGCCTCATACACAATCACGGGAATATTGAGCTTCTCAGCCGAATTTCGCAGCGTGCCTTCGGCAATGGGCGTATTCAGGATCACCGGAGAATTGAACGCCCGCGCCATGCGTGCGACTTCCGGGTTGGAGAGCACTGCACGAATCTGGGGAAAATTGTCGCGATGTATTGCCGCAGTGTGCAGATCGATACCATGGGTGCACTTCTTCACGATTTCGGTGAGAAACATGTGGGCGATGCGGCCCGCGAGAGAACCCGATTCGGATCCCGGAAACGAACGATTGAGATCGCGGCGATCAGGCAGATAACGCGTCTGGGAGATGAAGCCGAAGATGTTGACCACCGGCACGGCCACCAGCGTGCCGTTGATGCGATTGACTGACTTGCGCTTCAAGACCCGGCGGATGATTTCAACGCCGTTAATCTCGTCTCCGTGTATGGCGCCAGAGAGAAACAGAATCGGTCCCGGCTTGCGCCCGTGAATCACATAGACCGGGCATGACATCGGGTCATGGGTGTAGAGGTTGGGTATGCGTAGATCGATCTGGGCCTGGGCACCCGCCTTGACCGTTACGCCGCCGAGTGTGAAGCCCTCTCGCATCTCAGCCAGCGCCTTTGGTCTGGGTCTTGCCCGGTTTTACATTTGCTTCCAGAAACGAAATAATCTCGCCGGCAATGTCCTTCTTCGTCGCCTTCTCGATACCTTCCAGCCCCGGAGAGGAATTCACTTCCATCACAACCGGTCCGTGATTCGATCGCAGAATATCGACACCGCAAACATTCAGTCCCATCGTCTTCGCGGCTCTCACCGCCGTTGAGCGTTCTTCGGGAGTAATGCGAATAAGAGAAGCGGAACCACCCCGATGAATATTGGATCGGAACTCGCCTTCTGCTCCCTGGCGTTTCATTGCCGCCACGACCTTGCCACCGACAACGAAACAGCGCAGGTCAGAGCCGCCGGCTTCTGCGATAAATTCCTGCACGAGCACGGAGATGTTCATTCCCAGAAACGATTCGATAACGCTCTCTGCCGCCTTGCGGGTCTCTGCCAGTACCACGCCGATACCCTGAGTGCCTTCCAGCAGCTTGATGACTAGCGGCGCACCCCCTACCATCTTGATCAGATCGTTGATGTCATCGGGCTTGTTGGCGAACCCGGTGATTGGCAGGCCGATGCCCTTGCGCGACAGCAGCTGGCAGGCGCGCAGTTTGTCGCGTGAACGTGAGATCGCGACGGATTCATTGAGGGGATAAACACCCATCATCTCGAATTGTCGCAAAACCGCGGTGCCGTAAAAGGTCACGGAGGCACCGATGCGGGGAATGATGGCGTCAAATCCTGCCAGGTCTTCACCCTTGTAGTGAATCGATGGCCGATGGGAGGTGATGTTCATGTAGCAGCGCAGCACGTCCAGCACCCGCACCTCATGACCTCGCAGTTTCGCTGCCTCAACCAGTCGCTGTGTGGAATATAACTTGGGATTGCGCGACAAGATGGCAATTTTCATGCAGGAACTCACTTTGGCTTGATCAAATCAGATGCTTATTCGACTTCGCTATCGTCCGCATACAAACCACCCGCGGGGGTTTTGAGACTCGAAGAGCGGAGATGAAGATCCATCTGAGGATACGGTATTTCAATGCCATTTGCATGGAATTTATCCCATATCCGGGTCAGCAACTCGCTCGTCACATTGGCACGACCGTTCATCGGATCATCAATCCAGAAGCGCATCTCGAGTACGACGGAGCTGTCTCCAAAGTCGCTCAGCAGGCACACCGCCTTGGGATCTTTCAATATCCGGGTCGTCTCAGCGGCGGCCTCCAGGCACAGCTCTCGAGCCTTGTGAATGTCGGCCTTGTAGTGCACGCCGATTTTCTTGCGCAGCCTGAGCAGGTTCTGGGAATGGGACCAGTTTTCCACCCGATTGACGATGAGTTCTTCGTTTGGAATCAGGTGCTCAATTCCATCGCGAGTGGTTACAGAGACGTAACGCGCGCCGAGCGAATCCACACGTCCGTAATAGTTCTGCACCGCAATCACGTCACCCGGCTTGATGGATTTGTCGAGCAACAGGATGAAACCACTGACGAGATTGGCGAAGATCTTCTGCAGACCAAAGCCGAGACCGACGCCAATTGCACCACCAATCACGGCGAGCGCGGTGAGATCGACACCGACGATGGCGAGAGCCGAGAGGAAGGCAAATGCGCCTAACACAATACGAATGAGTTTGGCCGACAGTACCTGGATCGATGGCGACAGACTGCTTGAGTTCTTCAGTCGTCCCTCGATCAATTGGCCGAGCACGGTGGTGACCCACAGCAGGATACCCAGCGCGATCAATCCCTGGATGATTGTAAGAGCGGAGACAGTGACCTGTCCGAGGGTGATAGAGGCGTCGCTCAGCACCAACATGGTCCGGTCCAGCAGACCGACAATATTGAGAGCTGCGATGATCCACGCCGTCGTCGCGATCGTGCGTGACCAGAACGGGTT
The DNA here is from genome assembly GCA_023257655.1 of Pseudomonadales bacterium. GTDB lineage: Bacteria > Pseudomonadota > Gammaproteobacteria > Pseudomonadales > Pseudohongiellaceae > UBA9145. The sequence goes on from JALRBQ010000034.1 coordinate 9,659, forward strand.
CGGTACGACGATTGTGGCCATGCGCACAATGACCCAGGCAGTGAGCAGGCTCGTCGTGACGACCAGCGTGGTGTTTCGTACACCCATGCCAGATGTGATGAGCACGCTAATCCATTGCAGAAAGAGCCAGACACTGGGGAAGTCGATGTCGCGCAGTGTATTCCATAGCCGATCCATTACCGGATAGCGTGAGGGACGATTCAGGATGAATTCGAATTGTTGCTCCAGCCGCAGCGCGATAGGCCAGGCAATGAGAGCGGCAACAAGGATGATTGATAGCTCAATCAGGGTCGCTGTCGTGAACAGACTGGACTCGGCCCAGGCCCTGACTTGCTCGGCCCAGCTGGCCCACAGTCCAGGATCGCTCATCTCGCTCAACAGCGATTGCTCCATCAGAGCCAGCCTCGCCGTCTGAAGAAGATCAATTGCACAACGGCAGCGACAAACATGACACCGAGCACGATGAAGTAGCCGTTATGCGTACCCAGTTCCGGCATATTCGAAAAATTCATCCCGTAGATGCCGGCGAGAAACGTCAGAGGCACGAAAATTACGGTGATTATCGTCAATACCTTCATCACCGAGTTCAGCCGATGGGAAGCGAGCGCCAGATAGCCATCGGTGAGGTCTGTCGCCACTTCATAATAGAGGGCGGCCAAACTGCGGGAGCGCTCGATCTGTTCATACAGATCCATGATTTCGTGCTTTAACTTCTTCGGAAAGATCGTGATCTCGTACTTGCGCAATTCGGTCGCGATATGCAGGTGATAATTGGCGATTCTTGCCAGGTGACGCAAGCGGGATTTGTACCCGGTGAGCTCGGCGAGAATGCCATCATTGGAACTCTCGAACATGATGTCTTCAAGATGATCCAGCCGCGGTTCCAGCTCCAGCAGGATGTCAACATAGCGACGCACCAGCTTGTTGCTGAGCATGAGTGCGAGCTCGGCAGGACTGTTGTGGGTCAATTCCTGATTCGAAGTAATCTCGGCTGTCAGCCAGTCGGTGCTTAGTGCAGGTTTGTTGTGACGTGTGATCAGAAACCGTTCACTCACAAACAAGGCAAGTTGTACAACCTTGAATTCGACGCCTTCGGTCGCGGCATCCAGCCCCCGCATCAGCAGGAACACATAGTCATCGAAGGGCTCGATCTTGGGCGGATGACGCAGACGCATTGCATCCTGAATGGCGAGGCGATGAATGCCAAAACTCCGCAGCAACTTCTGTTCGCTGCTCGCTTCTTCATCGCAGATATCCAGCCACAGTACGCTGTCGGTTTCGGTACGCCAAACCTCGATCAGTTCCGTGCCACCGGTTCGCGTCGTTCCCTCCTGCTTGTTTAGCAATACCGTCTTGATCATCTGGTACTCCCAGCTCTCTTCCCAACCCGTCCCGACTCGATGGCAAGTGTGGCGACCGGGCCCGACCTGGGCCTGGAACAGCCTCACGCGTTTCACAATTCTTTGACTTGTTATACACAGATACGGCACTTAAATAAATACGGATGCGCCAATTTTGCGGCCGCATTCGCGCCTGCCCTGTTCTACAGGCTCATCCATTCGCTGCGATTGCTCCGGCGCGACAGACTCGCTATTCTGCGAACACGAGTCACCACTGGAGCGGAGACAATAATGAAAACAGTGATTATCTGCGGTCTGGCGCTGCTATTTTCCGGCGTGTTGACCGCGCAAACGCCAGCGCCATTGACTCCACCCATCGCCACAGATATCACCGCAGACGAGATAGCGGCCTTTATCGCCAATCTCCCCCGAGACCGGGTGAGTGACCTGCCGATACGGGTGGTCGAAGTCACTGGCGACTACCGGATAGGGGTATTTGGCGTGTTTCGCCCTCAACAGTTCCCGGGCGGCGGCAATCTGCACCCGGTCGACACCACGGAGATCTACTATATTCTTGCGGGGAGTGCTGTACTTGTCACCGGTGGCACACTGACAGAGCCCTACCCGGCACCGAGTCCGAGCCTGAGCATTCGGGGCACCGGCATCACGGGAGGTGTCAGTCGACGTATTGGGCCGGGCGATGTGGTGATCATTCCCGGCCACACGCCACACTGGTTCAGTTCGCTCGATTCCGATCTGAGCTATTTGATCTATCGACCTGATCCGGACAATCGACTGAACCTGAAGTAGGTCAGTTGCCAGCCGGCCCGGGTGACCGGCTGGCCAGATGCGCCTAACTGCCAGGCTGTTTCACAGTGCGCAGATAGGGCTTGATGGTTTTGAATCCGTCGGGAAACATCTTCTTTGCCTCATCGTCAGACACAGAGGGCACGATGATAACGTCATCGCCATGTCGCCAGTTAACCGGCGTCGCGACCTTGTGCTTGGCAGTGAGCTGCATCGAATCGAGCACACGCAGAATCTCGTCAAAATTTCTACCAGTTGTCATTGGGTAAGTCAGCATCAGCTTGATCGTCTTGTCAGGACCGACGACGAAGACGGAGCGTACGGTAGCATTGGTGGCGGCGGTGCGACCTTCGGAAGAGCCAGGTTCATCGGCCGGTAGCATGTTATACAACTTGGCGACAGCGAGATCATGATCGCCGATCATCGGGTAGTTGACGGCGTGACCCTGGGTCTCTTCGATGTCTTTCGCCCATTTTGCGTGATTATCGACCGGATCGACGCTGAGTCCGATGATCTTGCAGTTTCGCTTCGCAAATTCCTTTTCCAGACCGGCCATATAACCGAGCTCTGTCGTGCAGACCGGCGTGAAATCTTTCGGGTGTGAAAACAGCACTCCCCAGCTATCACCGAGCCAGTCGTGAAAATTGATAACACCCTGAGTGGTCTGAGCAGTGAAGTTTGGTGCGATATCGTTGATGCGTAGTGACATTGGTGCCTCCCGGTAATGAGCATTGATCAGGTCGTGCCAGTTCTGCACAGACCTGGCTGAATCGGAAATCTTGCGGGCTATTCGCCCTGGGGAACGAAATGTTACGCCTGTCGCGGCGCCGCTTCAAGCTGCGCTGCGACTCAGTGGCTATGGCCTATTTGATGCACTCGTAAACAAAGGCAGGTGGCATATTGCCAAGGGTAAACTTCAGTTTGACATTGCTGAAGCGCGGCTTCAGTTCGTGATAGTTCTTCAAACTGTATTGATATTGCAGAAATTTACCGCCGTCTCGCAGGTTATTGCCAACTACATTGAGAATGTTGGCCACCATCGGTGCAGTGAGCAAGGCCAGAGGCAGACTCGACACCACATGATCAACCTGATGAATTTTCTCGCTGTCGAGAATGGTGCGAATCGTTGACGCACAGGCACGATGGACATGCAGACGCGGGTCACTGAATTTGTTCAGCGCAGTGACAAAGTCATCATTGACTTCGAGACAGATCAGCGTGCTGTCGCGTCGCATACGCGCCAGCAGCGCGCGCGTGACGCAGCCATTTCCCGGCCCGAGCTCAATAATGCAATTGGCGGTTGAGAAGTCAATCGGCGACAGCAGTCTGTTGACCAGTCGCGTCGAGCTGGGGGTGATTGTTCCGGTAGTTCTTATATTTTTTATTAACTGGATCGAATCGCTGAACTTGAATCCTGTCTTCATACTCTAAGCCACTCGCCAATTTCGGCTCCGAGGAACACGTATGCTGTTACAAGGGGCAATTCACCCAGGACGACGGCTATCAACATCTTGCGAATCGGCATCTTGGAAATGCCAGCGACATAGCAGACCGCGTCGGTTGGAACCAGCGGAAAGAATGACCAGGCCGTCACGATCCAGAACGAATATCGTCCGTGCATCTTCTCTTTCAGGCCAGCAATTTTCTCCGGGTACTTTTCTTCCAGCAGCCTGTCATAACCACCAAAAGAGGGGAAACTGTATATCAGCGACGCCCCGACCACAATACCGGCGATGGAAATGAGAAACACCGGCAATGGCCATTGGGGAAAGCTCACGGCGCCCGCGAGTACGAAGGGAGTACAGGGAATCAGGAACACGGCTCTGGACAGGGACAGGATGATGTAGACCGCGAAGGCGAGCGGCCCCAGATTGCTGAGGATTCCGGCGATGGAGTCACGACTGAGCCAGTCTGTAAACAGGAAAATCAGGATGAGAGAGAACGTAGCCAACAACAACCAGATGACATTCAGATGTTTGAGCATGGCTGCGTCCGATGCCAACACAGGGGCGATTGGGAAGAACTCGGAGTTTAGGTTTGCCTGCTCTTGTGCGCAAGCGCGGGTCCATGTTGCTCCCAGTTCTGTCCGTCGAACTGCACGACCCTGAGATCCGGTGGTCGCTGGTCCAGGCAGTTGACATTGACATCAATGCCATCAGGATTGGTGCGCGGGATATAGAACGACTTGATCCCGCAGGTCTTGCAGAATTTGTGCTGGGCAATGCCCTTGTTGAACGTGTAAGTATGCAGTGCTGCTGGATCGGTCAGCAGGGTAAAACTCGCTGCCGGTACAATCAGGTGCTGATAGCCGGATTTCGTGCAGATGGAACAATTGCAGTATTCCGACTCTGGCGCCTTCGGCACCTCAACTTCGAAGCGCACTGCACCACAATGACAACCACCGGTGTAAATCATATTGCTCCAACTCTCCGCCTGCGTCGGCAGATTCCGCATGGTACTGCACGACGCGTCGGGACTAAAGGCCGCAGATCGCTGCGGGTCTCACGCCGCGGGCTAGGTTACAGTTCAGGTGTAGAGATGACAGGCAACCTGGCGATCGAGATCTTTCAGCGGTAACAATTCCGGCGTGACATCACGACACACCGGCATCACCTTCGGGCAGCGGTTGGCGAAGCGACACCCGGCTGGTACGTTGACTGGCGACGGAATTTCCCCACTGATGGCTGTTGACGGGCGACTACGCTCCAGTTCCGGATCCGGTTCCGGGTTGGAACCAATCAGTATTTCGGTGTAGGGGTGTTTGGGCGTGAAGTAGACATCATCGGCCTTACCCACTTCAACGATAGAGCCGAGGTACATCACCGCCATGCGATCGCTAACGTAACGCACCATGGAAAGGTCATGGGCGATAAACAACAGGGTTAGTCCCATCGTGCTTTGCAATTCACCCAGAAGATTGATGACCTGGGCCTGTACCGACACATCCAACGCCGAGATCGGTTCGTCACACACCACGAAGTCAGGTTCCAGAATCAGAGCCCGCGCGATACCGATGCGTTGGCGTTGACCGCCGGAGAACTCATGGGGATATCGCGACATGTGCCCTGCCTGCAGCCCAACCTTTACGAGCCACTCCGCCACCCGGTCCTTGACTTGCTTGTCGTCGAGACTGGAATGCAAACGCAGACCCTCGCCGACGATCTCGCCAATCGTCATGCGCGGGTTGAGTGAAGAATAGGGATCCTGAAAAATCATCTGCATGCGCGAGGCATAGCGCTGGAAGTCCGCCGGTCGGTAGTGCTGTGGGAGGGTCTCACCGCGCAGCTTGACCTGGCCGGACGTCTTGTCGTGCAGGCCGACAACGGTTTTACCAAACGTGGACTTGCCAGAGCCGCTCTCGCCAACCAACCCGAGTATTTCCTTCTCGGCTATGGCGAGAGAGACTTTCTCTACAGCGTGCACGCGCTGATGGCGACCGATGTTGAAGTACCGCGTCAGCTCGATAGCTTCGATCAAATGTGTCATCGCTGTCCCTCGGCATAGGTCAGGTCCTCGGGTCGCTGAGTCACTTCCGGATGATGCAGCCAGCAGCGACTGGCATGGTGACCGCTCAAGGCGATCAGATCCGACTGCTGCCTGTCACAAATCTCCATGGCATAAGGACAACGCGGACAATAGCCACAGCCCGGCGGAGGCGAGAACAGATCCGGCGGGCTGCCTTCGATAGGATTCAGTTTGTGCTGTTTCGCCGGATCATTCGTCGGCATCGCCAACTTGAGACCAAGCGTATAAGGATGGGCGGAACGATAGAAGATGTCGTCGACACTGCCCTGCTCTACTATCTTGCCGGCATACATGACGGCGACGTCATCCGCCATGCGGGCGACAACCCCAAGATCGTGAGTGATGAGAATCACCGCCATCCCGGTTTCTTTCTGGAGATCCTGCAGCAGATCCAGAATCTGCGCCTGAATTGTCACATCGAGAGCGGTCGTAGGCTCATCAGCTATCAGGATCGATGGTTTGCAGGCAATAGCCATTGCGATCATGGCTCGTTGCAGCATGCCACCTGAAAATTCAAACGGATACTGACGGGCGCGCTTCGCCGCCTCCGGAATCTTGCTCATACTCAGCAAATTGATCGCTTCCTTGAACGCCTTGGCATGACTGTAGCCGCGATGAATCTGCAAGGGCTCGGCAATCTGGTCACCAATTGTCATGGTCGGGTTGAGCGAAGTCATCGGATCCTGAAAGATCATGCCGATCTGTGAGCCCCGGATATCGCGCCCCTTGATGATGTGACGACCAAGTATCTCGTTGCCCTTCAGTCGCGCCGAGCCCGCTGTGATGCGTCCCGGCGGCATGGGAATCAGGCCCATCATGCTCTGCACGGTCACCGACTTGCCGCAGCCGGACTCCCCCACAATCGCCAGCGTCTTGCCAACTTCGATGGAGAAGCTGACGCCACGCACGGCCTGTACTGTGCCGCCGTAGGTGTCGAATTCGACGTGCAGGTTTTCCACGACGAGCAGAGGCACGGAAGATTCCGCTTTGTGCGCCATTTCGCTCATTCGGTATTCCTCATGCGGGCGTCCAGAGCATCGCGCAGCCCGTCACCGAGCAGATTGAAGGCCAGCACCGTGATGCTGATCATCAGGGCCGGAAAAATCAGTTCGTGGGGTGTGTTCAGCATGGTCTTGATGCCCTCATTGGACATGGAACCCCAGGACGGTGTGGGAGGTGCCACCCCCATACCGATGAAGGACAGGAAGGCTTCGGTGAAAATGGCGCGCGGAATCTCAAACGTCAGCGTAACGAGCACGACGCCGAGCGTGTTCGGCAACATGTGACGGAAGATCAGGTACGTTGATTTGGCGCCCAACAGCTTGGACGCCTCGACATAGCCCTGTTCCCGAATCTGCAGAATCTGACCACGCACCAATCGCGCCGACGCCGGCCACAACAAGAGAATCATGGCGACCAACATCGGGAACACGCCGCTCTCGCCGGGACCGATGCCGAAAGCGATCTTGAACAGAATCATGAATAGCAGGAACGGCAGAGCCACGACGAAATCGGCGAAGCGCATCATGAGCTGGTCAATCTTGCCACCCAGGAAGCCGGCAACACTGCCGTAGACGACACCGAACAGCACGTAAAGGAATGGCGCGAAGATGCCAATGAAGAGCGACACCCTGGCACCCGCCATGAGGCGGGCCAGCATGTCTCGTCCGAGGTAATCAGTGCCCAGTGGATGCAGTGCGACCTGCAACACGTCGCCGACCTCCACCTCGGCATCCACCGGGATAATGCCTTGTTTAATCGCGTCAGAGATGGACGTGGCGCGACGTACATCCACGGTTATGGTCTGGGCTTCGGTGGTGGGTCGACCGTTGTCATTGAGTGCGACGACGGAGTAGTAATAGCGACCGGGACGCAGGTCGAGTCGATCTTCGAAATACAGCGTTGAATTATCGAAGAACTCGGCCAGAGGAATACCGAAAGCGCGCTCTGGCCCAACCGGATACAGGTTGCGGTAGACACGATGACCATGGGCATTCGGCAGCGGTGCCCACTGCAGACGGACCGCTTGACTCGTCGGTGGCGCCGCCAATTGCAGCTCCGTCGCCTGCGTGGTGGGGCCTTCCCAGGGCGTATATTCGGGAACTACCAGTGCGCCGCGGTCACGGCCGGGAGGAGCGCTAATCTGGTCCAGATCCTGGGACGCAGGATTGACGCGCCAGATCAGGGGACCGAGCAGCGTAAACACGAGCAGGCCGATAACAAGGTACAGCGAGGTCAGTGCTCTCCGGTTAGCCTTCAATCGAATCCAGGCATCCTGCCAATAAGAGAGCGAGGGTCGGGACAAGGTCTGACTGTGACTCTGGACCTTGAGCGGGGCGAAATCTGCGGCGCTGTATTCAGCCATCAGCTCAGCCTCACCCTGGGGTCGATAAATCCATAGATCACGTCGACAAGAATCACCATAAAGACAAGAAACGCACCGTAAAATACCGTCGTGCCCATAATGACGGTGTAATCAAGCTGCTGCACGGCTTCCACGAAAAAGCGGCCGAGCCCGGGGATTGCAAACACGATTTCGACCACGAAACCACCAGTAGTGATCGCCGCAATCGATGGACCCAGTACCGTGATAACCGGTAATACTGCGTTGCGTAATTGGTGCCTTGCGAAGATCCGTGCCGGCGGCACGCCCTTGGACTTGGCGGTGCGGACGAAATCAGAGTAGACGATCTCCAGCATCGAAGAACGCATGAGCCGGGTCAGGTAGGCCATTGTTGACAAACCCAGCACAAGTGCCGGTACTAACATGTGATAAATGGTGCCCCAGCCGGCGACGGGGAGAAAATTAATTCCCAGCAATTGATTGATCGTGACGATGCCGAGCTGACTGAGTGCCGCGATGACGAAGCTCGGCACCGAGATGCCGAGGATGACCAGAAACATGATGATGTAATCCGGCATCCGGTTACGGTAGAGCGCCGTTAGCGACCCCCACAGAATGCCGCCAACCGCGGCGATCAGTACGGCCAGGACACCTAGGATCGCCGATACCGGGAAATGCTCGCGGATGATGTCATTCACCTCGCGATTTTCCTGGGCGAAGGAGATGCCGAAGTCGCCATGGGCAATGTTGTTCAGATAGATGAAGTATTGCGTAAGCAGCGGTTTGTCGAGCCCGTATTTGGCTTCGAGGTTGGCGCGGATGATCGGGGTTGTGGCGCGGTCGTTCAGCAACGGGTCGCCGGGGACGTTGTGCATGGCGAAGAAAGTCGCCGTCGCGATAAACCAGACAGTAATCAGTCCCTGAATCAAACGCTTGCCGATGAACCACCACATAATCAGTCTGACGCTCTTCTTATTGTTGTGACATGTCGCTAGTCAGACGAAACATCAATGCGGGCAAAATTGTAATCGACCTCGGGTCCTACCACGCGACGGCGGATACCCTTCACCTGTGGATTCACCACGTAGGTCCAGCCTCGCTCGTACATGGGTAGTATCACAGCGTCATCGTAGACGAGTTGCTGGATCTTGCCGAATGTGGCTACCCGATCAACCTTATCCAGTGTGGTCTGCGCTTTCTTGATCAGGGCATCCATCTCATCACTCTTGTAACGTCCGCGATTCTGGAGGTTCCATGACGCGAACAGGTCGCCGTAGGTAAGAGCGTCGTCGTAGTCCGGACCCCAACCTGCGAGTACGATGTCGAAGTCACCGGCGGTCATCTTCTGCAGACGCTGCTTGAAGATCTGGGTGTCGATGCGAATTTCCAGTCCAAGGCGATCGCGGAACAGTTCCTGGTAATAGGTCGCTGACACCATCGATGCGGGCTGGTCACCTGACAGCATGACGATGGGTGGAAACTCATCGAGTCCCAGCTCCTCCTTGGCCAGCGCCAGATAGTGACGCGCCTTCTCCAGATCCATGTGATGATTCGGTGGCGGATACTCTTCACGGAACTTGCCGTTCACGCCTTCGATCCACACCGGGAACAGGCTCACTGCCGGCAGGTAGCTCGCTTCCTTCAGCGCTTTGTAGACAAGTTCGCTCGACTCCTGTGCGAACAACAGGGCCTTGCGGAAATTCAGGTTGGAGGTGATGCGACCGGGACGGTGGTTGAATTCAAAGAAGAACACGGTGCCATCCATCGCCCTGTCGATTTGCCACTTCTCTGCCATGGCATCGGGCAACATGGGCGATGACAGGTGGGTCTCGACGATCTTGCTGTCCTTGAACAGGTTCAGCTTCGCATTGTCATCGTTGGTAATATAGGCCGTTCGGATCTCATCGACAAAGCCACGCGCGTCACTCCAGTAATAGGGATTCTTCTTCCACAGCATCGATGAACTGTGCACCCATTCGGTAATCATGTAAGGGCCGTTATAAAGCAGCTCATCGGCATCGGCACCGAAGCGTCCGTTACGACTGTTGTAGAAATCTTCGCGCACCGGCAAATAGGTGTACCAGGCAACGAGCTTGTCGAAATATGGCGTGGGACGGGAGAATTCGACCTCAAGCTGGCGATCGTTGACCGCTCGGACACCCAGCATCTCTTTCGGTAGCTCGCCGCGATTGATTTCCTCGCCATTCTTGATCGGATAGAGGAAGAAGGCATATTCCGCCGCCGTTGCGGGATCCACCACGCGACGCCAGGCAAACACGAAATCCTGGGCCGTGACGACCTTGCCATCGCTCCAGCGGGCGTTGTCACGCAGCCAGAAGGTGGCGCCATCCTCCCGAATCTCCCAGCGCTCGGCGACACCGGGTGTGAGTTGAGCCTCTTCGTCGTAATTGATCAACCCTTCGAAGACATGCGCCAGCACAACACCGCTGGAGGCGTCAGTGGAGCGACCGGGATCGAGTTGGGGAGGTTCTTCGCGCAAAGCGATTGTGATGGCGTTGTTTTCAATATCTACCGCCATGTCATTGCCGTTGTTGCCGGTATGGCCGGCGGCAAGAGATAGCAGGTAAACCACTGCGGCGAGGATGAGCACGGCATAGACAGCATATACGGCGAGCTGCTTTCCGGCTGAACGCGTGAAATTGTCGTCGTGATCTATGAGTGCTTTATGACTGTCAGACATGGCCCCCCCATCGGCACCGAGAATACCCCAGCCCTTGGGAGACAACAAGTGAACTCGCCCACAGTCACAGCGCGACTCACCGCAATGGCGGGATGCTCACAACGCGTTCCTCGGTTTGGCCTGGCAGGTACCAGTCATAGAGACCGTGCGGTTGCCACTGTTGTTGCCGCCGGTTTTTCCACCGCAGCCCTTACCACCAGGACCGCCAGCACGAGAGCACTGCCGGCGGTCCTGTGCGGCGTTCGGTTCTGGGTTCTGGGTTCTGGGTTCTGGGACTTGCGTCGCGCCTGCAGCAGCCGCCTCTCAAGAAGCTGCTACAGCAGCCTCGTCAGCAACGTCTTTATTAGCCTCTTCGTTAGCCTCTTCGTTAGCCCCTTCATTAGCCCCTGCTTTAGCGCCTAGAGCAGATTGCCGACCAGTACGACCAGTCCCGCAATGAGCAGGATCACGTTGGCGGCGAATCCCAGCAGAAAACCGGGCCCGCGCTTGGCGGGGTCTTTGACATAACTCAGCAGGTAGACCGGGCGTCCGATCAGGAATAACAGGCCGATGCCCGCTGCCCAGTTGGGATTGCCATAGTAGCCGTAAATCACAATCGCCGGGATGAAAATAATCAACTGTTCCAGCGTGTTCTGATGCACACGGTAGTAGCGCTCAAAAATCGGATCGCCGGAAATCGCCGGTGCACTGACACCGTAGGTGCCCCGCGCCTTGCCAACCAGAATGCTGAATACCATGTATTCGAGTATCGCCAGCACTACCACAATCACTACAAGTTCCATACTCCCCCCTCATTTCGCTTCGTGTTGTCCAGCACAGATCAATCCGGTGTACTGCACCGGGAGTCTGGCTGAGTTTTCAGCCCTGCAACTCAGTCGACACGGCGTCGTAGCGCTGCAGATATTCCTGTGAATTCGTCGCCGTCAGTGGCGCGAATTTGATTGATGGATGGTACTGGCGCATGCGGATGTTCAAGAGGCCATGCGCCGAGATGATGATGGAATCGGTGATGATGTTATCCATGTCGCATTCCTTGGCGAGCCGAAGAATGCGGTCAAAGCCGACGATAAAATTGTCACTGTGACGGCGGCGAATTTCGGTGCCGAAGAACAATACCTTCATCTCGTCTTCGTCGAGCGTGGCCTGCATATTCAGAAACATGCGCGAGAAAATTTCAAAGTCACCACTGGCAAATTGCTTCCAGATTTCATCGAGCTGCTCATCCGTGTACTTGCCCTCGGCGGTGATACTCTGGCTGGAAATAAACAACAGACCGGTGATAGCGCCCAGTTGTCGGCGTGTGCCCTCGGCGATCTTGAAGAAGGTTTCCTGCCTTGCGTTCAGTTCCGTCGCCGCGATGGCCTGGGTCTGCTTCTCGGAATTGGCATTGTTACGACGCAGTTCCTCGTTGTTTTCCGCTAGCACCGATTGCTGGATAAACAGTCCGATTACGAGCCAGAGGAAGGCGAGAAAGGCGAAGGCACCTTCGAGGAACGCGCCCATCTCCTCTATAGGCAGGTCGATATAAGGAACCCCAGCCGACATTGCGTGCGATGTAAACGAAAAGGAAAACGAACCAGAGAAAGGTGAGAACGAGACCAAAGACGATGCGCCAATCCTTGGGCGTATCGGTGTCAGGGTTCAGTTCCAATGGCACAACCTCGATGAATTTCAGTGAGACCCGCACCGGATCGCGGGGATCGCGTTCCGCCGGTGCACTGCCTGACAGTGAACCGTACACGGAAGTGAATGGGAACAGATAGTAGTCGATGCTCTGGCAATGGTCTACTACCGCTCAACACCGCTGTCGCCGGGGAAGCGGGCAAGCAGGCTGTCACGGATCAACGGTTCTTCTTCCCACAGCACGAAGTGACCCTGACCGGGTCGCCACAACAGAGTGACGTCAGCCTGCACTAACCTGCCTTGCAGAAACCGGGCATTGTCAGGATTCACAAGCCGGTCCCGGTCACCCTGCACGATCAGGGTCGGCATCGTCAGCGTCTGCCATCGCGGCAGCATGGCTTCGAGCTGGGGCCGCAATGGCAATATCTCCGCGTTAGCGCCCTTGAGGTCTGCTCCCAGCAGCAGCTCCGGCAGCACCGTGGCCACCCGGTTATACCAGCGCGGTCCACTCAATGCCGGGTCGCCGGTGCTGGCGACAAAGACCAGACCAGCGACCAGATCGGGATAGTCCATGGCAGTGCGCGCGATGACCGGGCCACCGTAGGAATGGCCCAGGAGGATCGCAGCTTCGGTGGACCGATTGCGTCGCAACAGGGGCGCAAGCGCTGCCGCCTGCTGTCCCAGATCGGGGATCTTCGGATCGTCGCGGCTGAGCCAGCCGGGGCGGGTGACCGCGATCATGTGAAAGCGCTCACGCAGCAGAGGGTCGTTGAGGTAGCTGAAAAAGCCGGTCAGTGAGCCCGGAGTGCCATGTACGAACAGCAGCAATTGCCGGTCTGGTCCGCCCCTTACCGCCGGGTCCCATTCCACGAATTGCACCGGTCCCAGGCTCTGAATCTGCCAGTTAGCCGCCAGGTCGGGCGCGGCGCTCTCAGCGGCAGCGCAGACCAGCGCGCATAGCAGGCAAGCGAATGCGCGGGTACGAGCGAATACGGCCAGTAAATTCATCGATATCGCCATTCTTGTTGCGGGTTCCCGGGGGTCTCAGTGGCTGGCGCCAAGGCCCGGAATTGCGGCGTGTTAGAGGCCGGAATGGCAACAAATCGGCGTGAAAAACCGGGCACATGACGTATAATCACGCCAATCCTGCCCCGAGACAATCTTCATCCAGCTCAGAGCGTATGGCGCTGGCCCGTCCAGAGACACAATGGTAGACACACATGGCACACAAAAAGACCAAGAGTTTCGACTTCGAATCCGCCCTGGAAGAGCTGGAAACACTCGTGACGGCGATGGAGGATGGCGAGTTGAGTCTGGAAGAATCCATGCAGGCCTTCGAGAAAGGCATCAAGCTGACCCGGGAGTGCCAGAGCGCGCTCAGACAGGCGGAACAGAACTCGAACCAATGGCAAGAGACTACTATACGCTGGCGACAGGTAACGAAGTCACAGAAGTTGGTTTCTGTAAGGACGACAGACTTGAGGCTGGCGTTAGCCCAGATGGCCTTGTTGGGAGTGACGGCCTTATCGA
>JALRBQ010000039.1 GCA_023257655.1 Pseudomonadales bacterium
CTGAGCACCCAAGGATGCCACACTGCGACCAAACAATAACGCAGGTGTCGTCTCATGAAACTCGCTCTCACCCCACTTCTACTCGCCGCTTCCCTTTCACTGAACACTGCCCTGGCTGAGACCAGTGTGCTGTTCATCGGCAACAGTTTCACGTTTGGCTACGGTTCTGCCGCCCGGTTTTACCGGGCAGATTCAGTTACCGATCTGAACAATGAAGGGATTGGTGGCGTACCGGCGCTCTTCAAGTCTTTCACGGACCAGGCTGGCCTCGACTACGACGTCTATCTGGAAACCCGTGGCGGCAGTGGCATCGATTTTCACCTCGCCGAGAAGCTCGGAGTAATCGGACGTCGTCCCTGGGACCAGGTGGTCATGCATGGCTACAGCACGATGGATGCCGAAGCGCCAGGCAACCCGGCCAAGCTGGTTGCAACGACAGCGCAGATGGCGGAGTTCCTGCGCGGCAAAAATCCCGCTGTGGAAATCTATCTCACCGCAACGTGGTCACGGGCAGACCAGACGTATGTGGCGGATCGGCCCTGGTACGGCAAGCCAATCGACCAGATGGCTCGCGACTTGCGCGGTGCCTACGATCTGGCGGCGGTCGCTCCCGGAGTGACGGCGGTCAATGGCGTGGGAGAAGCCTGGCAGCGTGCTATCGATGCCGGGTTGGCAGATCCGAATCCCTATGATGGCATCGATGCTGACAAGATCGATCTGTGGACCTTCGATCACTATCACGCCAGCGTGTTCGGTTATTACCTCGAAGCGCTGGTAGTGTTTGGCAATCTCACCGGGCGTGATCCTCGCTCGCTAGGGGATAATGAGTGTTCAGGCTACGAGTTGGGATTGTCACGCCAGCAGGTGGCAGGATTGCAGCAGGCAGCCTATGAGCAATTGGCGGCTGACGAACGTGTGCGACCGAACCCACTGGAGATTCCGCGCCGGGTAAACCCGGAGCGTTGCAACGCGCCGAGATAGACTCGAACGTTGCTGCGCTAGGCCTGCGGTGCGTCGAGGTTAGCGAGTAGCAAGCGTACCTGGAGTGTCAGCTCGTCGAGACGCTCCGGGTCCAGGGAGAGGTCATACAGGGACCGGGCGGCAGACTCCAGCGCCTTCCCGGTTGCTGAGCCAGGTTCTTCGTAATACGTCAGTGCTCGCTCTTCGGTACGGGCCAATGCCGACAGGGTCTTCTCGTCGGCATCGCGAGACAGGATACGCAAGAGATCCTGCAAGTTGGCCTTCGCGCTCGATACCACTGCCTGCTGCCGCAGGAAATCCGCAATCACGAGTTCGTAGTCGGCGGCAGCTTGCTGCCACTGTGTCGCGCTCTGCAACAGTGCTGCGCGTTGCTCTGCCCCGGTATCAGCCGGAGGAAACGATAGCGCGCGTGCATTGCGCTGCATCTCGATATGTTCATATTGCACAAAATCAAAGTGCGCGACTTCGCCGGAGCGAATGCGGGCCATCTCGGCGGCGATGCGATCGGGTCCTTCCGCCGTCCGTTGCAAGGCATCCGTATAATCAGAGTGATGGCGTTGCGCAATTTCCCCTGTTGCAGGCAGTCTGGTTCGCGAAGAGAAGCGCGACTCATCAGCACCCTCGCGAGTGACGCTGCACTCCATGGTGATGGTATAGCTGCCGCTCGCCGAACAGTTACCCATCATGCCGAGACTGTCGCCCAGCGAACGGAGGAAGGCGACGATGTCATCGATATCCTCGTTTTCGAGATATCGCCCCAACTCATGTCGGGCCATGCCATCGACAGCCTGCTGTAGCGAAGTGACACTGCCGTCATGCAGCCACGGGCCGGTAGTGGCAACATTGTGTAGCGTCGGCACCTTGAACACATGCCGGTCCTGTTCGCGACCGGTGCGGGCATACAGGCCATCGTCTGCACTGTCTGCCGGGCGGCTGGCCGAATACCAGGGTTCCGCGACTCCAAGAGGCTGATAGGAATTGCCACCGAGGTTGATGCCGTTATGACAGCTGGCACAGCCAACTTCCAGAAAGCGCTGCTGGCCACGAAGCACCTGCCGGCTGAGTGGTTCCTTGTCCTCGCCAAATTGGCTCAGAAACGGCGACGGCAAGCCAGTGAAATTCATGGTTTCGTAGTAGGCGATGGCGTCTGTGAGGTTGTAGGCGGTGATGCCATCCGCATAGAGCGCGTCAAAGGCGTCGACGTATTCGGGCAGGGTGGCGAGCAGGCTTACGACACTCTCGAGATCATGGCCCAGTTCTGCCGGGTTCTCGATGGGACCGCGCGCCTGCTCGTGCAGGTTGAAGGCGCGACCGTCCCAAAACTGGCGGAAGTTCAGCGCTGCATTAAAAATGGTGGGGGCATTGAGCGTGCCCTCGGCGCCACCAATGCCAAAAGGCACGGGGCGATGATCCACTCCACCCATCAGGGCGATATGACAGGAGGCGCAGGAGACCGTACCATCCCGGGACAGGCGCCGCTCGTTGAATAGGGTCGAGCCGAGTTGCAGTTTAGCCGGATCCAGAGCAGTGGGATCAACCGCGGGCATGGCCCGAAATACCGCGTTCGCGGACGGATGGTCCACGTCTCCGCGAATCAGGGAAGGCGCACCGCGGGCATTACTGAACGCCAGCCAGGCCTGCTCGAGTTCGGACTGGGAAGTCGGAGCCGCGACGCCACAGGCAGGTAGCAGGACTGACAGTAAACCAGCGAGTAGGATTGGGTGTTTCATTGCTTCAGGAGCGCCCGGTGAATTACACAGAGCGCATCATACCGTAAAAATTCGGCCTGGTGGCACTGCGGCACCGGTCGCGGAACCTGTTCCGCGACGGGCTGCCGAGAGCTTGACTTCGTGGCGCAGTCCGGCGCTAGGCGCCAACAGCCACAATCTGCAATTCAACGCGGCGGTTGGCAGCGCGTCCGGATTCAGTTCCGTTGGAGGCGATAGGCTGATCGGGGCCGTAGCCCTGGGTCAGGATGCGGGACTGGTCAATGCCCTGCGTGACCAGGAAATTCGCCACGCTACGGGCGCGTCGATCCGAGAGGTTGTAGTTGTAATCGGCCGCTCCGGTCGAATCGGTGTGGCCGTTGATCTGCAACTTCGTGTCCGTGTACTTGTAGAGAATGGCAGCCACGGAATTCAGTGCCGGTTCGAACTCCTGTCGCAGCGTGTACTGGTTTGTTGCAAACGTGACATTGCCAGGCATGATCAAGTCCAAACGATCGCCATTGCGTACCACCTGCACGCCAGTACCCTGCAATTGTTCGCGCAGTTCAGCTTCCTGAACATCCATGTAGGCGCCGATGCCGGCACCGATCGCGCCACAACCAGCGGCGGCGTTGCGGGCGCGCTTGCTGCTCTCGCCCGCACCTACCAGTCCACAGACAACCGCGCCCACTGCGCCATACTTGACGGCGTTGCTGGTCTGGCGTTCGCCTGTATACGGATTAATGGTGGTACAGCCGATGACCATTGAGGCCAGCACGCCGACACCGGCCAGGTTCAAAATTCCGCGTTTCATAAATGATAGTCTCACTGAGTAAATGTTTGTGAAAAGTCGGATTGCGAGTAGTGATTCTGTCTGACAGTCTACAAGGCGAGCGTGTCTGCGTCTGGCGCGTGAAACTGGAACTGTAACGGATTTCACATTTTT
This sequence comes from Pseudomonadales bacterium, assembly GCA_023257655.1. Lineage (GTDB taxonomy): Bacteria > Pseudomonadota > Gammaproteobacteria > Pseudomonadales > Pseudohongiellaceae > UBA9145. The sequence goes on from JALRBQ010000039.1 coordinate 3,634, forward strand.
CCAGACTGACCTTCTTTTGTATCGTTTGGACATGGTCAGGTTAGCGGCGCGAGGGCTCGACAGTGAACACCTGTGGGCCACTTTTTACAAGTTTTGAGATCCAGAAATGTTCAGCAGAAATTACGACATAATTCGCTCTGCCGAGGCACTCACGTCACTTGTCGATAGGCGTGAGTACCTCGGTTATTGCGAGGCTCTTGCAGGACTTACTGTTCATCCTCCAGCGCAGATACTGGAATGCCGTTTTCATCCAGGCCTTCCAGATCGTAGCGGCGCCATCCGGCGAGAATACCGGCCAGACCATGGTTGCCCTCGTGACAGGCGTACTCGTAGATCGGGTCGGAGATGCGACGCATCGGCAGTCGCGCTGACCAGCTGCTGTCCCAGGATTCGGGATCCTCGACCGTGAAGTCATAGTCCAGGGTATTCTCGTCGATCCAGGTGAAGCGCTCTTCCACCTTGGCACTGGGTGACATATTGCGCCAGCCATACCAGTAGTAATAGTTTTCGGTGTTGATGACGAGCGTATCGCCCTCCCAGTGCGCGATAGAATCCCCTTCCCATTTCAATTGCTTGGTGCTGTGTTCATCGGCGAACGGGATGATGCGGGCGGCGTGAATCATTTCGTTGAGAATCACCACATGGTCTTTGGTCTGCACCAGTTGCATGTTGTTGTTATACGAGCCTGACACCATGGGCGGACCGGTACGGGCATTCATGATGCAGCGGTCATTGAGGGTGCGGGCTTCGGGGCCGGCGCTCTCTCTGCGCATCTGATTGATCTTGGCATTGCGTGCGCGACCGGCGGCGTTCAGTGGAGGCACGCGGCCGTTCTCGGGTTCGTAAATCATGGAGGTACGGCGGTCGGCCACGGTTTCCTTGCCGCGCTCATACCAGAATTCATTGTAGGAGATCACGCCGGGTGGATAGCCGGCACCGCCCACCGAATCGATGATCAGATCACGATTCTGGCGTTCATTCTCATAGGCTTCCCATTCCGCCGCTTCCTCGGCTGTCAGTGTGGCCTTGTCGGCCAGTTCCACCGGGCGCTCGAGCGGGGTAATGGTGCGGAAGGTATAGGTGCCCTGCATGTCGGGTTGACCGTATTCGGTGCGGGGAATCGTGCCGTTCTGGGCGAGTAGCCCGGCACTCAGCAACAGGCTGCCTGGTGTAAGAGCGAGCGCGGCGAGAAGCGACTTTCTCATGGGTTCCTCCCTTTATTTGTACTCGTGCGTGGATTTATCGGGACGGCTGCCGTGAAATTACTCCCATTTACTGCATTGATAAAGCAAAAATTCCCCCCAGGCTCTTCTGCACAAACGCGGCTTTCGCAGACCGTCAGTCGATGCCAATGAGCGTCAGATAGTAGGTATTGCCTGACTGGCTCAAGGCAAATTTCACATTGCTGTAGGTGCCGCTGCTACCAGTCACACGCAGAAGGGGAATTGTGATGACATTGCCGACGAAACTTGCCACACCGGAGGAACTTCCGCTCCAGCCAGTTACTTCGTCGATGCGAAACACGATGCTCGGTGATTGGCTGATCAGACTGGTTTGCAGATAGAGCAAACCGCTGCTGCCGGCATTGACTGCAAAATTCAACGCCCCTGTCTGCAGGTTTATCTCGGCCGCCGACGTGGTCGCCGGTGCCGCCGAAGACCCATAGAGATTGTCAAAATTGCGATAATCCACAATGACGAAGTTATTGTTCCGGTATTCAGACAGAATGAGTGTCACATAATAGGAACGGCCCGACGGCGGAGGATCGAATCCTGTTACGCGTGACACACTGGTGTAATGGTAACCACCGGAGAGCGGGTTCAGGGTGCTCTCGCCAAGAATGTAGCCCGTTAGCTCGCCGCCGCTGTAACGCGAGGTGGTTGCCCATAGAGACAATTGCAGAGTGCCGGAAGTGCCATTGCCGGAATTGACAATGGAATCGACGGTCATTGTCAGGTTGGAGCCCGAGACCGAATAGCCGAGTGACCCGTCCATCGACATGCTGCTGCCCGAACTGGTGCTGCCGCCGGAACTCGATCCACCACCGCCTGAGTTGCTGTCCTGAAATACGTACAGGGCATACACGAGCGCCTTTTTCTCGTTGTCGGGATTACGAAACGCCAGATAATAGTCACCCGGAGCGAGATTCAGGGTCGCCAGTCCGGGTTGATTGGGATCGGATTCCGCTGAGTAATCGGGGTAATGCGAGAATGTGCCGTTGCTGGTGAACGCATTGAGTGAACTGGCGGGGATGAGGAAGAAATCCAGACCAGTGTTGCAGCCCTCCATGACATAGGTGTAACCGGCCTGGATCGTGAATCCCTGCCAGAGTTTGCCATTTGCACTGACGCTGGTTGCTTTGCTGAAGTAGGTGTCGACTACGTGGCATCGTCTTTGGGTGGCCACAGCTCGAGCTCATAGGACACAGTGTTGGCGACGTTGGCCTTGTTACGCACTCCCAAAGAATAACTGCCAGGACCTAGAGTGAAGGAATTAATGCCGTATTGGCCGTCAAAGCCGTCGTAATAGCTGACGGAGCCGCCATTGACGAAGGTTTGTGCATTGTTGCTGTTCATCACGATCAGGGTCGCGCTGTAGTCGGCGGCGAAATAGAGCGTGAAAGTGGTGTTTTGTTTGACTTCGAAAGAACCCTGAATAACAGATTGTCCGACCTGCAGCGTTCTGCCCTTGGAACCCATGAAATCTGCAGAGGCTGTTGAACAGAAGAGAGCGCCAAGCCAGGCCATTGATAGTGCAAGCAGAAGTTTACGCATTCGACTCTTCCGTTTCTGATGCGTGTGCGGTTCCGATCCATCCCGAAACCAATGCAATGAATTTCGACAAACAGTACACGCGTTCCAGAAATTCTGCCAGCGCTTATTGTTAGTTGCCCTGAGAATACAGCCAGATACATTCGTGATCTGGGTAGATAAGTTTGCAGTGTGAGCGGAGCGAATATGAACGCAGAAAAGGCGTTGAACTCGCCGGCCTTCGAGGTTACTTTGTGGCTATTTCAGCAGGAGAGAAACCATGACACCCACCTTCCAACAAGCTGTACCGAAACGGCGTCCGACAACGGTTCTCGCCGGGTTGTTCCTATTGATGCCGTCACTGCTCCTGGCACAGCCGCCGGCACCCAATGCCGATCCTTATGCCAATAATGCTGCCCCGGGAACAGAAGAATTTCCGCTGGCTGCCCCGGCAGGCGTGGACAGCAACGCGTCGACCCGCGCGCCAGCAGGCGCCGCCAACACGGGTGTCTTTGATCTGAACACCTGGCGCTATGGTGATGCCTTCGATAGCTCGGGCGACGCCACGATCTGGAATCCGGTGAAGGTCAAATTGACTGCGGGTGGTAAGGTGACTGGCGGCACAATCTTCGCAGCAACCGACCCCAGCACCTATTGCGCGATGGCGAATGCTGGCTACGATTTTATCTGGACAGAGATGCAGCACAGCCAGCGCGATTGGGAGGCGGTTTCCCGCATGTGGCGGACCTGTCCCCATGCCGGCGCGGTGCCGGGTGTGCGCGTAGCCTATACAGATGAGCGCGAGATTCAACATGCACTGGATGCCGGGGCGCTCGTGATTGTGGTGCCTACGATCGATACTGTCGAAGAGGCGCGCGAAGTGGTGAACTGGACCTTCTTCCCGCCGCTGGGTCGTCGCAGTAACGGCGGCGGTCAGGCCTTTGATCGTGCCATGTGGGGTGCAGTCCCCGGTGGTTACCGTGCTACCGCGAACGACAATATCGTCCTCATTCTGATGATCGAAACGCTGGAAGGCGTTCAGAATGCCGCAGAGATCGCCAAGGTGCCTGGCGTCTCTGCCATCTTCGCAGCCAGTGGCGACCTCGGGAATTTCAGCGGTTATCGCCGCGGTCAACCCGATTACGAACGGGTGGTGAATATTGTCCACGACGCGGCACTCAACGCGGGTGTTCGCCTGTGCGGCCCGATGGCCTGGCGCGATCGCCCTGACTTCACTTGTTTTCAGGCGGGTAGTGAAACGGCGGCCATCGCCCGCGGTGCGGCACTGGAGTTGGGCGATCTTGCTAATACCCAGGGCCCGGTAGCCGCCGGACCGTTCGCCAATCGGCAATGAGGTTGGCGGTCTTTCGCGCTAGGCGATGTGCAGTGCGCGCCTGACCAGATTGTTCAGCAGGGGTACCTTGTACTGGTTATGGGCCAGGGTGCGAGCTCCGCGACTGGCGAGGTCACCCAGCGACTGAGCGGTGGCTGCGTCACGCGGTTTGCCGCGCACCGCCGCCTCCACGTCCAGCAGGCGGCGAGGTTTGCATTCCACCGCACCGGCGACAAAACGCGAATCGCTAATCGTATCGCCGTTTAATTTCATCGCGACGGCGATGCTGACCAGCGCGAAATCCCAGACGTTCCTGTCGGCAACTTTCTCGAAATAGAAACTGGCATTGGCCCACGTAGATGGAATGCGCACGGCAGTGAGAATCTCGCCGGTGCGCAAGGCGGTTGTATTGCGAATGTCGATGGCAGGTCCGACAAAATAGTCGGCCGCAGGCATCACGCGCTCGCCGTTCTCGCTGCGGATCACCATGCTGGCGTCCAAAGCAACGAGGGCGGGCGCGGTATCCGATGGGCTTGCAGCGACACACCGACTCTGACCGAAGATCGCGTGCTCCCGATTCATTCCCTCCGGCGTGTCGGCATAACAGAGATTGCCGCCCGCTCGATAACAGTCGAGTCCGCGACGGTAATACCAGCAACGAACATCCTGACTGACATTGCCCCCCAGGGTGCCGGCATTGCGGATCTGGGGACTCGCTACCCGTCCTGCCGCCGCGGCGAGCACGCCGTAACGCTGGTTGATCAGGGGGCTTGTGGCAATCTCGGTCAGGGAGGTAAGTGCCCCGATCTCGATGCCGTCGGCAGTCTCGGAGATGCCACGCAGGGCGGCGATCCCGTTCAGGTCGATCAGCGCCTCCGCGCGTTTGGCGCGGTCCTTCAGCCAACCATAGGTGTCCTGGCCGCCGCCCAGCAACCAGCCGCGTTCGCCAAGGCGGGCCGCCAGAGCCAGGGCATCCTCAACTTGCACGGGTTGATACAACTCCATATCCGGCATGACGTCGTGTGATGGCATTGTGTCTTCCTCAGAAGGTGTTGAGTTTGAGTGGGCGCGGACCGAAGTCGTTTTGCGCGACATGATTCAGAATCATATCAGCCGTTACCGGGACACGATTGAACAGGTGACCCTCCAGCGCATCGGCGATGGCACTCGTCATGGCGGCGACCGCGCAACCCTGCGAGGGCTCGCCGATGCCGCGCCCACCCATGGGATTGAACGGATCCGGAATGTCTGCTGCAGCATTCGCCATCGTTGCCGGCACATCCAGCATTGTCGGCAACTTGCTCTGATACAGGCCGACATTGGCGGGCAGTCCATTCTGGGGATCGTAGACGTGGCGTTCGTAAGCTGCCATGCCAATACCCCATACGCCTCCACCGTTCATCTGCTGCGAGAAACCTTTTGGATGCATGACCGTTCCGCAGTCGGCGACGGCGACGTAGTCCAGCACCGCAATCTTGCCGGTGTCGAGGTCAATCTCGATTTCGACGAAGCCGACGATCTCACCTGGCGGCGTGCCCTTGCGGGGCAGATTGTCTTTCGCGACGCCGATCAGGCCGGTGCCGGCGAGGCCGGCGACCGCACGCTGGGTGATGGGATCGATATCGTCCGGGTACTCACCGCCGCTGTAGCGACCGCCCAACTCGATCGCCTTCTGGGCGGCTGCACCATAACTCATGCCCTTGGCAGGATCGCTGGTCAGGAAGACGCGTTCCTCACCGATACTGTAGTCATCGACAGCGCCGCCGAACTCGGCAGCGGCGATCTCCTTCAGCTTGGTGACGACGTCCATGGCAGCGACGTAATTGGTCCGGCTGTGAGTGAAGATTGTGTTGCTACCCCCCTGGGTCGAACTGTGGGGCAGGTGGCGGTCAGTGCGGGCACGGACGATCTCGCAATTGTCCCAGCTGCACTGCAGCACTTCGGCAACTGCCCGTGACGTGGCGGCAAAGGAGTAAGTACCGAGATTGCCGACGCCGCTGTGAATATAAACCCTACCGGATGGGGCAATACGCACGAGGCCGTCATATCCGTATCCGCCTGCGCCGTGATAACCCTGGCCGACGCCGATACCGATTACCTTGTTGCCGCGGCGACGAGGTTGACTGATCTTGGCCTGCCAATCGAACATCTGCGCCCCTTTCTCGATGGCCTCGGCCATGAATGCGCTGGTTACAGGACTCTGGTCTTCGTAGATGCCGGAGTCGCTGTTGGCCGCGTTCATCTTGCGGAAGGCGACGCGATCGATGCCGACCTGCTTCGCCACCTTGTCCATGATCGGCGCCAGCGCCGCCGCCATCTCATTCTGACCTGGTCCGCGTTGTGCACCGCGCGGTGCCGTGTTCGTGAAGATCGGAATATTGCGTAGTCGCATCGCATCGGGTTGGTACAGCACGGAGATATGACCGGCGGATGACGAAGCGCTGTTTTGTCCGGTCGGTCCGCCATCGCTGACGATGACCAGGTCCACGGCGGCGACCTTGCCGCCGTCCTTCACACCAATCTTGATCCAGCCCTGCATGCCCGGACGACCGACGCCGATGTAGAACTCTTCTTCGCGGGTGATGCGTAACTGCACCGGTCGGTTCAGCAGGCGAGAGAGATTGCCGGCGATACCCATTGAGGGATAGCTCGTGCCCTTGGAGCCGAAGCCACCACCGGTGTTCTCGTTAATGAGGCAGAGGTTCTCCGGCCCAATACCGAGCATCGCGGCGAGGCCATTGTTGACCGAGCTCTGGCTCTGGGTGGAGGCGTGGAAATAACATTTGCCGTTTTCCCAGTACACCATGCTGGTGCGCGGCTCCATGCATTGATGGGGATACCCGGCGGTGACGAAAGACTCTTCGACGATGACATCGCATTGAGCGAACTGCGCGTCGAGGTCGCCGTATTCCCAGCCGGCGGTAAATTTGCCATTGGGTTCCTTGCCCATGCGCAGTTTTTCGACTTCGGCAGCGGGCCATTTTACCGGCTGAATGCGGCCGACGAGGGCGGTATTTTCGTCCCCTTCCGGCGCAGTCAACACCATGGCGTTGCCTTCGGGATAGGCGTCAGGTCCGCCCTCGATGAGGCTGTCCAACGGATCGACGACGAAGTCGCGGCGCTCGAACTGAACCTTGATCTGCTCCAGGGCATTCTCGGCGACATGTTCGGAGATGGCGGCGACCGCCAATATCGGTTGGCCGATATACGTCACGTATTCGCTCGCCAGCATTGGATTGGCCGGCGGCGCGGAAGGGGGCAGGTCGTCGGCGGTGATGATGCCGAGAACACCATCCATGCGCAGTGCCGCGGAAGCATCGATGCTGACGATGCGGCCACTGGGCATTGGACTCGTTAGCAGTCGCGCGAAGACCATGCCTTCACGACGAAAATCTTCGGCGTATTTCGCATCGCCAGTTACCTTGCCTTCCACATCGGGTGGGGTGAAATCTTTTCCTATATGCATAAAAGTCATGCCATCAACTCCGCGGCGCGCATGACGCCGTTCAGGTAGTGATCATAAGCGCCACAACGACACAGATTGCCGGACAGGCCCTGCCGCGCCTCTTCCCGGGTTGGATTCGGATTGGCCCGCAGCAGTGCGGCGGCAGCCACCACCTGGCCAGGGGTACAGAAGCCACACTGCGGACTCAACTCCTCAATGAAGGCCTGTTGTACCGGATGCAGGGTGCCGTCTTCGGCACGCAGACCTTCTACGGTGATGACGGCCCGGTCCTTCACCTGATGCGTCAGCACCGAGCAGGAATAGTTGGCGATGTCGTCAAGCATCACCGTACACGCGCCGCACTCACCGCGATTACAGGCGAGTTTGGTGCCGGTAAGATTTAGGCGATAGCGCAAGGTGTGTGCGAGGGTTTCCTGCGGAAGCACATCGACGCGACGGACGCGGCCGTTAACATTGAGAGAGATCAGACGCTCCACCGCACCGGGAGAACGACTGGCTGCGCTCGCGATGTAGTAACCGGCGCCAGACGCGGCGGCTGAGGCGGAGAAGATCACACCCTTGATGAAGTGTCGGCGGGTAAGTTGAGGATTCACAGATCGAGCCTCCCTGATGGATTGATTCAGGCGAGCGACTACAGACTGCACGCGAAGTTTTGGTAGATGACTTGTGACTGCCCGGGAGCACTCCGGAATGCGCCATTATTCTTGTGCGTAAACCGGGTTGGACTCAACTATGGCTTATGAGGAGGATAAAAGCTAGTTCGGGGTCAGTCAAACCCGAGCGCAGGATGCGCTGGCCTGGGGAGTGCACGGTGTACGAGCCAGTTTTACGGCAGCCCAGTTGTTGTGTCAGATTGGGATCGCGACAGCCTGTATTCCCTGGTACCGATTACGAGCCGAAGTTGTTTGGCGCCCTCGAAATAGGGCTTCCATAGCCTGATCGAGACCGGCACCGAGACGTTCAGCAGGAAGGCGGTCGCCATCAGGGTGTAGAACGCCTCGGTTGTGATGATGGAGTTCTGCACGTAGCCGATGTCCATCACGATAAACGCCAGCTCCGCACGGCCCAGCATACCGAGACCAATGAGAATGCTCTCATGCCAGGCGTAGTTACCGGTCATTCGCGCCGCAAGAGTCGCGGAACCGATCTGGGCGATAATCAAGCCTGCGGTCAGCGCCAGCACCTGCGGTAAAACAGCAAACAGGACGCTTTGGTCAAATACCAGTTGCGTGCCGAGCTCGACGAAGAACACCGGTCCGATCCATGAGAAAGCGACGTTATCGACGATCTTCTTGGTCTGGGCGTAGTGGTCTTCAGTGGCGTCTTCGGAGAAACGAAAATACTGCTGTTTGATGATGAGGCCAGCCATGTAAGCGCCGACTGCCGGATGGAATCCGAATTCATGGGAAACCAGGCTGATCAGCAGCGCCACTAGCAGTACCGCGAGCGTGGCCTGATCTCCGCGCTTGAAGCCGATCAAATCGATAATGCCAAAGCGTGAGAGCACCGGTAGCTGCCTGAACAGCCAGGTGTCGCCTTCATGGGGAAATATGATGAGTTCAAGCATTGTGATGAACAGGAAGAAGGCGACGACTTTGATGAGCACGAGCGCGACACTCGCCAAAGTTAGATCGGCGGTACCCGTCGCGAGTGGCACCAGCACAGCCACTGCGGCGAGGGCGGCGATATCATCGAGGATGGCCGAAGTCATGATGCCGGTTGCTGCGGAGGTGTGCTAAAGGTTTTCACTCTTTAAGGAAACCATCGTGAGCGAGACGGCCGTGGCGGTCATCGCCAGGCCACACATGATCGACAGTCGTGGTTCGTTCCAGAAATACAGCGTGACATAGTAGGCGAGTGCGAATGGAGCGATGGCGCCGAACAACGCGATGCCCCAGCTGCGTTTGATACTTGCGATAAAGAACTCGGTGTCCTCCTCGAAGCCGAGGGCGAACATAATCAGGATGATGCCGAGTTCTGAGAAGCCGCGAATGAATTCGCTACTCTCCTGAGGTAGCAGGCCCAGATTGACCATCAGCGAGCCGAAGGCGAGGAAATACAGGACGGGCGTCAGCTTTGTTCGATCGGCGAGGAAACAGGAGAGGAAAACGCCCCCCCCCAGATAAGTGCCAGAAACAGCATGTCCTGCATGGATTTAACCCAGCGCCATTGCGAAGCCTGACTTTAGCGCGATGGTTTCGCGCTGGCATTGATCTGGTCGATATTCGCTGGCGGTAGTCAGCGAAGGTACTCAGCGAAGGTGGTCAGCGAAGGTGGTCAGCGTAGGTAGTCAGCGTAAAAAGTCCGGGCCGCTCGTGACGCTGGCGCCGTGCCAGACCGCGAGCGGTTTCCGAGTCTATTTCGCGAAAAGCTCTGATTCGATGTCGCGGAAGGCCTTGAATTCGAGCGAGTTTCCCGATGGGTCGGAGAAGAACATTGTGCCCTGTTCGCCGGGCTGGCCCTTGAAACGGATATAGGGTTCGATGATGAAGTCATCGATGAAACCACGTGCCTTGTCAGCCAGGGCTTCCCACTCCGGGAAATTCAACACCACACCAAAATGAGGCACGGGCACGCCGTGTCCATCAACGCCATTGGCGATGCTGGGGACTCTGCCAGTCTTGCCGATCGCCGGATTCAAGTGAGTCACCAACTGGTGTCCGAACAGATTGAAATCGATCCACTCGGGTGCGCTGCGCCCTTCCGGCAGACCCATTTTCACCCCATAGAACTCACGTGCTTCGTCGATATCGCGAACCTGAATGGCAAGATGAAAGGGGGTGATAGTCATGTGCGCTCCTGAAAATAAATCGCTCTCATAAAAAAGGGAGCTCATCGCTCCCTTTTTATAACTTTATAACTAGCATGCTAGGCACTTTGAACTTTAATCGGCCGCCTGGAACTCGACGTTCACATCCAGGTTGATTTCGTCACCGACACCGAAGTTGGTGAAGCGGCTGACGCCGAAGTCAGAGCGCAGGAAGGTCGCGGTCGCTTCAAAGCCCATGGTGTAGCTGCGTGTCAGCACGTTGCGACCACCACCGTTGAAATCAACTACCAGGTTCACCGGGGCAGTGACACCGTGCAGAGTCAATTCGCCGGCGAAGACGAACGTGTTTTCGTCACGTGATTCGACGAAGGCAGTCGTGCGGTAGATGGCTTGCGGGAACTGTGCGACATCGAACCAGTTGGAACCCTTCAGCTCTTCTTCGAAGTCCGGCAGGTTTACATCGAGGCTGTTCATATCGACGATCACTTCCAGGCTGGAGTTCTCGATATTTTCTGCATCGAAATCCAGTGAGGCATCGAATTCATCGAAACTGCCGATGAAGGTGGAAAAGCCCAGGTGATTGATCTTGAACACCAGAGACGCGTGGTCAGGATCCAGCTTGTATCCGCCACCACGCAGCTCAGTCACGTCGGTGTTGAAATCCGGGGCCAGCAAACGGTCGCAGGACACCAGCGCAGCGGAGCAGGCCAGCAGGATCAAGGGGCGACGGTATATTGTTACTAATCTGGAAAGCATTGAAATAACCTATATATGTGGTAGCCAAGTTTTACTTTTGAACGGCGTAGACGTCGATCTCGATGCCTACATCATTCGGAATTGTTGCAGTATTGGCCCAATAACCCTGGCCAACGCCGTAATCCAGACGCTGGATTGTCACTTCGCTGGTCAGGTGAAAACGTACCTGGCCGTCGAGTGTCTCGATGTCGAGCTTGAACGGGAAGCTCATCGGATGAGTCTGGTCACGGATGGTGAGTGTGCCTTCTGACGTGAATGAATTCATGGAATCCAGTTTGCAGCTCTCAGCCTTGAAGGTCGCTGTCGGCCATTGGTCGACGTCGAACATCTCGAGATCAAGCAGATAGTCCAGAGTCTCAGGACTGTCGACGCTGATACCGTCGATCGGAATCGTGACATCAAATTTGCACGCAGTCGGGCGCATGATGTCGATATCGAAGGTCGCCTGTACATTTTTGAATTCACCCTGATACGGAGTGCCTTCATAGGAATACTTGAAGACTACCAGTGATTCGGCAGGCTCCAGTTGCCAGGTGGCCGCCTGGGCCGGCAGGGTAACGAGCATGAGTAACGGCGCAAAAGCCGCTCGGTTAAATAAAGTTCGCATAGTAATAGTACTCCTTGGAAAGTTTAAGGCAGCGCGTACGCTACCAACTCGGCAGCTGAACCGGATCCGCCGACGAACATGGCGATGTATTGTTTGCCATTGGCTTCGTAGGTGAAAGGCTGCCCGGTTTGGTTATTGGGCAATTCGATTTCGGCGAGAATCTCGCCAGTCATTTTGTCATGAGCGCGGAAGATTGGGCTCGCCCATGGACCGCCGCCGCCCTCACCGGAGAACAACAGTGTCTTGGTGACAAACACACCGGAGCGAGTGGGAACACCGGTACGCGGAATGTCGATGCCTTGCAGCAAGCGATTGCTGGAAATTTCGTTCGGGGTGTCGGCATTCGCAATCTGGAATACGTGGTCACCGCTATCCATGTTGATCGCGGTAATACGGCCGTAAGGCGGCTTCACGATAGGCAGGCCACCAACACGGGGGACGCGCACGCCAAACGCTTGGCTGTAGGCGAGGTCGGAACTCTCATCCTTGCCGACCGTCAGGACCGCGACGTCGGTGCGGGAGGGAATATAGATGATGCCAGTCTCGGGATCGAGGGCGGCACCTTCCCAGTTTGCACCACCGGTGGCAGAGGGCAGGCTCAGTACGCCTACGGTGCCATCAGGTGAGCCTTCGGCCAGCGACGGGGGTGTGTAAAGGTTCGGGCTCAGACGGAAGCCCTTGATGGCTTCCTTGGCCTGGGCCAGGATTTCCGGGGTGAAATCAACCAGATCGTCTTCGGTGAAACCCTGACGATCAAACGGAGCCGGTCGAGTCGGGAACGGCTGGGTCGGAGAGGTCCACTCGCCCGGGACGTCAGACATGGGCACAGAACGCTCTTCGATCGGCCATACCGGCTCACCAGTCAGGCGATCGAAGGTATACACCCAGGACTGCTTGGTGACTTGCATGACGACCTTCTTGCCGTTTGGCAGGTCGGCCAGAATCGGGGCGGCGGGGTTATCCCAGTCCCAGATGTCGTGATGGATCAGCTGGAAGTGCCACTTGCGCTCGCCGGTTTTGATATCGAGAGCAACGAGGGCATTCGCGAACAGGTTGTCGCCCGGACGGTCGCCGCCGTAGCGGTCGCCGGTGGCAGATTCGACCGGCAGATAGACGATGCCGAGATCGGGATCACCAGACATCGGCGCCCACACACCGGCGTTGCCGGTAAATTCGACGCCATCATCAAGCCAGGTTTCGAAACCGATTTCACCGCGCTCGGGAATGGTGTGGAAAGTCCACAGCAGCTTGCCGGTGCGCGCGTCGAAGCCGCGTACGTCACCCTTGACGTTGGACTTGGATCGAGGGCGCATGCCAACGCGGTGAGCCGGACCCACCACGACCACATCATTCATAACAAAAGGAGGTGCCGACGAACCGATGTCGATATCGTCAAAGCCGGTGGCATTTCGCAGGCCGGTGAACAAGTCTACGCGACCGTTGTCGCCGAAGTTCGGATCAGGAATACCGGTTTTGGCATCCAGTGACACGAGGAAGAAGCCGGGTGTGATGTCGATGACGCGTTGAGTATCACCGTCTGCCCAGAAGGCGACACCACGACCGGCACCTTTGCGTGGAGCAGAATCGAAGCGCGCACCTTCCTGTGGTCGCCACAGCCAGAGCACCTGGCCAGTGGTGGCATCCAGTGCCGCGATGTTGCGAGTCGTGCCGATGTTGACGTAAAGAACCCCATCGATCTCCAGCGGAGTGGAGGGGTTGTTGAAATCTGCGGTAGGTCCGAAGTTTTGAGTGGAGAAACGCCACGCGATCTCCAGTGAGTCCACGTTATCTGCATTAATCTGGTCAAGCGGCGAATAGCGTTGTGCCGCCATGTTGCCGTTGTAATCTGGCCAATCTCCTGCGTAAACATCAGTTCCAGCCTGACTCCAGGCAGACGGTGCGGCGATCAAGACACCGGCACTCATGATGAATGACGAAATCAACCGTTTTGGTCTTAGCATTTTTGGACTCTCCCGATAGCATGACATTAGATCGTTCGCACCCCAAGGCCGCGAAATCCGTGGCGCCCGGCCACCGCAGCTACTCAACGATGTAGTATTTTGGGGGATATAAGGGTGCGCAAGTTCGGACAGGGGGCAAGAATAAGCAATCTGTATGCTGCTAGCAAGTTAAACGAGCCCGTAATTTCTGGTCTTGAACCCTTTTTTGATCTGCTTCGGTCGCGCGAATGCGGGGCGGTTTAAAGGACAATTTCAGTCGCTGTCACACCTCGTAACAAAGCCCCACCATACCGCTTGTATAGGCTTTGACTTCGGTCAGATGCAGCGGCACATCCTTGCCGAGTTTCTCGAAGAACTGGATGCCATCGCCAATCAGCACGGGCAGTATCGAGTAGCGCACTTCGTCGGCGAGACCGAGCCGGAGACACTCGCCGGCGATCTCGCCACCGCCGACAATCCAGATGTTTTGAAAGCGCTGGCGCAGCACAGAATTTACAAATTGTGACAAATCGCCTGCATGAAACTCGACCGTGTCGCGGGTTTTGGGCAGATCCCGTGTAGTCAGCACGAGGACGGGTTTGTCGCCATAGGCCCAACCAGCGCCACTGGTGTCATAGTTCAACGCCGTCTCATAGGTGCGCGAGCCCATCACATAGCAATCGATTCCTTTCAGAAACTCGGTGACGAACTCCGGGTCCAAGGTCTCACCGTCGGCATACTCATCGGATGTCTCCAGCCAGTCGACGCTGCCATCCTTGCGCGCGATGAAACCATCGAGGCTCGCTGCCATGTGAATCGTTACGCGGGAATCTTTAAGTGCCATGGTCGGTTCCTGAATGTGGGCTGCTCGACGATCATATTTATTTGCAAAATGGGAGTCCAGCCACGGTTCAGCCACGGTTCAGCCTCAAAGGTTGGCTAAGCAGTTATTGGCAAAGCTGTGCCCCGGGGGAGGTGTCAGTCGTCACGATGATTGACGGCGCTCCAATGGTAAGGCGTCAGTTCCTTAAGCGGTTTGAACAACAGCGTGTTGTCGGGATTGGTGACAGCCGCCAGCACGCCGTCGCCCCAGCGCAACAGTCGTTCCTGACAGATGCCACAGGGCGTGAGGATCTGAAATGGCGCGTGTTCATTCTCGCGAAAAACACACAGGGAATGGGTGATGTCCTCGCCGAGTTTTTCAGCTTCAAGATAGGCCCCTACCTCCATGCACAGATGCAGGGCGGCGTTGTTGATCTCGGGTGAGATACTTGTGAGGATTGTGTCCGCCGCGGTACGGACAGCGGCGGCACCGGCCCATCCAGTCGGGTATTTGCGCGCCGCCAGCTCGCAGGCCGCCTTGTACAATTCTTCTTCAATGCGCATGGTTGCGTCGGTATTCCTGACCAAGCAAATGGGAATATTGTTTACACGGGCTAAGGCGAGACGATGTTGATTCTGTCCATGCCGTTGTTGGGATCCATCGTCCTGTTTCCCGCAGGGAAACCACTCTCCGACAGGATGTAGGCGATGACGTCGGTGTATTCGTTGTCAGTCAGCGAACCCGGATTGTCGGCTGGCATCTGGCCGATGATTGAATACCAGAAATCCAGCACCGGCCGGTTTTCCCAAGCCCGCAAGGTGGTGTTGTAAAATCGCATGTCATGACAATTCTTGCAGCTGTTCTCATAGACAAGCGCGCCTGCATCAACCTGCGCCTGAGAGAACACGCCGTCGCGCACCGTCAACTGCGCAGGCGCACTCGCTGTTGGCGTGATTGGGCCAGAAGCGTTGATGGGTGGTGGCGGGGGTACAGATTCCGTTTCTGAGACACAACTTGTCACTGCCAACAGGATCGGGACCAAGACGATAAAACACTTTGCTCGGGAAGCCATCAGCATACTCTCGGTTCGGATTGAGCCGTTATTCTAGTGTGATCCGCCCGTGAAAAACACCGATTTAGACGAACCCGACGTGCCGACGTGAAGCTGCAACTTCTATTACCGAGATTGACGCAGACTTTGTGGCGGGAGCAGTCGCTTATTTCGATTCGTCGATCATCTGCTTAGTCTTGAGTTCGACTTCCTTTGCGACCTCACCAAGCTCGGCATTGTCCGAGAGCGAGGCCAACATCTGTGCCGGTTTGATCAGTCCGATTTTCGTATGGCCTTTTTCAGTGAAGACTGAGATACGGCAGGGCAGTGCCATATTGAGACGCATGTCGGTGGCGAGCACCTTCGCCGCCTGTTTCGGATTGCACACCTCGAAGATTCGGCATTCTTCGGTGAACGCGATGCCCTTGCTGCGGAGCGTCTCGCCGAGGTCATGGATATGCAGGACGCCGAATCCATTTCTCGCAACGGCGGCATTCAGATCATCCGACGCCTGGGCGAAGGGCTTGCTGGATTCAACAATGTAATACATGGGCTACTTCATAAACAGATTAATAACGATGTCGATTGTACCGGAAAATTCAGGCACTGATTTGATTTGGGTCGCCCTGCGAGCAATTCGTTCACTCACCGCGTGTTCAGCCAAAATCGCGCACCGACGTCAGGACAGGAATCCACTGCTCAGATACAGGGCCGGCAGCCAGAAAAGGCAGGCCAGGAACTCCGAACGGGTCAAGGCCATGATCAAGCTGCTGGCGAAGAGCTGGACTGATATCTTGTGTCAGGCGTTTCTGCATCGGCTATGTTGCAGGACGATATGCGTCGCGTTGGTTGTCGGCACGAACTCAGCCACTGTATAACCCAATGCCGGCAGATCGACGTTTGCGAACAGACTTTCACCGCTACCGAGCAGGATGGGAGAAACGGCGATATGCAGTTCATCGATGAGGCTATCGCGCAGATACTGCTGGATGGTGCTGGCTCCACCGCCGATGCGAACGTCCCTTTCTGCCGCCGCTTCCCGGGCTCGCTCCAGTGCTTCGTGAATGCCGCCCGTGACGAAATGGAACGTGGTGCCGCCGTCCATCTCGAGGTCAGGGCGTGGGTGGTGTGTCAGGACAAAGACCGGAAAATGATAGGGCGGGTTGTCTCCCCACCAGCCTTTCCAGTTGAGATCAGGCCAGGGCCCGCGAATCGGTCCGAACATGTTTCGGCCAAGAATCCATGCTCCCACGTTGTGAAAACCACGGGCGGCAAAATCGTCATCGATTCCGGTGGTCCCGCCGTCCTTGCCGAACAGATTCTTTTGAATCGTGCGTGTCGGGATAAACCACTGATGCAGGTTTGGGCCACCGACTCCCAGCGGATTGTCGAGATCCTGATTCGGACCGGCACCGTAGCCATCGATCGAAATTGTGAAACTCTCTACGCGGACTCGTTGCATACTTGTTTATCCCTGCCTTGATTCAGGGCCAGATTTCAGTCCTGTAGCCGTTCTCGCACCCGCTGCCAGGTAACTGTTGATGTATAAAATTCAGTCGCGGTTGTCTTCAGTTTTCCCGGTTTTCGACCGCACGGGGCTGAAGTAAAAGATGGAGGCGACTGCGATCAGCGTGCCGAGTAAATAAGTCACCAAGCGGAAGAAGGGAGCATAGAGACTGGGCTCTGGGTTTATGTGGCGCGCTGCGAGTGCGGGGCCAATCAGGCTGTCGATACGCATCACCTCTGTCCCCCAACGCGCCAGCAAGGCGAAGGCGGCAACGAGATAGGTGAATGCGACTATAGAGCGCAGCTTGAGGGAAAGGGTTTCCCGTGCGGAGTAGGAGGCGACAACAACAGCGAAGGTGATTGCCATCCACGCCTGAAAATGCACATCGATGGACGCTTCGAGCATGAAGAGTAATTCGAGTAAATCCGCTGTTTCAACCGTTTCCATCAGAGTGTCTATTTTTCCCTACGCCCCGGCGCTCCACGCATGGGCCATGGTACACCTGTTCACTCGAGAGCGACACCAGGGGCGGGCGAGTAACAGGAGATGAATTCGGAACGGCAGCAGAAGTTCAGGTTTGTCCCGCCGCGACGATTTTTTTCTTCAGACGCGTTCTACGCGACAATCGAAACAACCCGGACTGGCATTATGCACGTGAATGTAGGCGACTTTGGGATTGTCGAAGATCGCGATTACCCGGGACTCCAGGTTCTCACCCGCCACCACTTCAGCTTCGAGCATGTAACCATTGTGGTCATATCCCCGCAGTGACAGGTTGCGAATACGCAGCATGTGCGGGACTTCACCGGGGAGCCACACTTTCCTCCTTGCTTGTTCACGCACGAAGATCGGCCCTGAGCCATCATAGGGAGAGCCCACATCCAGATGCTGGAAAGACAGCGCCAGCACCTTCTCTCCAACGCGGGCGTCTTCGAGCGAGACCCGGCAGGGAAAGCCGGGATTGGCATCGACGGTGAGCCAGGCAGTCTTGTGCTGCTTCAGCTCGTCGGCGGTCATCTGTCGATAAGCATCGAAGAGCGATTCGGACAGGGCAATAATCCGGAAACTCGAAGTCATAACATTTTCTCTATGATATTGCTGATGGCGGATCGACGGGCTGATTTTGATGCTGCTTCTTTATTCGTTTGACAACCAAAGCCGAGGGCGGTGCGCCGCGATATCTGCAGTCGCAGAGGCGGTAAAGCGGCAAAGCTTCGCCAAGATACTCTCTATTCAGCCAACCGATTCTGCCAACGCCTCACCCACAGCATTCACCAGAGCGTCGATCTGCTCCCGCGTCGAGATAAACGGTGGTGCCAGTTGCAGGGTGTCAGCACCCCAGCGGACGTAGAAGCCTTTCTCCAGGCATTTCAGGCCGATCTCGAACGGACGACGCAAGGGTTCGCCGGGGTAATGTTCCAGCGAGATGCCGGCGGCCAGACCGTAGTTGCGAATGTCGGTGACGTGGGGACTGCCCTTGAGAGAATGCACGGCGTTCTCGAAGACCGGAGCCAGTTCCTGCACTCTCTCCACGAGATTGTCATTCACGAGCAGGCCCAGCGCCGCTATGCCGGCAGCGCAGGCGACGGGGTGGGCCGAGTAGGTGTAGCCGTGGGGGAATTCCACCATGTAGTTCGGGCCACCCTTGTCCATGAAGGCCTGATAGATTTTAGGTTTGGCGACAACGGCGCCGAGGGGAATGGCGCCATTGGTAATCTGTTTGGCGAGTGTCATGAGGTCCGGCGTAACGCCAAAGGCCGCCGCACCGGTGTTGGCGCCCATGCGCCCGAAGCCGGTGATGACCTCGTCGAAGATGAGCAGGATCTCGTGCTTGTCGCATATCTCCCGTAATCGGTTGAGATAGCCCTTGGGCGGCGGCAAAACACCGGCAGTGCCTGACAAGGGTTCTACGATCACCGCGGCGATGTTCGAGGCATCGTGCAGCAGGATCAGGTCTTCCACTTCGTTGGCCAGATGCGCGCCGATTTCCGGCTGACCGCGGCCGAAGCGGTTCTCAGGCAGCAAAGTAGCGGCGATGTGGTCAGCCTCTACCGTCTGGCCAAACAGTTTGCGATTGAAGCCGATGCCGCCAACCCCGACGCCACCGTAGTTGACGCCATGGTAGCCTTTCACGCGGCCGATGAAGCGGGACTTGCCCGGCTTCCCCAAGGTGCGCCAGTAACCGCGCGCCATCTTCAGGGCGGTATCGACGGACTCGGATCCGGAGTCGGTGAAGAACACGTAGTCCAGGCCCGCCGGAGTGAGTTCGATAACTTTATTGGCGAGTTGGAAGGACAGTTCATGGCCGTATTGAAATCCCGGCGAATAGTCGAGCGTCGCGAGTTGTTGACTGACGGCGGCAGTGATTTCTTCGCGGGCATGGCCGGCGCCGCAGGTCCACAGGCCTGACAATCCATCGAAGACTTGTCGGCCATCGGCCGTCGTATAATAGGCGCCCTTGGCACTGGCCATCAGCCGGGGATGATCTTTGAACTGGCGGTTGCCGGTAAAGGGCATCCAGTGCGCTTCAAGCTGTTGTCTACTCAATGTCACACACGTGTCCTCATGCTCACATTATTATTTTTTTTCGAAGTTCGTCCAGGAATTCGTTACGGTCTTGGCGTCCACAGGATTCGGTGTGGCTAAGACATCGAAATTGATGCTGTCCAGATCCCGCTTGTAGCGCACTTCCAACTCCGGATCCGGCCACAGGATCGTCACCACATAACCGATGATGAGCGCTGACAGGAAGGAGGGGGGCATCGTCTCCAGCGCGGTAAAATAAGGGCCTATAGATTCCATCTCCTGCAGGACAAACTTGCTGATCATCGTCATCGAGAAGCCGGTGATCATCGAGGCGATGGCGGCCTTCTCGGTGTAGCGGGTCCAGAACAGCGACATCAACATCATCGGGCAGAAGGTGGCGGCGATGCCGGCCCAGCCAAAGATAGCAAACCAGAAGATTGTTCGGTCCGGTGACACGATAGACACGATGAGTGCCAGCCCAAGGGCCAGAGTTGCCAGAACGACTGTTATGCGGCGGCACAAGTAGGCAGCACGGGCATCGGTCAGTCCCGGATTAACAATCTTCGCGTACAAGTCGTGCGTGATTGAACCTGCCACCATTACCAGCAGGGAGGAGACTGTCGACATGATGGCGGACAGCACCGCGGCGACGTAGAGGCCGACAAGTAGTGGGGGGAAGGTGTAGTGCACCATCTCCGACAGCACATTCTGCGACCCGTTGCCGAGGACCGTGTCCGGTTCAACGCCCTGTGTGGTGAAAATATACCGGCCCAATACGCCGATGCTGATCGCTGAGAAATCTACCAGCAGCGTGAACAGCATCGCCACCCAGCGTCCGCGTTCGATCTGGCCCTCATCGCGAATGGCAATCAATCGAGCAAACACCTGGGGTGATCCGAGGAAGCCGAGTCCAATCAGCATCATGCCGATGACTACCGAGGCGTTCATCAGCGTGAGTCCGCCAGCACCCCACGGTGTCACGAGGCCGGGGTCAATGGCGATGAGGCCGTCGATGATCGAGCCGCTGTTGCTAAGAGTGAGGAATGCCACGAGCGGTAACAGAACCAGACACAATACCATCACGGCCCCCTGGAACATGTCGGTCCAGGCGGCGGCGAGGAAGCCGCCGGCGATGCAATAGATGGCGACGATGAGAAAGCCGGTAATGGCGCCGACGTGGTAATCCCAGTCGAGGAAACTCTCGAAAGCCGACCCGGTGGCGTCGATCTGCGCCGAGATGTAGATCAGTACAAAGATAGAAAGGACGATGGCGGAGACGATGCGCAGGACATTTGTCTTCGACTTGAAGCGGCCCACCATGTAATCGATGCAGGTGATGGCTTCATATTTGTCGGTCAGGCGCTTGAAGCGCTTCGCCATGATGAACCAGGCGACGCCGACACCGAACAATTCGCCGATGACCACCCAATAGGTGCTGAAGCCAAGCATCGCGCCCATGCCGGTCAGACCGAGCAGCAGCCAGGCCGATTCACCGGTGGCCTGGGCGGAAAAAGCAGCGACCCAGTAGCTGAGCGTCTTGCCGCCGATGACAAAGTCGTTCATGTTGCGAACGCGTTTGGATGCAATATAGCCCAGCACCATCAGGATGCTGAAGTAGATCACGATCATCGCGTATTTCTCGAACATGATTCGGTCCGGTCAGGGGATGGCTTTCCGGATCATACCGCGCCGATCAGGTGATTACACGTCCCGGGCGCGGGGCGAAACTGGAATTCGTCTCGCAATGGGAGAGCGGGTTGTGCGGACAATTACCACGTCGGCACCGAACACAATACTGGCTTGCGCTGGGCTAACCCGTTCTATTTTCCGAAGCGCGCCATCTCACTGCGGATTCGCAACTTCGAGAGTAGCAAGCTGAAGGTGAATGATGCCCGCGGCAACCCCATCGAGATCGCGGCGGTGATCGTGTGGAAGGTCATCGATTCCGCCGAGGCCTTCTTTGAAGTGGACGATTACGAGAGTTTTGTCACGATCCAGAGTGAGGCGGCACTGCGTAATCTCGCCAATATCTATCCCTATGAGTCCCACGAGGACGGCGAACTGTCCTTGCGCGGGGATCCGCTGCAGATTGCCGAAAAGCTGCAACTGGAAGTGCAGGAGCGTTTACAGAAAGCTGGCGTGCAGGTAATTGAAGCCCGCATCAGCCATCTCGCCTATGCCCAGGAAATTGCGCAGGCGATGTTACGCAAACAGCAAGCGGGCGCGGTGCTGGCGGCGCGACAACTCATTGTGAAAGGCGCGGTGGAAATCTTTTCCGAAGCACTTACCACACTCACCGAACAGCACAATTTCGAGCTGGATGATGAGCGGCGGGCGAGTATGGTCAGCAATTTGCTGGTTGTCATTTGCAGTGAGCAGCATACGCAACCCGTTATTAATGCCGGGTCCCTGTACTGATGTCCAAAAAAGCCTTTCCGTTACGCATCAACGAACAGGTTCTGGCTGCATTGCAGCGCTGGGCGGACGATGATCTGCGCAGTCTGAATGCACAGATTGAATACGTGCTGCGGGAGGCTTTGGTAAAATCAGGCCGGGTCAAGCTCGTGCAGAAGGTTGTCACTGAACTGGAACCGCTTGACCCGGATGCGGCAGAATAGCGGCGCGTGGTACTAACGATCGATCTTTGTCATCTTTGAGCCTTCGAAGGTCAGGTTGTACATGAGGCCCTTGTTGGAAAAGATGAAACCGATGATTGGCTGCTGCGCGGAGTTGGAACTGATTTCCTCGGCGGCGCCGAATTCCACGATGGCGACGCTACCGTCGACACCCGCTTCCCAGCCATCACTGTTTCTGAACTTGTTCAGTGCTTCCTCAGTCATGAACATGATGATCTGGGATTTGACCTGGGCGCCAAGCTGGAAGCCGATGGACGCGGAGGCGGTATTGTAATACGCCGCGGTACTGCCACCGACCAGCAGTGCACCTTCTCCGTATTCGCCACCAACCCCGATACCCGCCTTGATCACTCGTGGAAACACCAGCATGCCGGCTGCCTGACCTGCGAGTCGCTTGCCTGCTGCCGATTCGGCGTAGAATTTCGTGAGTGCATCAGCCACGTTGGCATCAATTTCGGCCTTGGATGCCGCAGCAGCGTGAGTGGCGAACATCAGACTGCACAGTGTCAGCAGTATCAAGCGTGCCTGAATCTTCATAAATCACCTCGATCTCTTTGCGGATGGCGATGACGGTGTCATTGAGCGTGTCATTAAGTGTGTCAATGAGTGGGTCAAGTATGAGTGAATTCGGGAAAAATTCAATGTCGGTCCCAGACTGGCAGAAATTCGGTAGGTCTGACCCTGACCATGCCTTATTATGGGTGCGCCAGAGTACGGATCGACGAATCGCAATCACAGGCATGAGCACACTCTATATTTCCGATCTCGATGGCACGCTCGTCAACAACGATGCCGTGCTATCGCCCTACGCGCTGAAAGAGCTGAATGCCATGCTGGCCGAGGGCTTGCAATTGACGGTGGCGAGCGCGCGCAGCATCGTGTCAATGCAACAGATGCTGGCGGGTCTTGAGCTGCGACTGCCTGTAATCGGCTTCAACGGGGCGTTCCTGTCCGACCTGAAAACGGGGGCGCATCTGCACGTTAACAGCATGCCGCGCGAGATCGCGGAATCCATTATTGCCTGCCTGCCCGCGTACGACTGTGCGCCCTATGTCTCAACCTATACGGGGGCAGAAGAGCGCGTCTATTACGACACAGTGACGAACGCCGGCATGCAGTGGTACTGGCGGGACCGCATAGAGCGCCGCGATCCACGCTTCCGCCATCAACCCCGATATCTGCTGGCGCACAATGATGCGGTGACCTGTATTACGATCATCCACCGCGGTGAGGTGCTGGATGCGCTGGAAGCTGACCTAATCAGCCGCTTCGGCACCGAGGTTGAAATACACCAGTATGAGAACCAGTACTCGCCGGGCTGGTATTGGCTGACGGTGCACGATCGACGGGCCAGTAAGGATCAGGCCATAAAAGTGCTGCAGGCACACCAGGATCTAAAGGATTCCCGCGTCGTTGTGTTCGGGGACAACAAGAATGACATCAAGATGTTCCAGGCTGCCGATCTTGCAGTGGCGGTGGAGAATGCGCAGGCACAGGTGAAAGCCCATGCCCATGAAGTCATTGGCAGCAACCTGAACGACGCCGTTGTGAACTACCTGCGTGCCAACTGGACACCGGTCTGAACTGTCGCCAAGGCCCATCTGCCGTGAGTGATGGCGTTGACTATTGACACGATACTTACTACGCTTCGGACAAATTACAAGAACCCCATGCCGTCCCGGCAGCAGGAGAGAAACATGCCCATGCGTAACAGACTCGTCGCCGCTGCGGTTGCCATTTTGACCGGTGTTGCGGTACTGGCCACCCCGGCAATTGCCCACCATTCGAGTGCACCCTTCTACGATTCATCTCAGAGTGTCGAACTTGAAGGGACCGTGTCCAAGTTTATTTTCAGAAACCCCCACGCCTTTCTCTATCTGAATGTCACTGAAGCCAGTGGCACCACTGCCGAGTGGCAGGTGGAACTGGGCGCGCCGGTGAGTCTGCAGCGCACCGGATGGACTCCGGATACCCTGCCTGTGGGCATGGTTGTCAAGGTCACAGGACCGCCCGCCCGCGGTGAAGGCGCCAAGGGAGTGCTTGGTCGGCGCATGACGCGTGCCGATGGCAGCCCGATAGTCGCCGGTGGTCGTGTCGAAGAAGTCACTCCGCCACGCTGAGTTAGCCCCACCGACAGGTGCGTGCGGCTCCGGTCTCGCTGGCCAGAGCCGTCCGAGAACCTGGGTCGCGTCTTTTTAACCGGATCCGCAGCAGGAAAACCCATGAAAACAATAACACCCGCTCGTCGCTTGAGAGAAATCAGTGTGAAGTCGTTTGTACTGGGCGTCATGGCCTGTGCCATGACGACAGTGTTCGCCCAATCCAGTGTGCCGGACCTTGAAGGCGTGTGGGATGGTGGCGGGCGTGCGCGTCCGGTCAATGGGGAGACGATCCCCTGGGGCGAGGATAATTTTCCGAAGCTTAATGAGCGAGGTCTCGCCTATCAGCAGGTATGGGAAGAGATCATGGCTCCCAAGTACGATTGTCAGCCCGCGTCGTCTCCTGCTATCCAGTACGATCCTTATCACATGGAAGTGACGCAGTGGCCCGATCGGGTCCTGTTCCGTTACGAGAAAGATGATCAGCTGCGCACCGTCTGGTTAGACGGTCGCGAACCAACGGCTGTGGACTTCAGTATCCAGGGTTTTTCGGTGGGATATTACGAAGGTGACTCCCTGTATGTGACCACCACACATTTCGTGTTTGATATCGCTGGCTTCGACGACTATAACGGCATCCCGTCGTCTTCTCAGAAGAAGGTGACCGAGCGCTACTGGCGTGATGGTGAAGACTTGCGCGTGACGGTGACTGTGGAAGATCCGATGTTCCTGCTGGAACCGACGTCATACACAACACGTTGGATTCCGGCGCGGGCAGGATACAAGATTGCCGCTTACGAATGTGACGCGGAATCTTCACGGGCCATGCTTCGCTTCTTCCCCTCCAAGTACAAATAGCCGATCGGGGTTGGTGCTGCATTGAATTCCGCTCCAGCCCCGCATACTCCGTTGCGCGAACTTCCCGCCTGGTACGACAAGTCGAATTCCTTCGGCTGGATTTCGATCGGTCTGCACTGGGGCACCGCCTTACTGATAATCGTTCTATGGTTCGTTGGCATGAGCATCATGTATCAGTCAGCCGACGCTATCGATGCCCGACGCAGTCTGCATATCACCCTCGGGCTGATGGCCTGGATTCCGCTGGCAATACGCATCGGCTGGCGGGTTGTCTCGGGGCATCCCCAGGTGAATGGTCAGTCTGCCGCGACTCATCGACTCGCCAAGTTCGCGCACTATGTGATGTTGGCAACCCTCACAATTTCGCTGTTGACTGGTCCCTTGATGGCCTGGTTGTTGCCGGAACGCACAGCAGTAGTCCAGATGGCGCTCCTGTTTCATTCGACGGCGGCGAAAGTGCTGGCAGGTTTGGTGCTCTTGCACGTCGCGGCAGCGATGAAACACCTCATGTTTCATGATGATGAAACCATCGCCCGTATCTTCGTCCCCAAATAAGCCCCGGCGCGTTTGCACACAATACCGGTCCTTACTGGCCCGCACAGATGCCGATCCTGTAAAACTCACTGGTACCTTACCTGTAATCCTTGCCGGAGAATCCGGCCGGTAAATCTCAACAGCGAGATACCGGCACGCTGGCCATTTGCAGGAGAGAATCCGTCATGAGAATTCGGAAGGGATAGAGGCTTGTGGCTAGCCTGTGCCCACGTAGGGAATCAGTCGGCCGCAAACCAATACGCCGGTCCATAGCGCGAGTGAAAGATACGCAACGGTGCGTGCCAACGGTGTGGCCGGAGCGGCCGGGCCCCACGCAGTGATTACCGGTGCGAGTTTCCAGTAGTAAAGCAGAGCATTGAGGCCGGCCAACAAGACCAGCAGCATCTTGATTTGAAAACCGATGTTGATCGCATAGCGCATCGGGTCCCCGTAGAAGAACAGGATGCCCGTTGTGGCGTTCAGGCCAAAGCCGAGGAAGACCAGTGGTAACAGCTGATGTGTCGCGACTGGGTCAAGGTTTCGGAAGTGACCCGCCATGCGCAGATCGATGACGATGAGGCCACCGAGTAGCAGTGACAGGCCGATGAAATGCGTAATCTCCAGTACTGGCCAGACCCAGTACGTAGCCTGGATCCATGCATTGAGGGGAGAGCCGAGCAGGAATTCTGCGAGAGGGACGAGCATCAGTACTCCCCGCTACAAGTAGGCTATCAGGCGGCCGGCGATAATCGCTGCCGCCCAGACTGTAAGTGAACACAGGGCGATCAGTCGCGTGGAGCTACTGATCGACACTTGGTCTCGACTGGCGGCAAGTTCGCCCCGCAAGCGCGACTGGATAAGTCCCGCCAGCACCATGCCGACGACAATGCAGCTGATCTTTATCAGGAACGCCGTGTTATTGGCAAACGTGACAGCCTGGGACGTGAATAACAGGATGCCAGACAGGGCATTGATGATGAAGCCGATCCAGCCGAGTTTGCCCAACGGCAGGAACGCCGCCGGATGCAGGCCGGGAAACAGGCCTAAAAGGCGCAGATCTCGGGTGGCGAAGATGCCGACAACCACGGCAAGACCGATGACGTGCAGACTCAGGAGCAGCGGGTAGCCCCACAACGACACCCCCACCCAGATTGCCACCGGGGTATTTTCAAGCCATGTGAACATGCCGTTATCCGCGGCCCGCGAACGGGACTAGTGCTCCCAGGAAAAATAGACTTTGACTTTCGCGCTGGGCGGCGCATCGGCGCCAGGTTCTGCCAGTGTGAAACTGAGGCCGGCTGCCGGCACGCTCGCACTGCCAAAGGGCAGATGCGGGTTCAAATAGCGGCTGGTATCGGCATCATCGAAGTGGTTGACTGCCTTGAACGGCCTGCCGTCAGTCGTGCGCATCTCTCCATCCTCGATACCCCAGAACTGGACGCCGTTGGGAAAGTCGTCCAACGCGAAGGGGGCGTCTGCGGAATGGGCGTTACGTAACATGCGATCGTAGAGCCGATACGTGATGCCTTCTCTGCCTAGTCGGAAGTCATACAGCGTGCTCATGGATTTGTACGGATCACGGGTGGCTCCGGGCAGCATTTCATTAATCAGTGTATAACCATAGATCAATTGTCGACCTTCGAAGGTAATGGATTCACCGGGAGGCGAATCGCTGTCTCCGCAGGCGGCACGATCGGCGTCGCTGAGGTCTACCGGATAGTATTCCTTGCGGCGCTGGAAGCACATTACATCGAGGAAGCCTTGTCGCAACGTAGCCTGGGCATCTTCATTGAAGTCATAGAAGCGCCAACCCTCATCGTCCTTGTAGTAAGTCTCGGGAATCTGCGGTAGCTCGAATTCCTGAGGAGTGGAGTCAACCAACAGCAGGAAGCCATTGCCGGGTCCAAACTGGCTGGGGTCATTCTGACTCCACATGTACGAGCCATTCGAGTACCACAGGAGTACACCAGGCCGGTAACGGAAGCTTACCGCTTTCATCTCGCCGGAGTCGGGGTCATTGAAAAATGACAGGCCCGGTTTGGAGATGTTCTCGTCGTAGTTATGGGAATTCGCAAACGCCTCGTACGGATCTCGATACTCTAGCAGGTAATAATGGGGCACGACGATGTCGTGACTGCCGCTGCTGAGCGAGAAGCCTTCCACACTCCAGCCCTGGAATTCGCTGTTTTCAAAGTCATCCCGATAACCGAGAGCCTTGATCTCGACATTGTCTACGAGAGCGCCGTCTTCAACCGCTGCCAGATCGGTGAAGTAGTGAAAGCGCAACTCAATCTGCTGTCCGGCGTACGCAGACAGATCGAGCTCGGCGTGAATCCATTGTGAGTTCTCACACGGATCGACCTCTTCATTCCCGATACGGTCCTCGGCCAGCTCGCGGGCTCGATTCACGTCACAACCAGCGGCTGACTCGACGCGACCATCGCCGTCACGGTCACCGCTGCGTCCGGTGAATCCAGGAATGGTACCGGGACCATCGTGCCCACGTTGGGAGGGCATGATGCTATCGGTGTCCGACGGTGCGTTTTTGTCGGTCGGCATGAGACGCGTGTAGTTTTCGCCATCGGTGGAAACCTCCACATATAGGTAGTCCCAGTCGGTCTCGATTTTGAACCACGTATCGAATTCAAGGGTAACCGGGCCTGTTCCTGCGCCGCGCAAGTCGAAATGCCGCGACAACAAGTTGTTCATGTCATTGCCCTGGCCGGTATATGCCGCCTGCAGCCCGTTGATTGCAGTCAAGGGTCCCATCCGCAGTTCTTTGATCTTCGGAGGCAGGATGACCATGGCGCTGTCGCAGACCCCGGCTTCGGTCGCGCCACCCGGTGTCCAGTCGTTCATCGTCTTCAGGTAGACTGATTGCACCTTGGTGCCGCCGGCGCTACGGGGTGTGATCATGCAGGGTTCCAGCCAGCCGAGCTGCATCCGCGACCACGAGCTGAGTTCCTGGGGAACTGGGCTGGCAGTGGAGCTCATCGCCTCCCAGGAGGCAGTCGAATTATTCGTGTTGGCCGCATAGATGTCCGGTAAGCCGAGGGAATGTCCAAACTCGTGAATGAACGTCGACAGTTCGGTGTATTCCTCCTGCATATTATAGTCCAGCACCCAAAGCCCCTCGCGCAGTGGTACGCCACCACGACGATTCATAAAGCCTTCCACCATCGGTCCCTTGCCGTTGTTTGCAGTGTGATAAGAGCGGTGCGCCCAGATGCGCTGCGCGCATTCCTGTTCCTGCGCTTGCAGCAGTTCGTACTGATTAGAGGGGGCGTCAACAGTGAACTTTAGTCCCAGGTTGTACAGCCCCTGACAGGAAGACTGACCATTGCCGGCATACATCAGCACAAAATGGTCGATGTATCCGTCGGGTTCGGCAAATACCTTGTCGCCATCGTAATCGAGTGGATCCCACACATCGAATTCGGCCCAGGGGAAATCCGGTTGCAGGGCATAGGCGGCGGCGAGTGCATCTTCTACCAGTTCTTCGGAACGGACGTCATTACGCCAGGTGCCGTCAGAGTTCTGGATGGGCTCGCCATAATATTCAGAGGGTTTGTCGACGGTGACAAGCGGGAATACTTCGCCGGTTACGAGGTAGCGTCCTCTTGATTGATGGTAGTAATAGTGAGTCAGGGTATCCGTTTTGGGATTGTCCAAATCATCGGAAAACAGCAGGTCCTGTATATATTCCTGGTTCTTGCGATCGGCATCGGCTTCGCCACTGAAGCGATCGAAACGTCGATTGGAATACTGTACGGGAATAATGAGTATGCGGTGTGGCTTGTCGATTGTGCTCTTGACGGGTGTCAGTGAATTCGATTGGATCTGGGGATTGCCGAGTTGATCGAAACGCAGGTTCTGCAGATTCTCGATCATCTTCAGGCTCGCAGGAGATTGAGCCAGTGCGGTAGTCATGCCGAAGACGACGCAGGCGGCGAAACATGCAATCCTGCCACTGTGAACTGTAATACCCATAACGTACCCTCGTTAATGCTGGCAAGAGACTACCAAAGCTACTCGCAAGACACTAGCACTGTTGGCGATAGCGTGACCCGGCAAGCGCCAGTCAGTCGCAACGGCAGACAGTCGGCCAGAGTATCCTGGTACCAGGCGGCGGGCTTCCAAAAGCAGTACAAGTAATGTGCTCAACTCCCGCTGAGGCAATCCTCGATTCGTAGACACAGTGAGAGAATTTGACTATTCTGCGGGCTGAGCAAGTAGCCGTTTCGTCGGCGACGGGTGAATCGCTTTGCGACTTCGCAGCGTGCTTGCAATCCGGGTGCAACCTCGTTTCGTTTGCATCACCCCGAACGGGTAGTGAGCACTCGTGCTACATTGCTAGCACCCAAATTGCATTGCATACATCAAGTTTTGGAGTCCTTGCAAGAGAGTCCTTGCATGGCCATTGGAGTGATTCGCAAATATCTGCCGGTTTTGCTCACCTTCGTGGTCGTGGCAGCGTTCTCGTTCACGGCCTTTCTGATTTCTCTCAACTCCCAGCACAATAGCGTCAAGATTCGATTTGACCAAACTGCTGCATTGCAAGCATCGATACTGCAACGCGCGCTCACCAACCATCGGCTCATCCTGCAATCGATGGAGTCACTCTACGCCCGTTCGGCCGCAAGTTCGCGCTCCGGTTTCGGTGGGTTCGTGCAACCCTTCGAATCAGAGTTGGCCGGTGTGTAGGCATTGCAATGGGTGCAACTGGTGCGTGATGAAGAGCGCGACGAATTCGAACAGGCGCGACGCGCCGAGGGAGTGACCGGTTACGAGATTCGGGAGCGGGCCGCGGACGGCACCATGGTGCGCGCCTCGCGTCGAGCGATCTACTATCCGATTTATCCTGTACAGCCTCTGGACTCAGGTGAGGCCACCATTGGCTATGATCTGGGATCAGACCCGGTCAGGCACATGGCGGTGCAACAGGCGATTGCCAGTGGCGAAGCCACCGCCACCGATTGGGTGAATCTGATACAGGGGCACGGAGAAGTGGATCCGGGTTTTCTGATTATCAGCCCGCTGTACGCCAATTCTGTTGACGCCGCTACAGCGTCAGGAGATCTGGTAGGTCTGGTTGTGGGCGTGTTTCGGATACCCGCCATCATTGAAGCAGGTCAGCGTCTGCTGAGTGAGCCAGGTATCGAGCTGACAATCGCCGAGACAATTCCGTCGGGTCGCAGTCTCAGCTTTCCCGAGTTGTCTGGGCCTGGTAAAGGCGCTTCGCGCAGCATGCTGGCGATGGCGCCACCCGCAGCCTACTAAGCGGAGATTCCCATTGCGGGCAAGCGCTGGCACTTTGTGGCGAGCCCGGCGGCCGGCTACATGAATGACAAGTTGCCCTATACCTCCTGGCTGATACTTCTGAGTGGGGTGTTGTTTACCTGTCTGCTCTCCGGATTCCTGTGGCTGTATACGCGGCAGTCGATCCGGCGTGAACAGTCTGTCAGTGAGAAACATGCGCTCGAGATGCAGCTCATGCGCGCGCAGAAAATGGAGACGATGGGGTTGTTGGTCACGGGTATCACCCATGATTTCAATAATATCCTCGGCAGCCTGATGGGCTTCAATGATCTCGCGCGCCTGCATAATCGCAAGACGGCGCAAGATCCGAAGCTCGAGGACTTTCTGGTAAAGGTGGGCACGAGTGCGTCGCGCGGCAAGGAACTCATCGACAAGATGCTCAGGTTCTCTCGCGAGAAGCCCTCGCACATCGAACCGATTTTCCTGCATTCCGCCGTGGAAAATACGCTGGCTCTCATCGGACCACTGATGCCGTCCAGAATTCGGATTGAATTCTTCGCCGATAATGGGCTGCCGGCTGTGATGGCGGATTCGGTAGGCCTCGGGCAGGCATTGGCCAATCTGCTCATCAACGCGCGCGACGCCATCGAAGGTGAGGGAAAGATCAAACTCGACCTGAGTTACTGAGAATTTAATGCAGCCCACTGCAGCGCCTGCAAAGGACCGTTCAGCGGCGACTATGTCCAGCTCTCGGTCAGTGATACCGGTACCGGCATGAGTGCCGAGGTGCAGCGTGACATCTTCGAGCCGTTCTATTCCACCAAGGAAGCCGACAAGGGTACTGGCATGGGGCTGGCAATTCTCCAAAGTATCGTGCATCGCTATAACGGCCACATAATCGTCGCCTCCCGTCCAGGACAGGGCACCAGCTTCCTGCTGCTCTTTCCCGTGCCCAGAAGGCGCGCCTAGCACGCCATCAATTGTTGGCTCACGCTTGCCGATATACGCATTGTCGGATGTGAGTGTGCAATCCGTATTTCCAACCGAATCCTGTCAGGGGCTCGGCGACGCGTGCATAAGGTAAAATCA
Source organism: Pseudomonadales bacterium (assembly GCA_023257655.1). Classification (GTDB taxonomy): domain Bacteria; phylum Pseudomonadota; class Gammaproteobacteria; order Pseudomonadales; family Pseudohongiellaceae; genus UBA9145. Next base: position 35,638 of record JALRBQ010000039.1, read on the forward strand.
GTGATCGACAAGTCGGTGCTGCGGGGCGATGTACTCGGGGGTATCACGGCGGCCGCCGTGGCACTGCCACTGGCACTGGCCTTTGGTATTGCTTCCGGATTGGGCGCGCTTGCCGGTGTGTACGGGGCGATTCTGGTTGGATTCTTCGCCTCAGTATTTGGAGGAACGGCTTCCCAGATTTCCGGTCCTACCGGTCCCATGACCGTTGTTGTCGCCAGCGTCGTAGGCTATTTCTCTGGCAATCTTACCCTGATCTGCACCGTTATTATCCTTGCCGGGTTGGTCCAGATTGCCTTCGGGCTCGCCGGATTTGGTCGTTACATCAAGCTGGTGCCGCAGCCGGTTGTCTCTGGCTTCATGTCAGGAATCGGGGTCATTGTGATCATTCTGCAACTGGCTGCTCTCCTTGGGTATGACTCACCCGATGGCAGTAACCTGGCCAAACTCATCGCCACCTGGTCGATGGTGCAGCATCCCAATTCCCAGGCGCTAGCGTTGGGTGCCTTCAGTTTTTTTATAGTCAGCTTTATGCCCAGGCGATTCAACCGCATTGTGCCTGCGTCGCTACTGGCCGTGATCCTGGGTACGATAGTGGGCGTCTGGTTGTTTCCCGGAGCCCCGGTCATCGGTACTTTACCGAGTGGACTTCCGGAATTACATCTACCCGGTCTGCAAGTTGCCGATGTGCCGCAACTCCTTCGATTTGCCCTGATGCTGGCCTTTCTCGGATCTATCGATACCTTGTTGACCTCATTGGCAGCCGACAGCCTGACCCACACACACCACGACTCAAACCGTGAATTGATCGGCCAAGGCATCGGCAATCTGGCTGCAGGATTTGTTGGGGCAACCCCCGGTGCGGGTGCGACGATGCGCACCTTCGTCAATATCCGATCCGGAGGAACGACACGTCTGTCAGGCGCGGCGCATTCGATTACACTGTTGCTGGTGATATTGGTCTTCGCGCCTGTGGTCAGCCATGTGCCGCTTGCAGTACTTGGAGGCATCCTGCTGCGCGTGGGCATCGAGATCATCGACTGGCGCAACTTGCGCCGGGTGATGACCTCTCCACGACCCGGCGTCGTCATCATGCTCACGACGCTGTTAATTACCGTCTTCCTAGATCTTATTACGGCAGTCGCTGTCGGGATTGTAATGGCGTCCGTATTGTCGGTGGCCAAAATGGCGGACACCCAGATGGCGAGTGTGAAGTTTCACTTTGGCGCCGGACAGGACCTGGATCTGGACGAAGAGGAGCAGGAGATACTGGCGGCGATGGGAGACAGGATTTACCTGTTCCAGATGGAAGGCCCACTCAGTTTTGCGACGGCTCGCGATATCACGCGCACCATGCAGCAAACTCCCAGCAACGAGGTGCTGTTGATTGACTTGTCAAAGGTGCCTTTTGTCGACAGCAGCGCGGCGGCAACGCTCGAAGAAGCCACGATCAACCTGCTGCGCAATGGCGACGATATCGTGATTTTCGGAGCAAGTGAGAAGGTGATGCAAACACTCCGCAAAGCGGATGTCATCAAGTTGATTGGCAGCGAGCATGTCGTGGACAGTCGCGTCACGGCGATGCGTCTCGCGCGGCACCTGCTGGCCCGCACTGCTTAGGAGTGGTTAGTCTGAAGTTGTTCAGAGGAGGTGCCTCGATTCGCGAGCAAAGTGCCGCGAATCGAAGCGCCAGGGCATAGTGTTCAGAGCGTGCTGAAGAGAGCTCAGGGAAGCAGAGTCACCTTCTGCACTCGCCAGTTGCCCAGTTCTCCCACCAGCAATTCTTCCGGGTTGCTGCAATCGATCGCATTGACAGTACCAAACTGGCCGATGGGTTTGCCGGCCTTGCCGAATTTACCGACGATCGTGCCATCGAGTCGCAGCTTGTAGATTTCACCGCCAACATCCATATTGTCCGGTGGGTTGGAATTCGACACAAACAGTGACGGGTTGTTGCCGGGCGAAATGCAGATAGCCATCGGAGCGCCAAACCCGGCCAGCGCGCGCTTGTAATTGCCCATGGTGTCAAACACCTGAATGCGGTGGTTCTCGTAGTCGGCGACATAGATGTTGTCGTTGGCGTCGATTGCGATGCCCTGAATGACATTGAATTCACCATCGCCACTGCCCTGACTTCCCCAGTTCATCAGCCAACGGCCGCTCGGGTTGTACTTCGCAATGCGGGCATTGCGGATGCCGTCGGCCACGTAGATGTTCCCCTGAGAATCCCAGGCAACGTCGGCCGGGCCCGAGAAGGACTCGCCTTCGACTCCGCGTCCTTCGTTGCGTGGTGCAGTAAATTCCGGGGCCGGGACTGTCATCGCTTCCGGTTTGCGGCTCAGTACCATGGTGATCTGGCCGTCGGGGTTGTATCGCACAACCTGTCCGGACATCTGATCGACAGTCCAGATGTTGTTATTACGGTCGATGCGGACCTGCTGAGCGTATAACGATCCGTAGGTGTCCTGGCCCAGCTCGCGCTGATAGCTCCCGTTACGATCGAACTGGAACAGTCTCGCGCCGCCGTGGGAAACCGCGCGCGATGTGCCTAGTGTGATAGTCGGGTTGCCGGTGCGGGTATAGACGTAAATATTGCCTTCGGAATTGCGGGCTACACCTGCGGCCTCGCCCATATGGATGTTTGCCGGAAATCCGCTTAATGCATCTTCTGCCCGGAATTGAATGTTAGGAACTTGTGCCTGGAGAGTTGACGCGGCGAAGAGGCCGGCAACAAGAGTAAGTTGTTTTAATGTTGTTTTCATGTGTGATGTCCTGAGCGCTGTCTGGTTGAATGGTTTCGTGGAGGCCGGAGCTACTCTGACCCCAATCGGATCTTCTGCACTCGCCAGGCAGAAATTTCAGCCACGAACAGTTCATTCGGATTGCGGCAGTCCATCCCGTGAATCGTCTGGAACTGGCCTGGATCTTTGCCAGCTTCACCAAATTTTCCGAGGATCGTGCCATCCAGTTCCATCTTGTAGACTTCGCCAGTCACATCCCAGGAAGCGGCGGGGTTGCTGTCTGGATTGGAGTTGGAAACAAACAGGTACTGATGAGGTCCAGGTGAAATGCAAATCTCCCAGGGGTTGCCCACGTTCTCATACATCGCAAGTAATTCGAGGTCGCTGTTGTAGACCTTGACGCGCGCATTGCCGCGATCGCCGACATAGATGTTGCCGAGGTCATCGGAAGCAATCGTGTGTGGAGTGTTGAATTGATCGACGCCATCGCCACGTTCACCGGTGCCGACCTGGGCGACATAGTGGCCATCAGGGGTGTATTTCACGACGCGGTGGTTGATGTAGCCGTCGGAGACGAAGATGTTACCCTGTGTATCCCATGTAACGTCTGTTGGTCTGCCAAACAGATACGGATGATCCTGACCGGCGCCGCGATCAGTAGCGAGCACGCCATCAGCGGCAGGTGGACGATATCCGAGCACCATCTCGACGCGACCTTCGGGGTTGAATTTGATTACCTGGTTCGAGCCTTCGTCGACGGCCCAGATGTTGTCGTCTTTGTCGACCCTTACCTTGTGGGCAAACTCAAAGCCGTAGAGACCGACACCGATCTCGCGTACGTAATTGCCATTCTCGTCAAACTCGAACATGCGGGTGTCACCGCTGCGAGTGTAGGCGAAGATGTGTCCCTTGGAATTGGTTGCAACCCCGAGGGCCTCCCCGAAATAGAGGCCTTCCGGCAGTTTGATGAAGCCCTCTATGGCCCGCATCGGAATCTCGGGCACGTTCTCGGCCTTGGCCTTGCTTTGTGCCTGCAGCGCAGGAGTCCAGGAGGTGAGTGCGAGGGTGGATATGGCAGTAATCAGGGCAAGGATATTATTCTTGGATTGCCTCATGGGGTACTCCGATGGCGATGGTATTGAGGCGTCAAGTGTCAGTCCAGTGTGCACCGAAGTCAATGCCCGGTCCTGGCCAATTCCGAGCGCCGCCCAAATCGCATCGGCTGATGCGAAATGGTACGCGTGCTGCTACTCGCAGGCCCTTCATTGCGCAAGCATCAGCGTTGAGTGAACGGTCGATCGATGAACGGAATTGAATGGGAATGTGATGTGTTTTGAATTAGATTAGGTCTCTGAAATCGGGATACTAGGATTGGGACACTTGGATTGAGTTAGTGAGATCAGGTCACTGATATCAGGTCACCTGGATCAGGGCACCTGGACTCGGTCTCTTGGCTCAGGATACTCCGATCAAGTGGCGCGTTCACAGGGTGGGCAATATGGAAAAGACCAATCAGCGCGTGTGGCGAATGCTGTGCGGGGGTTTGCTGGCGAGCCTGTTGTGTTTTTCTGGTGTGGCGGCGGGGCAGACAGCGGGAGTAAGAACAATGACAGACAATGAGACGAGCGTACGCAATTTTATCGCGGCCTGGTCGCGACTGGATGCAGCCGAACTGGCAGGCTGGTTCACCGAGGACGGCACCTATTTCAATATTCCCGGTACGCCGGTGACTGGACGCGACAACATCGAGCGTTTTATTGCCGGTTTCATTCGACCCTGGCAATCAACCGATTGGGAAATTGTGAATCTGTTTGGTGATGGCGATCTGGTGGTAGCGGAGCGCGTCGATCACACGGTGGTGAATGGTGCCCCGATCGATTTGCCAGTGACCGGCATCTTTGAGATGCGTGGGGGCAAGATTCGGGAGTGGCGCGACTATTTCGACATGCCAACCTATACCGAGGCACTCACACGTGCCTTACAGTCTGGCAAGTCGGATTGAGAGCAATAAACGCCTGCGCCCGTGTATTCGAATTCAACGTAAGGGAGAACACGATGACAATAAAGAGACTGTATTCACGCCTGCTCATAGGTGGTCTGCTGACAGCCCTGATGCCCGGTGCTCTCGCCCAGTCGCCGCCATCGATGACCACCGAGGCCGACTTCAGGCGAGCGATGAGTGAGTTGTCGAACTGGGGACGCTGGGGCGATGAGGATGAACTGGGAGCCGCCAACCTGATCACTCCCCGTAAACGCCTCGAAGCAGTCGCCCTGGTTACCGAGGGCCTCAGCATCTCGCTAGCCCATGACGTCAATCAGGAACCGGCGGTGGATGCCTCCGCAGTGCTTAATCGCGAGGTCCTGCGCGTGAGTCCGACCGGTGCCTCGGATCGTTATCAGTACACCGGCAGCTACCATGGCACGATCCACAGTCACCTCGATGCCGTGGACTGTCACATCATGTACGAGGGCAAGGGCTACAACGGCCTCACTTATCAGGAAGTTGAGGCGGCTGCGGGTTGCCCGCGTGGCAGCATCAATACTCACAAGGATGGCATTCTCACCCGCGGCATCCTGTTCGACGCGACTTTGCTGCCTGGCAAGGCCACCGCCGAGGGCTGGCTGGAGCCTGGCACGAAGATCGACTATGACGATCTGCTGGCGCTGGAGAAGATCCAGGGAGTGACCGTCGAACCTGGTGACGTAATCCTGCTCTATACCGGACGCTGGCGCCGTCGTGCGGCGCTCGGGGCCTGGCCAACTTCGGAAGGGGTCGCCGGCTACCACGCCAATGTCGCTTATTTTCTGAAGGAACGAGGTGTCGCGATGATCGGCCACGACATGTGGAATGACGTCGCTCCCAGCGGCATTCCCGGTGTCAACCTGCCCCTGCACAGTCTGGCACTGGTGTCGCTAGGGGTCTCGATATTCGACAATCTGGATTTTGAACGTGTCGCCGTCGAGGCGAAGCGGCTCGGTCGCTACAGCTTCATGTTTACGGCGGCGCCATTGCGAATCGAGAAGGGCATGGGTTCGCCGCTGAATCCTATCGCTACCTTCTGACCTGTGGCAGCGAATGCCATCCTTCAGGGTGTGGCGTTCGCGGCTTCTTCCATGCGCGCACCCTTGAGAATGTTGCGAATCGCATAGTTACCGGCGTGGCAAGCGTATTCGTACAGCTGCGCATCGATGCGTGTCATCGGCATGCGTGCGACGATGCGATCCTGAAAGGTGTCCGGGTCATCGATCGTAAATTCATAATCCAGTTTGCCCTCTGCAGTCGGCGTAAAGCGCTCGATCAACAAGCGGTTGCGCGCTGTGCCATAGGCGTCTTCACGCAGACCCAGGCTAGCGATAGCGTCGGTGAAATTGCGGGACTCGACGACAAGCGTGTCGCCGTCAAAATACCCGCGTGCATCGCCTGACCACGACGTGATCGCCGGATCGACGTGGGTCGATTTGTTGAGGGGGATGATGCGGGCGTCGAAACCCATCTCGGCCAGCAGCACGACGTGATCGCGATTCTGGAAAATTTGCAGCAGGTTGTTATAGGGTCCGCTCATCAGGGGCGGGCCGGAATTGAAGACCAGACAACGCTCGGAGAGGCCGCGATCTTCCGGGCCATCGCGACCAATGCCGCCGTGGGTGTAACGCACGGGTCGCGTTCCGGGAATGATAGTATCGCCGGTGTCATCGCCGTGCTGGACAACGACTCCGGGCTGCACCGGTGGCAAGCGCCCATTGGCCGGATGGACGATGAGCGAAGTGCGACCGGTTTCCTCGAGCGTGTCACGATCCATCCAGAAGCTGTTCACTGAACCCACTGTGCTCGCGTCGGTCGACGCCAGCAGCCGCTCGCTTACCGTGGCTTCCCGCTCGGCACTGGCTTGCGCTGCTGTGCGGCGACGTGCGATGAGTGCCTGAACTTCTTCCGCGCTCAGAACTTCCTGATTGGCGTATTGCGCAGGCCGCTCAAAGGGCGTCTGTGAGGAAAAATTCCAGACCCCTCTCAGGTCGGGATGACCGTATTCGGTGCGCGGGGCGACGTAAGTCTGGGTGTGAACGAGGCCGGGAATCAGCAGCAGGGCGAGGCTCGCATACAGACGCGAGTTATTCTGGAGTCTCATGCCAATTATCCGGTGAGGCGAACGACAGCCGCCATCATTGCACAATTGGCAAGTCGGGTATAGCCGGCCGGCTAGTGCAGTCGCAACACGTAGCTCACCAGGAGCAGGTGTCCGTTATAGGCAGGACTGGAATTTCCCGGCAACAACACATTGGACAGCGTGTTGGTAGTGACCCCGTCCAGCGCCCAATCACTGGAATTGAGATCTTCGTAATAATAGTTGAGCTGCAATTCCCGGTCGCTCCCCAAGTCATAGTTGGCGGTGAGGCTGACGTTTTTGATCAGGGTGCTGACCGCGGGCAGGGGAGCCCGGTTGAGTCCGCTGCTGGCCGATTCCGTGGTGGTGACAGCGTCGGCATCGCTGAGGTCGAGGCCGAGCTGCAGGCGGCTGTCGAGCAGGTCCCAGTCGATGCCCAGGCCGGTGGTAGACACCTGATCCGTACTCTTCACGCGCCAGGCATTGCCCGGCAGGCGCACCGACGCAGGGTAGAACGGCGTCGGGTTGCCGCCACCGCTACGGGCGTAACCTGCCTGCCGATTGAGGTAGTCATCAAGCGCGTAATAGATACTGGCCTGCCATCCAGTGCCGGGATTCAGGGAGAGGTCGAAGGCGAGATTGCGGCGCCGGGAATCGAGCAGGCCTACTGTCGAATCGGGATAGTCGTCTGCGCTGCGTTTGGCGAGAACACTGAAGGCGAGCGCGTCTGTGGGAAAGAAATTGACGCTGCTGCTTAACTCGTCGCGATCACGGTCGGTCAGATGGTAGCGACGCAGGAACGGATCATTCTCAAACAGTTCATCCCCGATGAGTGTGGCGATGAAATCAGGGTTGTGGCCGGCACGCAGGGGAATCGTGCTGTCGTAGGCAGTCGCATCCCGCTCTGCATGGCTGAGCTTGAGCCAGCCATTGGCTCGGCTGCCAGCGGTGAAGTTGTACTTGAGGTAACCGGTGTCTTCGCGCGTGCGTGCGACATCCACACTGCTGCGATCCTTGCTCTCATGCCCGAGGCCGAAGGCCAGGCGGCGGGCACCACCCAGCCGCAGGCTCAGGTCGGCCTCGATACGGGAGGTTTGCAAGTCATACAACCGGTTGCGACGGGCGTTGATACTGAGCGGATCGGCCTGGTTGGCGGCATCGCCGGCGACGCGCAGGTTCAGAGCTTGTGGAGTCTTGTTGTCGCAATCGGTGTAGTTGCCGCGCAGACGTAACAGCAAGCGACGCGACAGGGTGCGGGAATAATTGAGACTGGCGACAAGAGTATCGACCCGCCCTGCAAGATCGGTGCGCGGCAACGGCACCGGGGCTGCCAGTGCGCTGCTATAGGGCAGAAAGCGATCATCCTGCTCGAGCCGGGTCGTGCTCAGAGATCCACTCAGTCGACCGCCGTCATCGAAGGTATGGGCGCCGCTAAATTGCAATTGCGAGGAGCGCGTATCGGGTTCCAGTGCCATTTGGCCGAAGGCGCCATCACGGTAACTGGCCCCGCTCGGCCACTGCGGGTTATTGAAAGGGTTCTGCCAGCTCAAGCTGGCATCATGATTGCTGAACAGCATCGCATTATAGCTAAAGCTGTACTGAGAGCGGGCGCCGGTACGATTGAGTCCGAGCTCGATGGTGTCGGTCTCGAAATCGATAGGTCGTGCGAGCAGGGCGCCGCGTGGATTCCCTCCCGTTGAGCCGAAAATAGCGCCAAGTGTCTCTTCTCCCTGCTTGGTTTCATGGCGATACTCGCCAGCGAATTGCCAGGCATCGCTTAACTGCATGGTCAGGCCGGTGGTGAGTCGCTGGCGTTGTTTGTCCACCTGCATCGGTAGCAAAGAGGCATCGAGAGTGCTCAGGCCAGCGCTCGAATTGGCGCCAACCCAGTTGGCCGGCAAGGTCTGAAGCGCGCTGCCGCTGCCCCGGAAGGGAGTTTTGCCATCCTCGAACCGATAGTGGGGTAGCTGGTCGCCACGGAGAAAAAAGCGGAAGCGCCCGCTGCGCCCATAGTCCAGTGTGAAGCCGCCTGTGTCGAGACCGAGGTTGCGCCCCGTGACAGACCAATAGCCGGCATCGCTGGCAGTGGGGGTGGAGCGCCAGTCCAATTGCACGGCGGCAAAGGGCCCGTCGTCGGTGATGCCGGTAAAGCGCCCGAAGCGGTAGGAGTCGAGGCTGTTAAGACCCAGCCCGATAGCAAGGCTGTTCTCGGGAATGGTGACAGTCTGAGCCAGCACCGGCGCGGTGAGCACGGCGGTGAACAAGGGCAAGGCGTGCGAGTAACGGCGAGTCATCGCGAAGTCCTCAGCGCGTCAGGCGCGAGCCTGAGGGATGGTTGGAACCGTGCACTTGCGAGTGGCAGTTGGTGCAGGATGATCCGAGCATCTGCTGGGCAGCACCTGCAGGAGGAATGCCGGTGCCGCTGTACAGAGTGCTGGGATGGAACGCATCGGAGTGGCAGGTCTGACACAGAAACGGTGGCCGTGCGCTCAATAATCTACTCTGGGTCGATCCGTGGGGATTATGACAGTTGGTACACCCATCAGTAACCGGTTCGTGCTCCCACAGGAATGGCCCGCGCTTCTCGCTGTGACATTCTGTACACGTGTCGTTGATCGAGGCCTTCGCCAGCAGGGACTGGGTGTCGGAGCCATGGGGATTATGACAGTTGGTACAGGTCATCAGGCCCTCGAGCAGAGGGTGGTGGCTGCGCAGATTGAGCTGCGAGCGTTTCTCCAGATGGCAGCCCATGCACAATTCAATACTGGCCTGTCCCTGTGGTACCAGATCGCCGGACTAGTGAATCTGGTGACAGCTGGCGCAGGCGAGGCCGGCGAATTCGTGTTCGCTGCTAGCCCAGTGCAGGCGTTGGCCGGACTCGTGGCAGCTCAGGCATTGGGCGTTCTGCGTCGCAATGTCACTGGCCGGGATCAGCCCGCCCTTGAAGACGACTCCGGGGGATTGCATCGACCGATAATGTGTGGGACTCGCCCCATGGCAGCTCTCACATTGATGTTGGGCGAATGGTGTCCCGGGATTGGACTGCAGCGCATGGATAGAATCCAGTACCGGTGTGACGGCCGGATTTGTGTGACAGGTGAGGCAGGTGGCCGCACCTTGCGGGGCATACTGCGGCTCGGAGTCGATTGCATCGGGGGTCTGTGCGGCACTGCCAGACAGGAAGATTCCCGCGAGCATGCCGACGCATGCCAATGGCAGTAGTGCACGCAGCGCGTATCGGAGTGATGTCCGCATCTTCTGGGTCTCTTGAGAAGTCAGCCTGACTGAAATCCAGACTAGCCGGTTTGCCCGCGCCCAGTTTGATGCAAATCAAGCATCCGGTGGAGTCAGGTCGCATCGGTCTGTGTGTGAGCCGCGAGTCAACGTGTCAGCCAGGCAGGCTAACGATTCCGGGCGGTTTCGCGTGCAGACAGTATGCCATGTGAATTCAATTTCCCGTATAGTTCAAAGTCCATTTATCACGGAGCAGTACAAGCGATGCAGTTATCTACAAAAATCCTCGTTGGCCCAGCCTTGCTGGGAATCATCAGCCTTACCGCGCAGGCGCAGGAATTCAGCGCCGGTTTACCCATTGGTTCCGTCAACGAGTCCGGCACTCGCGTCGCGATGTCCGACAACGTCAAGGTATATGGCAGTTTTCACTCCGCCGAAAGCTGCACGTTTGACCCCGCCAGGAATCTGATTCTGGCGATGAACAATGGCGAGCGGGGTGACGGCACGGAGAATGATGGCTATGTGTCCCTGATCAATCCTGATGGCAGTGTGCACACGCCGAAATGGATTGGCGAGACCCGCACCGGTCTGGAACTGCACCATCCACTCGGCAGTGCGATCAGCAACGGTGTGCTGTACACCGTCGATGTCGGCCATGTCCGCAGTTTTGACCTGGCATCCGGTCGACCGTTGCGTGCGGTGGCAATTCCCGGTTCGACGATTCTTAACGGCATCGCCGTCACAGCCGATGGTACGGTCTACGCCTCCAACACGCGCTCACCAGAAGTCATTTACAAGGTCACGGCGGCGGGCGAGGTATCCACCTTTGCCGCGGGCGCTCCCTTGTCGGCGCCTAACGGGGTGGCGATCGACAATGACGGCAACATCGTCGTCGTCAATGTCAATGACAATGCAGTCATCACCTACAATCCCGCCGGCGACGTTATCCGCACCGAACACTCGATAGAAGGCGGTAATGACGGCGTGGTCGTGACCGAAGATGGCTCCAAATACACCAGCAGCGTCCGCTTCGGCAGTGTCTCGCGCATCCGTCCCGGACAGGCGGCCGAACTCGTCGCTGCCGGCATCCCCAGTGCGGCATCGATGTGTTACGACTCAGTTCAGAAACAGCTCGTGATACCGATGAACGGCAATTACGCCCTGGCGTTTATCAAGCTCTGATGAAACGCCGGCGTGCAGCCGGTCCCAATGGGCGCGCGTTTCCAGCTTGTGCGCCTTAACCAGAGAAACTATCCTGCAAGCAGTCCGTCGTCACTGGCTGCTTTTTTTTGCAAGTGAGAATCTTCGTGACTGACTCTAACGAACCCAAGCCTGAAAAATTCGGTACCTTGCTGGGCATCGCCGCCGGCGGCGTGCCCGCCTATTCCTCTGATTACCGCACTGCCGATCCCAAGGAACTGCCCAATCGGAGTTCCTATCGCAGTCACCTCGACGGCCTCTATCTCGGCTACAAATGGCAGTGCGTGGAATTTGCCCGGCGCTGGTTATATCTGAACAAGGGCTACATCTTCGATGACGTGGCCATGGCGTATGAGATCTTCAGGCTGCGCTGCGTACGCCGAGTGAGTGATCGCCACGAATTGCCGTTGCACGCATTTGCCAATGGCTCACGGCGACACCCGGAACCCGGTTGCCTCATCATCTGGGCCGAGGGAGGTGAATTCGAGAACACCGGCCATGTCGCCGTCGCAACTGAGGTCACGAATGACTATGTGCGCGTGGCAGAACAGAATGTGGGTCATCAGAAATGGGGCGAGGGCCGGGACTGGGCACGGGAAATTGGCGCCGAGATTACCGAGGATGGCGAATTCTGGCTCGAATGTTCTTTCGGCGACGCCGAGATTCTCGGCTGGGTGATTCAGACTGACGATGCCACCGATGCCGAGGAACTGGATGTTCCCGAACCGGCGCTGCTCAACCTGGTGGAACGCGAAGCGCCGTCGCGCGCCGTCGCGCGTTCCTGGCTCAACATTGCCAATGAGGATGAGAAGGCTTACGTGGCGATGATGGGGGGGCACAAACTCAGCAGCAATGAGGCGGACCAGCGTCGCTATTACGTGATCTCGGAATCCGCACATGAGGAATTGCAGCTGGCTACCAACCAGTTGCATTCCATGTTCATGCATGCCACAGACCACGTGTTGCAGGACGACCGGCTGCTACAGTATTTCAATCTGCCAGAAGTGTTATGGCACAAAATACATCAGTCCTGGGACAACCGCCTGAATCAGACGATCACCGGCCGCTTTGACTTTTCCCTGTCGGACCGTGGCATCAAGGTCTACGAGTACAATTGCGACTCGGCTTCCTGTCACATGGAGTGCGGCAAGGTGCAGGGCAAGTGGGCCGACTATTACGAGTGTGAGGACGGCGACGATCCCGGTGCGGAGCTGCATAACGAGTTGCGAGATGCGTGGAAGCGCAGTGACGTCGATGGCGTACTGCACATCATGCAGGATGACGATCCGGAAGAGACCTATCACGCCCTGTTCATGAAAGACGCGCTGGATGAAGCCGATATCCAGTGCAAGATCATTCATGGGTTACGGGGGCTCAGCTGGGCGGATGACGGCAGCATACTCGATGCGGATGGAGAGCCGATTCGCTGGGTTTGGAAGACCTGGGCCTGGGAGACCGCCCTGGATCAGTTGCGGGACGAACTGGAGGCGGGCGCCATTTCGGCAAATGCCCGCCGTCAATCGCCTCCACGTCTGGTTGATGTGCTGCTGCGGGATGAAGTCATGGTGTATGAGCCGCTGTGGACTCTGATTCCGAGCAACAAGGCCATCCTGCCGATCCTGTGGGAGATGTTTCCCGACCATCCGTGGTTGCTCGACGGCGCATTCGAACTCTCCGACTCGTTGCGCAGGAGTGGGTACGCGGCGAAGCCGATCGTCGGCCGCTGTGGCTCCAACATCAGCATGTTCGACGCCTCACAGAATCTCATTGAAGCCAGTGCCGGCAAGTTCACGAAGCAGGCGCAAATCTTCCAGCAGTGGTTTCCTCTGCCTCAAGTCGGGAAATACAACGTGCAGGTGTCCACGTTTACTGCCGGCGGCTCCTGGGCCGGAACCTGTCTGCGCGTGGACGAGTCCCGCATCATAAACAACCGCAGTGACAATCTGGCGCTGCGTGTGGTTCCCGATCGCGAGTTGTAATAGGGCGGCGGAGTTTCCAACAGGAGAGGCAGATGATGAGTGCAGCGTGGCGCCGCAGAGTGACGCGCCTTCTGACAGGGAGTTTTCTCACACTGGTATTGGTGATCCTGGTGTTGGTGATTGCCCAGCGGGTGGCGGCAGAGCGCGTCGAAGTCGTGGAATTGCACACGCTCGATAGCGGTGGAGAGTCCCATACGACTCGTCTCTGGATTGTCGACGACGAGGGGCTGCCTTATCTGCGCGTGGGCAGTGGGAGTTCCGGCTGGTCAGATCGTTTGCTGTCCCGGCCGACATTTGAGCTCACACGGGGAGGTGAACGGGCGGTGTACGCCGCGGTGCCACGCGCCGAGAAGCGCGACAGAATCAATGCCCTGATGCGCGACAAGTATACCTGGGGCGATCGCCTGATCGACCTGATGGTGGGCTATGAGAAGGCGGCGATTCCGCTCGAGCTGCACCGCATCGAGTAGCCAGTTCAACGCACGCCAACCCGCCTCAGACTGGCTTCCCGGCATTCACTCCCGGCCCCCGGGTTTACAGGCTCCCCGGACCCCCGAAAATATTTTGGCCAAACCTCAAAAAAAACTTTTACTTTCGGAAATTTGTACTACCATAAGCGCGCCACTGGACGGAACCTCAACCCCTCTCGCCCTCGTGGTTGGTTCGTCTTCCACTCCGTGAGGAAGACAACGGACTTGATCGAATTCTGGGCGCGAGATCGTACAGAGGGTTAGGCAGATGAATACATTCGCTGTCTACAAAACAGGTTACCTGACGGGTAGGTTGTGCGAAGGCTATGAGCTCTTGCGAGAGGTCATGACTATCCCACCACCTCGCACCCCCGCTCGCCTGTCGTCCTCTTCTGCATCATCTTCTCTCCGCATTCTGTCAGTTCTAGCCATCAGTGAAATTCTGATCACGATAAGTTTTAAACTCGAGGCACTGCTATTGCCTCTTTTTTTTTACTGCTAATCTTTCAGGAGATACCAAGCGAGATGAATCAACTTTTCACGCCAACTACAAGTCAAGCAGAATGCGCCCGCATTCTCGTAGATGGGAATCAAGACCACCGCAAGCAGTTGCCTGCGAATGCGAAGGGGTTTAATGAGAGGTTGCTGGAACTAAACGCCAGTTCGTTGTCCGATCATGTCATGGTTGAAAACAGTGACCTGCGCGCGTATGGAGATTCGCTGATCGCGAACCTTTGCTCAGGTACTGAAGAGAGAACAACCGCGTCGTCAGCGCGCTTTTCGGCACTGACGTTTTCAACTCGCAGATTCAGTTGAGGAGCCATCATGAAATCAAATGGTAATAATGCGGATCTTGTCATCGAACACACGATCAATGGCGCGTCGATTCAGACGCACGGTGCTCCTTTTCACGGCACGATAGACAGCATCATGGGAAATCCTAACCGGTTCTATCCCGAGCAGATGCCGCCGATCCCCAATGAGCCGACGCGGGACCGTTTCAATATCTCGTTTATCGACAATGGTGTCGGCGAAGGAGTGACGAGCCTGGTTGCATTCAATCCGGGCGATATCGTCTTCGGGATCACTGGATTTTTCAGCAGTGAGGTAACGCTGTTCTCATTGCAGATTGCTCCTGGACTGCATCTGCATGACCCGTATTTTTACGGGAAGCTGCTGCACAGCTGTGACCCCAATACCTATGTCGATCTGAAGACGCGCTCCTTCATCGCGCTGAAGTCGATCGAGCCGGGTGAGTTCGTCACACTCGATTATGCGCGCACGGAAGATTATCTGTTCCGCACCTTCCCGTGTGGGTGCGGCGCCACCAATTGCCGCGGCTATGTCGCCGGACGCAAACAGCAGCGCAAGGCGGCGAAAGCCATCAACGGCTGAGAGCCAGCAGCAAGCGCTGGCTGAGATTAAATCGGGGCAGACTTTTCTGCCCCGATTCATTTCTGGTGCGGGAAATTAATGTCGAAGGTGAGCGATCAATCGAGGCTGGAACCGGCCGGCTTCATCTGCATGAGGAGTTGTTCGATCTTGCCTATCGAGAACGGTTTCGGAATGCTGCCGATGACGCTGAGTCCCATCTCTCGACCGATATTGCGCGTGACGCGGCGTTTTTCCTGGTCCATGCCACTGATCAGCACGATGCGCGCATCCGAACCTTGCTCGTGCAAAAATTTGAACACAGTCAGTCCGTCATAGCCCCGTTCCGACATATCCATATCGTCGTCGAGCCCTAGGTCGAGGTCGAGAAAAATTACATGGGGTTCAAAGCCGAGATACGTGGATCGAATGAGCTTGTGGTCGTTCACGCAACGCACTTCGAAACCTACTTCCTGCGCCACTGTTTCGATGATTTCAGTGATGTCAGGATTATCATCGATTACAAAGAGTCGCGGCAGACGCTTGTCTGCAGGGTTCTCGCTCATGATCCGTGCCTTCTTGTGTTGCATTGCATCGTGATTTGAACCGTGCTGTATATCAGAGGTTCTCGCAGCGACCCAGCGTCCGCACCCCCGGGCAGTAAATACCTGTTCCTGTATTCGACTGTAACTCAGGAATACTTGAGCTGGTCATGAACCCGGGGTAATCGCACAAATAATCTTACAGTCATCGTGTGCATCGACAGCGACAACGCACCTGGATTGAAGGGATTCCCGGAGAAATGCCGAACCCGCAATGGCATAGACCTGAATGCCGTTTATGATTATTCTTCGTTGCTGACGTTTTCTCAGGCTTTCTGACTGCGAGTAAACCCATGACCAACTATGATACACCAGATACGAAAATTCGCTGGATTTGCTTTGTAGCAGTGTGTTTCACCCACACGCTGATGGCGCAGGATACCAGTGATCATCAATACACAAGTGAGGCAATCGCCGCTGGTGGCAGGGTCTATGTCCAGCAATGTGCGTTGTGTCACGGTCCCCAGGGCGATACGGTTGACGGTATCAATCTGCGTCGGGGTGTGTTTCGCACAGCGACGTCGGACGACGATCTGCGGCAGATTATCAGTTCGGGCGCTGCCGGTGGTCGCATGCCTGCATTCGATCTGCGAGAAGAAGAGCTGAATGGAGTGATTGCCTATATTCGCGCCGGTTTTGATCCCAGTGGTGTCGCCGTCAAGATTGGCGATCCCGCGCGGGGCAAGGCGCTGTTCGAAGGCAAGGGTGAGTGTGCCAATTGTCATCGGGTCAACGGCATTGGTCCGCGTACGGCGCCGGATCTGAGCGAGATCGGTCTGCTGCGCACACCGGCTAGCCTGCAAATGAATTTGCTCGATCCCGCCTCCGCGCTGCTGCCGATCAATCGACCCGTTCGTATCGTCACGCGCAATGAGGAGACGATCGTCGGTCGTCGTCTGAATGAAGACACCTATACTGTGCAGGTTATCGATTCCCGGGAGCGTCTACGCTCTCTGCTCAAGACCGACATCGTTACTTATGAAATCAGCGAGTCACCATCCAAACAACCCACAACACTGAACAGTGACGAAGTCGCCGATGTCATCGGCTATTTGCTCACCCTGCGAGGCCTGCAATGAACCTTATCAAGAAGATGCTGGTCGGGGCGGCGCTCTGCGTTGGCTGCTCCGTGATGATGACAACCACAGCGCAGGTGAGTTATGAGCAACTGTTGAATGCCGCCGATCAGCCAGAAAACTGGATGACTTATAACGGTGGTTATATGAGTCAAAGGTACAGTCTGCTGGACCAGATCACTCGAGACAATGTCGCGAATCTCGAACTGAAGTGGATGTTGCAGAATCAGGTCTTCGGTGCCTGGCAATCCAATCCCATCATCGTGGATGGCATCATGTATGTCACCGAGCGACCGAATAGCGTGATGGCAGTTGATGCCATTACTGGACGGGTGTTCTGGAAATATCGCCATGTTCCCGCCGAGAATGCTCGCGTGTGCTGTGGGGCCAACAATCGCGGTGTCGCCGTACTCGGAGATCGCGTATTTATGGGCACGCTGGATGCCCGATTGGTGGCGCTCGACCGCGTCAACGGCGAACCGTTGTGGAATGTCGCCGTGGGAGATGTGAATCAGGCCTACTCGGTGACGATGGCACCGCTGGTGGTGAAAGACAAGGTGATCGTCGGTGTCGGCGGTGGTGAGTTCGGAATTCGCGGCTTCGTTGCCGCCTTCGATGCTGCCACCGGTGAACAGGCCTGGAAGACATACACGATTCCGGGTCCTGGCGAGCCCAATCACGATAGCTGGGAAGGGGATGACTGGGAACACGGCGGAGCGCCGGTGTGGATTACCGGTTCCTTCGATCCGGATCTCAACCTGACCTATTGGGGGGTAGGCAATCCGGGTCCGGACTGGAACGCCGGGCAACGCCCCGGTGATAACCTGTACAGTGACTCCGTGATTGCGCTTGATGCCGATACCGGAGAGCTGAAGTGGTACTTCCAGTTCACTCCCAATGACGGTTATGACTATGACTCGGTGCAGGTGCCTGTGCTGGCCGACATGGTGTGGCGTGGCACACCGTCCAAGGTGATGATGTGGGCGAATCGCAATGGCTACTTCTATGTGCTGGACCGGGTCACCGGCAAGTTTCTTGAAGGCAAGCCCTATGTCCGCGTGAACTGGTCGAGCGGGCTCGATGCGAATGGCCGTCCCATCCCGACGCCACAGCCGGAAGGCATGCCAACCTATCCCGGAAATCAGGGTGGCACCAACTGGTATCCGCCATCCTACAGTCCACGCACGGGCCTGTTCTATTTCAGCGCCTGGAAAGACTATGCAACGATTTACCGTGCTGAGGAATCCGAATACGAACCTGGTCGCGCCTTCCTCGGCGGCGGCTTCTCGGTGCTGGCGCCGGCACCCGGAGCGCCGACGATTGGCATCGGTCGCACCAATCCAATCAACAACTGGACGAACGAAGTCGGCCACGCCTCGTTGAAGGCGATGGATCCCCAGACCGGCGAAGCCGTGTGGGAATACGACCAGTTCGATGTAAGTGACAGCGGCATGCTGACCACGGCTTCGGATCTGCTGTTCACAGGCGGCCGCGAGGGCTATGTCCATGCCATCGATGCCCGCAACGGCGAATTGCTGTGGCATCTCAACCTCGGGGGGCAGATCGTGATGGCTCCCGTCACTTATATGGTCGATGGCGTGCAATACCTGTCGGTAATTTCCGGCAACTCGCTGGCCACCTTCGCCTTGCGCCGTTAACCGGCTCCAGATCTGTCTCCTGCTGTTTGCCCGGGGCCCTCGCCACGGCAGACGCAGGCGACATTCTGCGGCGAATACCCCCGCTGGCGGTGCCGGATGCATGGAGTGGCAGATCAATATCTGGTACTTTAGCCGCAGCCAATCACGGTTTACTCAACAAAAACACTGGAGACAAGCATGCGAGCTCTACTCATGGAGAGATCGGCACTGCGACTCGAGCGTGTACTGGCGGCCACACTGGCGCTGCTGGTATCGGGACTCGGATTCGCGCAGGACACGATCGAATGGACCACCCTGGGAGGTGACTACGCGCATACTCGCTACACCCCCGCAGATGAAATCACCGCTGAAAACTTCAGTGAACTGGAGCCAGTCTGGGAATGGGATGGGGCCAGCTTTGGTGCGGTCAGCGGCCGTTCCACTCCCTCGTTCATCGACGGCAAATTGTTCACGGTGGCCGGCAACCGCCGCTACGTGATCGCCATCGATCCGAAAACCGGTGAGACCCTCTGGTCCTATCGTGAACCGAATACTCCGCGCGGTGAATACTCCATGCGTGCCGACTACGGCAAGGGCGTGGCTTATGCTGAAGTCGATGGCCGTGGTGTCATCTACATCGTATCGCCCGCCTTCTTCCTGACCGCGCTCGATGCCGATACCGGTATCCCTCTGGAAGGGTTCGGCAAGCCTGTACCGATCGACGGCTTCCCGCGCACAGGAGTTGTCGATCTGCTGGCGGATCTCGGACACCCTTATGATCCTTATGAGGGCTTGCCACTCGGCACCGGCTACATCACCTCATCTTCACCGCCGATCGTCGTCAATGACACCATCGTGGTCGGCAACTCGGCGGAACAAGGCTATCACCAGTCGCGCATCGAGAACGTACCGGGAGATATTCTGGCGTACGACAAGCGCACCGGGGCCTTCAAGTGGAAATTCAATGTCATTCCCAAGCCTGGTGAATACGGCCATGAAACCTGGGAGAACGACGCCTGGGAATGGACTGGCGATGTATCCTCCTGGGCACCGCTGTCAGCCGATCCGGCCAATAACCTCGTCTATATTCCGACGAACAGCGCGACGATCGATTACTTCGGCGGCTTCCGCCCGGGTGACAATCTTTACGGAGCCAGCCTGATTGCTCTCGATACCCGCACGGGCGAGCGCAAGTGGCATTTCCAGATGGTGAAGCACGAAATCTGGAACTTCGATAACCCCACTGCACCTGTGTTGCTGGACCTGAACATGCCGGGCCGGGGTCGTGTACCCGCCGTCATGCAGGTGACGAAGCAGGCGTGGGTCTATGCGTTCGACCGAATCACCGGCGAACCATTGTGGCCGATCGTGGACCGCCCCGTACCGCCCTCGATCGTTCCTGGAGAGCGTCTGTCACCAACGCAGCCACACGTGACGAAACCGGCTCCGTTTGACATGCAGGGTATCACCGAGGATGACCTCGCCGACTTCACACCGGAGATTCGTCGTCAGGCGATCGAGGCGATGTCGGATTACGTGATGGGTCCGCTGTTCAATCCACCCATTCATGCCGACAACGAGCTCGGAAAATACGCGGCAATGAATTGCCCGGGGGGTTCTGGCGGTGCCAATATCACCGCACCGGCCGTGGCTGATCCCACTACAGGCATGCTGTATGTCTCCTCCCATAAGGCCTGCTTTGCCCTGCGACTGATTCCGGGAGAGGAAGCCGATTTGCTGTATCCGAATACTACCGGGGTCACCCTGTCACAATGGGCCAACGCCGGTCCAGGCGCCACCGCGCGTCCGCCGCGGCACCCCACCGGCATTCCGGTCTGGAAACCACCGTATAGCCGCATCACGGCTATCGACATGAACACCGGTGAACATGCCTGGATGATTCCGACCGGTGAGACGCCGGATCGCATCAAGAACAACCCGGCACTGGCAGGGATTGATATCGGCAATACCGGTACCGGTGCGCTCGTGCCGATGGTGGTAACTGCGAATATGCTGATTTACTCCGATGCGGCCAGCGATGGCACGCCGATGCTGTACGGCATCGACAAGAAGACGGGTGCAATCATTGGCGAAATTGAAGCCCCCGCGAGCAGCAGTTATGGCATGAGCTCCTGGGTACTCGATGGCCACCAGTATGTGATCCTGCAGACAGGCTCCAAACTGACCGCGATGGCTCTGCCGGCTGCGGCAGTCCCAGCAGGTGCTGCACACTGATCCAGCACTAACGTGTTATGAAAAAGCGGAAGGGGAGACCCTTCCGCTTTTTTTGTGTTTCGTAAAATGCTTCGTAATATGGTTCGCGAACAGGTCGCGAGCGCATTACAGCACCTGATCGACGCCAACGATAATTGCGCCGAGTGCCAGAGACCACAGCAAGCAGGCGAGCAGATCGAACAGGGAGTAGTGCAGGCGGTTGAAGCCACTGGTGCCGATGAGCGCGGGCAACAGGCTGCGGATAGCCGGGATGAAACGCCCTATAAATATGGCCAGTGCTCCGTAGCGTCGCAACAGGTCTTCGCAGGAGTTGAGGGATTTCTGATAGCGGGCGAGGGCTGACCAGGCAAGCAGTCGTGGACCATAGACACGACCCACATAGAAGCCGGTGTGATCACCCAGCAACGCGCCCAACAGGGCAAGCGGCACCAAAGCCTCGAGACTTATCAGTCCATTTGTGAAGAGCAGCGACCCTACACTGACAAGCACAATGCCCGAGACAAACAGGCCTATGCCGATGCAGGCCTCGGCGAAGGCGATGAATGCAATGCATGGCGCCGCCAATGCTGCATGCAGCTGCAACCAGTTTGCAAATTCGGTGCTCAGAGTGTTTTCTCCCAATGCCTTCGGTATCAATACGCAAGGGCTCAAAGCGTAGATCATCCGGCTTGTCCAGCGCGGTGGTCTTGAGTATATTTTATGCTCAGGCGCGGGAGTAAAGCCCAGCTGCTGCAGTTTGCCGCCGTGTCATGGGAATTGGCGAGTGACCCGTTCGCTCTTGGCCAGATCCTGTTTTATAACAAGCACCGCGAAGATTCGCAGCGAGATCGGAGACGCGTTTGTCAAGTTCACAATGGAGTTCCAAACTCAGGGATTCTGAATATCAGGCCGCGCCTCTGATTCTTAGCTGCGCCTTTTCGATCTTGCTGCTGTCGATTTCCCGCGACTATATCGTCAATGGCTTCATGCCTGTGGCGCTCGCAAATGTAAATCTCGTCACTGTGCTGATCTTTATCGGTATCCTGACCTGGGCTTTTCGCCGCCGGACTGACTCACGTCATACGAGACATGTGATGTTCCTGGCGGCGAGTCTGTTGGGAACAAAAGCCATCGCCATGGTCGCAATTGAATCCGAACCCTATCCATTTGTGCTGACCGTGCTGGTCTTCGCCTTCAGCTTGTTCTCCTTGTCGCGCCCATTCTACGTGGTCGCGACCGCGCTGGTGATCGGGAGCTGGTCAGTCGTGGCATTCCCGATCTTGAGTGCCTTGCAGTTCGTCGCCACGCTGTTCGCACTCGTGCTCGCAGCTGGACTTCGAATCGCCATTCTCGATCGCCGCATCGCCGCCAGAATCAATTTGTTCCAGCTCGAGGATCGAATAGGAAAGCTGGAGACCCTGCTGCCCATGTGTGCCGGCTGCAAGAAAACGCGAGACGAGCAGGGGAGGTGGCAGAGTGTCGAGGAATACCTCGAAGCGCAGGGTGGCACCCGAGTGTCGCATGGCATCTGTCCTGAGTGTACGAAATCGCTTTACGGTGACTACTACAAGAACCGTTCCGATCCCGGTTCGACGTAAACCCGGTCGCGACCGCCGCCGTGACCTCGATCTCGAGCTTGACCCCAGGGTGGGGCATCGCACAGCATGGCGAAAGTTTATTGAAACGACAGCAGGCCCTCGACTCCTCAGGAGCGGGGGCTTTTTTATTTGTCTTCACCCGTTAACTCATCAGGAGACAAACCATGTCACAGTCTGACAATGCATCAAATGCCCTGTTTTCAACACCAGTTGTTCTGGATCTGCCGTGGCAAGGCAGGCACCTGCCGGAGCAGTCCTACGGTGAATCGGGACAGGGTTTCGATATCCACTATCCGACATCGGAGCAGGCGCGACTGCCGGTAGTCATCCTCGTCACTGGCTATTCCGATACGGGCTACCTCAAGGTGACCGGAATGCGCATCAAGGATACCGCACAAACGCGTTCCTGGGCCCGTCTCCTGGCTGCCAGTGGCATTGCAGCAATCACCTATGCCTCGTTGGATCCGGTGCAAGATGTTATGAAATTGCACCGGTTCCTCACATCTCGCAGTGCCGAGCTGGGACTGGACATGACCCGGCTCGGCATTCTTTCCCTTTCGGGCAATGTGCCGAATGCCCTGCATTTTTTGGGTGAGGTGGAAACTGTTCGCTGCGCAGCACTCTGTTATGGTTTTATGCGCGATGGCGCTGATGATCCGGGGGTGAGCGAGGCTTCCTCGCAATTTCGCTTTGCCATGCCAGCTGACAGCAAGCCGGTACCGGCAGGGTCGGCCCTGTTGCTGGTACGGGCTGGACAGGATCAGTTTGCGGCGCTCAATCGCTCCATCGACCGTGAGGTGGCTGATGCTCTGGCGAACAACCGGGAGCTGGAATTCATCAATTATGCCGCCGGCGTGCACGCCTTCGATATCCTCGATGATTCTCCACGGTCACGGCAGATTGTAAGGCGGATTCTGGGATACTTCAGCGAGCGCCTGGCGGAGGTTTAACGCGCGCCAGTGCCGGACTCGATCTCAGCCACAATGGCGTCGACTTGGGCGCGGAAGGCCGGGGCATACCAGTCCCGGTCGGCGCGCCATAGTACCCGTGCCGACGAGGTTTGCATCTGGGCGCGCCAGCGCACCATACGGGGCTCAAATTCGTTGGGATCGAACAGGCCTTGCTCGTATTGATAATACGAATTCTCCCATTCCCGCCAGACGCCAGCGAGGAATTAGCCATACATCACGGCATGCTGGGGACTCATCTTGTCGAGCCCCTGTGCGGCGGCCGCCACGGCCAGCGCCATCTCCGGTTCCGTCGTCACCCACTCTGAAAACATCATCTGTTTCTCGGTGATTGCATCTCGGGCCTGAGAACGCATCATCTCTGTGTTCTGGCGGATTTCCAGACCCAGGAACAGAATGCCCAGCAGCACGCTCATGCTGGTCGCGATGTTGACCCATTTTTCGAAGTTTTTCATACGGATAACCCATGGATGGACTCGGCTAATAATACCGGATCGCTCACAATTTGCTGCAATTTATTGTTTGTGTATCGGACGGAGTCAATGCTAATTTACGCCTCGACCCCACTCCGGTTACGCAGAGAAATTCGGCAGGAATAATAACAATACGGAATTAGTGCATGTTGTACCGCAGTTTGCTCTCCCTCAACCGACCTCTGCCGCTCAACGCCCTCCCGCAACCACCGCGTGTTATCGCCTTCGTACTCGGCCTGTTGTTGGCTGTCAGCGCGACCAGTCCGGTGCTGGCGCAGTCCGGACTCTCACTCAAGCCTGAACAGTTGGAGTCGGTGATGCCGGCTGCTGATAAATTCTCGGACAAGGCCGGCACGCCACCGGTAATCAGCGCCTATCACACGAACGAATCCGGAGAGGAAGAACTCATTGGCTATCTGTTTGTCACGCCCGATTTGCCTCCGGAGGAGATCGGCTACAGTGCACCGATCGAAGTATTGGTCGGCATGGACATGACCGGCACGCTCACCGGAATTGAGGTGCTGTACTACCGTGAGTCCTACAAGAGCATCCGCGGTGATTTTCTCGCCACTGAACGCTTTCCTTATCAATTCGAGGACAAGAATATCGTCGATGATTTCCGGGTAGGCCGGGATATCGATGGCGTCTCTCGCGCCACCATCACGAGCTGGGCAGTTTCGCGAGGCATTCGCAATGCGGCACGCCGCGTCGCCGAGGTGTATCTGCCGGATTCAGACTATGTGGTCAATACCAATACCGGTGCGACTGCCTTGCAAATCCTGCAAGACCAGTCCTGGGAGGAGATGCAGGACAGCGGACTCGTCAAGCAGCTTTCCGTGACTCAGGCTGACGGCAGTGTGCTCGACATGACTTTTGCCTTCATGGGGCATGATGGTCTCGGCGCAATCCTGGTCGGCGATGACGACTACTCCCGGGCCGATCGCGAGGCCAGCAATCGTGTGAGCAAAGGTGCCATGGTACTGGTCGGCATTGATGGCGACACGACTATCCCGTTCCGACAGGAGCGGTTGGCGGTAGAACAGGATGACGAAATATTCCCGATCGAGCGCCGTCGCTTCGTGTATGTGGGCAGTGCCGATTACGGCAAGATTGCCAACCGCGTGCGTTTTGCAGGAGCTATGGTGCTCGACGGCAGCATTGATTTTGCGCGTCCCTTCCGCATTCTCTATGACACTAGCACCGACCTCGGTAATTTCGGCAGCATGGCAACTCTGGACTACCAGGTGCCACCGGTAGCGCTCGCGCTGGCGCAGGGTACGCCGGTTCTGCCGGAGTATCTGCCGTACTCTGAGGATGAGGACGATGAATATAACGAGGACAATGTATTCGCCTCGCTGATCGACAATGCGCCCTGGCCAGAAACGTTCGCCCTGTTATTGTTGCTCACGATGGTAATGACCTCGTTCCTGCGCAAGAGTGCGAAGCTGCGTTGGGCAACACTCGCCTATACGCTGCTCTATCTCGGTTTCTTCGATGGTGGCTTCGTTTCCGTGTCGCACATCACCAACGGCATCAAACTGGGACCGTCTATGTTCATGACGGATCTGCCGATGTTGATCATTATCGTGTTTACTATCATAACAACCTTGTTCTGGGGTCGTGTGTTCTGTTCGTCGCTGTGCCCATTCGGGGCCTTGCAGGATTTCATGACACGTTTCGTGCCGAAGCGCTTCCAGAAAGAGCTGCCCCAGGCCTGGCATGACAAGGCCTTATATATCAAATACGGTGTGCTGGCTTTCCTGGTGTTCATGGCGCTGGCCTATAGCGATGTCAGCGTGTTCCAATATTTCGAGCCCTTTGGCACGTTGTTCTACCAGAGTCAGTCGGTGTTGCTGTGGATTATTTTGTTGGGCTTCCTGATCGGCTCCACGTTTATCAGCCGCTTCTATTGTCGCTATGCCTGTCCGCTCGGTGCTGCACTGGGTGTGACCTCTTTCCTGTCGCCGTTCCGCATCAAGCGTGTGACACAGTGCCAGGTGTGCAAGGTGTGCGAGCATGCCTGTCCCACAGGCGCGATCCGCGGCCCGACGATCGATTTCAAGGAATGTGTGCGCTGCGATGTGTGCGAGACGAAACTGATCGCCAAGGCCGGAGTATGCAAGCATTCCGTCGAGGATCTGCAATCCCGTATCAAGGATTGGACTCCGATCACCGTCTCCTGATCTGACGCGCGGCGTTCCGCCGCGCGCTTACCGTCAATTACGCTCTACTGCTGTGCCTGCAAGTGTTCGGCCGCGCGTCCGGCGCTCAGAATATTGAAGATGGCATGATTGCCTTCATGACAGGCGTACTCGTACATCACGTATTCCGGGTCGTGAGTCAGCGGCATGGAGATGGTGAAGGGCTGGGTATAGATCTCGGGATCAGTAACAGTGGCCTCCCAGATGATCGTATCCTGGCTGACGCGGGTGAAGCGTTCCATGACGTGCAATTCCTCAGTGACCGGCACGCCTTTCAATCGCCCCCCGGCCATGCTGGACGCGATCATGCCGCGGTCATTGAAATTCGTCGTCTCGATTACAAGCGTCTCGCCTTCCCAGTACGCCACCGAGTCTCCCATCCACAGCTTGATTTTCGGATCGATGTGGGTGCGCTTTTTCAGGGGTATCACACGGACATCGTGGATCATTTCGTAAATGATCGTCACAGTGTCTGGCGTTTGTACGATGCGGTAGGCGTTATTGTAACCAGCCGGCAGCATGGAGCCCGGGACGCCGCGGGTAATGCAGCGATCCCAGACGGAGTGATAGATGTAGTTGTCCTCGATGTGGGCGAAGCCATAGTCCCGTACAGCCTCCGCACTGGCACGAATCGGCGCACGTCCGTTTGGTGGGTCGACGATCAGTGAGGTCTGGCCAGTAGAGAGCACCGTATCACCAGAATCGAGCCAGAACTGATTGTAGCCACCAATATTCCCTCCCGCTGCCACATTGATGTTGGCTTCTGCGCGCGCCCGATTGGCTGCCGTGCGTGCCTCCATCGCGGCAATCTCGTCGTCTGTCAGGAATTCCTTCTCGGCCAGTGCAGCAGGACGTTCGATGGGGGTGATTGTAGGGTTAATCCAGACGCCCTGAAGATCGGGTTGGCCGTCGGCGGTGCGTGCGTTGACCCAGCCGCTATCCGGCTGGGCATTCACGCCACCTGAGAGGCCCACAACGAGGAACGACAGCGTGAACAGGTTCTGTCGCGGCATCGGTCGTTCCTCCGTTATGGTCTCGTGGGGCGTGGTTTAGTGGCCGTCCTCATGCATCTTGCCGGCTTCACTGAGCCAGTCCAGATCGTCTTTGCTCAGATCCAGCGTGTCAGAACGTTCCCGCCGCATCTGTTCTTCGCTGCGGGCACGAGCGAGGATGTCGGCCGGGATCTCGCCCCCGACCACGATGTGCTGGGGCTTCGTCGGCGCGTAATAGATGCGGGCATTCGCCATCTCATCCGTGGTCGCCGGTCCGTACTCTACCGAAGCTGTTGGGTCGGGATTGAAGCGGTTGGCCTCGGAATTATCGAACCACCAGCTCAGGTGCATGGTGGAGCCAGCCGGTATGAATTTGGGCTTCTCATACTCGTACAGGAACTGCCAGTTGAAATCATATTTTGGTACCCACAGCAGCGTTTCCATTTCGCCGTCCGGATATTCCAGGTCGTAGCGCATGGCCTTGCCGCGGTAGTGCATGTGGGGACCCATCGACAGCAGATAGATGTCTTCCTCGATCTTATGGGTGTTGGTGACTTTGAAATTCGGGTCACCGGGCGGGATGGTCCAGCCACGATGGGGCAGCAGATTGGTCTCAACGACGTGGTCGATGATGTCGCCATCCTCGTAGAATTTGAAGCCGGCGCGCGTCATGTCAGTGACGGCAGTGCCCGCTCCGGGTGTCTTGTGATAGTGCATGTTCACTGTGATGAACGGGTCTTCCGGCATCAGCACACCCCAGCCCTCGGGATACGTGAAGGGTCCACGGCCCGGTACGCCAACCCCCATGTGACTGGAGACGATGTGGTGCACCCAGGGTCCACCGGGATCGAGCTCGGCTTTCGAGACCCACTTCGGAGACGTGTGGGCGCCTTCGGGAATCGGCATCTGGATCGTCGGCTGCCAGTCTTCGACCTCATCTGGAACAGTGACCGGGCGTTCAAATTGCACGACGAGATCGGGGTCGCCAATCCACCAGCCCGACTCGGGCATGGCGGTGCCGCCACCACTCGCAATCAGGCCGTCGCTGTTGGCCGCATCGGCCGGGTTGCCTTCCAGAGCGCCGCCTTCGACCCAGCGGATGAGCAGTTGCTTCTCTTTCTCATCGATATAACGCTCACCCTTGAACTCGCCGCGATGACGTTCGTGTGCGCCCCATGGCGGCATATAGCCCGTGGCGAGTGCGTTCTTGATCAGCGGGGCCCAGATCTTCGCGGTGTCGTAGTCCATCAGAGACATCGGCGCGGTAATGCCACCCACGTCGGGGCCATCGGGCTGATGGCAGATGACACAGTTTTTCTGGAATACCGGCAGCGCATCGGCATAAAAAGTGGGGGGTGTGTTCTGGGCGTGGGCAATGCTGAAACTCAGTGCAGTAGAGAGACCCAGCAATGCAGACGGAACGTTCAGAAATCGAGGTTTCATGAGGTTTCCTTTATTATTGGTAAACTCCCGAAAGCCTAATGTCATTCCTGAAAAAAGTCTATTGATTCCCGTGCCTGTCAAAGGGCTCGCGAGCTGCCGATATACATCGAAATTTCCGATTATCGGCATAGATATTAATTGTTTTACCGATGAATGGTGCTGCCATAAGCTTTGTCTCGTTGCCGTGGTAGCAAGGTCAGGTCAATTGGACGCACCGGGACACTCGACCTTCGCGGCAGCCCGGATTCCGGTTTAATCCAATCCCTTGTTCTTGACGTAATAGTCATGAGTCTGCCGAATTCTCGGCCACACGCGGGCTTCTGCAAGTGTATTTCTCCAGGCATGTACCGTCTCAGCCGGTGCCATGTCTTTGTTTACGACGGTCCAGCTTCCCCGCTGCGCCGTCGTTCTTTTTTGTGCAGCCCGCATTTTTGTGCAACCCGCATTCTTCACAGTGGCTTCGATCCTGTGCCAAATAATCCTTTAACGAGTGGGCCGGGTCGCCGCAGGTCGGCACGTTGACTACTCGGATTCGAATTTGGCCTTTCGTGCCGCCTCGTACTCTGCACGCAGTTCACCGATCCTGCGCAGCGCCGCCATGTAATCGGGATTTTCGGTCGCAATGCGCAGGATTTCCTGGCTCAGTGCTTCGTACTTGGCGCTGGCCTGGGCTTTCAGTTCCTTGTCAGATTCCAGAAAACTGAGCCCATAGTTCAAGAGGGTGACGTCGATGCCGTCGGTAGTGTAGGCATTACGGATCTGGGACAGGGCGTTCTGGGACGTTTCTTTTCGCAGATTCGTAAGGAAGACCGGTTCGCACGCGCGTTGCACGATGTGGGAGGTCGTCTTGGTCTCGGTGATGCAGTAAATATCGAAGTCGTCTGAACTGTTCAGTGCATTGAACGCGCGGTACATGTCTTCCTCGGCGCGTTCGAGAGCATTCTTCATGGATAACAGCGAACGTTCACCCGTGACCGTGATTTCTTCGATGCTGCGTGCGCTTTGCGCCGGGGTCGGGGAGGGTGCCGAGTCGTCCTGGGCCAGAATCACACAACTCGCCAGCAGCATGAGGCTGCTCGCCAGTAGCCGCGGCAAGGTTCTGGAAAGGTTAACTAGTGGTCTACGGGTCATGTTGACTAGCTGTCGAACGCCCAAGGATCCTGCATCGCATTGAAGAATGCCGAGTGTCCGTCCACGATACGGCGCATTTCAACTGGGTCGGGCTGGAGTGACCATTCATTGCGCTGAAAGGTGCCGCCCAGCAGGATGCCGTCGTGACGGGGGAACATGTACAGTCCGCCGTTGCCGAGAATCATATAGTCCACCTCCTCCTGGGGCAGTACGAAGGTCAGTTGACCCTTGATCGGGAACAGCTCCGGGTCCTTGAAGAGGTCGCGGGCGCCGAGGCCAGAGCAGTTCATGATCACGGGTTCTGGCAGACTCAGCGCATGAGCACGGTCGACGAAGTCCACGACTTCGATCTTGCCACCCGCGGTGTAGAAATCTTCGATCATCGCCGGCAAGTAGATAGCAGGCTCAATGAGCATGGTGTCGTAATGACGCACGAAGCGTGCTGGAAATGGGTGCTGGCCCGGCGGGATATCCATCAATTGTGGGTACATCGACGCGTGCCGGTCATTGAAGTTATCCGGTGGTGCCGGTTCACTGCCGATCGTATAGTTACTGATCCAGCGAATCCCGTAACGCGGGCCCACCAGATTCTGGTAGTAGCGATAGGCCAGGGCCATCGCCGCTTCGAATTGGGCGGCGAATTCCGGTGTCACAAATTCATCGTCATAGACCGAGGTCGGTGACCACTGTCCGCCCGCGATATTGGACGTGGTGTGTGGCGGCAGATCCTTTGCATAGATGGTGACATCCCAGCCTCGATCCTGCATGAGGCGAGCGGTGGCCAGACCGACCGCCCCGCAGCCGATCACCGCGCAGCGCTTGTGTTGTGTTTGCAGTGCCAGTTCCATTGCCAGGTGCGATGTACCCCAGGACAGTGTGATGCCACCACCCCCATGACCATAGTTATGCACGACAAGCTTGTCATCGAATTGCTCGGCCTTGACCACGAAACCCTTGCTGCGAAACGGCCGCAAGCCGACGACGGTGCGAATGACACGCTCATCGCTGACCCTGACGCGACGCAAGGGTAATCCGGAGGGGGTGTAGTTTGCGGCGGTCGCATTGACGAGATTGCTGCAGGCACTGACCAGTGGTAACAGGGCAAGTGACTGCATAAATGCTCTTCTGTCTGTCATGAGAGAGTGTCCTTCCCGGTGTCGGGCTTACGATGAAGAGACAGCCTTGCCGGTGTCTCGCAGAGTCTGGAAGCTTCGACGAAATTGGCCACGAACGCAACCTCGCGCAGCGAACCCGTTAGCGAAACAGACTGCAGGCGCAACAGCCTGCACGATTTCCGTGCACAGAAAACGTGTCCAAAAAAAAGAGCAGGCCAGGCCTGCTCTTCATTGTCTCGCTGTCCGGTCTAGTCAGACCAACTTGCATTGGGTTTCGGATGGGCATAGAGCCATTCGACGACCTGCTGGCTGAAGCTCTCTGACAGGTTGGGGACGTGGGCGCCACCTGCGATGGTCCACAATTCGGCACTGCCACCCGCCTTGCAGCCCTGTTTAAAGGCAAGCGCAGTACTCTCATACCCGTCTATCGTGGCCTCCAGATCGCGCAGTTCTCGCTCTGCACCCTGAGTGCTGCAGCCGTTATAGGATGCCCAGCGTTGCACTGTCTCCAGCGCGCTGGGATAGCGGTTGCCACGAATCTCGTCGCCGTTATAAGCGATCGTGCCATCGGCAGTGCCGTGAATCTGCAGGACGTGCACCGGATTCGCCGGCGGATTGCGATCGTCGATGTGATTGGCGCCCGCGAGGCTGGCAATCGCCGCGATCATGTCGGAGTGCTCATAGGCGACCCGGTAAGACATGAAGCCGCCATTGGAATGGCCAATCAGGAAGATGCGGGCGGGATCGACGTTGTAATCGGCGCGCACGGCGGCAACGATGTTTTGAACATAGCTGGAGTCATCAACCGCCGTGTTGAAGAAATCACAGCAGGCCGGCGTGGCATTCCAGAATCGGTTGTTATCGCCACCGGGCTCCCGATTACCGTCAGGGGCGACAAACAGGAAGCCGTAGTTGTCGACTAGCTTGCTGATACCCATGTAGGAATCCTGGCTCTGGCCACTGGAGGTGTAGCCGTGCAACAGGATGATCAGGGGTGTCGGGACATCCGACTTGTAGCTGGATGGGACCTTTACCGGTAATACTCCGCGGCCGAGATCGATTGACTGGGCAGCGAGCGAGGTGCAGGCGAATACCGCCAGCAGGGCAATGAAAGATGTGCGTAGCTTTGACATAGTGAATTCCTGTTCGCGGATGGTAAGAGTGGTTGGCAGGCGCCCGCGAGCGCCTAGCCTACTCTAATCTGGGAATAAGGAGAACCAATCAGGGGATCAGCAGAACCTTGCCGGTTGTCTTGCGACCTTCCAGCGCTCGATGTGCCTCCTGCGCTTCGGCGAGTGGGTAGTTGTGTTCCATGCGCAATTTGACCTTGCCATCACGAACCCAGCTCATGAAATCGCCAGCACGCCATTCGAGATCCGCTCGGGCAGCGGTGTAATCGAACAGCGTCGGACGAGTCAGGAACAGTGAGCCGCGCGGCCCCAGCGTGGCCGGATTGAATTGCGTCACCGGACCACTGGCGTTTCCGTACAGTACCATCATGCCGAAGCGACGCAGACAATTGAGACTCTTCTCAAACGTGGAGAGGCCGACAGAGTCGTAGACTACGTGCACTCCGGCGCCATCTGTGAGGCGTTTTACCTCGGCCTCAAAATCCTGTTCGGTGTAGAGAATAACTTCATCTGCCCCGGCGCCCCGTGACAATTCCGCTTTGGCTTCGGTGGATACGGTGGTGATGACATGGGCTCCGATATTCTTGGCAATCTGCGTCAACAACAAGCCCACGCCGCCGGCGCCGGCATGAATCACACAGGTTTCACCCTTGGCCAGTTTGTAGGTGGAGTGGCTGAGGTAGTGCGCGGTGCAGCCTTGCAACATGGAGGCGGCTGCCTGCTGCGTGCTCACTCCCTCAGGAATGGCCACGAGCTTGGACTGATCGACCGCGGCATAGTCGGCGTAGGCGCCGAGTGCGCTCGTGTAGGCAACCCGGTCGCCCACGGCAAACATCGTGACATCCTTGCCGATCGCCTCGACCACGCCGGCGCCTTCGAGGCCCAGTGTCGCGGGCAGAGGAATGGGATAGAGGCCGGTGCGCTGGTAGGTGTCGATGTAGTTGATGCCAGCTGCTTCGATCTTGACCAGGGCCTCGGTGGCGCCGGGTGTCGGCTGATCCCGATCGCCATAGGTCATGACCTCGGGGCCGCCGAATTCTTTGATTGTGATTGCCTTCATTGCTTCTTCCCTCTGCAAAAGCGCTCTTTATCGCAAAAATTGTCCGCGCTGACAACGAGTGCCGTTATCGCGGTCCCACAGAGGGGTGCCGGGCGCCGTAGCGACTGGATTTCATTGGAGGTGGGGTTTATGCTGCCTGAGCCTCGACAAGGCTCATACAGAAAAATTATTCATAAATCCAAGGAGCACCGGGCATGCAGCACTCATCCCGTCACCCACTCGCCCGGCTAGTCGCATTGATTCTGCCGATCGTCCTCTTCTCCGCCGCCCTGGGCCAATCAGTACCGGCTTCGGAACAGATTACGAGTTTTGAAATTCCCCAATTGCGGGTCGTGACCGTGGCCGAGGGCTTGTCGAATCCGTTTGCCATGGCGTTTCGCAGCAATGGCGATATTCTTATTACCGAGCGCTACACCGGCAGACTGCGTCTCGTGCGCAACGGTCAGTTGCTGGCCTCCGCCATCCCAGGTGTGCCCGCAGTGTATGGCGAAATTTTTCGCGCTGGCCTGATGGCCGTTGCCCTGCATCCAGACGATGACGAACTGGTTTATCTGACGTTTACCAAGTCAATCGAAGTCGAAGGTGAGACCGAACAGACTGTCGCGCTGGTGCGCGGGCGCTTGCGTGAAGATCGCCTGACCGACGTTCAGGAGCTGTTTACCGCGAAGGGACTGGATCGGGGTATCGCCGGGGCCGCGCTGCTCTTCGCGCCGGACAAGACTCTGTTCCTGTCAGTCGGAGGTGCGTATGTCTACGCAGGGCTGGGTGACTATGCGCAGGACCCGACAATTCATTATGGCAAGCTACTGCGGCTCAGCGATGACGGCAGCGTGCCGGCGGATAATCCATTCGTGACCAGCGGAGCCTATTTACCCGAGGTCTACAGTGTCGGCCACCGCAATCAGTTGGGGCTGGCCTTTCATCCCGTAACAGGCAAGCTATGGGCATCAGAGAATGGTCCGCAGGGTGGCGACGAGGTCAATATCATTGAACCGGGAGCCAACTATGGTTGGCCGCTGGTTTCTTATAGCCGGCAGTATCGCGGCGAATGGATCACCGAGAACCGGCAACAGGAAGGCTTGGTAAATCCGGTTGTGATCTGGTGGCCCTCGATCGCTCCAGCCGGAATCACCTTCTACACAGGTGACAAGTTTCCGGAATGGCAGGGCAATCTTTTCGTTGGTTCGATGGTGACCGGTCGTATTCCAGGGACGGGTCATCTCGAGCGCATCGTCTTCAATTCCAATGGCGACGAGATACGTCGAGAGAGCCTGCTGCGAGAGCGGAGAGAGCGCGTGCGTGATGTGCAGCAGGGCCCCGATGGTTTCCTGTATGTGCTGACCGATGAGGAGTCCGGGAGTTTGTTGCGACTCGAACCTGCGGCTGTTGCGAATTAGGGTTCAGGGACGTGGCGTGCGGGTCTTCGGGCCCAGTTGGCTCGGAATGATCTCATAGGCCAGTCGCACCCAATCACACAACAGGGGTCGGGTGTCCCGTGGATCGATGACCTCTTCGATACCGAAGGCTTCGGCGGTACGGAAGGGCGATCGGTATTGTTCGAGCATGGCCTCCAGTTCCCGTCGGCGTGCGTCCGGATTTTCTGCTGATTCGATGTCCCGTTTATAGGCGGCCTGTACACCCCCCTCGATGGGCAGTGAGCCCCAGTCTGCCGACGGCCAGGCATAGCGCAGATTGAGTCCGTCCGATTTGCCGTGGCCGGCGCCTGCCACACCATAACAACGACGAATAATTACGGATATCCAGGGAATCGTCGCCTGATAGCAGGCCATGAGCGCGCGGCTGCCCAGCCGCACGGTGCCTTCCTTCTCCGCCTCGACGCCGATGAGGAATCCCGGGTTATCAACGAGGTTGACGACGGGCAGATGGAACGTATCGCACAGGTCGACAAAGCGCATCATCTTCTCTGAGGCTGTGGCGTTGACGGCGCCGCCATGATGCTCCGTGTCGTTCGCCATAATTCCGATTGCATAACCATTGAGTCGCGCCAGGCCGACAACGAGAGATTCGCCATAAGCTGGACTGATTTCGAAGAAGGAATCGCGGTCGACAATCGCATCAATAATTTTTCTAACCTTGTACATCTGGCGGCGATCGCGGGGAATCACCGACAGTAGCAATTCCTCGCGACGGTCCACCGGATCATCGGTAGCGGTGCGTGGAGGTGCCTGCCAGACGTTCTGGGGCAAATAGGAGAGGAAGCGTTTGATCACCGCGAACGCCTCCTGTTCGCTGTCGACTTCGTTGTCGACTGCACCGCTTCCCTGCGCGTGAATCTGCGAGCCGCCGAGTTGGTTTTTGCCGACAGGTTTGCCAAAGCCGCGTTCAACTACCGGCGGTCCTGCCACAAACAACTGACTGGTTTCCCTGATCATCAGGGAGAAGTGGGAAATTGTGACGCGCACCGCGCCCAGTCCTGCTACCGATCCCATGCAGGCACATACGACCGGTACCTGTCCCATTAATCGCATCGTTGTCTCGAAGCCGTGCAGGGCCGGCACATAGGAATGCCCGACGATCTCCAGCGTTTTCACGCTACCACCGCCGCCGCTGCCATCGATCAGTCGCACCAGTGGCAAGCGCATCTCCAGCGCATAGCGTTCTCCGTAACCGGATTTGTCGCCGACCTTGGCATCGGCGGCGCCGCCACGCACGGTGAAGTCATCGCCACCGATGACCACGCGTCGACCGTTCAGGTCAGCGGTGCCGAGAACGAAATTTGAGGGGGTGAAATCCTGGAGCTTGCCGTCTGCGCCATAGCTCGCCTTGCCAGCCAGCGCGCCGATCTCGTGGAAGCTGTTCGGATCGACCAGGGCATCGATACGTTCCCGTACCGTCAGTCTGCCGTTGTCGTGCTGGCGCTGGATACGCTCCTCGCCGCCCATTTTGCGCGCGAGTTCCTGACGCCGGTGCAGTTCGTCGATCTCGTCTTGCCAGCTCATGGGGTCTCCTGATCAGGCTGGCTAAGGTAATGCAATCACTGCAGCCCCGCAAGTCAGCGGCGCGCAGGTCCCCAGACGCTTCCAGGCTCGACACACCATGTCAATTATATTTGACATGACTATCGGCGGTGTTATGATGCCCTTCCAGATAATGTCAAATATTTTTTACATATCGAAACCGGCTACTGCCACTGGAGAACTCCCATGTCTTACCGTGAGAAGAAAGCCTGGATAACCCTGTTCTGCCTGCTCGGCGTGTTCAGCGTGTATGCGGTGTTCATGGTGCGTGCCTACCATGTGCCGGAGCCAAACTATAATAATCTGGCACACCTGCTGCTGCTGGCGATCATCGCCTTCATCGTGTTCGAACTGGCGCTGCTGTTCATTGCCGCCCGCATTGCTCCGCTGGACCCGAAAGTTCCCGGTGACGAGCGTGAGCTACTGATTGAACTGAAGACAAATCGCATCGCCTATTTTGTGTTGATTGCGCTGATCCTGATCGTGACATTTCCGATGATTCATGTGCACGGCCGCAACTGGGGATTTGGCAATTTGTATCTGGGGGCGCTGGTGCTCGCCGAGCTGGTGCGGTTTACTTTGCAGATTATTTATTTCAGAAGAGAAGCCTGATGCCAAACCTGCCGATCAGCAATCGAATTCGGGAGTTGCGGGCCCAGCATGGGGAAATGACCCAGCAAGAACTGGGTCGGCTTGTGGGCGTGACGCGCCAGACGGTGAATGCCATCGAACTGGGTAAATACTCACCCTCGCTGGAGGTTGCCTTCCGCATTGCGTGTGTTTTCAAGCAGCCACTGGAGGCGGTCTTTCACTACGAGCCCGGGCCTTGAGACTCACCCAGACAGTTTCGGCAACAACGCCGGTACGCGGGCGACATACTCCTGATATGCCGGATCTTCACCCCAACGGGCGGCGGCACTCTTTTCCAGCATTGGAATTCCGCTAACGCGCACCAGCAGGAAAATCACGAACACCGGTGATATCAGGGTCACATACTGCCATCCACTCAATGCGGGCAGTGCGATAACCGCAATGCCAATCCACAACAGGATTTCACCGACATAGTTCGGATGCCGGGATCTTGACCATAAACCGCTAGTTATAAACTTCTGCTTGTTGGAAGCTTCTGAGCGAAATGCCGACTTCTGGCGGTCGGCAATCACCTCGATGGCGAAGCCGGCTAACCACAGCAAGCCGCCGACAATGGCGAAGGCATCGAGGCCGGTCTGGGTACTGGAGCTGATCGCTGCGAGGGCGGCCGCCATCGTGATGAATACCCAGGCGCCACCGAGGGTCCAGGTAAACAGGAATCGAAGGCAACGGGTCTTGATCTCGTCGAAACGTCGGTCTCTGCCATCGCGCTTGACGCGCAGAAACAGGAAGCTGCCGAGGCGCACGGCCCATATCAGCACCAAAATACCCAGCAAAACGCCACGTGTTCCCAGACTGGGGTGAGTGATAAAGGCGAACGCGACAGTACTTACATAAGAGATGGAACCGGTCAGATCGAAATAATGCTCAGTCTGAAACAGGTAGGAAGGGATGAAGACTACCCAGTGCAACAGAAATCCGATGCTGGCGCACAGCAAAAACAGTGGCAGGCCGCCGACCATAACACTGGACTGACTGCCAGCCATGGCGATCGCTGCCGAGATGATCAGCACAACAAGGATTGCGAACAGGATTTTGAGATTATTCATACAGTCTCGTTTCGATAAGCGTGGGTGCGATTGAAACCTCTTGTGATGATCCGATACGCTGTGACGTGCAGGAATGGTTCAGTCGCCCTGGAAAAAAAGCGCAGCAGGCACGCGTCTCTTAAAGCTGCGAGTCCTAATCGATGTCGGCGCGACAATTGAGACGGATCGAGTCCGCGCCGCTGTCGGCATTCTGCACGACCGCTCCCAGCACTGTGGTGCCGGCGTTGGCCATACGCCGCCGGCGGTCATCAAGATAGTTGTCGAACTGCGGAATTGCGGTGGCAGGCAGATTGGCACGAATCTGTTCGAGCACAAAGGCATAATAGCGTTCGATGAAATTGAGCGTGAACTGCTGGCGGCGTTTGTAGGCAGCCAGTGCCGCCTGCACTCGGGCCTCGCCTTCGAGATCTGATGTTTTCCAGCTATTGCACATGGCGCGAACGTTCGCCATTTCATTGTCATTGATGAAGCCGTGGGCGTTGGATAGTGCCACTGCGACATCTTGCAGGGCTATCTGATCCAGGCCCAGGCGCGTGGCGGTAAGTTCGGGATTGGTGTTGATTTCCTGCAATAAGCGATTGAGGACGGCGCGATCGATCTGCTCGGCCGCGAGCGTTGGCGCGATGACCGTCAAGTCACGAGGCGCGTCACCGCGTGCCTCGGCAATGGCTGTGTCGCGCAGGGATCGCGGAGCGGCGTCCTGCGCGACAAGCATCGGGCAAAGCAGTAATCCGCTCAACGCGATGAGTCGAAAGTGGCGTGTCACATCGGCCTCGGGCATGGCTTCTTTGGGCCAAGCTTACGTGGTTTGGGCCAGCCTCGCTAGCGGTGTACCAGGCAGTCTGCTGTCAGGGGCCCGGGGGCGGTGAGCTGCCTCCAGGAGTTGGCGGAGGAGACAGGGGTGTGCTGTCCGTCGTGGAGCTGCCGGCTGCAGGAGTTGAGGTGCCTTCCATCGGGGGTGGTGGTGATCCTCCCGTTGTGGTGCTTCTGCCGGGTGGTGAGGAACTGGTGTTCAGGTTTGAGGTCGTGCCTCGGGTGGTCGTCGTTGCGGCGCCGAAGCCGGTCTTGTCAAACGAGGAGTTTGTTGTGCCCTTGTAGCACGCTAGAACCCAGGGGTAGACATTGACGATGTAATAGCCGTAGTCGCCGTTGCGCATCATGCCATTGCATTCGTCGAGATCTCCGCTGCCGGCAACATATTCGTAATCATCTACATACGTTCCGTCATAGGTTCCGCCGGGATTGCCGGAGCCAGAAGGACGACTGCCGAACTTGAGCCGATAGCTACTCGTTACTGCGCGAGTCTGCCCTTTGTCATCGATGTAGGAACCGTAAACTGGAAACCCGTCAGCGGCGAAACCCACGACGGGAGACTCCACGTTACCATCCTGTTCGAACAGTGCCTTAGGGTTGCCGTGGTAATGGTAGGAACCATCAGGCTGAGTATGCGCATTGTGATTATCAGTGCCGAATCGAGTCAGCGGGCTCATCGGGTCATACCGCCATGGCTGGCTCATATCATTGCAACCAATGGCCCCGTCGCCGACACCATAGCATCCCGCGGCAAGCAGATCGATCTTCACTCCGTTCAGCAGGATCGCATTGTCGGTAGTGAGTGAAATCGGGGTTACTGCATCGGCGAATTTCGGCGTGGTAGTGACCCTGTATTCCGCATTGACAGCGCTGACCGCGGTCGCGAAGGCGGCGCTTGAATCATTGAAGTCGTGATTGGGTATTGAATTGCTCGCAAATACACATTCATCGCTGTCAACAGTGATGCTAAGGCTGCCGTTAAACAGGGAATTGCGTTGCAGGTCCAGCACTGCAGAGCTGAAATTGTCGGCGTAGTAGCTGCATTCGGCACGTCGATTGATCAGAATCTTGTCGCTGATGTCGGTCGCGGCGATCTCGATGAGACTGCCGATCTTGCC
This sequence comes from Pseudomonadales bacterium, assembly GCA_023257655.1. Lineage (GTDB taxonomy): Bacteria > Pseudomonadota > Gammaproteobacteria > Pseudomonadales > Pseudohongiellaceae > UBA9145. The sequence continues at coordinate 74,982 of JALRBQ010000039.1, forward strand.
GACAGACTGCACCGTGTCTCCGAGAGGGCCACCCACGGCGTAGACGTTGTCTCCTTGCACTCCAAGGTAGATGCCGGTGCCGGCGTAGTAGCGCACGTAGTAGCCCTGAATCTCCTGCGTCTCCGGATTGGCCGGTTGCAGCAGTTCCGGATAGTTCGATTCGGCGAACTGGAACAGGGCGATCGCATTGTCTCGCGTATCGGCAACGGCGCTCGTCAGTGTGCCCCAGAGAATGATAAAGCTCGTCAGGATCGTTCTCAGCATGTTGTTGTCTTCCATTCTGGCTTCGAAGCCACCAGGCTGACGCGCTAATTGGCTTACCTACCCTGACTATACGGCAGAGGCGGCAAAACCCGTCGCCATCAGGGTGATGGCTTGCCAGAAGGGTAGGAGGTGGCGGTGATTCTGCGGTTCTAAGGGGCGGCGACGTGAGTGCCGTAGAGGTCATATTCATCGGCGTCGTCGACCCGCACCGTAATGATGTCGCCGACGGAAACCGAAGGATCGGCCGTCACAAACACCGAGCCATCGATCTCCGGCGCATCGGCGTGGGAGCGACCGATAATGCCTTCGGCATCGATGGCATCGACGAGCACCGCGATCTCGCGTCCGAGCTTCTGGCGCAGGCGTTGGGCGCTGATCTTTTGCTGGGTTGCCATGAACGTCTCCCAGCGCGCCTGCTTGACCTCGTCGGGCACGTGGTTGGGTAAGGCATTCGCCTGGGCACCATCGACTGGTGAATACTGGAAACAGCCGACGCGATCGAGTTGAGCCTCTTCCAGAAATTCGAGTAGTTCGGCGAAGTCGGCCTCGGTCTCACCGGGGAAGCCAACGATAAAGGTGCTGCGTATTGTGAGATCAGGGCACACCTGGCGCCATTGCTGAATGCGTTGCAGTGATTTCTCGGTTGCGGCCGGACGTCGCATGGCCTTCAGCACGCTCAGACTCGCGTGCTGAAACGGAATGTCCAGATAGGGCAGGATCTTGCCGTCGGCCATCAGCGGGATCAACTTGTCGACGTGAGGGTAGGGATAGACATAGTGCAATCGCACCCACACGCCGAGGTCTGCCAGCGCCTCGCACAAACCTTGCATGCTTGCCTTCACCGGTCGCCCCTGCCAGAAGCCGGTCAGGTATTTCGTGTCGACGCCATAGGCGCTGGTGTCCTGCGAAATAACCAGCAACTCCTTCACGCCAGCCTTCACCAGACGCTCGGCTTCATCGAGCACAGCGCCGACAGGACGGCTCACCAGATCGCCCCGCATGGAAGGAATGATGCAGAAACTGCACCGGTGATTGCAGCCCTCGGAAATTTTGAGATAGGCGTAATGCCGCGGAGTCAGCTTGATGCCCTGGGGTGGAACCAGATCGATGTAGGGATCATGGGTGCGGGTCTGAGGCAGGTATTCATGCACCTGTGCGACCACCTGCTCATAGGCGTGAGGGCCGGTCACGCCGAGGACTTTGGGATGGGCCTTGGTGATCAGTTCAGCCTGTGCGCCGAGACAGCCGGTCACGATGACTTTGCCATTTTCGCTGAGCGCCTCGCCGATGGCGTCCAGCGATTCCTGTTTGGCGCTGTCGATGAAGCCGCAAGTGTTGACCACGACTATGTCGGCATCGTCATAGGATGGCACGATCGCGTATCCGTCCATGCGCAATTGCGTGAGTATGCGCTCTGAATCGACGAGGGCCTTCGGACAGCCGAGCGAGACGAAACCAACCTTGTTGCCGGAAGCGGACATTGAAAAACCTGTGTGGTGCCTGAGTTAGGGCGGCGATTATAGCGAGTTCACAGGAGAATTGGGATCAGAATGCACGGCGTCGCCGTGCCGGGGCGGCTCAGAGGTAATCGTAATCCTTTTCAGAGGAATCCTTAGTATTGCTGACTTTGTTGTCCGATTTCTCCTTTGCCAGATGCTTTTCGGCCTTGCGGTGGAACGTGGTCTGATTGATGCTGAGAAGGCGTGCAGCGGCGCTCTTGTTGTTATTCGTGGCACGCATCGCTTCGATGATCAGCAGCTTCTCGACTTCATCCGCCCAGTCGGCCAGCTTCAGATTCTTGATGTTGGTGACAAGCCTGAAGATGATGCTCCACTTGACCTTGAATGTGACGAATTCGCCGCGCTCATCCATCATCAGAATCCAGACAAAGAACGTCGAGACGAAGGCCACGCCAATCGACGCCGAGGCGTTGTAACCCTCGGCACGCAATATCAAGACACCCAGTGCCAATGCGCAGAGGGGCAGAATAGCTATCAAACTGGTCTTGCAACGCGCCTGCTGTTCCGGGCTGGCAGTGATCGCTCCCCAGATAAGCGTGCCCAGCGAAGTCAGCGCAGCTCCCATGATGTGGAGTTTGAAGACCCAGAACATCGGACCAGGTTCTCTGATAATGGTGTAACTAACCGCGGTATGCCCGGATGCGAGCAACCCTAACGGTTGCAGACACGCGACGAGTATGCCGGAGGCGGCGAACAGTCCGACTAGCTGCGAGGCATAACGGATCTGGGCGACGGTCACCGAGAAATACACCAACGCGACGCCGAAAAAAATGGTGCCTAACATCACGCCGTCCATCAATTGATAGGCAATGTCAGGATTGGTCGCATATAGAGTCGCGCTCAGGAAATTGAGCGCGCTCCGAAAGATAAGGACGATGCACAGCAGATTAAAGGCAGAGGTAAGCCGGGAGCGGGTGATCACAGCCGACAGAATGCCGATCTGGAAGCAGCAGGAAATAAGGGCAATTAATCCGTGGAGGTAGTAATGATCTGGCGCCTGATCCATAGTTTAATCCTGTTCTTAAACCCTTGGTTACACCCTCCGGGTAGAATAAGCAATCCCGTCAACTTACTAGAATTCGATGGTTTTTGCCAGCTAATTCAGGGATATGGAAAGTAGCGCGTCCTGTAAATACTTAAAATACCAGCCCGAGGTGGGTTGCCACGATGCCACTGCCAGTGGAATTGATGATAGCGCGGTCACCGCTTTTGATGTCGCAGAAATCGAAGCACACAGGAATCGAGGCGCTCGCCAGATTGCCGAACCGGGCATAGGTGGCAGGGGACTTGTCCGCGGATGTCTGGAACATGTTCAACACCACCTGATAAGGCTTATAGCCCACCTGATGTTGAATCAGAAAGTCGATGTCTGTGTAATCCCTGCCCAGCGCCTTCATGGTACATGGCACCATGCGCTTCAACAGACGAATTATCTTGGAGCAGATCTCGGTCATCTCCATGCCGAAACTCGGCTGCATGCCGCGCTCGGCACCGAAAGTATCTTAGTAGCACAGGCGTGATTGGCTGGAATTCGTGCGTCTGTTTACGAGCTGAATTCCGGCGCCCTCGTCATCAGGGCCCAGCACCATGGCACCGCCGGCGTCGCCGAGCGAGAACACACCCAGCGTGTGCTGCAAATCCTGCTTGCCCAGGGTCTGGTCCCGGAACAGGTCGCTGATATAGCGTGCCTTGCTGCTGGAGCGCTCTCCAGTGCAGACCAGGGCATGGTGGATCTGGCCAGATGCAATCAGCAGGTTGGCGTAATGATGCCCGTCGTAAAGCCATGGCAATCATCTGACTGGTCCCAACAATGCAAGGCATTAATGCCGAGTTCATGGGCAACGCGGAGGGTGGTGGCCGGCTCACTGTATTCCCAGTCGATACCGCAGAAAATAACCGCATCGATCTCGCTCGCCCCAACTCCGGACCGGCGGATGGCAATCTCGCCTGCCGCGATAGCCAGGTCGCCGGGTTTCACCGAATCGGCGGAATGTCGCACATGGGTAATGCCCAGTTCTTTCTCGATCAGGTTCAGTGGTAATCCGATGCGGTCGAAACCCGCCTCTTCGAGCAAACTCTCAGTGGCTATCTCGTGTGAGCCGAGGGTTGCCCCGGTAGCATAAATTTTGGTCTTGATGTTCGCGGCCAGCTCTCCCTAATGTATTTAAATCAATAACTTAAAAATCCCTTTCAAAACTGTATAGGACATTTTAGCGCTATTGCCAACCTGAATGCCGTAAATTTTAGGGGATGCAGAGGAGTCGATTGCGGTGTTACTCGCGGGACTGCGGGTCCGGCTCCCAACCGATGTCAGGCCCGGGCAACCGCGGCCCGCTCGCGTTCCACGAGTACCCGTCGCAGGATCTTGCCAGATGCCGATTTGGGGATCTCATCGACGAACTCGAGTTTGCGGATTTTCTTGTGTGGGGCCACCCGTTCTGCCACAAAGCTCAGAATGTCTTCGGCGCTGAGTGGTGTCTTCAGTACGACAAAGGCCATCGGGATTTCACCAGCCTCCTCATCCGGGCTGGGAATCACCGCCGCATCAGCGATCGCGGGATGGCTTAACAGCAGGGCTTCCAGTTCGGCCGGCGCTACCTGATAGGCTTTGTATTTGATCAACTCCTTCACCCGGTCAACGATGAAGAAATAGCCTTCGTCATCCGCATAGCCGATATCCCCGGTATGGAACCAGCCATCGGCATCGATCGAGTGAGCCGTGGCCTCGGGATTGTTCAGGTAACCAGCCATGACATGCGGCCCGGCAATGAGGATTTCGCCGTTGGCGTTGGTGCCCAGTTCCACACCGGTCTCGGTATCGATGACTTTGCTACGGGTATTACGTAACACTGGCCCGACTGCACCCGGTTTACGGGCGGCATCGCCCACCGCCAACACGTGACTGGCGCCGGCAACTTCGGTCAGTCCATAGCCCTGATAGAGCTGACAATGGAGGCGTTCCGCGCAGGCTTTTTCCAGCGCCTGGCCGAGTGGTGCCGCACCTGAGCCGATGATGCGCACACTGCCAAGGTCGTAGTCATCCACGATAGGCTGCTTGGCGAGGGCCAGTACCAGCGGCGGTACCAGATTCAGGGCGGTTGCACGGTATTTCTGCACGAGAGCCAGAAAGTCTGGCAGATCGAAACGTGCCATCGTAACCAGTCGCGCGCCTCGGTAGATCGCCAGGTTCAGTATCAGCACCATGCCGTAGATATGGAAGAAGGGCAGCACGCCGATTAGCGTGTCGGTTTCATCGATTGGATTGACGTCGGCGGACAGCACCATGTTCGCGATCAGGTTGCTGTGAGTCAGCATGACTCCTTTAGATAGTCCTGTGGTCCCGCTGGAATAGGGCAGAGCGACCAGGTCGGAGTCTGGGTCGATTGTCACTGCCTCGCGTCGACCGTCGTTGTCGAGCAAACTCGCATAGGGCGTTGCTCCCTCGGCTTCGCCGAGTACGAAGATCTCCTCAATGCCGCATTCTTCCGCCGCGGGTCTGGCTCGATCCAGAAACGCCGGAATTGTCAGCAGGAACCGCGCACCGGAATCCCGGAACTGATGCACCAGGTCGGCCGAGGAGTAGAGTGAGTTGACCGTCGTATTGACGCCGCCGGCGGCAGCGACACCGAGAAATGCGACGGCATATTCGGGCACGTTGGGACAGAATAAGGCTAACACATCACCCTTGGCGAAACCGCGACGCTGAAGCCCGGAGGCAAAACGATTGATGTGGTCGCTGAGTTCGGCATAGCTAAGTGAGGCACCTGAGGTACCGTTGACGAGTGCTGTACGCTCGGCCAGTTCTGTGGCCCGGGATAATACAACGGTTGTTAGGTCGGATTTCGGTAATTGCAGGTCCGGCAGTCGACTCTTGAAGATCACGGGCCACCCCACTTGTTGTTATTTTGAATATCAGTGCAGGACCAACTCTATGTCATGCCCCGACAAAGCTCAACGACAAACTGGGTATGCCGTTTGGATTTTCACGGGCATGGGCCGACCAGCGGACGTCAACATTGCGCTGTACCTGCCGTGACGCGAAGCAGGGCTAGAGGCGGTCGAATTCGGCATGATGGTGCAGGCAAACCCTGTGATTTTCGAGATATCCGGCGCGTAATTCCAGCAGCATGAACACCTCCTCTGGGGCGGGATAGGTGCACCGCATTCCGAACAGGTGAACCGGCTTGAAACCGAATCTTCCCTAATACGCCGGATCACCAAGGACGCTCACGGCACCTGCACCCTGCTCCCGACAAGCTGCAAGCCCGGCTTGGACGAGAGCGGCACTGACACCCTGTCCCTGGCGCGTCGGGGCGACGGCCAGTGGCGCCAGCCCGAGGAGGGACAGGCTGGGGTCGGAGTCGAGGTGCACAGGGCTAAAGTGGCGAGAGCAACAGTGGCAGTTTCAATCATGCTCTGGGGTAATCCGGGTTACAGCAGACAGTGCGAAGTCGATAGCGGCCTGCGCATGCAATGCCGTCGTGTCATAGAGTGGCACCGCAGTATCCCGTTGTTGCACGAGCATGGCAATCTCGGTGCAGCCGAGAATCACGGCTTCGGCGCCGGCCGACGTGAGTCGATTGATGACGGCAAGATAATCCGCACGAGCGGACTCCGTGACCTGGCCGAGACAGAGTTCCCCATAAATCACCTCGTGTACACGCGCTCTGTCACTTGCCTCGGGAATCAGTATCTCGATGCCGAAGTTATCGGTAATACGGCGCCGGTAGAACTCCTGCTCCATCGTGAACCGGGTTCCGAGCAGGCCTACCCGACGTAAACCATCCCGTTGCAGTGCGGCGCCGGTGGCATCGGCAATGTGTAGCAGGGGAATATCGATGGCCGCTTCGATTTGCGGAGCGACTTTGTGCATCGTGTTCGTGCAGATCAATAGAAAATCGGCGCCGCCGCGCTCAACTGATCGTGCCGCCTCGGCGAGCAGGATGCCAGTCTGGTCCCAGTCGCCCGCGTGTTGCAGCTTCTCGATTTCGTCAAAGTCGACACTGATCATACAGATGCGAGCGGAGTGCAGGCTGCCGAGTCGCGACTTGATGCCTTCGTTGAGGGCGCGGTAATAGGAGAGGGTGGATTCCCAACTCATGCCGCCCAACATGCCGATTGTTTTCATGGGTAAGTTCCTGTACCAGTTTCCGAACAAAAAAGCCCACCGAAGTGGGCTTTTCGGGTACCGCTGCTGTGACTAGTTGGCCGGTGCCAGTCGCACGATGCCGCGACCTTCCACGGCGAGATAGATCGCGCCATCGGGTCCTTCGCGAATATCGCGCACGCGACCGATTCCGCGCAGCAATTTCTCTTCGTTAAGGACCGATTTGCCATCGTCACTCAGGTCCACGTGAGACAGCAGTTGCAAGGCAAGACCACCGACGAAGGCATCACCCTTCCATTTCGGGAACAGGTCGCCGTTGTAGATCATCAGACCAGAAGTGGCAATCGACGGCACCCAGAAATTCATCGGTCGCTCCATGCCGCGCGCGGATTGGGAGGCATGAATAGGTACGCCCGGGCCGTAGTTCACGCCCATGCCGATAACCGGCCAGCCATAGTTGTTGCCGGGCTGAATCAGGTTCAGCTCGTCGCCACCTTGCGGGCCATGTTCATCTTCCCAGAGATCACCAGTGACGGGGTGCACGGCGAGGCCTTGCGGGTTGCGATGTCCATAAGACCAGATTTCGTTCAACACATTGCGATCGCCGACAAAAGGATTGTCTGACGGAATGCTGCCGTCGTCATTGAGCCTGACGATGACGCCGTTGTGATTGGAGGTGTCCTGTGCCGGATGCGCAGCGAGGTCGCCATTCGGGGGAGCCTGACGCTCACCTGAGGAAATGTACATGTAGCCATTGTGATCGAACACCATGCGACCACCGTAGTGGCCATTACGACCCTGAGCCTGAGCCTGGAAGATTGTCGTGATGTTGCTGAGACGATCGTTCTCGAAGGTGCCACGTATCACAGTCGTAGTCGAGCCTTCGTTTTCCAATGGTTTGGCAAAGCTTAGATACAACAGATGATTTGACGCAAATTCCGGGTGCAGGACTACGTCAAACAGACCGCCCTGACCTTCGGCATGCACGGCGGGAACGCCTTCAACCGGCGCAGCCAGCAGACTGCCGTTACGCACGATACGCAAGCGACCAGGACGCTCGGTGACGAGCATGTCTCCGTTGGGCAACCAGGTCATTGACCAGGGGATATCCAGACCGTCAACTACCGTTGTGGCAGTGAACTGGTAATCGGCGGAACCATAGACAGTCTCCTGCGCCTGTATGGCGGGAGTGGTCAGTAGTACTGCGGCGGCCGACAGAGTGGCCAAAATCCGGTGTTGCATGCTATTTCTCCTGCGAAACTGAAAGACGCGCTATTCTAGTCTGAATTCTGCGGTATCACCATGAATTCCCGCGGAGCATCCCAAATCGACACGCGCAAGGCTTGAATTTCGAAATGCGGCCCAAACATAGCCTGAAACTGTCTGGCCTGCCATGTCAGCGAACCCGCGTCGGTCTCATTCTGACGCTGATGGCGGTGCTGATGGCTTGCGCCAATTCGGTGCCATCACCACAGGGCACGCTGCCGTCCGGCTTTGTCGATATCCAGCGTATGTTGCCTGAGGTTCTGGTCGACGTGCGCTATGCCAGTGACGACAATTTCATGGGGCGACCCGCCGATGGCTATCTGGCGCCGAAGATTTTCATGAGTATTGAGGCGGCCGCCGCTCTGGTTGCGGTGCAGTCGGACCTGCGCACTCTCGGATTGGGTCTGAAGATATTCGATGCCTATCGCCCGCAGCGCGCAGTGGATCATTTCGTGCGCTGGGCCGAAGATCTTGATGACACCCGCATGAAGGCGCGCTACTACCCGCAAGTCGCCAAATCGACCCTGTTTCGTGACGGCTATATTGCCGCCCGCTCGGGTCACTCCCGCGGCAGCACGGTAGACCTCACGCTGGTGGAACTCGCGACCGGAACCGAGCTGGACATGGGTAGCCCCTGGGATTTTTTCGATCCGGTGTCCTGGCCCGACAGTACGGCCGTCAATGCGGAACAGCAGGCCAATCGTCTGCGATTGCGCGAGGTCATGCTGCGTTACGGCTTCGTGCCGATTACCACGGAGTGGTGGCACTTCACCCTCGGTAATGAGCCCTACTCCGAGCAGTATTTCGATTTTCCCATCCAATGAAGAGAGCTCTTATGGCAATTGCCTGGTGCACACTTCCGCGAATGCGCGCCGTTGGCTGCAGTCTTCTGCGCCCGCTGCTGCTGTCGGCACTACTGTATCCGTCATTCGGCTTGGCCGCAGGCAAATTGTCTGACCCGATTCGCATCGAGAGCGAGACACTCGGCTACGCCTTGCAATATCGGGTTTACGTGCCGGAACGCGCGCCGCGACGCGCCCGTCTGCCCGTTCTGTACATTACTGATGGACCGGGATACATCACCCAGGGTGAACTGCCAGCGCTGCTCGATGCCGAAATTCAGCGTGGTGCCATCGCGCCGCTGATCGCCGTGTTTGTCGACGCCCGCAATCCCGACAATCTCGCGCAGAATCGCCGCAATCAGCAGTTTTTCTGCAACCCCGACTACGTCGCATTTTTTACCGAGGAATTGCTGCCGACGATCGACGCCAACTACCGCACCGTGGCGGATCGGGAGGGTCGGGTAATTCTGGGCCTGTCGTTCGGTGGCCACAACGCCGCCTGTTTCGGACTGATGGCGAACTCGGCCTTTGCTGGCGTAGCCATGCAATCACCGGCCAACAGCGAGATGGTGGATGAACTGCGCTACCGGTACCTGCTGCAGGACCGGTTGCCACTCAAGTTGTTCCTGAGTGTGGGCCTGCGTAACGACAATACTCAGGCTGGCCAGCAATTCATGGAGACTCTGCAGTTCAAGGAGTACGACCTCACGTACCGCGAGGTGGACGCGGGGCATGACTGGAGCAATTGGAAGCCACTGCTGGGTGACGTGCTCGCTACCTTCTTCGCCCGTGACTAGTCTGCCCGGCACACCGGGCCAGGACCATCGGCAATCGTGACGCAGGATTGTCCGGTTGGACAACTACTTGTCGGACTGGAGCAGGGCGTCTCACATGTCTTGAATTCGGGGCCGTTCGGACCTGCTATCCCAAAATAACTGACACAGGTCGTGCCGCTGGCGCACACCGCCGTTGCAACAGAGCAGTCACCGCCTTGTGGAATGGTTTCCTGATCCCGATGTGCCACAGCGCTGTCGATGACAAAGGGTTCGGAGAGCGTGACGCGGTAGGGCGTGGACTCATCTCCCTCGATTACGACCGACTGGATGCTGAGTTTGCCCGTGGCGGGGTTGTAGATCGCGGCGGGGCTGAGCGCGGCATCCACGCTCTCGACCGCGAACAGGGTGCACTGACCGATACCGCATTGGCCGGCAGTCTCGTAGTAACGTCCGCTGAACTGATGTGTCGTCCCGTCGTCGGCGAACTTGGCAAGATCGATGAAGGAATTGCCAACTTGCAGTGACAGCTTGCCGCTGGTGTCGGTAATGACGTGACTGCCGCAACAGGCACCGCAGGACTGGATGCACGAAAGCACTTCGAGTTTGCCAGAGAGAGTAATCGGTTCGGCCGCGTCGGTGATGCTGCCAAAACAACCCAGTGCGATGCTCAGCATGGCTTTGCTGACGATGGACATGATGATCTCCTCGTGACGATTGCAGTCGGTTCGATCAATTCAGTGTGAGCGGGTACAGTTTAGCAAGCCCCGGGCATTTCTGAAATCCAGCGGCGAATTAGTGCCACACCCTCGTCGTGCACGAGGGCGCGACCGAGTTCCGGCATCATCTCATCCGGAGCGGTGGATTCCATGCGATACAGCAGAATCGAGCGATCTGGCTGCCCGGGGACAATCGCAAATAACCGGTCGCCGGCGCCGCCTCCGGCGGCTACTGGCGGCTTGCACACACCCAGATGTACGCCGGTGCTGGCGGAACCGTCCAGCAATAAGGCCGAGGTGTCAGCAGCCCCCTCCGGATTGTGGCAATGGCCACAATTCATCTTCAGGTACGCGGCAGCACGCTCCGCAACACTGGCTTGCGAGTCCAGCCAGGATACGGTGGTAGAAGAGTCAGGTGTCACATCCAGCCAGCCGTGTTGTTGCAGCGCCAAAGTTTGCAAAGTAGTGGAGTGCTCGTCGAACGGAGTTTGTAGCTGGGAGGCGATCGCGCCCAGTGGATGCATCGCGCCGGCGGGATGTTCGGTAACGTGGCAGCCTGCACACTGATTGCGGTTCGGCACGAAGTAGGTGAAGTCTTTCGTGCCAGTGGCACCGACCAGAGTCAGTGCGCGACTGCTGCCGGCATCACGCAGAAACGCCTCGGTCTGTTCCGTGTTCCAGACGTAGGGAAAGGCAGTCCAGCCGGACTCACGTCGCACCAGCAGGCGCGTCTCGATCAGCGTGTTGGAGTCGAGCGTCACCTGCGTGGACGTGGCCGGAGCCTGGGCCAGCAAGTTACCCGAGCGATCTTGCGGAAAGTAGAACGTCTTCGTGAGCACGGTGCCCACCGGGTAGTCGATTTCGCCATCCACCAGGTGTGCCTGGGTTCCTGGGGGTAGCCACAGCGTGCGCAGCTTCTGGGCGAAGTCAGAAAACAGGGGATTGGCGGGTGCGATCACCAGGCTCTCGTCAGCCGGGTGCAGGGCACCCCGCTGCAGACTGAACAGATGCCAGTCTGACAGGCGCGGAGGACTGCCCTCGGCATGAAACTGTGGCGCTGGATCTGAACAGGCGCTCAGAAACAGGAGCGCCAATGCGCACCAGGTGCGCCGCAGGAACTGCGCACCTGGCATCAGTCGGTTTCACCCAGCGTGATGACCGAGAGACTGGGCAGGGTGCAGCTGTGCGGGCTGGCGTCGAAAGAGGGGGCGGCGAAACCATTGCCGGCATCCAGGTTGGCGAAACGGGCGGCACCATTATTCATCAAGCACAGGATCTGTTGTGGCATTCTGCCGGGAACCAGGGTGCCATCCCAGACGATATCCGGCACAGGCTGGCCGGTGGCTTGCTGTAACAGGGCCAATGGTTCGGAATCTGGCGCATTACCCCCGCCGACAAAATTGTTGTCGTGCAAATAGATCGCTTCCGGAAACGGATCGTAGTTCGCATCGTCAATCGACAAGCCGGTGATGTGATAACTCATGAGCAGCACGTTCGCGCTGTTGTTGCCACTGAAGGTGTTGCCGAATACCTCGATGTTGTCATTGGCGAGAATCATCATGCCAGTGCCGGCGGGTACTGTGCCGACGATGTTGCCCTCAGGTGCAAAATTACCGGTGTTGTTATCGACGATGCGATTGTCAAAGACACGGGTATTGCGACCGCCCTGCACGGGCAGGTTGGGAAGATCGAAAACGAGGATGCCACCGCTATTATTCGTCGCCAGATTGTCGTGCACATCGGCGAACGTGGAGTTTTCGATCTCAATTCCTGCGACGTTGTATTCGGCGCGGGAATTGCGCACGATGATTTGCGTCGACTGGCCTACATAGATGCCGGCGTCAGACGCGCCGATCGCAACCGCCCCGTCGATCAGGACCCGGCGCGATTGTACGGGATAGATGCCATACGAGCCGTTGCTGGTAAGCGCGCCTCCGGTCCACTCTGTGCGAACGCGTCGAATCGTGACGTTCTCACTGTCGTTAATTTTCAGGGCATCGCCAACGGTGTCTTCGATGGCGAGATCTTCGATGGTGAAATCATCGGCGCTAACCAGCAGGCCCTCGGCACCCTGGGATTGATTTTTGAAAGACAAAATGGAGCGATCCATTCCGGCACCCTTAATAGTGACACCGGAGACGTTCAATGACAGTCCGCGAGTGATCTCGTGTACGCCAGCGGGGATTTCGATGACATCACCGGCTTGCGCATTGATGAGCTGTTCCTGAAGTTGCTCTTCGAAACTCAGGCTGGGTGCGCCGGGTTCATCACTGCACGCAGCGAGCAATGACAGAACGAACACACCGAATGCGACGCGTGGTTGATTGAGTGACACCATGGAACCCCCTTGTTGTTTTTGCAGGTTGCGCCCGCGTCCTGCGTTGCGCTGGGGGGAGTATATGATTGAAGGCTGCAGGGGGCAAACCCGTGAGCCGGAAGACGCAATTCAGGCGCCAAACAGGCTGAAGACCGTGCGAACGAAACGCGCCAGGACCGTGACATGAGGATTGGTCGCGATCACTGTGCCGTCCGCAGTTACAGTCGCCGCCTTCGTCTGCAGTTGCCTGTAGGCCTCCAGTGATCGCGTCGAGAGATGGATTTCCACAAGCCTGTTAGGGTGCAGGTTGTCGATGTGAATCGACAGCGTGTCCGGTTCGACCTGCTGACTGATGACGGGAGGCGGTGCAGAACGAGCGCTGGCGATGATTGCCACCACGCTGCTGCTGAAGCGCACCGGGTCAGGAGGTGGTGACAGTCTCACTGTGACCCGCGACTGGACCATGGTGCCGGTATTGCCAATGACGACTCGGTAGTCCGTGACGCAGGAGTCAGCATCACCGGGTTCATTGAGGAAGACACCGAGGCAGGTTGTTATGCCAATGTCGGTCTCGACTGAGACTTCCTGCTGTGAGCTGAAGACGAGGTGAAACAGGGTGGGGAAGCAGAGTAACAGCACCAGCACACCGCCCAGCCAGGCGAGGATCCGACGTGTGATCAGTTGTGATGCATCGAATTGCACAAAGGCAGTTTACACCGCCGTCTGAGTGAAAAGTGCGCATTTGTGCGCAAATAGGGGAGTGGCGTATACACATAAAAAAGGCGACTCGTTGCGGAGTCGCCTTCTTGTTCAATCAACCCTGGCTGCGGGCCAGAGCAGTGCCTAGTTGGCTGAGCGTGACATGGGCCGAATGCGGGGGCCGTTATATTGCTCGTCGGTAACCGGGTCCAGCCAGACCACATCTCCTTCATAGATCGTGAGCTGGTGTGCGTCAATCTGCGGGTGAGCGCCATGCCAGTGCTCGACATTGGCCGGGGTCCAGAAGGGCTCGCCGGCATGAAACTCTTCGATGGCGCGGCCGCGAATCTGATGCAAACCGACGCCTTCCTCGATCATCAGCAACTGGCCCCAGGTATGGGAATGCCAGGACGAGCGCACGCCGGCCGGGAACAGGATGCGGATGTTGCGCATATCTGGTGTCTGGCTGACAACCGGATTGCCACCCTGGAAATTGCTCTGCTGAGCGGAAACGATGTCGGTCTGCGTGACCAGTACAATGGCGCCCAGCACGGCGGCGGCACTGACGGAAACGAGTGCTTCTTTGAGTCGTGAGGTTTTCGGATGAAGGCTCATAATGCGCTCCGATTATTATTGTTTGAGGCGCTAGCTTCAACGAATGTGCGTTGCTTGTCAACGCGCAAGCCGAGGGTAGCGCCAATGCCGTATGGGCAACCGGATTGCATTCGTGCGCCAGATAGTTAATGCTTCATGCCAACAAGAGCCAGACCAATACCAATAAGTCGCCTATGTTGCAGTTCCCGGCAGTATCCACCAGATTCCGCGTCCTCCTGTTCCTGCTCTGCGTGTCGTGCACCCCCGTTGGTGTCGCCCAGTCACAGAACCCGCTGGCCGATGATCCCCGCGCCGCGGCAGCAGGCGGCACCCTGTTTCGTGCCCAATGCGCTACCTGCCATGGCGCCGATGCCAAGGGTATTGAGACTATCGACGCACCCGATCTGACGCTGTTGTGGCAGCGCGAGGGTATCAGCGATGCAGCGGTGTTCGCCATCATCCGCAATGGCAGACCCGGCACGATCATGCCTCCCCACAGTTTTACCGACCCCCAGCTATGGATGCTGGTGTCGTACCTGCATTCAGTCGATGCCAGTCGCACCACGCGTCTGCCGCCCGGGGATCGCGAAGCAGGCGGCCGTCTGTTTGCTGCGCAATGCGCCGAGTGCCATCGGGCCGGTGGCGTACAGGGCGGCAGCCTCGGACCTGATCTCGGCCGACTGGCCAGTCGCCGCTCGCTGGACAGCCTGCGCACCTCATTGCGAGACCCCGATGCCTTGATCAATCGCGGCTATGAAGCGGTGACTCTTGTCACGGCCGATAACGAGCGTGTGCGCGGCCTCATCAAGAGCGAGGATGCCTTCACCCTGCAGATTCTGGACAGCGAGCAGCAATTGCGTGCCTTCGCCAAGCGCGACCTGCGCGAACTCAGTCGCGATCAGCAATCGCTGATGCCGGCGTTTTCGGAAGCCGAACTGAGTGAGCAGCAATTCATCGATATCGTGCACTATCTGCAGTCACCCTGAAGCGGGTCAACAACAGGACAATGAGCGTGTTCAAAACCATCAAGCAGTTCCCACTTCTGATCTGTCTTTGCGGCAGCTCCCTATTTGCGCAGGAGTCAGGTCCAAGCTATGACGACATCCTGGCCGGTTTCGCCGACGGCGAACGCTGGCTGACCTATTCCGGTGACTATTCCGGCCAGCGCCATTCGCCACTCACCCAGATTAACCCGACAAACGTCGCAAACCTGCGACCGGTGTGGACCTTCCAGACTGGCACGACAACACGCGGTCGCGGCTTCGAGACCACGCCATTGGCGGACAACGGTGTGCTCTATGTTACTGGTTCTAACAATTATGCTTGGGCTATCGACGCCCGATCCGGCCGCGCCTTCTGGCAATATCGACGCAATCTTCCCGGCGATCTGACCTATGGGGCCAGTGCTCCGGTGAATCGCGGTTTCGGTATGCTTGGAAATACGCTCTTCATGGTAACCCTCGATGCCCATCTGCTGGCGATGGACCGCCGCACCGGAGATATCCTGTGGGATGTGGTGCTGGCTGACTACAAGACCGGCTACGCGGCCACGTTGGCGCCGCTGGTGCTCGATGACAAGGTGATCGTGGGTATTTCCGGCGGTGAGTATGCAACACGCGGCTTTATCGACGCCTATGCCCCAGACACCGGTGCCCGACTGTGGCGGTTCTATACGATTCCCGGTCCCGGTGAGCCTGGCAGCGAAACCTGGCCGGATGACCCCGATATCCTGGCGCGCGGTGGTGGTGGCACCTGGATGAACGGCAGCTATGACCCGGAACTGGACCTGATCTACTGGGGCGTCGGTAATCCGAATCCGGATTATTACGGCGACATTCGTCCCGGCGATAACCTCTATTCGAACTCCCTCGTTGCGCTGGAAGCGAGCACCGGCAAGCTGCGCTGGCACTATCAGTTTACGCCCCACGATCTGAACGATTGGGACTCGAACCAGCTACCGGTATTGGCGGACATCGACTGGCGCGGTGAACCGCGATCAGTGGTCATGTTGGCGAACCGCAACGGCTTCTTTTATGTGCTCGATCGCATCACCGGAGAATTACTCCAGGGCACACCGTTTACGGCAACAAGTTGGGCGCGGGAACTGGACGCCGACGGGCGGCCTATCGTGCTCAATGATGGCAGCAAGGGGTGTGTGCCCGACCCCTGGGGCTCGACCAACTTCATGCCGCCGTCGTTCTATGCGGAACTCAACCTGTTCATCGTGACCGCCCGGGAAACCTGTGCGACGTTCGTGCCAGAGGCGCCGGATTTTGCACCTGGACAGGCTTCGTTCGGTGGGGTGGTCTTTATCGACAATACCGTGGGTACCGGTGCGTTGCGGGCGCTGGATGTCGCAACCGGCGCCGTGCGTTGGGAGTTTCCCTATGCCTCACCGAGTTTTGGCGGGGTCATGACTACCGCGAGTGGCCTCGTGTTTGCCGGTGATCATGAAGGCAATTTCATGGCGTTTGATGCCGCCACTGGTGAGAACCTGTGGCATTACCAGGGGGGCGCCCAGATCTGGGGTGCGGCACCGATGACTTTCATGCTCGATGGCCGCCAGCTCGTGTTGATCGCAGCCGGCACGACCCTGACGGCGTTTGCCTTGCCGGATTAGGCCGCCACCCTTATTACAATCTGTCACAGACACCAGCCGGTGTCGGTAGACTTTTCCAGAACTGGCTCTTATGCTTTAAGCCGTTGTGCAATCCTGTTTCCAGATTTAAAAAATAACAGAGGAAATACCCATGCTCACGAAAAGACTGATCACCGCGTTCACCGCCGGTTTAATCGGTTTCCCTCTGGTCGCTGCCGCGCAGCCCCACGACGCCAGCGTCGCCAATCACCAGCCCCATCTGTATGACATTGCCGATTTCGGCATGCAGGGCAGTGACATCACGTTTGCTGAGCACATCGCCCCTATTCTGCAGCGCAGCTGCCAGAACTGTCACCGTCCCGGTGGCGGCGGACCGATGTCACTCATGACTTACGACCAGGTGCGACCGTGGGCGCCCGTGATCAAATACCGTACTGCGATTCGCGACCGCATGGGCACCATGCCGCCTTACTTCCTCGAGAAGAACATCGGCATTACCGAATTCAAGAGCGATTACTCCTTGTCAGACCTCGACCTTGCCATGATTCAGGCCTGGGTCGACAACGGTGCGCAACGTGGCGATCCGGACAAGGAGCCACCCCTGCTGGTGTTTGATAACAGCGATGAGTGGTCGATCGGTGAGCCCGATCTCGTCATCCGCTCCAAAGAGTTTTCCCGTCCTGCCGTTGGTCCCGATTGGTGGGGCGATATTGGTCTCGTGCCGACAGGTCTGAAAGAAGACCGTTATGTGGCTGCCATCGAAGTGCGCGAGGTAAACGATATTCCCAAGGATGCTGGCTCCGACACCGTCGGCGGGCGCTACATCGTTCATCACCTGACTTACACCAGCGGCAAGCTGAGCGAGGATGGAGGTGAGATCGTCGGTGACATTACGAGCTGGCCCATCCACGAGGTCGGCCGCAATGCGGACGTATTCCCGGTCAAGGCCGGACGGCTGTTGCCGGCCAATTCGGCGCTGCATCTGGAAGCGACTCACATGCACTCCAACGGCCGTGAGACGAAGGCCTACGTCGAGTTTGGCATCAAGTTCTTCCCCGCCGACTATGAACCGGAATACGCCGATCGCGGTCCTCGCACAGGTAATGGCATCGACATTGACGTCCTGCCGAACATGGCCAACCAGGAGTTTCATAACTACGTAGTGCTGCAGGAACACACGAAAATTATCGCGTTTGAACCGCACCTGCACGCACCCGGTGTGCGCATGTGCATGGAGGCGATCTGGGGTCACAACCAGTTCACACTGAACTGTGTCGGCTACGACCACAACTGGGTCAAACAGTATGTGTACGAAGACGATGCCGCGCCGTTGCTGCCCAAAGGCACGATCCTGCACACGATCGGCTACCTCGACACCACACCTGCCAACCCGAACCTGGCGGATCCACGCAACTGGGCTGGCGGTGGCCGTCGTTCCGTGTCCAATATGTTTATCGATCTCGGTTATTCGGTCACATTGACAGAAGAGCAATTCCGGGAAGAAATGGCAGTGCGTCGGGCGAAGATGAAAGATCGTAACGACTACGACGTCGGTTGCCCCATGTGCTGGGCACCGGAATATATGGATGACAAACCTTCATTGGCACAAGGAAACGACTAGTTATGCAAGGATTGAACACGACTGCAAGGCTTGTCGGCGCCATCAGTCTGGCGGCGGTTTTCCTGCTGGGCACCACTGCCCAGGGTGCCCAGCGCTTCATGGAACTGACCGGTGAGGTAACCTCACCGGCCTATGAAGGTTGGTGGCCCAATGACGACGGAACATTTAAATTGTTCTTTGGTTACATGAATTCGAACTGGGAAGAGACCTTCGATATCCCGATCGGGCCCGATAATTATTTCTCGGAAGTCGGCGCGGGTGCGCTGGATGATCTGGCAAAGGATGGGTTTGACTTCGCGGTAGCCGACAAGGGGCAGCCAACGCATTTCTATCCGCGTCGGAATCCGTTCCTGTTCATGATCGACGTCCCAGCGGATTTCGGTACGCGAGAATTGGTCTGGACGCTGAAGACCCAGGGCCAGACGCTGCGCGCCTATGGCACACTGAAGGCGGACTACCGCATCGACCCTCAGGTCATCTCCACCGAGGTCGGTGGTAATTTCGGCAGCCTTAGCGACACGCTGCGTTCCAATATCGCACCGGAGCTGCGGCTCGAGGGTGAAGCCAGCCGTACTGTGCGGGTAGGTCAGCCGTTGAGCCTGGCCGTGCGCGCCAGCGATCCGGATAATTACCCGCCTCCGCGACCGGCTCCACGCATGAATGATATCGATCGATTGTATCGACCGCCGTCGTCCATCGTCGCCATGAGTGGTCCCGGCTTGCGTTTCTCCTGGACCGTCTATCGTGGGCCGGCAAAATCCGCCGAGTTCAATCCGGTGCAGTTCAAGACCTACACGGATACCCGCATGTACGGCAACTCACCCTGGTCGCCACCCTATACCATTCCCGAACCTCCGGAAGACGGTCGCTGGGAGGCGCAGGTTGTCTTCAATGAGCCCGGTGAATACGTGTTGCGAGGTATCGCCAGCGATGGCTCGCTGTTCACGTACCAGAACGTGACGGTAACCGTTACCCGATAATCGCCGACAGACCCCGCCAGTGGCGGGGTCTGTGGCATTGTGCTGCCTGCTGGGTTATGCTGCCGCGACACCCAGAACAGAGCATTCGAAATGCCACGAAGTACCAACCTTTTCCTGCTGCGGCTGGCACACTCCTGCAGGCTTTGCATTCAGATCTGGCTACGTTGCCTGTTGCTGGCTGCGCTTGGCGTCGCACCGTCGGCGGTGCTGGCGGCAGAGGCTGGGATCGTCATGCCGAAGACCATTGCCTGGTCTGCCTATCCCACTGGAACCGGCGGCTATAGCCAGGCCGTCGCTCTCGGCAATATCCTGCAGCGTCAATACAAGACCAATTTACGAGTCATACCGGGTCGCAATGACGTTTCTCGTCTGGCTACCTTGCGAGCGGGTCGAGTACATTTTTCAGCAGGTGGCTCCGAGTCTGTCTACGCCCAGGAGGGGATTCTCAATTTCGCATCGCGTATCTGGGGGCCACAGCCAATCCGAGCACTGCTCTCCAATTTTTCCGACAGTTGTTCGTTCTCTTTTGCTACCGCAACTGATGCTAACATTCGTAGTGTGGCGGATATCAAGGGCAAGCGCGTCACTTTCGTGCAGGGAGCGCCATCTCTTAACAATGCAACCGCGGCTTTGCTGTCCTATGCCAACCTGACTTGGGACGACGTCACTCCGGTTGAAGTAGGTGGCTACAATGCCTCAATCGATGCCGTATTGAACGACCGTGCCGATGTCGTCGGTGGCGCTTGCAACTCACCACCATTCCTGCGAATCGAAGCCTCGCCGCGGGGACTGACTTTCCCGGCCATGCCGCATGACAATCTCGAGGCAGTGGCTCGCGTCCGTGCGCGGCTGCCCTGGTATGTGCCACATATCGCCTATGAAGGGCCGACGCTTCCGGAGGAGGGTCTCGAGGTCTTCACTTCCGCCTATCCTTTGCTGGTCGGGCTGGATACCTCCGATGAACAGCTGGTCTACAGCATCGTCAAGATCATGCATGTGCACTTCGATGAGTACAAAAACAATGCACCCGGAGCCGGCGGCTGGACCATGGACCGACAGAAGCTCGAACAGGCCTTCCTGCCGTATCACCCCGGTGCCATTCGCTATTTCCGCGAGATCGGCGTCTGGACCGAGGCGGCCGAGGCGACGAACGCCGCCAATCTCGAACGGCAACGCGTCCTGCAACAGGCCTGGCAGCAGTTTTTGCCGACAGCGCCCGAGGGCTATCAGGAATTCGAGGCAGCATGGCTGGCGGCACGCCAGCAGGCGCTTGAGGCGGCTGGAATGATCACACTCGCGGACAGTTTGTAAGCCATGACCGACAGCACACTCCCCAAAATTGATGAGCTGGAAATAGACTCCAAGATCCAGGCATTACGCTATCGGGTATTATCCCCACGCTGGCGGGCAGTGATGGCGCTGCTGACAGCAGTCAGTATTCTGTTGGCGATTAACCAGATTTTTAATCTTGGTTTTTTTGTCGGCTATGTCGTGCTGGATAGTCGCTACATGCACCTGATAACAGGTGTTATGTTATCGATGGTATTCATCACATTCCCAGCGAGCAAGCACAGTCCGGATCATGTGCCTTGGTATGACATCGCTGTGATCTTCGTCATCGCCATCGTCTTTGCCTATTTTGCCTTCTACGCCGAACGTATCGTGCTCGAGGCCTGGGAGTATGCGGCGCCACCGATTGGTGTGTGGCTCTCGCTCGTGACCTGGGTGATCGTGCTGGAGGCGGGGCGGCGCGCTGGTGGTTGGCCGGTCTTCGTTATCGTCTTGATTTTCTCGTTGTATCCGACGTATGCCGATCGGCTGCCCAATGTCGTGGCGGCGCTCAGTATTCCCATCACCGATGTCGCGATCTTTCATGTGATGGGTGAGGAGAGTCTGTTCGGTATTCCGATGCAGGTGTTTGCCCAGCTTGTGTTTGGCTTCCTGTTGTTTGGCATTTCACTGCAGTTTACCGGCGGTGGGCCGTTCTTCATTAATCTTGCGTTCGCCCTGCTGGGGCATTTGCGTGGCGGACCCGCCAAGGTATCAATCTTCTCCAGCGGATTGATGGGGTCCATGAGTGGTGGGCCGATCAGCAATGTGCTCACCACCGGTCCGTTATCCATTCCCGCGATGCGGCGCACCGGGTTCAGCCGCGAGTACGCCGCGGGCGTCGAAGCCTGTGCCTCCACCGGCGGCGTGTTCATGCCACCGATCATGGGCGCGACCGCATTCGTTATGGCCAGTTTCCTGAACATCTCCTATGTCACTGTCGCGATCGCGGCAATCGTGCCTTCGCTGCTGTATTTCTTCGGCCTGTTCATGCAGATCGATGCCTATTCTGCCCGCCGCGACCTGAAGGGTCTGCCGCGGGAGGAGTTGCCCCGCATCGGCCAGGTGTTCAGGGAAGGCTGGTATTTTATCGCCGTCTTCATCGCGCTGATCTGGATGCTCGTCGTGTTGCAGAGAGAGGCGGTAGCCCCGTTTTATGCCACGGCGCTGCTACTGGTAATCAACCAGTTCACGTCGCACCGGCTGACGCTTGAGAAGCTGATGCTGCTGGTGGCCGGCCTCGGGCGTATGTTGGCTGAGCTGGCCGGGATTCTCGTCGCAATCGGGCTCATCATCGGCGCTCTCGCCGTCACCGGTATCGCCGGCACGATCGCGAATGACCTCGTCTATCTCGCCGGCGACAATGCGCTGGTGCTGCTGGTGATGGGCGCGCTAACGAGTTTTATTCTCGGCATTGGCATGACTGTCACTGCTGCCTATATCTTCCTCGCAATCGTGCTGGTGCCGGCGCTGACCAACGCCGGGCTGGATCCGCTGGCAAGTCACATGTTCGTGATGTACTGGGGCATGCTCAGCTTCATTACTCCTCCGGTTGCCCTCGCTGCCTTCGCCGCCGCCTCGGTCGCCGAAGTCTCGCCGATGCGGGCGGGCTTTGCGGCGATGCGGCTCGGCGCAATCATCTATTTTGTGCCATTCTTCTTCGTCTTCAATCCGGCCCTGTTGCTACAGTCCTCGCTGCTGGAAAACCTGCAGGCACTCTCAACGGCTCTCGTGGGAGTCGCGCTGGTGGCAGCCGCACTGCAAGGCTATCTGCTGGGCATTGGCGTGCTCGGCAAGGGCACAGTCGGGCTGTTGATACGCTTGAGCATCGGCATGGCGGGCATGACGCTGGCATTGCCAGCTGGCGGGCTGTTCGGATTCAGTCAGTGGTTTCTGCTGGGGATTGCCGCCTTGCTATTCCTGGTTGGCCTCGTGCTGCGGCATGTCCTGGTCGCACCCATCAGATTGAAGTCAGCGGCACCTGCACTCGATTAATGCCCGCCGCCGACGACATTGCATTGGGCAGTGCGCTGATTTAACCTCGTGTATCCGCCTGCTGAATTCCTGTCCTCGCAGAGAGCGCTCGAGCTTTAACGCCGAACTGCCAAGGAGCTAACCGATGACCCGATTTGCTTGCTGCCATCGCACACTGTGGCTGTTGACTGCCTGCGTGCTCTCCGCGAGTGCGTTCGCCCAATTGGAACCGATTAACGACCGTCCCAATCCCTACTCGTCGGTGGATGGCTGGGCCAAGTTGCCCAATGGCCGTGAATGGGGCTCGACCGCCGGTGTTGATATCGATCCCGATGGGCGTCACCTGTGGGCAATCGATCGCTGTGGTGGTAACAGCTGCGCTGAATCGACGCTCGATCCGATCGTCAAGATCGACCCGGAGGGCAAGGTGGTGGAATCGATTGGGGGCGGATTGATGTTGTTTCCCCATGGCTTGCATGTCGACCGCGATGGCAATGTCTGGGTGACGGACGGGCAGGGACCGAATCCCGATAATCCTGCCACTGCCGGTAAGGGACACGTCGTCTACAAATTCAGCCCTGAGGGCGAAGTATTGCTGACACTCGGGCGCCCCGGTGTCGCCGGTGACGGGACCGACGAATTGCTGGAGACTCCCTGCGACGTCGTCACCGATGCCGACGGCAATATCTATGTCGGTGACGGCCACAGTGGCCAGAATGCGAGCGCGACGGAAGCCACTGTCGCGCGTATCGTGAAGTTCGATCGCAACGGCAGGCTTATCAAATACTGGGGGGGCTGGGGCTCGACAGCGGGCAAGTTGAAAACGCCACACGCACTGGATATCGATTCGCGCAATCGGCTCATCGTAGGCGACCGTGGCAATAACCGGCTGCAGATTTTCGATCTCGATGGTAACTACATGGGCGAGTTCAAGACGTTTAGCCGTCCAAGCGGCATCTTCGTTGCCGACGATGACACCATCTATGTCGCGGATTCCGAGTCGGCGTTCGACGAAGTGCGCAATCCGGGCTGGCGACCGGGCATTCGGGTCGGTAGCCTGCTGGATGGAATCGTGGATTATTTTATCGAGGGTGCCGTGCCGGCCTACCCGAATGGGTCGAATCCCGAAGGGGTGGCTGTCGACGCGGCGGGCAATGTCTATGGCGCGGTTGTGTCCGATGGCGGGGCGCTGATCAAGTCATCGCGACCTTAGGCATTGCAGACTGGAACACTGAACGGAACACTGACAGGAACACTGACAGGAACACAGAAAGAAACACCGAATAAAACCAATTAACAAGAGTGTGGAGTTGTGACATGAGTGATTCATTTGCACGCAAAGCGGCAATGACCGGCTTGCTATTCTTCGTTACCGGTATGGGCCAGGCCTGGGCGCAATCCGGTGCCGACTGGCAATTGCCGCGTACGATCGATGGTCAACCCGACCTGCAAGGCGTCTGGGCAAACAATACGATCACGCCGGTCGAGCGTCCGGATGTCTTCGGCGACAAGGAAATTCTCACCGAGGAAGACCAGATCTTTCTGCAACAGCGCATTCGGGAAATTACCCAGGAAGATGGCGACGCGCTGTTTGGCGAAGGAGTGCTTGCCGCCGCGTTCTCCGGCGAGGTCAAGTCCTACGACCCGAGCACAGGTAACTACGATCAGGCCTGGATGGCACAACGCTCCGTACACAACCGAACCTCCCAGATTATCGAGCCGCGCAACGGCAAATACCCGCCCCGCACCGAGGAGTCAATTGCCCAGTCACGGTTGATGGCCGACCGGCGGCGTGACCATCCGGCGGATTCCTGGCTCGATCGTCCTCTCAGTGAGCGCTGCATCAGCTACGGCTCGCCGTATCTCGGCTCCGGCTATAACAGCTACTGGCAAATCATCCAGGCCAAAGATCATGTCGTGATTCTGCAGGAGATGATTCATGACGCCCGCATCATTCCCCTGACACCCAAACCCCATGCCGACGAGAAGATCAAGTTGTGGCACGGCGACTCTCGCGGATATTGGGACGGCGATACGCTGGTTATTGAAACGACCAACTACTCTGACGAGAGTGGTTATGGTCCGAACACTTCGGCTAAGGTCAATGTCGAGCGGCTGACCCGCGTCGGTCCGGATTCGCTGCAGTATGAAATTACCAGTAACGATCCAGGCACCTATACAGCGCCCTATACGCGGCAGATCATCTTCGATCACAGTGAGGATCCGATCTTCGAATACGCCTGTCACGAGGGTAATTACGGCATGATGAATATTCTGTCCGGTCATCGCGCGGAGGAACGCTTCGCCCTGGAAGCCGCGGCGGGCAAATAGATGAAACTCAGCAAAGGCTATAAACAGCTGGTGGCCGAGGCCGAAGCTCTCGTCACCAGCTTGACACCCGCCGAGGTGGACGCCCGTCTCGGCCAATCCGGCGTGTTACTGGTGGACTTGCGTGACGTACGCGAAGTGAAGCGGGAAGGCAAGATTCCCGGATCTCTGCACGTGCCCCGCGGTATGCTGGAATTCTGGATCGACCCCGACAGTCCCTACTACCGATCCGAATTCGATAATGTTCAAGCCATTATTCTCTATTGCAACAAGGGCTGGCGCTCCGCGCTCGCGGCCCAGTCCCTGATGGCAATGGGACTGGATTCTGTCGCCCATATGCAGGGTGGCATGGAACGTTGGCAGCTCGACATCGGTCGCCTGGAACACCTCTAAGTCCCTCTGCACGTGCCCAGCGTCCCGGTTCGAGGTGGACGCTGAGCCCGCTCAATCGCTATGATGTACCTCCCCCAATGCAGCGAGGACAGCGGCAATGACAATAACAAGAAGCGTCTCGAAAAGACCTGCCCACTCCGGCTTCAGCCGGTCACGACGTACCCTGCTACAGGCATTCCCCCTGGCCGCCTTTACACCAGCCTTGCTGGCGCAGGCCGGCCCGACGCCAGTCGCCGTGCGCAAGCTGCACAGTTTCAACATTCGCGTTAGTGATGTTGCGCGTTCGGTCGCGTTTTATCAGGATATCTTCGGCGCACCAATCCAGGCCCGTCAGGGTGATACGGTCGTGTTACGCATCGGTCCGGGGCCACGTTTCTTCAGTATTAGTCCGACAGCGGCCGGTGAACAACCCGGCTTTACGCATATCGGGCTCAGCGTCGCCGACTTCGAGCTGGAGCGGGTACGTTCCGAACTGGAAGGATTTGGCATTGCACGTGGCGCAGCTACTCTTGCCGACACCGAGGGGCTGTCACGGGCCCAGCGTTCCTGGGTCAGATCCCGTGGCGCCACGCAGGAATTGTTCTTTGCCGATATTGAAGGAATAACCTATCAATTGTCACCGGAAGATCATTGTGGTGGTGGCGGTCCGCTCGGCACTGTCTGCAGTGCAGTCGAGCCGGCTGGCAATGCGGGTCTGTTCCGACTCGTTGACCTTAGCCATTTCACGAATTTCCTCGCCAATAACGGCCGTGCCAACAGTTTTTACACGCGCGCCTTTGGCAAGCAGTTCCAGGCCTATCAGGGTCCGGCGTCGCCAGTCATCGGTGTGGGTGATGGCATTCAGTTTCTCATGTATGTCGGCGGTAATCAGGAAGGAGCTCCGACTCAACCCGGTCGCATCGATCATGTCTGTTTCTCCATCGAGGAATTCGAAGTGGATGCAATCCTGGCGCAACTCACCGACTATGGCCTGACTGGACGCGACAGCGGTAACAATGCGCCACCTCTGTCACACTGGGTCAGTCTGCGCATGCCGAATCGGGGTGGTGTCGAGGGCGGCACACCGGAGGTGTATTTCTCCGATCCGGATGGCATTCATATCCAGGTGCAGGATGCACGCTATTGCGGCGGCGGCGGCTATTTAGGCGACGACTGCCCGGCGCTGCCCTGAGACCACAACAACAAAGCATCAGAGTTCGCAACAAGGAAAGCGCAGTATGGAATTTCGCTACATTGGCAACAGCGGCTTACGGGTAACTCCCATCTGTATGGGCACGATGAGTTTCGGTTCCTGGAGTGACAGAAAAGAGTCGTTCCGCATCCTGGACAAGGCCTATGACCGTGGCATCAATTTCTACGACACGGCCGAGGTGTATCCGGTACCGCCGACGGCGGAACTGGCAGGATTGACCGAGGAAATCTTCGGGCAGTGGATCAAGACCCACAACCGCGATTCCATTATCATTGCGACCAAGGTGGCAGGGGCTGCCTCCGGCTGGTTCGTCCCGCCCATCCGTCACGGCCTGACTGCGATCGATCGACATCATATCGAAACAGCGGTTGAAGGTAGCCTGCGGCGTCTGGGGGTGGACTATATCGATCTCTATCAGGTGCACTGGCCGGACACGGTGGTGCCGATCGAAGAATCGATGCAGGCACTCGACCGACTCGTCGAGGCCGGTAAGGTACGCTACCTCGGTACATCCAATGACACCGCCTACGGTCTGACGAAGGCCAATACCGTCGCTGACTACGAAGGGCTCGCGCGGTTTCAGTCGATCCAGAATAATTTCTCCCTGCTTAATCGCCGTTTCATGGATGAACTGGCCCAGGTCTGCAGGAAGGAGCAGGTCTCCCTGTTACCGTATTCTCCGATTGGTGGCGGCGTACTCAGTGGCAAGTACAACACGCCACAGATGCCACGCGGCTGCCGCTTCGGTGATTATCATCACGACTCCAATCCCCGACAGCAGGCGATGGCAGCGCGCTTTGTCAATGAAAAGACGCTGGCGTCTACGGCCCGCTATCTCGCTATTGCGCAGGAGGCGGGTATGTCTCCGGTGACTCTGGCAACCGCGTGGAGCATGAATTTCGATTACGTCGCCTCCACCATCATCGGGGCGCGCACAGCGTCCCAACTCGATGAGTCCCTGGCGGCCCTGGATGTCACCCTGAGTGCAGATGTCATGAGGCAATGCGATGAAGTACACGCTGAATATCTGTATCCCATGGGCTAGTCTTCTGCTCAGTCTGGCGGTAACCCAGTCGGCTCTGGCGCAGAAAGTGCATATCGCACACTGTCTCGCGGGCTGTCCGGCCGGGGCGCCAGCCGCCAATGAAATCGTCGTGCGGCACCTGTTTGCGGCGTCGATAAATTATCAGAGTGGGCTGGCGGATTGGGTAGCCTATCGGGTGTTACCCGGATCAATTGGTGTCGCCTCACTGCTGCCCAGAAGCTGGGAAGTGGATGAGTTGCTCAATGGAGCTGCACGCACCGAGGTCGAGTCAGGGCCGCGCTTCATTCAGCCAGATCTCAGCAACCAACAAGACGGTGCCTACCGCATCAATGAGATCATCATCAATGCCGAGGACCGGGGCCGACTCGTGCCGATGAGCAGCTTCGCCGGCACACCCTTTTGGGAAGATCTGAATTATCTGAGCAACATGGCACCCTTGCCGAGTGATCTGCGTGTTGGACCATGGTCGCGTCTCGATCAAGCCGTAAATGAGATGTCGGCACAAGTGGGTGAAGTGTATGTTGTCAGCGGGCCGCTCTACCTGGTCGGGGAAAATCTGATCGCCGACGGGGAGGGAGGTCGTCGTCCTTCAGCCTACTTCAAGTTCATCACCACCGAGGCGCGGTACGCCGCCTTTATCTTTCCGCAGAACGCGCCGCAGCACAGCAACTACTGCGAATTCGCGAGCAGTATGGAATCCATTCAGCGTGACAGCGGATTGCGCCTTTTACCTCAACAATCGGAACCTGCAACGGCGAGCCTGCAAACGCTGCTCGGTTGCGGATCCAACTAACGCCGAGAGAGATTTGCCCTATGGAAAATGTTTTCGCACCCGCCAAGATACCGGTTGTTCCCCTGTTCGGTTCGGCAATGGTGTTCCCGGTACATCGCATTTATTGTGTGGGTCGTAACTACAGCGATCACGTAAAGGAGATGGGCGGCGACCCCAAACTGGAACCGCCGATATTTTTCAGCAAGCCCGCGGATGCGATTGTCACTGAGAACAAGCCGGTCAGATACCCACTTGCGACTGCCGATCTGCACCATGAAGTGGAGCTGGTTGTGGCGTTGTCCGCAGGTGGTGAGAATATTGAGGCCGCCGCCGCTCTTGAGTGTGTGTTCGGTTATGCCGTTGGTGTGGACCTGACCAGGCGCGATCTGCAGGGACTTGCCAAAAAGGGAGGCAAGCCCTGGGATGTGGCGAAGGGCTTCGATCAGTCGGCACCGATTTCTGCCATAAATCCTCTCAGCAATCTGATCACGCATCCAACTGATGCTGCGATCTCGCTGAGTGTGAATGGCTCGGTGCGGCAACAAGCCAACATCAATGAAATGATATGGAGCATCGCCGAGATCATCAGTGAGCTGTCGCGCTATTACGAACTGCGCGCTGGCGATCTCATCTATACCGGAACACCCGCCGGCGTGGCGGCGATAACCCGAGGCGACAAGGTGCGCGCGGAAATCGATACGGTCGGGGTTCTGG
Source organism: Pseudomonadales bacterium (assembly GCA_023257655.1). GTDB lineage: Bacteria > Pseudomonadota > Gammaproteobacteria > Pseudomonadales > Pseudohongiellaceae > UBA9145. The sequence continues at coordinate 104,030 of JALRBQ010000039.1, forward strand.
AATTCGTTCTGGAATGACGGCAGTGGTCACTGAAGTCAAATTGGTGTCTGGAGATGCCGACTGTACACCTGTCACAGACTGTCACGCATGCGCGAGTTGCCACTGACCCGGGAATGCTTTAAGTTAGTACACTGAATCGCTTACCGGGTTTGTTGCATGCGCGTTAACTGGAAAACCTACGACTCTGGCAAATTCTATGACGAGATTATCGTCTCGCCAGGAAAAGCCCGACCCGCGGCACGACCTCTCGCCAACTACCTGAAATCACTCAAACACGACGAATTACTCGAAAAGAAAATTGCCGCTGAGCTGGCCATCAAGACGATGGGCATCTCGTTCACGATCTACAGTGATGCCGGCAACATCGATCGCGAGTGGCCGTTTGACATCATTCCCCGCATTATCGCGGAAAAAGAATGGAACCAGACCAGCAAGGGCCTGCAACAGCGTCTGCGTGCACTAAATTGTTTCATTCATGATATTTACAATGACCAAAAAGTGTTCAAGGACAAGGTCGTTCCAAAAGAATTGATCCTGAACTCGGGTAATTTCAGAAAACAGTGTCTCGGCATCAAGCCTCGCTACGATGTCTGGGCCCACATCTGTGGCACTGACCTGATACGTGACAGCGATGGCCTGTTCTATGTGCTCGAGGACAACCTGCGTGTCCCTTCGGGTGTCTCTTACATGCTTGAGAACCGGCGGGTGACAAAACGGGTGTTCCCGGAGCTGTTTGAGAACTACAACATTCTGCCGGTAAGCGAATATCCAAATCAGTTGTTCGACACACTGGCGGCGATATCACCGCGTACGAGTGAATATCCCGAAGTCGTCGTGTTGACCCCCGGCATCTATAACTCCGCTTATTTTGAGCATTCTTTCCTGGCCCAGCGGATGGGGGCCGAGTTGGTGGAGGGCGGCGATCTCGTCGTGGAGAAGGACAAGGTCTTTATGCGCACGATCGACGGGCTTGCCCAGGTCGATGTCATCTACCGGCGCATCGACGACCTGTTTCTCGATCCCCAGGTCTTCAACAAGGATTCCGTGCTCGGCGTTCCCGGCTTGTTCAAGTCCTGGGTAAAGGGCAACGTGGCACTGGCCAATGCGCCGGGGGCGGGCGTTGCGGATGACAAGGTCATCTACACTTATGTCCCGCAACTCATCAAGTATTACCTGGGCGAGGACGCCATTCTCCCGAATGTGCCCAGCTACCTGTGCATCGACAAGGTGCAGTGCCAGCATGTGCTTGAGAACCTCGACAAGCTGGTCGTCAAGCCAGCCAATGAATCGGGTGGCTACGGCATGTTGATGGGACCACAGGCAAGCAAGAAGGAACTCGAAGAGTTTGCGCGCAAGATCAAGGCCAACCCACGCAACTACATGGCACAGCCCCTGATCTCGCTTTCTACCGTGCCGATTCTGGGTGACCGGGTGGTCGAACCTCGCCACGTCGATCTGCGCCCCTTCGTCCTGCAGGCTGACAAATCCTCAGTCACCGCGGGTGGACTCACTCGCGTCGCCATGGTGAAAGGCTCCTATATCGTCAACTCATCCCAGGGTGGTGGCAGTAAGGACACCTGGATCGTCGGAGAAGAGTAGCGTCGCCATGTTATCTAGAGTCGCAGAACGCATTTATTGGCAGGCCCGCTATCTGGAACGCACGGAGAATACCGCTCGGTTACTGGATGTGTTCTCGAACCTGTTGATGGACCTGCCTCGCGGCACCAAGTTGGGTTGGCACACTCTCGTCGAGATTACCGGCACTCACAAACAGTTTGACGCTACCGGACGCCAGCCGGTCGAGCGCAATGTGATGAAGTTCCTGCTCAATGAAGACAATGGCATGTCCATCATCAATATGCTGGCGGCGGCGCGGGAGAATGCGCGCACGACTCGCGAGATCATGCCGACCGAGGCTTTCGAGCAGATTAACGAACTCTACTATTACGCCCGAGACAATTTGGGGAAGGGCATCAGTCGCGGACCACGCCACGAATTGTTCGAGGAAATCATTACCAGTTGTCAGCAGCTCACTGGCCTGATGGCGGGTACCATGAGTCACAACGACGCCTATAGTTTTGTGCGACTCGGGCGCAATCTCGAGCGTGCCGACATGACCACCCGCATCGTCGATGTGGGTTCCGGCAATTTGCTGGCGATGAATCCCTCCACTGGTCAGACCGACGATCCGTTCTCCAATATTCTGTGGATGAATATCCTGCGATCAATCAGTGCCTACCAGATGTACCGGCAGCATGTGAAGGATCGCATCAACGCCGAGGATGTGGTGATCTTCCTGATTCAGGATGACGAGTTTCCCCGTGCCGTCGGCCATTGCATCCTGCAACTGAGCAACGTCATCGACGATTTGCCGAACCATGGGAAGGCGTTGGATCAAATCGGCAAAGCCTACCGAATGATCAAACGCGCCAATATTGAGAAGTTGCTCAACGACGGGCTGTTCCAGTTCATCGATGATCTGCAGGTCGAGATTGCCGAGATTCACCAGGTTATCTCCAAGACCTGGTTCCTGCCAAGATAACCCGGGATTCCCGCATTCATGAAGAATTTCATCTGCGACTGCGGACAGACGCTATTCTTTGAGAATACGCGTTGTCTCAATTGTGGCCAGCTCGTTGGGTTCGACCCCCTCAGCCTGCGCATGCGAGCTGTTGATAAGACTGTAAAGCGTGGCCAGACCAGTAACCGGCCGGTGTTGTGCAAGAACGCCGCCGATTATGATGTCTGTAACTGGGTGGCGAATATGCCACACAGCAAGTATTGCATTTCCTGTGCACTCAACGACACCATACCCAACTTGTTAGGCCCGACGCGGCGACGCTGGTGGAAGAGTCTCGAGAATGCCAAGCGTCGTCTGCTTTATTCCCTGTTGCGTCTGAAATTGCCTATCGTCGGCAAGAACAAGGACCCGCACGGTCTTGCCTTCAAGTTTATTGAAGACAAGCGCACGAATCCCGGTGTCTCGGAAGAGCTCGTGACCACCGGGCATCTGGACGGGCTCATTACCATCAATATTGCGGAAGCCGATCAGGTGAATCGGGCGATCACCCGGCAATACACTGGTGAGTTGTACCGCACTCTGCTCGGTCACTTTCGCCACGAGAGTGGTCACTACTACTATAACCGGCTCATTTCGACTCCCGCCCGGCTGGAACGCTTCCGCAAGCTGTTTGGTGACGAGACCCAGGACTATGGGCAGGCACTGGAACGGTATTATTCTCCGGACAACCCGCTGCCACGCGATCCGAACATGATCAGTCTTTATGCTCAGTCCCATCCGCTGGAAGATTGGGCCGAGGTCTGGGCCCATTATCTGCACATGATCGATACGCTGGAGACAGCGAAGGACTATGGAATGCACCAGGGCTCGATCCAGTTCGATGATTTTGATGAAACTTTGCTGAAGTGGTCAGAGCTGACAGTATTGCTGAATTCGCTGAATCGCAGTATGGGTCTGGAAGATGCCTATCCCTTCGTCTTGTCGGAATTGACGCTTACAAAGCTCCGCTTCGTTCATGAGCTGATCTATCCCAATTCGCAGCCCAGGACAACGAAGGCATCTGCTGGAATGCATTCTTGAGCAGGCTGTCCCAGGTGCGCTTGAGATCGCGCAGAAAATCGCTGTTCTGATCGAACCGACGGAAGTTGTTCAATACCAGCGAATCGGTCGTGTACATCAGTATCTCAACGGGTGGCCCCACGCTCAGGTTGCTGCGCAGGGTGGAATCCATCGAGACCAGGGCACACATGCTACTGGTGTCGAGATCCACTTCCGGGGTCAGAATGCGGTCCAGGATCGGTTTGCCGTACTTGCTCTCACCGATTTGCAGGTAGGGCGTGTCGCTGGAGCTGGTGATGTGGTTACCTTCCGGGTAGACATGGATAATTTCGTGCCGGCTGCCCCTGATCTGTCCCCCCAGAATAAAGCTCGCTTCAAATGAGGTACAGCTCGAGGCGTGTTTGGACTGCTGTTCACAACTGATTTCGCCGAGGTAATCGGCCGCGTCTCCAATCGAGGCGACATTGTGCAGGTTTACGCTGGCACGCTGGCGGATGTCCCGCTTGAGCCTTGAGATCGTGGCTTGGGTCGTGGCGAGATTGCCGGCAGTGAGGATGACAAACTGCCGCTCTCCGTCGATGCCGAAACGAAACATCTTGCTGTAAGTAGAGACCTGATCGATGCCTGCGTTCGTGAGCGAGTCGGAACAGAATACGATTCCGGCATTGACAGAAATAGCGACACAGTAGGTCATGATTGTGAATTAACGCGACTACGAAGCGTTCAATACTACAAGGGTTCTGGCTGGCTTGATAGCGTAATTTGCGTTGGATTTTCTGGCGGTGCCAGACCCAAAAAAATGGCAGGAGACAGGCGGATTTTATCGACACAAATCCCGTCCTGAGCCGGGGAGTTCCCGGCCGGGAAGGCTCGTGAAATTACTGCAGATTCTCGATGGGCTCGTCGCTGAGTTCGTATTCAAACTGGCGTTCAATACGCTTGCTGTCCATGCGCTCTTCGATGCGACGGCGCAATTCGGTTACGCGCGCCTTGCACGGAGAGACGGCGAGTCGTTCTTCGGCATCGTCGTCGGACATGATAGCCGATGCTTCGATATATTCTTTGGCGCTTTCGGAGGAGTCATCCCATTTCTGTTCTTTCATGGCATTTCTCTAGGTAGTGGTACCGATAAATAGTCAAAAAGGTCTTACTGGTCTTATCGTAAGTAACCGGCTAACTCTTAATATTATTTTTCGGCCGTTTTCGCAGGCACTATATAAGAGTTATTGCTGCGAATATCAAGCACCATTTCACATTTTTCTGCAAAAATTATGGCGTGTCGAAAAGGGGATTTCAGCCCTGCTCGAGGGCTGAAATGGTGCGCTGGCGCAGCTCTTTCTTGGCGATTTTGCCGGAGGCGATACGGGGCAATTGCTCATATTGGAAGTACATACGAATGGGAATCTTGAAGGAGGCGATGCGGGATTGCAGGAATTGGGACAGCTCCGCGGCTGCCAGAGAGTGACCGGGCTTGAGCATGATCGCGGCGCAGGGGACCTCGCCAAGCCGGTCGTCCGGAATGCCGTAAACCGACACTTCATTAACAGCGGGGTGTTCGGTGATGGCGTATTCCACCTCGGCACAGCCAATGTTCTCACCGCCCCGAATCACGATGTCCTTGGCGCGGTCGAGGATGATCAGGAAGCCGCATTCATCGAGCTTGCCGATATCGCCGGTATGAAACCAGCCGTCCCGAATCACTTCGGCGGTCGCCTCAGGCTGATTCCAGTAGCCACGCATCACCGTGGGACCCTTGATGCAGATCTCGCCGATCTCGCCTTCAGGCAAGGCGCTGCCGTCTTCGGCGCTGATCTTGATAGTGGTGACGGGAGGACTGGGACGGCCCGTACTGTTGGGACGCACCTCATAAAACTTGCCGGAGATGATGGCGCCGATCGCATTGGTTTCGGTGAGGCCATAGCCAAGTCCGGGTAATGCCTTGTCCGGAAATCGCTCCAGCATCAGATGCAGGTGTTCTGGTGGACGTGGTGCGCCACCGCTCTGCACAGCGCGGAGACTCCGCAGGTCAGTCGTTGCAAATCCCTCGGCTTGCATCAGTTCCCAGGTCATCGTCGGAACGCCATGAAAGACCGATATGCGTTCCCGCTCAATCAGGTCCAGTGCCACGTTAGCGTCCCATTTGTACATCATGACGAATTTGCGCTGGTAGACGAAACTGGCAAGAAACTGGGCATGGCTGCCGGTGACATGGAACAGGGGCACGTTGGCGAGAATAGCTGGGTCGAATTCCGGGTTCGCTTCCACCAGCTCAGGCCGCAAGATCTCGGTGATCTCCTTCACGAACTTCCAGGTGTAGAGGGCGTTGGTAATGTTGCGATGGGTCGACAGGACTCCCTTCGGGTTACCAGTGGAGCCTGAGGTGTACATGATCGAGGCATTGGCATCCGGCTGCACATCAATGGTGGCTATCTCGGCATCGGTGAGTGGCGGCAACGATCGCGCCAAGGCATAAAACTCAGGCCAGACAGAGGCAGCCTCCGGCTTGATCAGAACCGCCTCGATACCCAGTGTTGCGATCCGGTCCTCAATCAGTTGCAGACGCGCCGGGTCGACGAAGATCAGTCGGGCGCCGCTGTCACGCAGGCCATATTCCAGCTCCGCGCCTTTCCACCAGGAATTCATGGGCACGACGACGGCACCTATCAGTGTGATTGCCATGTAGGCGATACACCATTCCGGGGAGTTGCGGGCACAGATTGCCACGCGGTCACCAAACTCGATGCCATAGCGCTGGCGCAGCACGTGCGCCAGCGACTTCGCGAGCTGCAGCGACTCGGCGAAGGTGAAGCGCTCGTCGAGATAGACAAGGAAGGGCTTGTCGGCTGCGATCAGTCCGAGTGCATAAACTTCGCCTAGATTGCGAGGGATCTGGGTGAATGCGTCATACTGTCTGCCATCGATCGAGACAGGCTCTGTGGCCATGCCGGTGGCCGGCACCTTGTGGGCGAGGGCAATTTCCTTGAGTTGTGCCAGGTCGCGTCGGAGTTCTTGTTCAGTGAGCATAGCGATCAGGACTCGGTGTGAAATTCCAGGGTAACCTTGCCCATTACTCGACGCTCAGTAAAGACATTGAAGGCGGCGACATAGTCGGTGGCGGCGAAAGATTCAGTCACGATCGGACGGAGTTTGCCGGCTTTGATCATGTCGAGTAATTCAGCGAAGTTCTTCTCGTATTCAGCCGGCTCTTCCTTGCGGAAACGGCCGAGGAATACGCCGACCATGGAAGAACCCTTCAGCAGAGCAAGGTTCGCCTTGTATTCGGGAATGCGACCGCTGGTGAAGCCCACGACGAGCAGCCGACCATTCCAGTTGATACAACGACAACTCTGATCGAACAGATCGCCACCTACTGGATCATAAATGACGTCTGCACCGCGATCATCGGTTAACGCCTTTACCTTCTCCTTCAAGTCACCGTCACCATAGTTCAGCAGGGCGTCCGGCTGCAGCCGGTTGACGAAGGCCAGTTTCTCATCGGAGCTGGCGGCGGCGATAACCCGGGCGCCCATTAACTTGCCCAATTCCACCGCGGCCAGACCAACACCCCCGCTGGCACCGAGTACCAGCAGTGTCTCTCCCGGCTGCAGTCGAGCTCGTTGCTTGAGCGCATAGTAAGAGGTGGTATAGACCATCGCGAAACCGGCCGCCGTCTTGAAGTCCATGTTGTCGGGGATCGCCCGCAGGGCATCCGCCTTCACTACGATCTGCTCGGCAAGCCCTCCGATACCGGGAGTGGCCATGACGCGATCGCCTACTGCAAACTTTTTCAGACCCGGCCCGACAGATTTGATGATGCCACCAACCTCTGAACCGGGAGTGAATGGCATGGGTGGCTGAAACTGGTACTTGCCCTGAATCTGCAAGCCATCAGGAAAGTTCAGTGAGGCGGCATAGACTTCCACGACGGCTTCATTGTCACCGGCGACGGGATCCGGCACCTCTTCCAGAGACAGATTTTCCGGGGGGCCATAAGATTTGCAGACTATTGCTTTCATGAGACTTCCTCTTGCGCGCCGAAGGCGGATTCAATCATGAATCGCCGCGCACGGCAAACGCAGGGAGAGTTGCGGGAGGCTCGGTTGTTGTGCCGCGTGCAAACGGGTATATTTGCTGTCGATAAGTTTCCTGTCGCCGTGAATCCATGAACGAATCCCAACGCCAGGCCTATCTCAGTGCGATGGGCATCCAGCCATATTACCCGCGGCGACCCCTCGCGGCTGCGAAGCCGTCGCCGCGCTATGAATTCGATCCGGATCGGTTGTCCACCACCGGCACAGTCGTAACTACTCCCGCGCGACCCATCAGGGACTCGCAACCAGAACCGAAGCCTGCAACGCGCACGACGAGTGCGCCTCGCGCTCCGGTCGTTCCGGTGTCCGCGCAACCGCTCGCCAGGAAAGAGCCAACAGCCGCCGTGCCGGCAGACACGGCAGCAGCTGCCGACGCGTTGCGATTCCGCTTGCACTACTATCGAATCTCGGAGTCGCTCGCAGTCATCGACGAAGTCCCCCATCAGCAAGCGCGTAACGAGGCCGGGTCGAGCCTGTCTCTCTTGCATGGCATTCTAAAGGCACTGGGTGTGGAATGCGGCGAGGTAACCTTCGAACCCGAGTTATTTCATTGGCCACTCGCTGAGGGCATGGCGATGAAGAACGATCCTGCGGTTGAGGCGCGCAAGGCCTTGCAGGGTTTTATCACCATGCGGCAACAAACTGATCGCTTCAAACATCTCATCATCTTCGCAGGTCAGGTTGAGGAAGTGTTGGGGTCCGCGTCACAACCGCTTAACCGGGATGCGATGGCAGAGAGTGGCAGCTACTACGTTACGATTACTCACAGCCTGCAGTCGATGCTTGCCTATCCGGTGTTGAAGCGCGATGTCTGGGCCCATCTGCAGCCCCTGCGCAAACGCCTCGCTGATGCTGCCGTGGTCAGAGGTGCCTGAACGGGCCGGATTTACAATGTTGTCACCGACCAATAATACGCCTCCGGCTTTCTTCGTACGCAGCATGCGCGCAAGCGATCTCGATCACGTCGTGCGCAATGAGTCAGCCGCTTACGAGAATGGCTGGAACAAGCGCATCTTCGTCGATTGCCTGCGTGCGGGTTACTTGTGCTGGGTGCTCGCCAATAAACAGCAGATCGTGGCACACGGCGTGATGTCGGTCGCGATTGGTGAGTGCCACCTGCTGACACTGTGTGTTAACCCGGACTATCAGCGCCAAGGTTTCGGCCGACGTCTGTTCCGGCTGCTGTTGGAGCGAGCCTACAAACTGGATGCGAGGGAATGTTTTCTGGAAGTGCGGGCCTCGAATGCGAAGGCCATCGCGCTCTATCGCTCACTCGGGTTTGTGCAGATCGGTGAACGGCGCAACTACTACCCCGGTGCTACGGTGGCAGCAGACAGGGAAGACGCCCTGATTCTGTCGCGGGCGCTACCCTTGCCCTAGGGCGCATGGGAATCCGGGTGATCGGAATTGGAATTCCGGTCAATGAGTCGTCGCAGCAGATAAGTGAACAGTTTGATAACGGCGATCAGCAAGATCGCGCAAACCGCAATACCCCCCACCAGCAGCAACGTCGCCAGCGCCATTCGCAATAATTCCTGCACCGAAATGTCCTGCCACAGAGCCAGCCCCCACAGGGTCGCTGCCGCAATGGCGATGCCGGAGAGCGCCGCCGCAGTCTTCTTACGTATGTTCAGCAGGGAAAAAATCAAAATCGGGTCTGTTGTTCTTGTCGGGATAGGTGGTTTTGCACTGGGGATATTCGCGGCAGCCCCAGAATTCGCCGTTCTTGCCTTTCCGCTTCACCAGCAGATGACCACAACGATGACTCAGATAAGCCGTTTCCGGCCTGCCGTTGTGGTCGGCCAAGGTTACTTTACATCCCTTCTGGAAACCACTGCAAAACCAATAATCCCCTTTCTCCGGAGCCGCTCGCACCAATTGGCGGGTACAGAGCGGACAGCGGTAGTGCTCATCGATATCCCGAGACGGCTTACCGTCGACATCATTGAGCGAGGTCTTGCAGAAGGGGAAGCCCGTGCAGCCCCAGAACGGACCCTTCTTGCCGTCGATCCGGCGCAGGGGTTTCTTGCACGCGGGACAAAAGTGGACCCGGGACGGCGGGCCAATGTGGCTGGTATCGGTCATGACGCATCCGTGAAGGGACAGTGTCTGATTTCTAACGCTGCCGACGGGTGAAGTCAAATCCGGTCCGAAAACACCCTCACTGGCCTAGCAGGGCGCGCAGCGTTTGCAGCAGTGTCTGGTTCTCTTCCGCAGAACCCACCGTGATGCGTAATTTGTCGCGCAACCGGGGCTGGTCGAAGTACCGAACGAGGATGTGATGGGCTTTGAGCTGCTTATAGAGAGTCTCTGCGCCGATTGCGTCGGGGATGGTGGCGAGCAGGAAATTGCTCTGGCTGTCGCCTGTGCCAAGTCCGAGCGCATTCAGACCCTCGCGTAATCGCGAGCGCTGTTCGCGCACCTGGCGCCAGGTGTTGCGGGCGTAATCCACCGACTCGATGGCGGCTGTCGCGAGGCGCTGGGCGATGAAATCCGTGTTGTAGCTGTCACGGGTCTTGTACAGCATCGGGTTGATCAGCGACGCGGCGCCTATGCCGTAGCCAAAACGCAGGCCAGCGAGGGAATAGCCCTTGCTCATCGTGCGCAGAATCAGAATATTTTCATGCTCACGAATCAACGCAACGGAATCATAGCCAAGCTCCGGGTCGACAAAGTCCACATAAGCCTCGTCGACAAGCAGCACACCGGAGAATGCGCTCGCAAGCTGGGCCAGATAAGTGGCAGGCAGCAGACAACCGGTTGGGGCGTGGGGATTGACGAGGATGATCATCTTCGCCTGCGCCGCAATCGCGCCCGCCAAAAAATCCTGCGGCATGCGCCAGTCATCATCCAGAGGCAACTCCACCAGCTGACAGGACTGAACATCAGCCAGCACCGGATAGAGAGAGTAGCTCGGTTGTGTCGTGACGATGGTTTCACCGCTGTCGACGAAGGTGGTAATTGCCAGTCGCAATAACTCATCCCCGCCGTTCGTTGCCACGATATTGTCCGGTGAAATTCCATGATAGGCACTTGCGGCCTGCCGGAACGGAGTTGCCAGTGGCGGTGGATAACGGCGCAGCGATGCGATGTCGATGGCGGCAAGCGCGGCGGCTACCTGCGGACTCGGTGGATACGGATTCTCGTTCGTATTCAGCTTGATCGTGGTGGCGGCATCCGGTTGTTCACCGGGTGTATAGCCGTGCATCCGGGCGATGTTGGGGCGCTCTAGTGTCATAAACAGGCTTCGTTCGGAATGGCAATATCGGGTTTTGCGTGCGGACTGACCAGCAAAGATGCGAAGGGTAAAGGGAATTGCGCGCAGCGGCAAGGTTGGCGAAGGGGGTGAGTCCGAATTGGTAGCATGGCCAACATAGCCCTAACGCTCATTATTCGTTGGTGGCGGCAGGCAGATAGCCGCGTACGCGATTCTGCCAACCGGCAAGCCAGCGCTGCTCGTTGCGGGCAGTGGGTGCGTTCTGTACGCGCTGTTGCAGGAGCTTGGCTGCGGTGGCGCTGAAAGCCGGCAGGCTCGGCTCCGGCATTGCCATCAGTACCTGCAACAGGCCCCAACCCTGGCCGGCGTAGCGTTCCGCGGTATTGAGTCCACTGCCCTTGAAGTGCAGGTAGTCGATCAGGGCGTACAGGCCATGGGGTGGGGAGGCATTCGCGATCGCGTAGAAGCGCTGCGATAGCTCGCCGCGTATGGCTGCGGGGGTGGCCGCCAGTAGCGCCGGTAGTTGCTCGGTGAGGCGGCGGGCGATGAAGTCCACCTGCACGGCACGCGTGTCAGCCAGGAACTGGCGCAATGCGATGAGTTCAGGGGAATCCTGAGCCGCGAGAAAGGCGTCTCGTGAGAGCCAGGGTGAGTCATCCGAGGGCAGTGATTCGAGCCAGTCAGGCAGGGCTATCTTCTGTTCCCGGTAGTACGCCAACAGAGGCGGGAAAGTCTCCTCGAAGATCTCCGTCTGGTCGGCCCGGTACCAGATGAAGTGGCCGAGGCCCAGCGAAGGAAACGACTCGCCTTCATTCCAGCTTGTGAGGCACTCGAATCGGGCATTGCACTCGTTGCGGAAGATTTGCTCACCAAGCCATTCGCGCTGGCTGGCACTGAGTGCCGGCAATTCCGAAGCAGAAGCCGAAAAAGTTGCCGCAGTTAACATAATTAGGCGTAAATACCTATTGAAACTGTTTGAAATTGCTGGCATTTTGGGTGGATTCCACTGGACGCTGGGAAAGTTTACCATGGCTCCTGCAGCCCTGGCTCACGGTGATACCGCCACAATTTAGTTGCTCCAACAGTTATATCGGCCACAGGCGGTTTTAAGAGTAATAAGAAAGACAGATCTTGCCACTTCAGATGTTGAAATCGAGACCCCGGCGACTCCTCCCGCCGAGAAGCCGGATCCGTTTGTCACCAGCCTGTCAAAAATTTATCAGCGACTGAAATATTCAAAGAAGCTGAAGGCGGCGATGAAGGATGTCGAGAAAGATCTGCTCGACTTGCTTGGCGTCCGGCTTTTCACCATTTATCAGTGTGTCGACAACGGCAAGGACATCATGGCGAGCATCAAGGGGGGGATCCCAATGATGATGACTCCGTGCAGATCCGCGTCCCGTTTTCCCCCACTTCGCTTGCGGGCTATGTGGCCCTCAGTCAGCGTGCGCTTGTCATTCGCAATGTACTCGACAGCAACGAGTTGCTGGACATTCACCCGCGTCTGCAGTTCGACAGGCGCTTCAGTGAAGCGAAGGGCTGGAAGGTCAAGTCGATGATCGTCGTTCCGATCAAGGACGAGATTTTGCTGGGTGTGCTGCAGCTTATCAACTTCGAGGGTGACCGGGAGTTTACCAAGTCAGACCTCAAGCATGCACTCATGGTGTGCCAGATGCTGGCGAAGCAGTTCCGCTCTTCGCTCCAGAGCACGCAGGGTCCCTATGACTACCTCGTGCAGAAGGGCAAGATCACCAGTGTCGAACTGGAAGAACTGGAAACGAAGACATCGCTCTACGGGGGATCGGTTACCCGTACCCTGATGGAGGAATTCGACATCGAAGCCGACATGATCGGCAAATCCCTCGAATATTATTACCGCGTGCCGTAGATGAAGTACGACCCCGAACATCAGCTACCGACTGAACTGCTGGAGAATATCGGTATCAGCTATCTGCGCAGTAACCTGTGGCTGCCCGTCGCCGGTACGAAAGAAGAGGCCGTCATCCTGATTGACGATCCTTCCGACTACCAGCGCATCATGGAAATCCAGGGTGTCGTGAATGCCCGCAACTACGTGTTTCGGGTTGGCCTGCGCGAACATATCCTGCAATTCCCTCGTGGCGACGAGGAGGTCGATATCGAAGAAGGCTTCGATGATGTGTTCTCGACCCTCGACGACCAGGGTGGCATCGAAGTCGACGACTCTGATGACGAGGAAGACGAAGCGCTGGCGGAAACCTCGGGCATCATTCAGCTCGTGAATCGCATCATCACCGAGTCTGACCGACTCGGAGCCTCAGATATCCATATCGAACCGGGCAAGGACAATGCCCCCGGTGGCGTGCGCATCCGGGTGGATGGCATCTGTCGTGAACTGTTGAAAATTCCCAAGGAACACTGTGCAGCACTGATCGCCCGTATCAAGGTCATCTCCCGACTCAATATCGCCGAGAAGCGCTTGCCGCAGGACGGCAAGTGCAAACTGAAGGTACGTGGCAAGAAACTCGAGTTGCGGGTAGCGACTGTGCCCACTGTGCAGGGAGAGAGTGCCGTGCTGCGTATCCTGGCTGCCGGTAGTGCATTGCCACTGGACAAGCTCAATCTGAGTCCGGCCAACCATGAAAGAGTTGTCGAAATGTCGGCGCATCCCCATGGACTGTTCCTGGTTGTGGGGCCAACGGGTTCCGGTAAGACCACAACCCTACATGCAGTGTTAGGATACATTAATAAGCCGGAGCGCAAGATCTGGACCGCAGAAGACCCGGTGGAGATCACTCAACCTGGGTTGCAGCAGGTACAGATGTTGCCCAAGATCGATTTTACATTTGCCACGGCGATGTGGGCGTTCCTGCGTGCCGACCCGGACGTCATCCTCATCGGTGAGATGCGTGACCACGAGACCGCCAGCATCGGTGTTGAGGCGTCACTCACGGGTCACCTTGTGTTATCCACGCTGCACACGAACTCGGCACCGGAGACGATCACCCGTCTGCTCGACCTGGGTCTGGATCCGGTCAATTTCTCAGATGCCTTGCTGGGCGTTCTCGCGCAGCGTCTGATGCGCACCCTCTGCTCGAAATGCAAACAGCCGTACAAGCCGGACCAGAAGGAACTGGATCATCTGATTGATGCCTACGGTCGTGAGCAATTCGAGGAGCTGAAGATCGATACCAAGACGGTAGAGCTGATGGGTCCTGTCGGTTGCACTGACTGTGGCAACACCGGCTATAAGGGCCGCACTGGCATTCATGAATTGCTTCGAGGCACGATCGAACTGCAGGCGATGATCTACAAGAAGGCCGAATTGTCCGAGATTCGCAAACAGGCGCTGAAGGATGGCATGCGCACGATGAAGCAGGACGGCATCCACAAGATCTTCCTGGGCCTCAGCGATTACAAGCAATTGCTGCGCGTAGTCTCGGAATAATCTCACCAAGACCTGACAGCTCACGTCGGGCGGCTTAGCGAAAACAGCAGTCGAAAACCCCGGCAATTTGGCGATTTGCGCGGTCAATTTGCCAAAAATGCGACCTGCCTTCAGTTTTTCTTTTGATGCAGTTCATAGTCCTGGCGATTACAGCCTTGTGCGGACAGAACGATAAATTATAGTGAGGCACAAGCACCAGTCATTCTGTGTAGCCAGTTTTCGGAATAGAAGGTACTGCTATGGCACGGGAATCCCGCACCAACACCATTCGACCTTACGTCTATGCGCTGGTCATTTTTCTCACGCTGGCAATTTCAATAGCGAATGAGGCCTTGAGCCGTCTGGGCATGGAGGGCAACTACTACGCCATGTTCTCGGTGGCGTTCCTGCTCGCCGCAATCCTGTTGAGTCGCAACCTGAAGATGGTGGCGCTGGTCGTCATCGGGGTGTTGGCTATCAATCTGCCTGACGGCACCCAGTTCTTCAATATCCAACTCGATCACGACCTGATCCTCGCGGTGGTCTGCGCCGCGATCTTTGCGCCGTCCGTCTACGGGTTACTGTTCAAGTAGTCGGGCTCCCGGACCCGGGCTGGGTCTTTGTGCCTCACTGGAACATCACTTCCGCCTGGATCATGAATTGCGTGATGCGCCACTGCGATTGCTCTTGCTGCATGCCGATCTCCAGGTCTGCGGCGCTCTCCAGAAACTGCAGATGCAAGACATAGGCGGCGGTGGCCGGGGGGCCTCCCATCGGTAACAGCGAGACGCGGGTATCGCCCGCAATGCTCTCGATGCGCTGGAGGGCGCCGAGCTGGCGATTGGCGAAGTCGATATAGCCGCTAAGCTGGCGTGGTGACTGGTCAGCCAACATCAGTGAATGGGCGTTCGCGATAAGCTGGTCGGCACCTGCGGTGAAGACTGCCTGGGTGATTTCGACAGCGAGATCCCGCGCCTCGGCGTCCAGTCGCGACTTGCGCACGACCCCACTTACCAGGATCACAACGATTGCGGTCAGTAGCAGCAGTATCGCTGCGACACTGAGTGTCCTGGTGGATGGCATGGAGGAGATTTTCTAGTGCTGGCGACTAAAGGAACGAGCGGTATTATAGATTGAAAAACTTCAATAAAAACAGTGATAAAGAATCGCTAAAATTGCAAAAACCCGTTTTAACCGGTTTTTTATGCACAAAAATGAAGAGGTCGTCACAAAAACCCAGAAAAACACAGGTTTTATTTTGAGTCGTTGGTTCAAAAACGCATAACTCTATGAATTTAAGCAAGTTATTCGATTGTTTAAAATTTGATCAAATTGTGCAATTGTTACGCGATTTCGAGCTTTCCGGGCCCTGACGAGGATTTATACACTGACTTATCCACAGATTCTGTGGAAAAAATCCCAAACCATCGAGAATTCCAAATTGTCAGCACTCTCAAGGGCTTAAGAGGGGCATTTGAACACAGCTTGAGTAGTCGTGTCTAAGTGAGCGATTTGGATTCGTTCACACTGACACAGGCAGGTCGATTTTTTAGTTGGCAGGGAAGATTCTGCCAGGGCAGTAATTATGCTATCTTGCGACCACAGTTCTTTTACAGCAGTGAGATGATAGAGCTAACCGGCGACATACCTTTCTTGTGGCGACTCAGTGCCGAGAGTAGCGAAGGCTACTGTTCAGTATCGATGGTCGTCCCGTGTCCGCCCGACACGGAGATCAAGGATCTCACGATTGAAACGAGCGTGTTGAGTTTGTCGTCCGACAGCACCCGCTCGGAACACGAAGAAACACTGGAATGGAATCAGGAAGACATCAGCCTGTTCCTTAAGCTCGTCAACCAAAAGCAACTCAGCCTCAACCACACCATCTCCGACACAGTGCGTGTCGATCTCACCGATCCGGAGATTATCGATATTATTCATGTGGTGGCCGCCGCGGGCTTTGGCGTCGCCTTCAACTCCTACGGCCTGCTGAAGCAGTCTGAAGGCAATTTCCCGGTCTACACTTGTGAGGTTGGTGCTGCCGCCTCGCTCAACACCGTGAGTGGATTCAAGCCGTGCATTGTCGTCGATATCGAAGATGATGATGTGGTCTGTGTGTTACTCGATGATATCGATGTGCAGGACGTGGATGAATATGACCGCCTTTGTCGCCATGACCTGCTGTTGGTCAAACGCGTGGATATCCTGCATCCTGAATTTGCCGAAAACAGGACCAAGCCTGCCGGCACGCTGCTGCACTGAGGCCGGGCTTCAGGCCGGGTCGCGCGCCAGATCATCCAGATAGGCGAGGATCCTGTCGGCGGCCTGATCGGCGGAGAGCTGACTCGTGTCGAGATGTATGTCAGGAGCCTCCGGGGCCTCATAGGGGCTGTCGAAGCCGGTAAAATTGCTGATTTCTCCCGCCCGTGCCTTCTTGTACAAGCCCTTGGGATCGCGCTGCTCGCACACGTCCAGATGGGTATCGACATACACTTCGATGAATTCACCTGGCTCAAACAAGGCCCGCGCCATCTCGCGCTCGGCCTTGAACGGTGAAATGAAGCTGGTGATTACAATGAGTCCCGCGTCCAGCATCAGCTTCGCCGTTTCTGCCACCCGACGAATGTTCTCCACCCGATCCGCATCGGTAAATCCCAGGTCCCGATTCAGGCCATGGCGCACGTTGTCGCCGTCCAGCAGATAGGGATGCAGTGAGCGACTGACGAGTTTCTGTTCCAGCCGATTCGCAATCGTGGACTTGCCCGAGGCAGAGAGTCCCGTCAGCCAGATCACCCGCGGTGTCTGTTGCTTTATCGCGGCACGTCGGGCCTTGTCGACCGCAGTCGCCTGCCAGTGCACATTGCTGGCACGGCGCAGGGCGTGCAGGATCTTGCCGGTCGCGACACGCTCACCGGAAGTGCTGTCGTGAAGCGTAAATACGCCAGTTGCGGGATTGACAGTGTAGGGGTCGAAAGCAATCTCTTGTCTCAGCGCCAGGTTACACAAGCCGGACTCGGTCTGAAGCAGATGCGTGGCCGCGATCTGTTCCGACTCGATGCCGAGTCGACATTTGAGTTTGCTGATATGGGCAATAACGCGTCGATGCGCCGCCTGCAGGACGTAGTTGCGGCCCGGCAGCAAGGGCAGAATTCCAAGCCAGTGCAGTTCCGCCTGAAACTGGTCGGCTGCGATGGGTCGCTGTTGGGCGGGAGCGAGCAGGGCGCCAACGCTTGCAGGCAATTCGGTACTGAAGGTGACTCTCAGGAGCGATCCGGGCTCAGCACGGGAGAGTGTCGCCCCGGCGGCCTGCAGCGCCGTGATTCGGGCCTGTCTTCCGCCGGGGACGAGGCTTACCTCGGCACCGACGACCAGGCTGCCGCACAGCAGATCCCCTTCTACACAGTTGTTGGTGACGACTCGGGCGATGCTGAAGCGGGTGCATGCGGCTTGGTTGGGGTGTGCAGCATCAGC
Source organism: Pseudomonadales bacterium (assembly GCA_023257655.1). Lineage (GTDB taxonomy): Bacteria > Pseudomonadota > Gammaproteobacteria > Pseudomonadales > Pseudohongiellaceae > UBA9145. The sequence goes on from JALRBQ010000039.1 coordinate 121,792, forward strand.
GGTCATGGGCCGACCTCACTTGCGTTGATTGAAGCGCCTGCCGACGAGCGCGGAAGTGATGTTTATCTTTTGTATGTCGATGGCTCCACCGGCGATGCCCCAACCCCACGCATCGCGCAATTTCTGTTCCAGCGGAAACTCTTTGGAGTAACCATAGCCGCCCATCAGTTGCATGGCCTTGCCGGTGACTGTGCGCACGGTTTCGTTGGCAAAACACTTCGCCACCGAACTCTCGGCGATGGAGGGCAAGCCGGACTCGGCATTGACGACAGCCCGATACAACAACAGTCGCGCTGCCTCCAGTTGCATTTTCATCTCTGCAATCTGTAATTGAACAGCCTGGAAGTCGATCAGGGGTTTGCCGAACTGCTGTCGCTGTTGACAGTAGTCCAGCACATACTCAAAGGCCGACTGCGCGACGGCCAGTGACATGGTTGTGTTACCGCATCGTTCGAGATCAAACGCATCCATCAGCTTGCCGAATCCACCCGCGGGCACGATGATATTCTCCTGCGGGACAGCGACGTCTTCGAAATACATGTCGGCGCTGGTCACCCCGCGGAATCCCATGTGGTGCTCACGCTTGCCGAAGCTGAGTCCAGGCATTCCCTTCTCGACGAGCACGGCACCAATACCGGCGGCACCCGGTTTGTCATCAAGACGACAATAAACAACGTAGGCCTCGGAGTGGCCGGCACCCGAACACCAGCGCTTGGTGCCATTGAGGATGATGGCATCGCCCTCAATGCGGCCACGGGTGGTGAGATCAGTAAGCGCCGAACCGGCATTGGGCTCGGACATGGAGACAGCCACGATGGCTTCGCCGCTGCAGACTCGCGGCAAGATACGTTGCTTGAGCGCCTCATTGCCGAAATGGGCAATCGCGAGACAGGGGCCGAAACAGGATTCAAAGACGGGAAAGGCCACGGCGATAGAGATCTTGGCGATTTCCTCCAGCACGAGCACCGCGTCGAAGTGGCTCATGCCGCCACCTCCGTAACAGGCATCCAGATTTATGCCCAGATAGCCCAATTGGCCGTAGCGTTGTCGCAGTGCCAGGGACACCGGTTCGTCTTTGGCTTCGATTTCACGGGCGATTTCAGGTAGCTCTTTGCGAGCGAATTGCCGAACGGACTCCTGCAGGGCACGTTGCTCATCGGACAGGGTGAAGTCCATCCGTCTCTCCTCGGTGTGTTATGACGTGGCGAAATACCGGGCTCATTGTAGAACAAGACTTGTCCTCGCCATAGTAGCGCGGTCGGGACCGGTGTCACCGCTTTACCAACCGGTGCCCGAGGCTGCTATAATCGCGCCGGTTGCACGGGAGCAGGGAATCAATCGGGGCTTCGGCACGACGCTCATCCATCTCAACTCGAGATTTTCCACTCCTTTCACGGCACGAGCCGGCGCTAACGACAATGACGACGAAAGCACTAATTGATGAAATTCAGCGGCGGCGGGTATTGGCGATCATTTCCCACCCCGATGCGGGCAAGACCACGATAACCGAAAAGCTGCTGCTGATCGGTAACCTGATCCAGGTGGCCGGCATGGTCAAGGGCAAGAAGACTGATCGTGCAGCGACATCGGACTGGATGGCCATGGAGCAGCAGCGCGGTATTTCTGTCACCTCGTCCGTCATGCAGTTTCCTTACAAAAATCGTATGGTTAACCTGCTCGATACCCCGGGTCACGAAGACTTCTCTGAAGACACCTATCGCGTGCTCACTGCCGTCGACTCGGCGCTGATGATCGTTGATGGTGCCAAGGGCGTGGAAGAGCGCACCATCAAGCTGATGGATGTATGTCGGTTGCGCGATACTCCCATTTTTACGTTCGTCAACAAGCTCGACCGCGATATCCGTGATCCGATCGAATTGCTGGATGAAATTGAGACCGTTTTAAAAATTCGTTGCGCACCGATTAACTGGCCTCTGGGCCATGGTCGCGATTTCCGCGGCGTCTACAATCTCTATACCGACACCTTGCATCTCTACCAGCCCGGCCAGGGGAGTGTGCTAGCCGATGTGGTGCAGGTGAAAGGTCTGGACAGTCCCGAGGCCTTGCGTGTACTGGGCGATGAGGCGCTGGCGTTCAAGGACGAGATCGAGCTGGTGCGCGGCGCAAGCAATGCCTTCGACAAAGACGCTTATCTGCGGGGCGAGATGACACCGGTATTCTTTGGTACTGCTCTCGGTAATTTCGGAGTGCGCGAGATGCTGGATGATTTCGTCGAATGGGCTCCCCCTCCGAAGCCTCGCGCAACAGAGACCCGCGAAGTCGCGGCCATCGAGCCCAGCTTCAGCGGCTTCATATTCAAGATCCAGGCGAACATGGATCCGAACCACCGCGATCGCATCGCGTTCATGCGCATCTGCTCGGGTCAGTACAGCAAGGGCATGAAGATGCGGCATAATCGCATCGGAAAAGAGATCAAGATCGCCGACGCCGTGACTTTTCTGGCAGGCGACCGCTCCCAGGCAGAGGCGGCCGTGTCAGGCGATATCATTGGCTTGCACAACCACGGTACCATCCAGATTGGCGACACCTTCACCGTAGGCGAGGAACTCAAGTTTCAGGGTATTCCCCATTTTGCGCCGGAATTATTCAAGCGCATCCGTCTGACCGACCCATTAAAAGTCAAGCAACTGCAGAAGGGGCTCACCCAGCTGTCCGAGGAAGGCTCGACCCAGGTGTTCATGCCGCTGCGCAATAATGACCTGATCGTAGGCGCCGTCGGTGCGCTGCAATTCGAAGTTGTCGCCTTCCGACTGAAGGACGAGTACAAAGTCGATTGCCTCTATGAGCCTGTGACCGTGTATGTGGCCCGTTGGGTGGATTCGAAAAACAAGGCGAAACTGGATGAGTTTCGCAAGAAAGCCTACGAGAATCTGGCGGTCGATGGTGGCGGCTATCTCACGTATCTGGCCCCGACTCGGGTCAATCTGAGTCTGATGGAAGAGCGCTGGCCCGACATCGAGTTCCGTGCGACCCGCGAGCACTAAAGCGACAAATGAGCAGTAATGACTAACACCTGTCATATGAGTTTTTCTGTCAGCGCCAGCGATGGTAAGGCGCGCCGCGGCTGCATGCAGTTTCCGCGTGGTGAGATCCAGACACCGGCCTTTATGCCAGTGGGTACCTATGGCTCGGTCAAAGGCCTCAATCCGCAACAGGTTGCTGACACCGGTGCCCAGATTCTGCTCGGCAATACTTTTCACTTGATGTTGCGCCCGGGTACCGCGGTGATTCAGCAACACGGCGACCTGCATGACTTCATGCACTGGCCTAAACCGATTCTCACCGACTCGGGCGGATTTCAGGTATTTAGCCTGGGTGAGATGCGCAAGATCAGCGAAGAGGGAGTCCGCTTCCGATCACCCGTGGATGGTGCCGATATCTTTCTTGGCCCGGAATCCGCCATCGAAGTGCAGCAGCAGCTCGGTTCCGACATTATTATGGTGTTTGATGAGTGCACGCCGTATCCGGCGACGGAGTCTGCAGCTCGGCAGTCCATGGAACTGTCCATGCGTTGGGCGCGGCGTTGCAAGACGCGTCACGGCGACCACCCCTCGGCACTTTTTGGTATCGTGCAGGGCGGCATGTACACCGGCCTGCGCGAGCGGTCCCTCGCCGGACTGATTGATATCGGCTTCGATGGCTATGCCATCGGCGGCCTGTCAGTCGGTGAACCAAAGGCGGAGATGCAGGCCGTGATCGAGCATCTGGCGCACCAGCTGCCAGCGGATCGACCCCGCTACTTGATGGGTGTCGGCACACCGCGCGATCTCGTCTATGCGGTATCTCAGGGCATCGACATGTTTGACTGCGTCATGCCAACCCGCAACGCCCGCAACGGCTATCTGTTTACCTCGGGTGGCCTGCTGCGCCTTCGCAACAGCCGCTACCGCACTGACACGGCACGGCTGGACCCGCGCTGCGACTGCTATACCTGCCGCAATTTCAGTCGTGCCTATCTCCATCATCTGGACAAATGCCGCGAAATTCTTGGCTCCCAGCTCAACACGCTCCACAATTTGCACTACTACCAGACCCTGATGCGTGGTTTGCGCAGTGCCATAGAACAGGGTAGATTGAGCGCCTTTGTCAGCCAGTTCCTGGCGGATCAGGAGGCGTTGGATGCCGACCACGCGGAGGCCGAGGCCTGACCCGCGAGCTGCCAGTGACTTGAATACCCGGCATTTGTCCCAACAATGACAGGACTGACAACCATAATCCGGTAAAATGCCCGGTCCGGACCCCACTCCGGCCGGCGCAGAGAGCCGGAAACCCGCGCTTTACGCGGCCCATTGAGAAAAACCGAGAGCGAGATGATGAACTTCCTATTTCCCACCGCCTATGCCCAGGAACCCGGCGCGCCGTCCATGACCTACAACCTGATTCTGTTCGGCGGCATGTTTGTCCTGTTTTACCTGATCCTGTGGCGACCCCAGTCCAAACGCGCCAAGGAGCACAAGGAATTGATCAGCAGCATCACCAAAGGCGATGAAGTCCTGACCAGTGGTGGTTTGCTGGGCAAGGTGACGCGGGTCAGCGACGAATACATCGCAATCCAGGTCGCCGAAGGCGTGGAACTCAAGGTTCAGAAGGCTTCCGTCGCCGCCGCACTGCCCAAGGGCACAATCAACCAGATTTAATCTGATCCGGATTTGGAGAGCGGCTGCAAGGCCAGACAGAGCATTATGTTGAACAGATACCCGGCGTGGAAGAATATTCTCATCCTCTTGGTCGTCATCCTCGGGCTGCTTTACTCCGTGCCCAACCTCTATCCCGACGACGAAGCCATTCAGATTACCGGCACCAACCTCGATCTTAATCAGTCAGACCTTGCGGTAGTGACCACTGCCCTGGAGGCTGCCCAGATCGATTTCTTCGGCGTCGAATTCGAAGAGACCTCGATCATGGTGCGCTTCAATTCGGTTGAAGAACAGTTGCGTGCGAAGACAGCGATCGAGGATGCGCTGGGAGACGGATACATTATCGCGCTGAACCTGGCGCCGACCACGCCCTCCTGGCTGCAGGCTATCGGTGCCGGCAAGATGAATCTCGGCCTGGATCTGCAGGGTGGTGTGCACTTCCTGATGGAAGTCGACATGGACGCTGCCATTGAACGACGCATGGAAGACAACCTGAGTAACGTGCGCACGATTCTGCGAGAACAGCGTATCCGCACGCGCGGCCTTAACCTGATCGACAACACCCATCTCGAGATTCGGTTTGCCGATACTGACGATCGCAGTCAGGCGCGCGCCGAACTCGTCGACGATTTTCCGGAACTGCAATTCCAGAATCGTGAGGAAGAGGGTGTGTTTATCCTCGACCTGCGCATGACCCCGGAGACGATCCTGCAAATTCAACGCGACACCTTGCAGGCCAATCGCACCACAATCGCCAATCGCGTCGATGCGCTCGGTGTGGCAGAGCCGACCGTGCAGCAGCAGGGCGCCGATCGCATCGTGGTGGAACTGCCGGGTGTGCAGGATCCCGCCCAGGCCATTCAGTTCCTGCAGCGCATCGCCACGCTGGAGTTCCACCTCGAAGCCGCGCTCGGCGCTTCGTCGTTATCCTATGAAACCTATATCAATCCAGATGGCGTGCCGATCAATGTCGACAACGACGTGATCCTGCAGGGCGATCGCATTTCCAATGTACGCTCCACTCTGGACCAGAATGGCCTGCCCCAGGTGCAGATCAATCTCGATGCCCAGGGTGGCAACCAGATCAACCGCGTTACGCGCGACAACGTTGGTCGCAACATGGACATCCTCCTAAGCGAGACGAAGTCACGCACCAATACCGTCATCAATGAGGCGGGTGAGCAGGTTGATGAGACGGAATTCTATGAAGAGAAGCGTTTGATCAGCCATGCAACCATTCGCACGGCATTACCGCGCACCTTCGTCATCACCGGTCTGTCCTCCACCGAAGCCAATGAACTGTCACGCTTGATCAGCTCCGGCTCGCTGGCAGCGCCGATGACGATCGTTGAGCAGTCAGTGATCGGTCCGTCCATGGGCGCTGAGAATCTGGAGCAGGGTATTCGCGGTGTGCAGGTCGCAGCCGCTCTCGTCATCCTGTTCATGCTCTTCTATTACCGTTTGTTTGGTCTGGCTGCGAACATAGCGCTGATCATGAATATCCTGCTGATTTTCGCAGTCATGTCCTCGATCATTCCGGCGACTCTCACCTTGCCGGGCATCGTCGGTATTGTACTGACAGTCGGTATGGCGGTGGATGCGAACGTACTTATCTTCACGCGTATAAGAGAGGAGTTGAACGACGGGGCGCCACCCCAGCGGGCCATCGACTCCGGTTATGATCGTGCCTTTACCACGATTCTCGATGCCAACCTGACGACCTTCCTCGTCGCGGTGGTGTTATTCACGATCGGCAGCGGTCCCGTCAAGGGCTTCGCCGTGACCTTGATGATCGGTATCGTCACCTCGATGTTTACAGCCATCGTGGGAACCCGGGCGCTGATCAATCTGATTTATGGCGGACGCAAGGTGGACACACTCTCCATTGGCGGTACCTTACAACCGAAACCTGCCGAAAGCTGATCGGTGAGCAAAAACATGCGGAAAATTATGGCTGACAGAGAAATTGATTTCATGGGCGTGCGACACTTCGCAGGCATCGGTTCCATCGTGCTGGTGCTGGTGTCGCTGGTGTCGCTGGCGATCAACGGCCTGCAGTTTGGACTCGATTTCACCAGCGGTACGTCGGTACGGCTGAGCTATTCCGAGCCGGTGGTGCTGGATCAGGTCAACAGCAGCCTGCAGGCCAATGGTTACGAAGACGCGGTCGTCGTCAGCTTTGGTTCGGATCGTGAAATTCGTATTATGCTCTCTGTCGATGATTCGATTCTCGAAAGTGATCAGGCGGCACACGCCGTTGCCGTGGGTGAAACCATCGCCGAACTGTTGCAGCGCGACTCCAGCAGTGAAGTAACGCTGCTCGGGTCGGATTTTGTGAGTGCGAAAGTCGGTGCGGAACTCGCGGAAGAGGGCGGACTCGGCATGCTCGTCGCGCTCGGGATCATCATGGTGTATATCGCACTGCGCTTTCAGTTCAAGTTTTCGGTGGGTGCGGTGGTAGCATTGGCCCACGATATCATCATAACGCTGGGTATATTTTCGCTGTTCAAGATGGAGTTCAATCTGAACACGCTGGCGGCGATACTGGCGATCATCGGTTACTCGTTGAACGACACGATTGTGGTATCGGACCGCATTCGTGAGAATTTCCGGCGCCTGCGCAGGGGCTCCCCTGAAGAGATGGTCAACATCTCGTTGAACCAGACTCTGGGTCGTACCTTGATCACTTCCTTGACGACCCTGCTTGTACTCGTGTCGATACTCTTCATCGGTGGCGAATCCACCCGCGGTTTTGCGATCGCCCTGATCATCGGCGTCGTCGTCGGCACCTACTCCTCCATCTATATTGCTTCCAATATCATCCTGCTGATGAAAGTCACCAAGGATGATCTCATGATTCCGGTCAAGGAAGGCTCCGAACTGGATGCTATTCCCTGAAGTTCCGGGCTCGCCCGGAATCTTCACCCCCCGATAAAGTTGCCGACCGGAACGGCGATACACTGGCAGAGTCGCTAAGAAATAGCGCTTGGCGACTTTTGTCATTGTTGCTATGTTTTAGCCCTTTGAATCTCCAGCTTCGACAGGAACGGGTACCCGGTATGAATAGCCGTGCAGCTTGGTCGCCGATCAGAGCAGTCGTGATGTGGTGGGCGACGTTGTTCGGGTGTGCTGTTTTGCCGTTACTGGCCTCGGCGCAATCCATTGAGCTGTTTCCCCGCCCGCCGGAATTGTTGCCGGCGATCAAATTCTGGACCCGGATCTATACCGAAGTCGATACCGCCAGTGGTTTCTTGCACGACGCCCAGAACCTGTCCGTGGTCTATGCCAGTCTGCCTCTGGACCGGGCACTGATTGAGTCTACGCGCAGTCGAATCCAGGAAGACCTGCGAACTCTCGCCAGCGGACGCCGCACCAATCTCACGCGCAGTGCCCAGGATGTCTTGGCGCAGTGGCCAGCCGATGTCAGCAATGAGACCTTGCGCATTGCGGCAACCAATGTGCGCTGGCAGTTGGGCCAGTCCGATCGATTTCTGGCTGGTCTGCAGCGCTCGGGCGCCTATCGAAAACACATCGATGCGGTGATACGCGAGAAGCGCTTGCCGCCGGCACTCGCCGTGCTGCCCCATGTCGAGTCCTCATTTAATCCTGGCGCCTATTCCAGCGCCTCAGCCGCCGGCATGTGGCAGTTTGGACGTGCCACCGGCCAACGTTTCATGCGCATCGATCATATCGTCGATGAACGCATGGACCCCTACATGGCGACCAATGCAGCGATGAGTCTGCTGGAATATAACTACAGCGTACTCGGTACCTGGCCACTGGCGCTGACTGCCTATAACCACGGCGTGGGAGGCATCACCCGTGCCGTGCGCGAGATGGGCACCACTGACATCGGCAAGATTGCGGCCGAATACAAGGGGCGTGCCTTCGGCTTTGCCTCCCGCAATTTTTACGCCCAGTTTCTGGCCGTAAATGACGTCGAGCGTGACGCCTCCAAGTACTTCTCCGATATTCGCATGGCGACGCCACCCAATTTTCTCGAGGTACGCACCGATGCCTTCATTGACGCCGAAGTCTTCGCGCGCTCTGTGGGTATCAGTCTCGAACAGTTGCAGGCCGACAATCCGGCATTGCGACCCGCCGTGTGGGAGGGCAACAAGCGCATACCACAGGGATTCCCGGTGAAAGTAAGAGCCGAGGTGGTGAGTGGTGGGGATCTGCTGGCATTGGTGCCCGTGGATTTCAAGTTTGCCGTGCAGACACCGGACGTGGCTTATGTGGTCGTGCGTGGCGACAGCCTGTCTGTCATCGCTCGGCGCTTCAACACCACGGTGTCGAAACTCGTCGCACTCAATCAACTGCCGAGCAGCAATCGGATTGCCATCGGCCAGCGCCTGTTGCTGCCCCAGGACAATGTGCCGGAGCAACAACTGGTCGCTACCACCAGCACGGCAAACGAAGAGGGGATCTACACGGTTAGGCGCGGAGATACCGTCTCGCTGATTGCGGCACGTTACGGGGTTACCGAGCAGTCCCTGCTCAATATCAATGGCATTCAGGATCCGCACCGCATCTACCCCGGCCAGCGTATAACACTGCCGGGTTACGAGCGCAACGATCGCCAGTTGGCGGCAATCAATTCACAATCCGTGCCCACACCACCCACCGTGGTTCAATTCGCTGACACGGACGAGCCCGAACCACCCGCGCAGCCGCTGGAGGCACAGACCACAGCCAGCACACTGCCGCCGGAGTCGCCGGTGGATGCTGCCCCGGCCGCCGAGCAGTTAGCGTTGAATCTTGAAACGCTGCCACCCGCCGCCGTGTTGCCGGATAACCAGCAGCTCGATACGCCGGTTACCGAGGCAGATGAGGAGGCAGTTGCCCTCGACCCCGAGCTTGACGTCACTGCCAGCAATGTCCAGCTGAGTGAGTCGCTGTCAGCTGACCCCTCCGACTACTCTGTGGCAAGCAACAATACGATCGAGATTCAGGCTTCCGAGACGCTCGGGCATTATGCCGACTGGTTATCGATACGGGCCTGGGATCTGCGACGCCTCAACAACATGGCCTTCAGCGATCCTGTCATCATCGGCGACCGGCTGCGGCTGGATTTTTCCCGCGTCAACATCGCGGAATTTGAATTGAAGCGCCGTGAATTCCATGCCAATTTGCAACAGGAGTTCTTCAGCAATTTCCGCATCCAGGACGTGCAAGAGTATGAGGTGGCGCGCAACGACAACATCGGCATCATAGCCCGCAATCGTTATTCAACGCCGATCTGGTTGTTGCGCCAGTACAATCCGGACCTGGATTTCAATCGGATCCAGATTGGTCAACGCATCGTGTTTCCGTTGCTCGAAAAGGTCGAGTGATAGCCCGATCGTCTCAGGCTCTCAGCAGGTCTTCAAACAACTGCGCGTAACGTGCGCGCACATTGGCTAATTCAAACGCATCGAGCGCCTGTTGAGGCAGTGGTCGTCCACCACGACGCCAATCTAACCACTCTGTCAGCCGGTCGGCGATGGTCGTCGCATCGACCTTCAGGTTTCCAGTCACGGGATACCTGTGTGCCGGTGCGAGATACTCCGGATAGACCAGTGCATCCGGCGCCAGCGGGGCACACCCAGACAACACGGCTTCCTGAATTGCGAGTCCCTGGAAATCATGCCTCGCTGTCGACAGGACCACGTCACAGGTTCGTAGCAAATCGTAATACTGTTCGGCGGCCTCAATGTGGGCGAAGTGACCCCGTGGGAGGCCTGTGGTCGTTGCCAACTCATTGAGCAAGGTATCGATGGTAGTAAAAGCCACTGGCCGTTCGCGAAACTGTTCACCGACCACGTGCAGACGAATCGGCAACGAGCGCGAGTGTATCTCCTGTACCAGCGCCAGCAGCAGATCGGTCCCCTTGTCATACTCCCAGCGATGATTCCACACGACTTCGAGTCGGTCCGCTGACGTCTCGCGTCGCGACGAGCGAGCCAGTGCCGGTAGCGGTACCGGAATGACAGAACTGGCCCGCAGGCGCTGCCGCACCTCTGTTGGCAAGGTATCGGGCAGCCGTTGCAGCAATTTTTCGGCCCCATCGAGAAACGTAGCGCGGTTGAACGCACTGTTGAAGACGATCCGGTCGGCGCACAGCGCGGCATACAGGGGCACCAGGAGAGGCTCCACATTGTCGCTACGCTGTCGGCCAGCCGGATAGACGAACTGGTTCTCATGGAAATACACGATTGTCGGCAGTCGTGCGAGCTTGGGGATGAAGCCGCGCAGACTCGACAGGTCGACCATGGACGTTGCCAACAGAAGATCATACTCAGCCTGCAAGATTTCGCCTTCGGCGAATCCCCACAACAGACTGTTACCGCGCAGACGCCAGTTGAAATGTCGGGGCGGCAGCGACAGGCAAGTCCACGCATAGTCAGGAAATAGCCCCTGCAGCCGTTCACGCCACAACCGGTGACTGGTGGCGTCGTAGGCCGACAGAACGAGTATCCGCACTGTCATGGGAGCCGGTTTCCGCCGGCAAGCAAGGAGTGATTGAGATTTTGCAAAAACACATCCAACAAGGTAATTTGCCCGCAGCTGGCCCCGCTAAATCGGGTCTTCATCAGGTGTCGAGCTGCAGGTGAGAAACTATGGCTATTAAATTGTACGGCATGGCGTATAGCAACTATTACAACATGGTCAAGGCGATCCTTATCGAGAAGGGCATGGACTTCGAAGAGATCAATGTCCGCCCGAATCAGGAGCCCGGGTATCTTAACAAGAGTCCCATGGGCAAGGTTCCGTGTATTGAGACCGACGAGGGTTTTCTCACCGAGACAGCGGTAATCATCGACTACCTGGATGCGTTAGGGGAGGGTCGATCTTTCTATCCGGCGGCGCCATTTGCCCGAGCCAAGGTACAGGAGCTGATTCGGCATCTGGAGTTGTACATTGAGCTGCCGGCGCGCCGTCTCTACGGGGATGTTTTCTTCGGTCGTCCCGCGAGTGAGAGTGAAAAGGTGACTGTGAAGGCCTTGCTGGAGCGTGGCTTCGCTTCACTGAACAAGCTCGCCAAGTTTGATCCTTATATCGCCGGCAACCACATCAGCTATGCCGATTTCTATTTCCGCTTCTCAGTTGGTCTGGCCACAGTCGTCTGCAAGAAGGCCCTGAACTGGGACGCCTATAACGAGCTTCCCCATATCAAACAGCTTATGGAATTGCTCGATCAGCGTGAATCGATCAAGCGGGTGCTTGCCGATCAGGCCAAGGCAGCCTGACCTGATCGACTGGTAAGAGCACGACGGGAATGCCTCAGCGGTGCGGAGTACGTTCCAGGATTCCGACGTTGTGGGTCATGTCCAGGATAGTCTCGATATTGTCGGCGATATCTTCGACCGTCGCGCCCGGTCCCAGATCGACGCCGACATTTTCCCGTACATCGGCGGAATAGTACTTGCCTCCCAGCGCCTGGATGATGCGTCCGTTCGGCGCCTTGTCGCTGCACAGGAAGACGACGGCCGGGGTTACCAGTTCCGGTGCCAGTCGCTCAGCACTGCCTTCGAAGCCCGGCAGATCCATTGTCATGCGCGTGGCTGCGATAGGGGCAATCGCATTCGTGAAGATGTTGAACTTCGCTCCCTCGTAACGCAGGGTGTTCATGAAACCGACGAGTCCGAGCTTGGCCGCGCCGTAATTGCTCTGTCCGAAATTGCCAAACAATCCCGAGGTGGAGGTCGTCATGACGATGCGACCGTAATTCTGCGCCACCATGATGGGCCACACACACTTCGTTACGTTCATGCTGCCATTCAGATGCACATCGATGACGGCGTGCCAGTTCGAGATTTCCATTTTGGCAAAGGTCTTGTCACGCAGAATGCCGGCATTATTAACAAGAATATCGATGCGTCCCCACTTGGCCATGATCTCATCGACCATGCCCTGCACCGCGTCGAGATCGGTTACTGAAGCAGCATTCGCTATTGCGGTACCACCGGCATCACGAATTTCCTGTGCCACCTGTTCTGCCGCAGAAGTTGAGCCGCCACTGCCGTCGACTGCTCCACCCAGATCGTTGACAACTACCTTGGCCCCGCGACGGCCCAGCTCAAGGGCGTGTTGACGGCCGAGGCCACCGCCGGCGCCGGTGACGATGGCGACGCGGTTTTCAAATCCGATTTTCATACTGTTCCCCACAAGTGATGGCTGATTGCAAACCACGGATTCTATGCCGACAGCGACCTGAGCTGCAAACCTGTGCATCAGGCACGGGGCAATGCCGCAGAAAATTCGCTATGATGGCAACGCCTGCCTGAGAGCACAGGAAGAAATTGGCCCTATGACTGACATCAAACCCGTACCCGCCGCCACTGTCGTACTGGTGCGGGAAAATGCTGTGGATACCACACTGGAAGTGCTGCTGTTGCGGCGCAATTCCAAGCTCGTGTTTCATGGCGGGCATTGGGTGTTTCCCGGCGGCCGTGTCGACGCCGCTGATTTTGCCGCCTGCAGCACTGGACTCGAGTATCAGGCGGCGCGCAAGGCTGCCGTGCGAGAGACCCGGGAAGAAGCAGGCATTGCCTTGCAGGAACAGCGCTTGATCCACGTTGCCCATTGGACTACACCACCGAGTTTGCCGCGTCGCTTCTGCACCTGGTTCTTTGTCTATCCACTCACCGAGGCGGTCGCGGTCGAGGTCGATAATGACGAGATTCTTGAGTATCGCTGGATCACTCCGCAGCAGGCCTTGCAGGAGGCACAGCAGGAACTGCTGATTCTGCCGCGTCCGACCAAGGTCACCTTGCAAGACCTGCAAGCCCATCGCACTCTCGCCGAACTGGTTCCGGCTGTAACCGAGAGTAACATTCGCGTCTTTCCCGAGGGCTCGGTGTATTACCAACCTCAACAAATGGGCTGCAGCGAGCCCGAGTAACGCTCTAGTTGCGCTTGGAACTGACGCAATTTGTGGGCAGAAAAGCGCCGTAATCAGGGCTTTTTCAGGGCAAAGCTGCACACCACTCCGCCTGTCCTTTCGAGCCGGTTATTTGTCGGTTCCAGCCGCCTTAATGGCTTGCTTTTCTGGGTTGGTTAATGGGATAGTTGATCTCGCTTATGTGCAACAATCTGTTGTGGAAAGCGGTCAGGACCACTACCAGCGCCTGAACCTGTGCGGCGATGAATCAAGGTCTGAGACCCTGGTGTACCGCTGATAGTAATCCGAGGGAAACCCAGCGCGACTCATTCATCACCACACTAGCCAGAAGAGCCTCTATGTCGACTCCCACATTCGATAGCCTTCGAGAAACTCTGAAAAATCTTCGGCGTCGCCGAAGTCGGCTGAACCTGTTACGACAGGGCAGCTACCTTGTCATAGCACTGGCTGTGCTGGTTCTTTGTTCCAGTCTGCTGGCGAACTGGCTGGAGCTGAATCGCAGTAGCACCACTGCTCTGTTCGCAATGACCGTACTCGCGGCAGTCGGTCTCATCGCTTTTTTCCTGCTAACTCTGCGTCGCCAACACACCGATGATCGGCGTCTCGCCCATTATGTCGAAGATCATATTCCGGATCTCGAGCAACGCCTGCTGACCTCACTGGAGTTCACCGAGCAGGATCTGCAGCAGGGCAAGCGCGGCGTTTCCCAGCAATTCATCCGGCAACTGTGGCAGGATGCCCAGGAACATGTGCAGCAGCAGCAAGCGCAAGTCGAGTCGGTGACACCCGCTCGGGGTTCCTGGCTCTCGTTGGCTGCTGCCGTCGGCGTTGTCGGCGCGATCGGTCTTGCGTTTCTGTTGTCTGAGGCGCTGTCCACCTCCGCCAGCCGCTTGCTGTGGCCCTTTGCCATTGTCGAGCCGGTCACAGTGGTCGAGATCCTGCCAGACATCGAGATCTCCGTGGAGCCAGGCGATGTCGAACTGCAGCGCGGCGACAGCCTGACCATCGTCGCCCGCGTCAGTAACGCGATGCCGAATTCCATCAACCTGCGCCTGCAGAACGACAACGTGAACTGGCGTGACGTGCCGATGGTGCGCGATGCCAGTGGCAGCGAGAGTGCGACCTACAGCTACTACATACCGGCGTTGCAACAGGACACGACGTACTACGTCAGCTTCAATGAACGCGGAGAACAGAATTCACCACAATACCAGATTCAGTTGTTTGACCTGCCCCGCGTCGAGCAGATCGACATCGCCTTCGACTATCCGGCGTACACCGGCATCGAGGACATGCTGGAAGAGGACAGCGGTGACATGATCGTGCCGGAGGGAACCGAAGTTGAGCTGATCGTCACATTCAACAAATCGATTGCCGAGGCCACCATCGAGTTCGAGCCGGGCTACCGGGACGAGGAAGAAGAGACTGAGCCGGTGCCGGAGTATGCAGATCTGGCCTTGCAGATTGACGGCAATATTGGTCGAGGTCGATTCACAGTCACTCGCGACGGTGTCTATCGCATCAATGCTACCGACAATGCCGCCATGCAAAGCAAGAATCCGCTGGATTACTTCATTCGCGCGATCGAGGACACGCCTCCTGAACTGGTGCTGAAGCGCCCGGGCAAGGATGAGGAAGTCATGCCGCTGGAAGAAGTGGTGCTGCAGGTTGATGCCAACGACGATTACGGCCTTAGCAAGTTTGCGCTCAACTACAGCGTCGTCGGCAGTGATGAGGTTGAGGTGGATTTCCTGCCGGAACAGAATATCCGTAACGTCAATGGCAATGAGCTGATTTACCTCGAAGATCTGGGTGTCGAACCCGGTGACTTCGTCAGCTATTTTCTCACCCTCGCCGACAATAATGGTCTCACAGGGCCCGCCGAGGTCATTTCCGACATCTATTTCCTGCAAGTGATTCCGACGGATCAGGAATTTCGCCGCTCTGGTGGTCAGCAGGGCGGTGGCGGTGGTGGCGGCGGTGGCGGCGGTGGAGACAGCAGCGCCCTCGTTTCCGTACAGAAAGACATCATCGCGGCTACCTGGAAGCTCAAGAATCGCCAGAGCAAGGTGACACCGGAAGAATTTGCCAGCGATGCGGAAATCATCGCAGAGTCCCAGCGCGAGGCGACGAACCGCGCTCGCATGTCCATCGATCGACTGGCCGAGCGGCTCAATTTCTCCGACGCGACCTATGATGCCGCCGTGGAAAACCTGTCGCTTGCCATTGAGCAGATGAATCTTGCCGCCGGCGAACTCGATGTTGAGCCGATCACGAGTGCGCTGAAGCCGGAGCAACTGGCTGTGCAATACAGTCTGAAGGCCGAGGCCAATATCAATCGCACCAACAT
>JALRBQ010000079.1 GCA_023257655.1 Pseudomonadales bacterium
GCTTCATATCGAGTTCTCCTCTGATCTAGTTTAAGGGGAAAACTCGCCAAATGGATGGTTCTAATTACCGGGGAAAGGTCACTATTTTTATAATAATTATTGTAATCAAATTTGGAATACTGCAGATAAGACTTTTCTTTAAGCTTTTTAATATGGCAGATGATGTAGCAAGAATTCTCAAAATAATGGAACATAACCAAAATGAGAAGCAAGGAGAAATAGGCAATGACTGATAATGAAAAAAGGTTTTAGCCTTAGTGATAGTTGCTTTGGTTATTTGGATGTTCAGATGGGATGTAGGCACTTTGAATGAAAGAGGTACCTATTACAAACTAGACCGATTTACAGGAACTAGCTACTTATGTATTGGAGCTAGGTGCACTAAAGCCAATCGAATCTTTTATCTTCATTTGAGTGATACGTCTTAGAAAGGATCATATAGACGAAAGTTTGAAGAGATAGTGAAACGCAAAAACTATATACGCACTGATACATATAGACTTGTAAAGAAACTAAACAAGAATATACACGCTGTGGAGTGTGGAAAGTTTCAGCTTGGATTGATAGAGAATGTCGTTTTGAAACGACAAAGCAGATTTACAATAGTTTCAACTTATTGAAATGACGCGAGTTTTGGCGTTAATCTATCAATTTTATAGCATACTCTATCGCATACCGCGTATATTCGCATATATGTCATTGATATATGCTTATTTCCGTGACGTGCTGACTTGAAAATCCCCGTGTCGGTGGTTCGATTCCGCGCCTAGGCACCATCATTTGATTTAAAACCCTGCCCTTAGCTAGTCAACCTTAGCCCGAACAGAACCACTGTGGTTCGAACCCCAACGCACTCCAATCCAGATTAATGCTTGATAATTCTCGGCGGCAGAGCACTTGCTGGTGTCGCTCCCCTGGGCACCATCATTTGATTTAAAACCCTGCCCTTAGCTAGTCAACCTTAGCCCAAACAGAACCACTGTGGTTCGAACCCCAACGCACTTCAATCCAGATTAATGCTTGATAATTCTTGGCGGCAGAGCACTTGCTGGTATCGCTCCCCTGGGCACCATCCATAAAAAAGCCCCGCAATGCGGGGTTTTTTATGGATGGCGTTCAGGGGTTGGATGAGAATCACCGATGTGGTTCGAAAGCTGCGTCAGCAGCGCAGACGGCGGAACTCCGCCCGCAGGGGCCAAACGGGCCTAAGCCTGTTTGGATCATTCCGCCCCGGTTCGCCAACTCCTCACATGAACAATGCAACCAATTCCTCGGAGCTATTATGCATGGCGTTCAGGGGTTGGATGAGAATCACCGATGTGGTTCGAACCCCAACACTCATTAATCCAGTTCATTGCGTGGTAATTCTCGGCGACTGAGTTTTTGCTAGCATGGTTCTCCTCCACAAATCTTTGCAGTCAATATTCCCTGCTATCGACAATCACTTTCGGTTTCTGCTTTTATCCACTGATTGATTCTGGTTAGATTGACTCTCTCAAAAGATTACTGGAATCAGATCATGCCCCGTTCCATCCGTATTCTCCTTATTCCTCTGAGTCTGTTCGTCCTGTGTGCCAGCCCACCGACGTTGGCCAATCTCGACAGCCAGCAGATTCAACTAATTCACGCCGAGTTCGACGGAGGCCAGTTCACAGATTTCGCGGACTTTCTTACCGCAGCAGTAGACTCTACTCGGATCGACTCCGCAGTTAAGTCTGTCGCTGAATCCTATCTGATGCAGCGCGAATTGAATATTGAACAAGCCAACAGCCTGTACCGCTTGCTGGGCATCTACACCCGCATCAAATACGGTGAGCAGGCGATCGAAACCCTCAAACAGCTGGTGGCAATTCCCACGTTCGAGGTTGAAGGAGTGCCTCAACACGAGAATCCGAATTTCCATCGTCTCGCAACAACGCTCGAGTCAATTGCCGACGATTTTGGTTTGATGTTTCGCAATGTCGATCAGCGCGTTTATGAATTCACACTGCCAGGCAAAGGTAACGAACTCATCGGTTTCCACGCCCACGGCGATGTCGTGCCGGTGAATCCGGCGTTGTGGGTGCTGAAAGACGGCACCAGGCTCGATCCATTCCAGGTGACACAGATTGGCAATCGACTCTACGGCCGCGGCACCCAGGACGACAAGAACGGCATCGTGGTATCCCTCTACGCGATGCGAGTGATACAGGAAGAAGGCCTGCCTCTGCTGCGTACTCTGCGCCTGCTGGTGGACACGACGGAAGAGACGGCGTCGACCGCGATCCCCTACTACTTCGAACGCAATCCCGTGCCGAACTACAATATCGCGCTGGATGGCAGCTACCCGGTCATTATCGCCGAGAAGGGATACGGCTCCGTGATGGCAAGTTTTCCGGTGCGACGGGGCTCGGGAGAAGGAGCCGAAGTGCTGAGCATCACTGGCGGTCTCGCGACGAACCAGATTCCCGCAGCCTCGATCGCACGACTGCGTACGACGGCGCCGACCCGACTAGCCACCACCTTGAATGAAGTCGGATCGCTCTATCGCGCGGCGCATGGCGACAATTTCCAGATCACAGCCGTCGCTGACGGCGACACGGTCACGCTATCAGTGCTCGGTCTCTCAGCCCATTCTTCCGAACCCCAAAACGGCATCAATCCGGTTTCCCGCATGCTCGGGTTTCTCAATTACCTGAATGAGGAAGGATTGCTCCAGAGTAATCACATCACCGACGCCGCCACCTACGCTACGCAAAACTGGGGACTGAATTATCTCGGGGAGGTACTGGATATCGCTTATGCTGACGACTTCATGGGACCGCTGACCACGGCGCTCACGTTCGTTAATCTTGACGAGCAACGTCTGCGCCTGGCCGTCAATCTGCGACTGCCCGTTGGCAGGGTTCCCGATGAATTGATGGCTGACATCAGCACCAAACTCGATCAATGGGCGGCAATAACAGGCATCGGGGTAAGCTTCACCTACAACGCTGGCGCACCCATGTCACGCAATCCGGAAGGAGCCTGGGTCAATGCGTTACTGGATATCGCGACGGAAAATCTCGACATGACGCGACAATTCGGGTCGTCTGCAGGTGGCACGTCCATCCACAATCTGCCGAATGGCGTGCAGTTTGGTCTGGCCATGCCGGACCTCAAGTACACCGGTCACAATGCCAACGAGTTCAAGACCGTTGATCAGTTCCTGCTGGATCTGCAGATTGTTTCGGAGACGTTTGCGCGCCTGGGGCGTATGCCGTCGCTCTGAGCTGCAGGTTGAGTTACTGGAGAGGGCGACCCGTGAGAAGGCACGAGTAAAACTGAGCGCCGATCCGGGTTTGCCGGTCGACGCTCATCAAACAGTTGGCTCTGCTTCAACGTGTTGCTGGCAGCGCGATTAGGGCCTCGGTGTCCAGAAGAACACTTCCCAGTCGCGCAGCAGCTCAGAACCGGGGTACAGAGGCTCATCCAGGCTGCGACCGGCCTTCGCCGCCCACTGCGCCATCAGAGGCAATTTGTCTGGACCCAACACCTCGGTAGCCTTCATCCGATAAGTGGCATCGCCGATTCGCAACCAGCCATTGCCGCCGTCATCGCGGACACGCTGGGCCCAGTAGCCACCATCGGGACGAGTAGCAGAAATTACGCCGGTGGGAGTCCCAACCCAGGACAGGTAGTTAACGAAGGGGGGAAAGCCTTCGAGTTTCATCATCATGGGACCCTGGATCTGACCATTTAGGGTCGAGAAGTCCGCCAGCGCCGGAGTCGGCGTGCCACCGATAATGACACCGGGTGTCCGGCCGAGTCCCTCATTGCTGAGGTAGGGTGCAGTGAACATCCAACCCAGAATTCCCCCAACCAGCACCACCGCGATGGCGATCTTGGTAATTTTACCTTTGCTCATGTCACGCCCTCTTTCTTCTTGTTTTCAAAGCATGAACAGTATCCCCAAATCAGGGCGATGTCTAATGCCACCGAATCACATCAGGCAGAAGTGATGATTGCAGGCTGGTGGCGTCGATGCCGGTGGCGGGATTACTGCGCAGGCGGGGCCAGTTCGACCTGTGCCCAGGCGCCGAAGCGATTCACCATGCAGTCGGCGATCTGCACGATGTCTCCCCCGCTCTGCTCTGCGCAGGCGGTGAAATGCCCGGACGAGACCTCCAGGTTGTACAGTTGCGCCACCTCGTACGTACACGCATGAATACTGATGTAGCCCGCCGCCTGCCATTGCCTGCCACACCAGTCATTGATCAGGGCCCCCGCCATAGACAGGTTGTAGCTATGCCCGTCCGGGGCCTCGGCCCCTGTAGTAATGCAGCTGGCACAAAGCAATAGCGCGGCCGATCCAGCTCTGCATAGGCTGTTCACAACATCAACCCCCAAGTTTTCAATGAGGGCACCGTTGTCGCACGAACCCGTGGCCTGAGTCAAACCAATACCCACACTGGACTTGAGTAACTGAGCCTTTCACATCAAGTGCTTGGGTTCAGAGCCACGAATCAGACCCGAATGACGGGAAGAAGGTTGCAACAGCGTTGAGCGATCGATCACAGTGCAGTGATATCAGCCTGAAAGCGATGCGTTTTGCAGAGAAAGTATTTTATCTGAACACTTGCGGCCGCGCTGCGGCTCACAGCGGTAAGGAAGGCCGCGCAGGATCACTGTGAAGCTGCTGATACGCGAAAGAAAGGTTTAACTCGAAGCGGTCTTCCCAGGCCGCCCGAGGTCAAGCAGAACTGCCGTGGGGCGGCTGGAGTTCGATTGGCAGCTCTCGCTGCAGCCTTTCTGCATGAACAACAAAAAAGAAGAGCGACTCACTTCTGATGCCCAACAGTGAGAACTAACCTGATGCCTTTACAGCACACCATGATCCAGTAAATTGGTTATCGAGTAGGGAGCACCCAGGCCCACGGTGGTTCTTACATCCGAGAGCAGAGTATCCACAAACTGCGCTTCCAACAAAACATCAAATCTCAGCGCGCGCGCCCTTCCGGTAACCTTTTCCAAGGCACTCAAGGCGCCACTATCACCATGTCGCCGAATTTCATAGGAAGAGAAGCGAATAAGCTGGTCAAATGCGAGCAGGCAATCAATCATGTCTTCTTCCAGAGATGGCACGATATCTATAGTTACTCGAGAAATCACTCTCAGAACCCTCCCATCAGGCGGCATTGCCAAGTCTGCGTGTCGTTCTCAGATACACAATCGGCAACAGATAGAGCGTCAGCAACGTTGAGCTGATCAGACCCCCAATCACTACGATGGCGAGCGGCCTTTGTATCTCTGAGCCAGGACCTGTCGCCAGCAATAGCGGCACAAGACCAAACGCACAAATGCTTGCGGTCATCATCACGGGACGCAATCGGCGTTGCGCTCCCTCTTTGACGATTTCCACAACGTCCATTCTTTTTGCATGCAGATAATTAAAGTGGGACACCAAAACGACGCCGTTCAATACAGCGATACCCAGCAAGGCAATGAATCCTACCGAAGCAGGCACTGATAAAAAATTTCCGGTAATCCACAGCGCCAATAAACCACCAGTCATGGCGAATGGAATATTCGACAAGACCAATGCAGTCTGTTTCAGCGAGCCAAAAGTCAGGAACAGAATAAAAGCAATCAATAACAGCGAGACTGGTATAACCAGGGTCAATCTGGCGGCCGCGCGTTGCTGGTTCTCAAATTCTCCTCCCCACTCCAATACGCTGCCCGCGGGAAGATTGGCCTTTTGACTGACGCTCTCCTGCGCTTCCGCAACAAAACCGACGAGGTCTCTTCCCTCAACATTGGTTCTAATTACCGCAAAACGCTGACCGGATTCCCGGGAGATCGACACGGGTCCTTCAGTGCGCTCAATCGTGGCAATCTCGCCCAGAGCTATCGATTCACCGCTTTCAAGAACGATGAAGCGGTTTTCCAAAGCGGCCAGCCCATCGCCTTGCAAGGAATCGTATCGAACTACGAGAGGAACACGGGCGCTTCCTTCCTGAATAGTGCCTACCAGCAACCCTTCGAGCTCAGCACGCAATTGTGCTTGCAATTCATCGGCATTGATTCCGAGTCGACCGCTCCGCACCCGGTCGATTCTTACCTGCAGATATTGAGCACCCTCGTTGAGGGCAGCCGTCGTGTCAACTGCTCCCGGAATCTGCGAAACGATTTCAGCGATTCGTTGAGCGCCGGCATTAAGCGCTTCCAGATCATCACCAAAAAGCTTTATGGCGACGTCGCCTCTCGAGCCCGTAAGCATCTCGGAGACCCGCATATCGATCGGCTGGGTAAATCCAAAATTGACGCCTGGAAATTTTTCCAACACTGCACGCAGTCTCTCTTCCAGGTCTGCCTTGTCTTTTGAGAGCCACTCATCTGCGGGTTTCAACTGCAGAAACATATCCGTTTCATTCAGACCCATCGGATCCATACCGATTTCATCAGACCCACTCCGGGACACGACGCGCCTGATATCCGGCACATTCTCCAGAATTGCTTTCTCAACAGTCCTGACGATCTCCATCGACGCCGCAAGATTTATTGAAGGTATGGTTTCGAGTTGGATAATCAAATCACCCTCATCCATAGTTGGCATGAAGGTCTTTCCGACTCTGGGGTAAACAGCCGCAGTGATCAGTAGCAGGGCAGCGGCAACGAGTGCGACTGCCTTCTGGTTATTCAGAGCCCACTCCAGGGTTGGTCGGTAGAAAGCAGACAATTTTCTGGCGAGCCATGGGTCGGTGTGGCTGCCCGCATCCACGATTATTGACGCGAGTGCGGGCACCAAGGTGAGTGAAACAAACAGTGATCCAATCAGTGCAAACACGATTATCAAGGTGACTGGGCCGAAAAGCTTGCCCTCGAGTCCCTGTAAAGTGAGCAATGGCAAGAACACGATGATGATAATTGCGATACCCGCAGTGACAGGCATGGCTACTTCGCGCGTTGCTCGATAAATGATATGCAGAAACGGCAACTTCTCGCCGCTGCCTGACTTTGATTGTGCATGCGAGGCAAGAGTCGCCATTATATTTTCAACAATCACTATCGACGAATCCACCAGCATGCCAATTGCGATGACCAGCCCTCCCAGGCTCATCAGATTCGCACTCATCTTATTTGCGTCCATAAGGAGAAAGGTGACCAGTGCCGCAAATGGCAACACAATGGCTGCATTCAAAGCAGCAGGCCAACTGCCGAGAAAGAGGATTAGTAGTACGACTACCAGGACAACAGCCTCTATAAGCGCTCTCACAACAGTCTCAACAGCACCGTCAATAAGTACACTTCGCTCGTGAAAGACTTGCGTATGCGTTCCCTCAGGCAGGGCGGCGTTGATTTCTTCGAGTTTCTGATTCAGATTGATGATCAGATCCCTTGCATTAACACCTCGCAGACCGATTACAATTCCTTCCACTGCCTCGGCCTGACCATCTGCACTGACTGCTCCATATCGCGTAAGCGCGCCCATATTTACGCTGGCTACTTGGTCGAGCCGAACCGTATTGCCGTTGTGTGTCTCAACCTGAAGAGACTCGATGTCGGGAATAGTA
The DNA here is from genome assembly GCA_023257655.1 of Pseudomonadales bacterium. Classification (GTDB taxonomy): domain Bacteria; phylum Pseudomonadota; class Gammaproteobacteria; order Pseudomonadales; family Pseudohongiellaceae; genus UBA9145. Next base: position 7,533 of record JALRBQ010000079.1, read on the forward strand.
GTTAGTGCACCCTCGATACGCACCAGCATGGCTTCTTCGCCCTGCTCGATACGCCCCGCCCCATCATTCTTGTTATTTGACTGCAGGGCTTGGACAATCGCGGCCCCACTGACACCCATTTGCCGCATCGCGGCAAGATCAGGTCTGACTTCATAGGTTTTGACGAAACCGCCCAGGGCGTTGACATCCGCAACTCCCGGCACAGTTCGCAGCGCAGGACGAATGGTCCAGTCCAGCAGGAAGCGACGCTCTTCCAGTGTCAGTGAATCACTTTCAACCGTAAACATGAACATGTCACCCAGCGGCGTGCTCATGGGCGCCAGTCCTCCACTGATACCGACTGGCAAATTGCCCCAGACACTGTTCAACCTTTCGGCAACCTGTTGTCTGGCCCAGTAAATATCGGTGCCTTCTTCGAAGTCGAGGGTGATTGAACTCAACGCGTATTTCGACAGTGAACGCAGTACGGTTTTTTGCGGTATGCCAAGCAATTCCACTTCAACTGGCTGGGTAATCAGCGCCTCAATTTCCGCTGGAGTCATACCAGGTGATTTGATGAGCACCTTCACTTGTGTGGGCGAGATATCAGGAAATGCGTCAATGGGAAGATTGAGCATGGCACGCGTACCAAGCCCAAACAGAAGCAGCGATAAAAGAGCAAGCAGCAATCTCTGGCTCAGAGCCAGTTGAATAAGGCGAGATAACACTATGAATCTCCGCCAAGTCCCAGCTGCATACCCTTTAACAGCGCCGTGCCGTCAACAGCAATGTCCTCGCCTATCGAGAGACCGGATACCGCCGAGTAATCCCGCCCGATTGGCGTCAGCTCAAGCGCACGTGGGTGAATTTTGCCATCGCGGCGAATGAAAACCTGAGTTTGACCATTGCTGTACACGACCGCTGATGCCGGCACCAGCACCCCACCACTGGGCGGCTCCAGGATAACTTGCAGGTTTGTACCGAGAGGAAAATCAACACCACCATCAAATTCCGCTAACAATTCCACTGTCTGTGTTTCCGGATCTGAGGAATATTCGCGTTGTCTTAGTGTCAGTCCAAATGAAGAATCAGCCACTCTCAGATGGCTCCCCACTTCCAGGTCGGCGGCCAGCTTTGAACTCAGGCTTATTGCCAACCATTTCGGCGAGCTCGGTTCCAAATCTCCGAGGACATCCCCCATTGCCACTGGCAAACCACTACGAATAGCCTGATGCACAAGCCTTCCAGCGTCGGGCGCTCGCAGCAGCGCAAAGCCAAGGTAGGAATTATTGAGGGCAAGTTCTGATCGCGATGCGCTATCAAAGCCGAGCCTGTCCAGCGCCTGAGCTGCCGCCGCCTCCTGCCGAACAGCATTCTGCAGCGCTATGCGCGCCTCCTGTTGGCGTCGTTGTGCTACGACCCCCTCTGCGAATAACTTGTCGGTTCGACTAGACTCCAGACGAGCAATTTCCAGATTAGCCTGAGCCTCGATCCATGCGGACTGCCGTTCTGATGCCATCGCGCTGGAAATAACGGCGAGAATGTCCCCTTGGTCGACCGTTTCTCCCAAACTGACTCGCCAGTCATGCACTTCACCATCAACAGTAGATATCAGACGAGAGCCTTTCTCAGGGGAAGCGATTACCAGGGAGGGCACCCTTATCCCCATTTCCCCCGTAGTAGCAATCGCTGGAGCAAAACGAATACCCAGGTTTATCAGCTCCTGGTCACTCAAGCTGATTTCTGCGTCTGCCGTCGAATTGATTTGTGCTTCAGCACTGCTGCCTACAAGAAGTATTGCCATTATGGCAACACAACTGCGTATGACTGCGGTGTATTGCTGCGACTTGCTGTCTCCGAAACTCATGGAATCTCCCCCACGGCTTGATTGTATCTTGCGATTAGCGAGCGCTGTTCTTGCAGAAGTGCATCGTGTGCCCGCGCTACTTCTACCAGTTCCAGACGCACTCTTAATACCTGCTCGAGGTCCATTTCTGCTTCATCGAATGCTGCTAAAGACATCGCCACTCGGCGCTCAGCAAGCGCGACTCTGGCAGAGCTGATACCACGTGCCTCACTATTCACACCTAGCTCGTGCTCGGCTTCATGCAGCTCTCGCTCCAGATCTCGCTTCCTGTTGATCAGTTCCACCTCTGCCCTTGTTGCCTCTGCGCGAGCATCGGCAACAACAGGTAGGGATTGGCGTTTACCGCCTAAAGGAATAGTGACACCAAAACCAAGGGTGTCGACTGAGGGCAACATGTCGCCGGTTTTCTCTCGTCGAATTCCCAGATTTATAGTGGAGTGCTCACGCGAGCTCAGGGCCAGGCGTCTGGAATCTCTCTTCGCTATTTCGACTTCAGAAGCCAGCAATCGTAACAAGGGATGTGTACTTGGTATGGTGTCAATTTCGGCGACCTGCTCCTCCGCATAGGACGCTGGTAGAATTTCCAAACCGGTGACGACTCGGTATTCTCGTTGCGCGTCAATTAGTAGTGAGCTTGCGGTTAATACGGCCAGTTGCTGTTCAAAAATCTCTTGTTCGAGTCGCAGCAATTCGATGTCGGCCAATTCTCCAGCGGATACAATTTTCTCTACTGACTGCCTGATTTCTTCCAGCTTTTCCGAGAGCGCCTCTTCTCTGGCGAGTGCTTGTTGAGCACCCGCAATTGTTGCCAACACCGATCGAACCCTGCCCGACGCAAGCCAATGCAAATAGATCTCGAAGTCATCAACTCTCTGACCATAGGCCTGGCCCAGAGCATTGGTTATCTGACGCTCGCGCAAACGCCATAAACCGACTTCAACGCCAAACTCTGTCTCGCTGATGCCTTTGTTATTGTTCCAGGCGTCCGACAGGTAGGACGCTTGCCAGTTAATCCGACCAGGAACCAGCCCTCTTGCAAGCTCGGCATATGCTTCGGCTTGATCACTCTGGGCCGCCTTGAGCAATACTTCTGGCGCATAATCTCGCGCCGCAATAACAACTTCCGCCAGAGTCAGGCTGTTGCTTACAGCCAACTCTGCGTCCTCATCATGGGCGTGCGCGCCCAGCGCAACATTCGCTACAACACTGAGCAGACAAGATGCCCAAGACAAAGTCTTATGGGAAATCAGAGATCTTGCGTATCGCAATGTATCAATTCCTTGCGCTGTGCCACCGTTAGTAGACTGGCCAAGATGGCGCAATAGCCTTAGCAAAACCTTAAGGGAGAAGAATTTGCGCGGCTTATCAATACAGATCAGCGCAAGAAAACTGATTGCTGTCCTTGACGACTCGCACCGTCTCGACACTTGCGTCCACTTCGGTCCGCGACCATTCATGGGCACATTCCGGACACACGAACAAATCGCCGTCCTCATAGGTGAAGGTGGAGT
>JALRBQ010000100.1 GCA_023257655.1 Pseudomonadales bacterium
GTCCATCTGCGCAGCGCCGGTGATCATGTTCTTCACATAGTCGGCGTGACCCGGGCAGTCGACGTGTGCGTAGTGACGGTTTGCTGAGTCATACTCCACGTGGGAAGTCGCGATCGTGATACCACGCTCTCTTTCTTCCGGTGCATTGTCAATCTGGTCAAAGTTCGTCGCTGTACCACCGAAAGCTTCCGCACAGACTTTCGTCAGTGCCGCAGTCAATGTCGTCTTGCCATGGTCAACGTGACCAATCGTACCTACGTTGACGTGAACCTTTTTTCTTTCGAATTTTTCCTTTGCCATTATTGACTGCCTCTATATCTCTAACTTTTGATCAAATTGAAAAAAAAACTGACGTTCGAGCCTGACCATGCCGATATGGGATATATACAGGACTATAGATGAAGCTAGCGTCGGTTTTTAATTTTCTACTTTTTCAGGTTAATTATGGTGCTCACATCCGGAGTCGAACCGGAGACCTCTTCATTACCAATGAAGTGCTCTACCGCCTGAGCTATGCGAGCTTAACGTGTATCAGCTCCAAGCTGTTAAGCCAGCCCGCATTGTGCCAACTCTGATCTCTCTCAAGAGCTCTCTGTAAATTGGAGCGGGTAGCGGGAATCGAACCCGCGCGACCAGCTTGGAAGGCTGGAGTTCTACCTCTGAACTATACCCGCCTTCTGGAAACGGACCCTACTTCGGAAGGAACTATCCTAAACACCTTCGGGCCTGAATACTTTCAGTCCGAAAAACCTTCACGCTAGCGAGCCTTCGCGCAGTCAATCACCCTGCCTTCACCGATATGGTGGAGGGGGGTGGATTTGAACCACCGAAGCTTTCGCGTCAGATTTACAGTCTGATCCCTTTGGCCGCTCGGGAACCCCTCCCAAAAGAGCTACTAAGGGTCAAAATCCCTGGCACTCTTATTCAGAGTGCGGCATTTTAGGGGAATTGAGTCCCGTGTGCAATCGTTTCACAGAGATTTTCTGACCGGGTCAAACCCGGCGCATCACCTGCAAAATCGAGCCATTCAGCCTCATCGAGGGGGGTAAAATCCGGGGCTGACAGCACCACTTGCACGGCCCCATCGGACCGGGGAATTTCGTCGACCTGCACCGTATAACCCATGCCCGAGACCAGGTCGCGCACCCGGTTCGCGTTGTCGCTGCTGCTGAACACTCCCAGCGCGATGGCATTCGCCAGCAGGCCCCGGGTAATCAGATAAGTGTCGATCTGCTGATTGTCTTCCCGCAGCCTGTCACTCAGTCCCTCCAACGTAATCGTCGCCACCTCCCGGGAGGAAGCGGGCGGCAGCAGCACCCGATAATGCGGGGGCAGAGGTGTTCCGGCCAGATGCAATTCTGCCGGCAGGCCCCGTGCTGCGGCCCTTTGCAGAAAGCTGTTGGCCTCGTCGACGCTCGGAAAATCGCCCACCAGTGAGCAGACGCGAGGCGCCACAACTGATTCCTGGGTGAGTTCCGCGGTCTGGGCCTCAAATTCGCTGACAAGGGTCAGGCCACGGTTCAGCAGCGGCCGGGGGGCCGGGCTGATCGCGGGGCTTGTCGGCTGCGGCCACCAGACCTGCCACCCGAAATAGATAGCATTGGCTACTACCAGGAAAATCAGGATATAGCGCATCAGGCACTGTCTCCTGCCGGCACAGGACAGGCCAGCGCGAGACCATCCATCACCAGACCTGGCACCACCTCGGCATCGGTCGCCGCGACGAGGCGGGCCAGCAAGGGGGCATCACCCCCGGTCAGGTACAGCCGTATGCCGGGTAAGCTCAGGCGTGCTGCCGCCAGTACTCTATCGATCAGGGCTACTTGCATGGCGAGCGTCCCGTTATTAACCGCGGCATCGGTGCCATGACCAGGTGCCAACGAGGGAATTACGGGATCCGCAGCGAGGCGGATACGGGTATTGGCGACCAGACTCTCGCGCATGAGTGACAGTCCGGGCGTGATGTATCCCCCCTGATGCAAGCCCTCCCCGTCCACAACATCGATCGTCAGAGCGGTGCCACTGTCCACGACGACACAGCCACCGGGCGCCCGATGATAGGCGGCGAGCATCGCCAGCCAGCGGTCGATGCCGAGCCGCGTTGGATCCTGATACTGGTTACGTACGCCGGCGCAGGTCGATTCGACCTTGGCGAGGGTGACTGGTAGCCCCCAGATAGCGCGAATCGCCGCGCTGATGGCACTGTTCGCGTCTTCACCCCGCACGCTGCTCATGCGCACGCAACGGGGAGGCGTGAGCGAGCGCAATACCTCGGCCAGCGCGTCGGGGCCGGGAACGCTGCCCTCATTATGGACGCTGCCGTCTGCAAGCAGTCGCCATTTAATCCGGGAATTGCCCGCGTCCAGTTCCAGAATCACGCAAATTTCTCCGGCGCCGCAGGCCGTAGCGAGGGAAAGATCTCGCCGCCGTTGATGGTGACGATGCCGTCTGCGGTTTGCAACAACAAGGCACCGAAATCATTCACTCCCAGCGACTTACCGAGATGCTTCTGTTCTCCTTCCTGCAACACAATATCCTCATTGCAATAGCGGTCATGCCGATTCCATTGCTCGCGAAACGGCTGGAACCCGTGTTGTTCGAAGCGCTCCAGATGGCCCAGGAGCTCTGTCAGCAAGGCACTGACTATGGCGCTGCGATCGACCGCACCGGCCATGAGCATCTGCAGATCGGTCACCGGCTGGCTGATTTCGGCGACGCTGGCCGGCGGTAGCGCCAGATTGATGCCGATGCCGAACACGACGTGGTTCTGCCCTGCCCCCTGCTTCAATTCCAGCAGAATACCCGCCAGCTTGCGATTTGCTACCAACAAATCATTGGGCCATTTTACGTGGATGCCGGACGCACCACACTGACTCAGGGCTTGCCGCACGCTCAAGGCCGTCACCAGACTGAGTCCTTGCAGCGCTTGCGGGCTCAGGGCGAAAGGCCGCGCTACCGACAGATAGATCCCGGCATCTCGCGGACTCACCCATTCCCGGCCACGGCGACCGCGTCCGGCGGACTGGGCCCGCGCCAGAAATACCCGTGTACCCGTGTGGCCTGCCGCAATCTGCCGCAAGGCCTCGGCATTGGTCGAATCGATTATCTCGAACTCGCTGAATTCGGCGAACACCTCACGCAAGGCAGTGGGCAGTTGGCAGCGATCATCTGGTCTGTGCATAAGCGATGCCTCCATCCCCAAACAGTCTTCTCGCCCGTCACGAACGAAAAAAGGAGCGAGTATAGCGTGCAAGCACCCTATCCTGATCGCTCCTCTTTGTGTGGTGGCCCGTCGTTCGGAGGTCTGAGTTCGGTGGCCTGTTATTCGATGACCTGTACTTCGATGACCTGTGCTTGGATGACCTGTACTTCGAAGGCGTGATCGATCGGTCCAGGGACCGATCGATCAGTTGCCCGGTTACTCGTTGCTGGTCGCTGCCCCTTTGCTGGCCGGGTCACTCTTCAATTTGGAGAGTACGCTCCAGGCCTCAAGCAGGATGAAGATCGTTGTGACGATCACAGCGACTTCGATGATCACGAGTACCCAGCTGCCAGTCTGGAAATGGCGAATGACATACCAGCAGCTCGCCCACAGAGCCAGCAACAGAATGAAGGTCATCGGCGCGAGGATATAGCGCGCGGGACGGCCCAGCTTGATAAGGTACACAGAGATCACGAGCAGGGTCATGCTCGCGAGAATCTGGTTGGTCGCACCGAAGACCGGCCAGATCAGCATGCCACCATCACCCGGATACTGACCGTTAGACACGCCGAAGGCGAGAATCAGACAGGCGGCGATGGCGAGCAGGGTTGAGATGTAGTTGTTCTTCAGGGCCTTGATGTCGTAAATATTGCCCCATTCCTGAACGATATAGCGCTGCAGTCGCAATCCGGCGTCCATGGTGGTGCCAGCGAACAGCACTACCATAACCGCAAGCATGGTCTGCGAGAAGTTTACCGAGAATCCCCAGCCTTCAGAGATCAGACTTGCTCCGCCTTCGATGAAACCAGCCTGTCCGGGGCCTGAGGAGAAACCGGTGTAGATTGCATTCCAGGCCGCCCCATCGACGGCGTACAGTGAACCGGTCACCGCGACGATTGTAATCAGTGCCAGTGAGCCTTCACCCAGTGCGCCGAGGTAGCCGACGAAACGTGCATCCTTCTCATTGTCCAGTTGCTTGGAGCTGGTGCCGGACGAGACTATGCCATGGAAACCTGACAGGGCGCCGCAGGCGATTGTCACGAACAGAATCGGAAACAGCGGAGGCGTACCCTCGGCCACCGTGTTGAATGCCGGCGCGCTGACTTCAGGCATGGTGAGCAACACTGCCGAATACAGTACGAGCAAACCCAGAACGAGTTGCGCACCATTGATGTAGTCACGTGGCTGCAGCAGCATCCAGACGGGCAGCATTGAGGCGATACCCGCATAGACAAACAACAAAATGATCCAGTTGCCATTGGGCCCCAGAGAGAAAATGTCTCCCGGCAATTCCAGCGGCATTTCGCTACCAATATAAATGGTGAAATACAGGAAACCGACCCCGATCGCCGAAATCAGCAACAGGTTAAAATTTTTCCTGATCAGGAATCCGATACAGATGGCGACTGGTATCGCAATCCAGGCGGGGAATACAGATGACGGGAAAATCACCATGTCGGTAGCAATGATTGTCGCAAACACCGCGTTCACCAACACGAGCAGCAAGAAGATTATGACCATGAACAGCGCACTGGCGCGTTTGCCGATCAGGCTCTGGGACAGTGCGCCGATGGATTTGGCGCCGTGGCGATTGCTTGCCCAGAGAGCACCCATGTCATGGACACCGGCAAAGAAGATCGAACCGAAGGTCACCCACAGCAATGCGGGAACCCAGCCCCAGTAAACCGCGATAGCTGGACCGGCAATTGGTGCTGCCCCTGCAACCGCAGTGAAATGCGACCCCCAAAGGACGAACTTGTTAGTGGGCACATAATCAATGCCGTCATTGATCTGGTGGGCTGGTGTAACGTAGTTGGGATCCAGTTGGTAGATTTTGCCAGCTATGAATTTGGAATAGACAAACCATCCAAAGGAAAAACCAGCCAAACCAAAAATGACCAGAAAGATCGAGGACATAAAGCACTCTCCCGAATTTTTATTATGAATTCCAAGGGACGCATCATAGCAAGTTCGATGAGCCAGAGACAATCAAATCGGCCGTTGTAACGGACCGATTTTCAAGCCAGCGGGCCCGATGCCAGCGTCTTGCGGTGATCCATCACTGATAAAAAAACCCGGTTATTTCACAATAACCGGGTTTTGTTTGTTCCCTGCGCTAACCTAGTTGGTAGGCGTTGCGGAATGGTATGTCCAGTAACCGATGAACATCTCATCCCAGCTTTGCAGACCGAAGGTCAATTCCTTGCTCGGATCCGGGTTCGCTGGATTGTACTCGGAGTTATCGAAGGTGCCGGTTACCAGTACCTTGGTACCTTTGGGTAACGCCATCGGTTCTTCCAACTGATAAGTTGGCTGCCACGCGTAGCTGTAGTTCGGTACGCTCAGCAATTCGGCTGTGGTGCCGTCAGGCAACTGGGCGCTGAACTGCATGTCTTTGCCACGGAAGTGCATGTGGGCGCGCAGACCAGTCACAACCACGTCTTCATCGAACACGTATTGGGCCTTCGCCGGATGATTTTGGGCATACGGCGGAATGCGGAACTGACCGGATACGGAACGAGTGAAGTTTTCGTAGGTCGGTGGCTCGTCATACATGTACATGCCGAGTACGGTTTCGTCCACAGTGGCCTTGCCGTTCGTTGTGTAGTGGAACTGCATGGACAGTTTGTGACCCTTCGGAATGTACACACCGGTGTCTTCCGGGAAGGTCATCGCATCGACTTTACCCGGGGCATAGCCTTCCAGGAAACGACGCGCGACAGAACGGGTATCGGCTTCACCGCCATCGAAATCTTCGGCAGGCGCTGTGACGTACGTCAACAGGTGGTGGAGAACGGATTCATCACCAGCGATGAACTGGACAGATTTCACCCACTTGTCTTCATCGAAAGGCAGATCAACATCAACATTGATGTAGTCCAGAACGCCAGTCGCCGGAATTTCCATCGCCGGAGCCTTCACGATGTAGTCAGGCTCGCCCAACTGCCAGGCCTTGCGATCCGGGAAGTCGAGTTGTGTCAGGGGATCCACTGCTGCGGCACCACGAGGAGCGCCGGCATCAATCCAGTGCACCAGAGTCTGCAGATCTTTCTCATCCATATAACGTGCGTTTGAGAAGTGGCCAACATACGGGTCAACCTGGGTCGGTGGCATACGCTTGGTCAGCAGCACTTCACGAATCATCGGAGACCAGCCCTGCAGCATCAGATGGCTGTCCATGGCGAACGGGCCAATGCCGCCTTCGCGGTGACAGGTAGCACATTGCTCAGCGATGATCGGAGCCACATCAGAGGCGTAATCAGGGGTCGCACTCGCGTGCATATCCTTGACCGGGAAGCTGAGGTCACAGCCACTGGCAGCAACGATTGTAGTGCTGTCGGCAGTGCCGGCGAGTTCGCTGTCCAGAGTCTTGGCAACCTGGTCCTGGGCCGGACCGCGGTACAGCAAGGTCAGACGCTCAGGATCAACAACCGCTACCTCACCCGCCTTGGAGAACTGCAGGGTTTCGGAAACGATCTGGCCGTTATCGATCAGCAGCGGCAGATCGAAACCGTGCTGGGCCTTGGCCGCACGGATCGCGTCGATGCCAGATTCGGCTGAGGCATTGATCAGCGCGAAAGTGACCTTTTGATCTGCATAGCTCGACTGCAGCGTCTTCATCTGCGCGACAGCAGAATCGATAGAGGCGCAGGAGTTATCGAACGACATCAATACAAAGGCGTCCTGATCACGCATACGGCTGAGTTGATGAAACGCACCATCAGTATCCAGCAAGGCAAAATCGCCAACCCTGTCGGGAAGTGCCATCGCGGAAGCCGAAAGCGTGCTCGCGATAACAGCGACTGCTGACCAGAGGAGTTTATTCATGGTTGTGCTCCGAAATTAAGATGCAAAATAACTTCGCAAGTCTACTCCAATTGCAATCGAAGTGGACAACTAATTGTTTACTTTTTGTAACAACCTGCACCAGCCCCGGTTCCCCAGGTTTGTCGCAGGCGATTGAATTACATTGAGAAAACCAGCGGGAAGTCGATTCGAGTACCGCCGGGAACGCACAGACGCGTCCCCGCTAGTTACTGGTCTTGTGGTAGGAGAAATAACCGATGAACATTTCGTCCCAACTCTGGGCGCCACCGTGCACAGTGGCAGCCGGATCCGGGTTACCGAGATTGTACTGGGAGTTGTCGAAAGCCCCTTCGATCATCACCCGCGATCCCGCGGGCAACAGCATCGGCTCGGACAGACGGTAGGTCGGCTGCCAGGCAAAGTTGTAGTCCGGGACATTGATAATGTCGTCGCGAGTGCCGTCGGGATACACCACGCTCATGCGCATGTTCTTGCCACGGTAATGCATGTGTGGGCGCACGCCGTGCAGCAGGACCTCGTCCTCGAATACGTACGACGCACTCATCCGGTGATCCGCGACGCCGGGCGGAATGACAATGTTGTCGCCGCCGTGGCTGAGCGAATAGGTGGAGTACTGGAATTTGGGGGCGGTGTCCGCGAAGTAGAGTCCGATGCGGGTCTTGTCCACCGTTTCCTTGCCGAAGGTCGTGTAGTGCACGGACATCTGAATCGCCGAACCCTTGGGCACGAACATGCCGGAGTTTTCCGGATAGGTTACGGCCTCGTCCTTGCCCGGCGCGTAGCCCTCGAGGAATTCACGGTAGCTGTCGTTCTCACCCTCGACGATCGCCTCGGCGTAATCGGCGGGCACGATGTAGCTTAATAGATGGTGCAGTACGCGACGATCACCGGGGATGTGCTGGACGGATTTGACCCACTTGTCTTCGGCAAACGGCAGGTTGATTGTGACGTTTTCATAATCGAGCACACCCGTAGCCGGTACTGTGAACGCAGGCACTTCAACGATGTAGTCCGGCTCACCCAGCTGCCACTCCGATTGCGGCGGGTGAATCAGGGTCAGAGGATCGACCTCACTGCTGCCACGGGGAGCACCGGCATCGATCCAGTGCACCAAGGTCTGTAATTCAGCCGGAGAAATATAGCGGGCATTCAGGAAATGGTTGATGCTGGGATCGACCTGGGCGGGAGGCATGCGCTTGGTCATCATGACTTCCTTCATCATTGGCGACCACCCCTGCACCATCATGTGGGAGTTCATCGCGAACGGCGCTATACCCCCTTCGATATGGCAGCTTACACACTTCTCTTCCAGAATCGGGGCCACTTCGGTGGCGTAGTCCGGCACATGGCTCGCGTGTTGTTCGCGGGCAGGAAACGACAGGTCACAACCGTTGGCCGGCGCTGTCACTGTGCCGTCACGTGGCACCGGATCGCGGGCAACGGCGGCAGTCAGCGTATCCGCCAGGAAGCTGGTGCCTGCTCGCGCGGGAATCTTGAATTCGGGGCGAGCCCGCTGGGAATCGATGTCGAGCCCACCGCGGTAGAGCACTTGCAGACGGTTCGGCTCCAGCACAACGATCTCGCCAGCCTTGGTCAGACCCAGGCTCTCGGCCACGAGCTGACTGTCGTCAAGCAGAATCGGGATATCGAAATGGTGCAGTTCCGCCATCTTGCGGATCTCAGCGAGACTGTCTTGCGCCGAAGAATCGATACCGAGGAACGTCACACCCTGGCGCTCCCAGGTCGTGCGCAAAAGACGGTATTTGGGCAACTTCTCGATATTCTCCAGGCAGTGTGCCGACGTGGAAATCAGCACCACAGCCCGGCTGTCACCGTATTTGATCAACTGGTGTGAGTTGCCCTGATGATCGAGCAGCGCGAAATTACCAATGCGATTGCTGCCCGCATTCGCTTGCAGGGAGAGGCTCGCCAGCGCGACAAGCATCAATACCCGATACATGTTTTTCATTGGCAAATCCTTGAATTCCTGAACAGAGGGTTCGCGTTACCTGGCTACCTCTTACCTGCCTGGCTACTTCATCACCGGCACAGCGTTACCGTCACCTGCGGAGAAGCTGGGCTTGACCGTCACGCGCGCCACCCCCAAGGGAACTCCCTCATCTTTGCGCAAGCTTATCCCACATGCCATTGGCACCACTACACCACAGACGTAAGTGTTTGTGACAAATTGAAACGGTTGCTGGCCAAAAAACACCTATTATTCGTAGTAAATACAGATGCTTAGCTATGCGACGGCGCACCAAATTGACGCTGCTTTTTGCGTCAGGACAGCGTCAGGACAGCGCCCGGGCGGCACGTGAACCGCCCTGCCAGCGGCCCGCGGAGTCGGTGTGGACCGGTCGGTCTGGAACCGGTCTCAATTGCGGGGCTCGACCTCTCGGCGTTGGCCGTAGGTGGAGATCGCGCTGACCAGCGACCAGCGCCGGAACAATTCATACATCACCCACAGCACGGCACTGCTGATGATCAGCATCATGCCCCAGCGCATGAGGGCGATGAAGAAGATGGAATCGAAAATCGGCCACTGCAGCTGATATTGGCTCAAGGTTGTGCCGCGCTCCAGCATCCAGTGCCAGGCGCTGTGGGCGAGCAGTGCAGACAGCAGTATGGTGCCTACCCGTTCCCGCACGAAATACTTGAACAGCACATGCAGTACCGGGATCACCAGCAGGAGCACCATCAGTTGGCCCAGTTCGACCCCGATATTGAAGGCGAGCAGCGACGAGAAAAGATGGCCACCGGCGAACTGCATGGTCTCGCTGAAGATGAACGAGAAACCGAAGCCGTGCACGAGACCGAAGCCGAATGTCACCATCCAGCGATGTTCAAGTTTCGCGCCGACGATATTCTCAAACGCCATGTACACGATGGACAGGGCGATCAGTGTCTCGATCAGGGGAGGAAACCACAGCGCATTGGGCGTGATACCGAACGCGGCTCCGATCAGGGTGATGGAGTGCGCGATGGTGAATGAAGTGACGACGGGAATCAGCGCCCTGATGCTGCGCAGCGGAATCACCAGGCAGAACAGGAACAAGAGGTGATCGATGCCGTCGAGAATATGCAGGAAGCCCATCTGGATGAAGCGAAAACCTGCCTGGTACCAGCTGGGATCGAGTTCCACCAGACCCGGGTTACCGCGATAGTTGAACACTCGTTCCGCGCCATTGGGCATCAGAAACCGCAGTACCGTCGTGGTCTCGACTGACAAGGTCCCCAACTCCGGATTCACTGAAAAATCCGATTGCTCTGACTGGATCGGGTAAGTCACGAGCACGTCCAGTACACCCTGGCGCCAGAACAGATCGACACTGTCATCCAGTGGTGCGCTCAGCACGTTTGCCAGCGCCGAGTCATAATCCGTGAACGAGCGATTCGAAGGCAGCGACACCCGCGACGCCTGCAGTTGCTTCTCGGTGAGCTCAACACCGTTCTCAAAAAAGTGAATGGATTCGGTGATGTACACCTGCGCGGCGTCGCGCAGCGCAAATTCGGCCTCGGAGAATTGGAGATAGCCCGGGCCGCGCAAGGGGAACGAAATTTCGCTGAGTGCCTCCATAGGTACGCGCAAGATCGCAGTCAGCTCATTGCCGACTGGTTTGACGAATGCGTACACAGTGACACGGGAAGGAATGTCATGGGCGTACGCGCCGAGTGACAGGCATGCCAGCCAAACCAGGCTCAGCAAATGCAACATCAACCGCCTCACTGCGGCGCTCGACAGACTTTGTAAGGGCATCGTCATTTCTTGTTATTTTCCTAGTAATTCAGCGGCTTAGAACACTGATCGGGTGGGCATTGTAGCAGCATTTTGTCGTTGGTTTTTCGGGTTTCGCGGGACTGTTACAAATTCTTACAGGTGCCTCCGGCGAAAAAAAGGCTGCCAGTATACTGTCTACTTTTATGGCAGTATACTGCGGCCCTGCTGTAGCCCTACGCGGGCCTTCACACAGACTAAAAGGAGAAGAACATGTCTAGAATCAAGCTCATACTGGGCGCCTCCCTCATCGTAGCCGTGTCCACACTCGGTTACCTGCAATCCCGGTTCGAGGCACCGGTCAGCGCTGCCAGCGGTGACGTCATGGCACCGCATTTCCTGGTCGACCCCCTGTGGCCCAAGCCCCTGCCCAATCACTGGGTGCAGGGTCGCACCATCGGCGTCGATGTTGACGAACGCAATCACATCTTCGTGGTTCATCGAGATCAGGAATCCATGTTTGCACTGCGCACCGAGATCGGCCTGTACGCCGGCGTGAGCGAGTGCTGTACTCCGGCACCCCCGATTCTTGAATTCGATATCGAAGGCAACCTCGTCAACGCCTGGGGCGGCCCGAAAGAAGGCGCTCCCTATGTGTGGCCCTCTTCCAACCACGGCATCGAAATCGCACCGAACGGCGACGTCTGGATCGGTGGTAATGGCCCTGGTGACTCCCACATGCTGGTGTTTACTCGCGATGGCGATTACATCCGCACTGTCGGCCTGCCCGGTAATGACCGTGACAGCAACAGCACCGAGCACTTCTCACAGGTCGCCGAAATCGCTATCGACCCAAGCGCCGGTGAGGCCTATATCGCCGACGGCTATCGCAACCGCCGAGTCGCAGTAGTGGATGTGGCAACTGGCGCCTTCAAGCGTTATTGGGGTGCATACGGCAA
This sequence comes from Pseudomonadales bacterium, assembly GCA_023257655.1. Lineage (GTDB taxonomy): Bacteria > Pseudomonadota > Gammaproteobacteria > Pseudomonadales > Pseudohongiellaceae > UBA9145. The sequence continues at coordinate 11,708 of JALRBQ010000100.1, forward strand.
CCGACCTGATGATGATGCCGATGTCACTTACACGCCTGGTCAGCCTGGCCCACAACAGTTCCGTGGACCGGTGCACTGTGCCGAGCCCTCCAACGACGGCCTGATTTATGTCTGCGACCGCGGTGCAGACCGAATCCAGGTGTTCCGTCCGGATGGCACCTATGTTCGCGAAGTCATTATTTCCCCGGCCACCCTGTCACAAGGCTCTACCTGGGATATCGCCTTCTCTCCCGATTCCGATCAAGAATTTATCTATCTGGCTGACGGTCAGAATTTCAAGATCTACATCATCGACCGTGAGTCCATGGAAGTGCTCTACACCTTCGGTGATGGTGGCCGCCAACCCGGCCTGTTCTACGCGCCACACAGCATCGCCACAGACTCGGAAGGCAACATCTATACAACCGAGACTTACGAAGGCAAGCGCGTTCAGAAGTTCCTCTATCAAGGCATGAAGCCGGTTACCGTTCGCGATCGCGCACCGACCTGGCCCGCCAGCGAACTGTAAGCGTCCACACCAACGCAACTGCGAAAGGCCGTATCGGGAAACCGATACGGCCTTTTAATTTCTGCGCAGTAGTTTTTCATCAATGGTTTTCAATCAGCCGTTTTCATTCAGCAATTCTCTGCTAAATGGCTCCGAGCGGCCCCGGTTAGCCGGGCTGACTTCCGCACCAGCCTCACTCCGGAAAGAGCCTCCTGAGGCGGTCTTTTTCACTCCCTCGACACGGGTCTTTAATTGCCACCGAAGCCAGCCTGGCCCACCGCGCCCTGGTTAACAGGTCAACTTCCAGCGCCCTAAGAACCCCCGCCGGAATTCACCAAAAAGCTCAGAGAGAATGTTGATCAAAGCTTAGAGACAGACCGGCAGGAATCTGCGCGAAAATTACTCCCATGCCACTGTTTCTAAGGCGCGGTAATGGTGCTACCTTCGTAGTCACCGCAAGTCTGAAAATCAATAAGAATCCGACAGGAATCAACCATGAACAAACTCGTGAAAACCACCCTTGTGGGACTACTGTTACTCGGCGCGCTCTATTTCGGTCAACACCAACTGCAACAACCGGCGGTCGCTGTCAGCGGCGACCGGCTGGTGCCCCAGTTTATAGTCGATCCTTTCTGGCCACAGCCACTGCCCAACAAGTGGCTGCTAGGCCGCACGATCGGCGTGGCGGTAGATCCGCGAGACCACATCTACATCGTGCACCGCGATCAGGACAGCATGTTCATGGCCCAGGAACTGGCACTGGATCTTGGTCGCGCCGAATGTTGCACGGCAGCACCGCCGATCATCGAGTTCGATCGCGATGGCAACCTGATTCGTGCCTGGGGTGGACCAGGCGAAGGCTACACCTGGCCGGAGTCCAATCACGGCATCGAAATTGCTCCGAATGGTGATGTCTGGATTGGTGGCAACGGCGGCGGCGATTCCCATGTGCTGGTGTTCACCCAGGAGGGTGACTTCATTCGCGAGATCGGCATTGCCGGTGAGGATATCGACAGCAACAGCACAACTCACTTCAGTCGCGTCGCCGAAATCGCCATCGACCCGGTCGCCAATGAAGCCTATCTGGCAGATGGTTATGGCAATAAACGAGTAGCCGTTCTCGACGTTGCTACCGGAGCCTTCAAGCGTTACTGGGGCGCCTATGGCAATCGCCCATCCGATGATCGGGTGGCCTATGTCCCCGGCGCTGCCCTGCCGCAGCAGTTCGTTGGTCCTGTGCATTGCGCTGAGCCGTCACACGACAACTTGATCTATGTCTGTGATCGTGGCGCCGACCGCATCCAGGTGTTCCGCCCCGATGGCACCTTCGTAAAAGAGGGATTAGTGGCACCTTTGACGTTGAGCGGTTCCGCCTGGGACATTGCCTTCTCGAAAGATGCGGATCAGGAATTTATCTTCCTCGCCGATGGCTCGAATCACAAAGTGCATATTCTCGACAGACAATCGCTGGAAGTACTCGCCGAATTCGGTGAGGGCGGCCGTCAGCCCGGCCTGTTCTTCGGCACACACAGCATCGTCACTGACTCGCACGGCGACCTGTATACTACCGAGACCTACGAAGGCAAACGCGTTCAGAAGTTCATCAACCAGGGCTTGAAGCCGCTGGCAACCTCCCATCGCGGCGCCCCCTGGCCTGCGAGCGCCCTGCACTAGCCAGTGACCGATCCGCACGCGCCGACAGACCAGGTCGGCGCGGAGCGGGACGCAACTTGATCCTCCTGGCGATGTCCTTTATTCTCGGACGCCTCGCCGCGAACTGCCGCGCTGTGGTGCGAAGAGAGAAAGCTGCGACAGGAAGCCAGAGCGTATCGGTCCTGGCACCGGTCTTAAACCCAGGGATCCAGATCACACGATCTGACCTGCAATCAGAATCAGAACCAAAACTAAAATCAGAACCAGAAGAGACGTTTTATCATGATCAAATCCCGCATGCTTTGCCTCCTGCTCGCGCTGTGTTCAAGCGCCGTCTTCGCCCAGCAATCCGTCGAGATCAATTTTCAGTACACCGGCGATCATCGCGTTGACCTGAGCAAGATGCGTGGCCCGATGAAGATCCCGGCGTTCACCGATACGCGCGACGGCGGCAATCCCTTGCTGATTACCAGCGAAAGCCTCGGCAACGATGCCGCGGCCGGTGGCTACCAGGCCGAGCGAGCCGTCGCAGACATCATTCATGATGCGATGGTTCAGGGTTTCGAGAAGGGGGGCGCCAAGCTGGTGGAGAGCGGTGAGACTACCAGTCTCGTCGGCAGCCTGGTCGCCTCAGAGGCACAACTGGTCGATCGCGGTGGGGTTCCTTCTATCCAGATTACCCTGCGCACGAATATCAAGCTGCAAGGCGGTGGACGCACAATCTGGGAGACTACCCTGTTTGGCCGTGGCATCGCGCCAGTGAGCGACGGTGTCGTCGCTGCAGTACATGCCGCGCTGGATCGCAGCATTCGGGAACTGGTTCAGGATGACTACTTCCTGCTCGAGATCAATTGATCTGAGACAAGGCTAGAAACAGCCGAGGCTGGTGTCGAGTGGCAAGAAGCTTGCGACATCGGCTTCGGGAAACAGCGTCAGCCCCGTTAGCGCTTCGATCTCCGCAATACTCGTTCGCAAGTCGCAGTGGTGCACATACACCGCCGCGTTCTGCTCCAGCAGGAAAGCCGCACTCTGACCGTCTTCCGTCACGATAACTTTGAAGAAGGCATCAGGCACCCGATGTGCCTTGTCAGTGTGTAGCTGCGGAGTCTCTGCCACAGGTCGAAACACGGGTCCGGTCACGACATAGACCAGATCGGTTTTGTTTACGAGATTTCTGATCGCCCACTCCAGCCCGTACCACGCCCCCTGGTTCAGGGCACTGCTGCGGGCCACCACGTTCGTGGCATAGTTCACATCCTGCCAATAAGGGGTGCCGGCAAAGTTCACCATCGGCACGTACTGCGACCGCACCAGCCCGGTGCCTTCCAGCTCCCGAAAATCACTACTGTCGAGGGTGTCGGCGATAAAGTTGTCCGGGACGGGTTCGCGCGACAGATTGGATGCTATGCCAATGGAACCGGCAGAGACCTTGTAGGCGACCCAGTCTGCGGACTTCGTGTCGGTGTTGTAGGCCATGGCGTAGATTGGTCGCAGGATCAGCTCGTCACCGTCGGCAGCTCCTTGTGGGCAACCGCCGAAGCAGAGCCCGATGCGATAGTCCTCGGCCAGAGCCGAGTTCGCACCGAATCCGCCCAGTAGCAGGGTCAGCACGGCACACACGCGAGGCAGCTGAACGGCGAAATGATTCATGGCAAGGGCGATACCCGTCTGGTTCATAGCGGCCGAATTTTGCGTTACTCGTCGCCAGGACGCAATGGTCCGGGCGCGGTCCTGAAGCAATGGAGTCGCCGCCCGAAAGCACTATTCTGACCGTTCCCGAGCTGCAGTGATCCGGAAACCACCCATTTGTGCCGTAACCGATTTCCCCGGGCTGACGTCTTAATGCTGCCGGCTGGTCAGGGATTTACGCGGGTGCGGGCTGTTGCAGGGGTAAAATCGTCGAAAATAACTACCTGAAAGTTAAAAAGAATGTGGTTTTTAATTTTCAGGAAGCATTCTTGTATCAGCCGCCATACCATGCACCCCTACCAAAAAGGCACCACCCCGTTTCTTGCAGTTTGAGGAGAGTCTCATGAGTAAGTTTCAGACCGTAGCGCGAATACTGGCTACATCCGTGCTCTTCAGTGCCGTTGCACTGCCCGCCGCAGCGGCAGATCGCATCAGCGACTTTTCACTGATTGACCACAATGGCAAATTTTTCCAGCTCAGCCGCCATGCTGACCAGGACGCAGTCGTCCTGTTCGTGCACGACGACACGCGGGCTGTGCGCAAGGCGATTGAAGACTACGACGCGGTCGTGGCCCAATTTGCCGATCAGAAGGTCGCCTTCTATATGATCGATGCGAGCGCCGATGGCAGCCGCGCCGAGTTGTCCAAGGTTGCCAGCAAGAACGCCCTGACCCTGCCAATCCTGATGGATGACAGCCAGATCGTTTCGGAAGAGCTGGGTCTGACCAAGGCCAGTGAGGTTGTGGTTCTGGATCCAAAGGCGAAGACAGTCGTCTATCGCGGCGCGATCAATGACACGCTCGAAGAAGGCAGCAAGGCGCGCCGCGCCAGCAAGCCGTACCTCGCCGATGCCTTGACTGACGTACTGGCAGGTAACGAAGTTGCTGTCGCCAGCGTTCCAGCCAAGGGTGATGCGATCGCCTTCGCCGGTGCCTCCGCTATCTCTTATGCCAAGGATATCGTGCCGATTCTGGAAGCGCGTTGCGTGACCTGCCACCAGGAAGGCGGCATCGCCCCGTTTGCCATGAGCAACCACCAGATGGTGCAGGGCTGGTCGCCGATGATTCGCGAAGTGCTGTACACCAAGCGCATGCCCCCCGGACAAATCGACAAGCAATACGTCAATGATTTCCACGACGTCAATCACATCACTGTCGCAGAAGCCCAGACTCTGGTGCACTGGATTGACGACGGCGCCAAGAACACTGACGGTACCGACCCACTGGCTGAGTTCTCTCCGGTTCTGAAGAAGTGGAACTACGGCGAGCCTGACATGGTCTTGCAGATTCCGGCCCAGCAGATTCCTGCTACCGGTGTACAGGATTACCGCAACCTGCAGGTGCCCCTGAATCTGGATAAGGATGTATGGGTGAAGGCTGTCGAGTTCGTCCCTGGCGACACCACAGTGCTGCACCACATCATCGCCTTCGCCTACGGACCCAACGGCGTGAGCGAATTCGAAGTCCTCAATCAGGGCATCGGTCTCGGCGCGTATGCCCCGGGTAATGCCGTGAACACCTATCCTGAAAACTCCGGCTTCCCCTTGAAGGCGGGCGGTGGCTTGCTGTTGCAGATGCACTACACCACTTCCGGCAAGGAAACCGAAGATGCATCCGAAATCGGCCTGTATCTGTGGGATGAGCCTCCGGCTCGTCAGGTACTGGGTGGTTCCGCTGCCGATCTGGAAATCAATGTGCCACCCTTCTCCACCAAGGAGATGGTTGCCACCAAGAAATTCCGCAAGGATTCTTACTTGACGATGCTCGGGCCACACATGCACTACCGTGGTTATGACGCGAACTTCAAGTTGGTCTATCCGGATGGCAAGACAGAAGAAATCCTGAACGTACCGAACTACCAGTTTAACTGGCAGAAGGTCTATGACTTCAAGGATCCGAAATTTATTCCGGCAGGCACTGAAATGGTATTCACAGGTTCGTTCGACAACACCGAGATGAACCCATTCAATCCTGATCCATCCCAAACCTTGTCATGGGGGGAACAAACCTGGCAGGAAATGTTCTTCGGCTTCTTCCGCTATGTGGAAGCAGACGGCAGCGACTAGTCCTGACCAGTAGGTTTGTTCAGAAACCCGACTACAGGAACGTAGTCGGGTTTTTTTTGCGCCGCGAATTTACCAAGCCTCCCATGCGTTCTGCGATCTCATGACACTCCGGAATTAAGTTGCTAGTATCGGGCTTCCTGAAACCCTTATCCCGCGCCCGGATTCTCATGAAAATTGTTCAGCTGATTGTCGCTTCCCTGCTCGTCCCCGGCACGCTGTTCGCGGACACAACCCTGATCGTCAACGCCAACGGCTATACGCTCGACAGTGCCCGCAACCTGCAACGGTTCAGTGCTCTGCAACTGAGTGACGATCGTGTCATGCGCGTGTTTCAGGCTGATGAGACCTTGCCGACCGATGTCGATGCCCGCATCGATGCCGACGGCCGGACATTAATTCCCGGCCTGATTGACGCCCATGGTCACGTGTTGAGCTACGGACTGAGCCTGCTTCGAGTCGACGTCACGGGCATCACTTCGGAACAGGAAGCCGTTGCCCGTGTGGTGGCATTCAATGAAGAGAGCAACGGGCAACTCGACTGGATTCAGGGCCGGGGCTGGAATCAGGTGCTGTGGGACAGCAACAGCTTTCCCACAGCTGCGACGCTCGACGCTGCCGTTGGCGACAAACCCGTGTGGCTGACCCGGGTCGACGGTCATGCCGGTTGGGCCAACAGCGCCGCCATGGCACTGGCTGGCATCGATCGCCGCACACCGGACCCTGAAGGTGGCCAGATTATTCGTGATGACGACGGTGATCCCACTGGCGTCTTCGTCGACAACGCGATGGCCCTGGTGCGATCCCAGATTCCGGAGTCAAGCCAGGAGGAGTTGCAGTTCGCACTGCGCACCTCCATGGAAAAACTCGCGACATTCGGACTCACCAGTGTGCACGACGCCGGCATTGGCAGCGATGTGGTCGCCGCCTATCGGCAGCTTCTGCGCACCGGCCCCTTACCCATTCGGGTGTACGCGATGATTGCCGCCTCAGACAGCCTGTATGAACAGATCCTGGCGAACGGACATTATCGCGATGCGGACGATACCTTCATCATTCGCAGCGTGAAGATCGTGGCCGATGGCGCATTGGGCAGTCGCGGTGCGGCGCTTGTCGATGACTATTCTGACTTCCCCGGTCATCGCGGCCTGTTGCTGGAAAATCCTGAACGCCTCGAATACTTCATGCGTGCCGCCATGAACGCTGGCTTCCAGGTCAATACCCACGCCATCGGCGATGATGCCAACCGAATCGTTCTCGACAACTACGAATTGCTTATCAATGAGACCGGATCGCGGGCGCAACGCCACCGCGTCGAACACGCTCAGGTACTGCGTTATGAGGACATCGCGCGGTTTACCGAGCTGGGCGTAATTCCTTCCATGCAGGCGACACACGCTACCAGCGACAAGAACATGGCGCAGGACCGGCTGGGCGAGGTGCGCATTCAAGGCGCCTATGCCTGGCGCAAACTGATGGACGCCGGCGCACTGATCGCGAACGGGTCTGACTTTCCGGTAGAGTCACCGAATCCCTTCTTCGGGCTTCACGCCTCTGTCACGCGGCAGGATCATGAGAATGAACCTGTTGGCGGCTGGTTTCCTGAGGAACGGATGACGATGGAAGAAGCCTTTGCCAGTTTCACCATCAACGCCGCCTACGCAGCCCACCAGGAAAGCCTGCTCGGTACGCTGGAGCCCGGCAAGAAAGCCGACTTTATCCTGCTGGATCGCGACATCTTCGCCGTTGACCCCAGCGAACTGTGGCAAACCCAGGTACTGCAAACCTGGGTCAATGGTCGCCGAATAAGCCCTTAGATCCCGAACCCTTCACAGGAGCAGGTCATGCAGAAAATTGCCTTCCTCACGACGCTCATCTGGTTGACGCTCTCGGCCTGCTCCCCATCGACTGAACCACCAACCGCGGTTTCGGTGATGCCGAATCCCATCATCGTTGCACCCTCACAGGGGGACATCGATCGCTGGCAGCGGCGAGCGGCCAATGTCACGATCAAACGAGACACCTGGGGCATTGCTCACATCTATGGCAAGACGGACGCGGACACCGTGTTTGGCACCTTGTTCGCCCAGGCCGAGGATGACTTCAATCGCGTGGAAACAAACTACATCAACGCCATGGGTCGTCTCGCCGAAGCCGAAGGCGCCCAGGAATTGTTCCGCGATCTGCGCATGAAATTGTTCATCGACCCGGCCGCATTACAGGTACAGTACGCCGCGAGTCCGGCTTGGCTGCGTGAGCTCATGGACGCGTTTGCCGATGGCTTGAACTACTACCTCTACACTCATCCTGAAATTACACCCCGCGTGATACACCGCTTCGAACCGTGGATGGCGCTCAGCTTTACCGAAGGCAGCATCGGTGGCGACATCGAACAGATCAACCTGAGGAATCTTCAGGCTTTTTACGGGGGCAATGAGCTGGTTGCGCAGCGTGATTCCGTGTTCGACGGAGAACCACGCGGTTCCAATGGCTTCGCCATCGCGCCACAAAATACGCAAAACGGCAAGGCACTATTGCTGATCAATCCACACACCTCTTTTTTCTTCCGGTCTGAGTTGCACATGGTGAGCGAGGAAGGACTCAACGCTTACGGCGCCGTAACGTGGGGTCAGTTCTTCATCTATCAGGGTTTCAATGAGCATACCGGCTGGATGCACACCTCATCACGCGCCGATGCGATAGATGAGTATCTTGAATCCATCGTTCAGCACGAGGACGGCTACTACTATCGTTACGACAATACCGAACGCCAACTCAGGGAGACCAGAATTACATTACCCTACAAGGATGGTGATGAACTTAAGGACCGAGAGTTTACGGTGTATCACAGCCATCATGGTCCGGTTATTCGCGAACAAGATGGCAAATGGGTAAGCATCAGTCTCATGCAGGAACCGATCAAGGCGCTCACACAATCCTACACGCGCACGAAGGCGAATAACCACGCTGAGTTTCGTGCCACCATGGATCTGCAGACCAATTCTTCCAACAACACGGTTTACGCCGATGCCGACGGCAACATCGCCTACTATCACGGCAATTTTATTCCGCGTCGCAATCCCAACTTCGACTGGAATGCTCCGCTCGACGGCAGTACTTCCGCTACTGAATGGCAGGGCCTGCATCCTGTGGATGAAACTATCACCCTTTTCAACCCGCCTAACGGTTGGATTCAAAACACGAACAACTGGCCATTCTCCGCGGCAGGCCCAAATAGTCCTCGCCAACAGGACTACCCGCGTTATATGGCAAACAATCCCGAGAATCCGCGCGGAATTCACGCGGTGAAAGTTTTGCAGGACAAGACTGATTTCACCATAGACAGTTTGATAGAAGCGGCCTATGACCCATTGCTGACCGCTTTCGATGACCTGATTCCAAGTTTGTTGCTGACCACGGCTGTCGATCGGCGCGCCCCGACCGAAGTGTCGATCAGTTCCGAGACGCTTGAATACATCGACCTGCTCCGTGGTTGGGACCACACCTGGTCGCTGGACTCAACGGCCACGACTCTCGCGGTCTACTGGGCCCAAAACCTGATGGATGACGTGCGTGAACAGGCCAGTGCTGCGGGTGTCGATATTTACGACTACATGGCGAGATCCAGCACGACGGCACAGAAGCTCGGCGCGCTGCGTGCGGCGGCCGAGCGCCTCGAGGCAGACTTCGGCAGCTGGCAGGTACCCTGGGGAGAGATTAACCGGTACCAGCGTCTCAATGGCGATATTGAACAGCAATTCGATGACAGCGCGCCCAGCATACCCGTCGCCTTCGCCTCCTCCCGCTGGGGCTCACTCGCCTCATTCGGCAGTCGGACCTACCCGGGCACAAAGCGCATGTACGGCACCAGTGGCAACAGTTTTGTCGCGGTCGTGGAATTCGGTGAACGATTGCGGGCCAAGGCTATCACGGTGGGCGGCCTGAACAATGTCCCGGGCTCACGCCACTTCGATGATCAGGCACAGATGTATGCCAGTGGCGAGTTTCGCGACGTACTGTTCTATCCCGCAGACATCGACGCGAATCTGGAACGCAGTTACACGCCGGGGAATTAGGCTCGCCACCGCCTGCAGTGACGAGCAGAAGTGCGGCTAATGGCTAGTAGCCAACCGCCGCCGCATCCCCGCTGCGCGAGTCTGCAGCGCCTAGGAAGAGACCGGCATCGCGGTCATAGAATACCCCCATCGCCGAGCCCTGGGATCCCCGCACGCGGGTCTCGTGTCCCATCGCCTCGTACAGACGCAGGGTGTCGATCGACACGGCATTGTCCTCGATGCTGGTGACATCGGGCAGCCACTGATGGTGAATGCGACCTGCCTCAACCGACTCCGCGATATTGAAGCCGTGATCGATGACATTCAGGATGAGCTGCAGAGTGGTATTAATGATCGTGCGACCACCAGGGCTGCCGACGGCAAAAACGGGCTTGCCATTCTGGGCAACGATCGTCGGTGACATGCTGGACAGCATGCGCTTCTCGGGAGCGACCAGATTCGGAGCCGTCCCGATCTGACCATAATTATTGGTGACACCCGGCACCGGGTTGAAATCTCCCATCTCGTTATTGAGAAGATAACCACCGCCATCGACGACGATCGCCGAACCATAGCTGTATTCGAGGGTATACGTCATCGAGACCATATTGCCGTCCTTGTCGACAATCGACAGGTGGGTAGTCTCTTCACTCTCATAGATATTCGCGAATTCTTCAGGGCTGCTGACGGAGGCCTTGTCCATGTCGATGGAGGCGCGCAGTTTTGCCGCGTAATCCTTGTCCATCAGGCGCTCGAGAGGCATGCCTTCATTGAAATCCGGATCGCCCAGATGTTCGGCGCGATCGGCATAGGCGCGACGCATCGCCTCGGTCATCAGGTGCAGGGTCTGGGCTGAATTGTGGCCCATCGCGTGCAGGTCGTAGCCTTCCAGGATATTGAGCATCTCGACGATGGCGACGCCACCGGAGCTGGGCGGGGGCATGCTGACGATGTCATAGCCTCGATAGGTGCCACGAATCGGCGCGCGCTCGATTGCCTCGTATTTCGCGAGGTCTTCTTCGGTAATGATGCCGCCGCTGTCACGCATGAAGTCGGCCAGGCGCTTGGCATTTTCACCTTTATAGAAGCCGTCCTTGCCCTGTTGCTGGATCAGTTCCAGTGTGTGAGCGAGATCGGCTTGTACCCAGGTGTCGCCCAATTCGTACAGCGATCCATCGGCACGGGCGAAAGTGCGGACCGAGGCTGGATATTCCTTGAAGCGAGACATGCTTGACGCGAAACCGGATTGCAACGCATAGGTAATGGGAATGCCTTCTCTTGCCATACGCACCGCAGGTGCGACGAGATCGGCCCACGGCAATACGCCGAGTTCCTGGTGCGCCTTGTACAGACCGGCGACGGTTCCCGGAACGCCAACGGCGAGAATGCCCGCGTGATTGGAGTTGTTGACGATGCGACCGTCCAGGCCCAGATACATGGTTTCTGTTGCGGCCAGCGGGGCTTTCTCTCGGAAGTCGAAGGTGGTGGCGTGACCATCAGCGCCGTGATACACCATGAAGCCACCGCCACCGATATTACCGGCGGATGGCCAGGTGACGGCCAGGGCAAAGGCCGTTGCGACGGCGGCATCGACCGCATTACCACCCTGTTTCAGCGCCTCGACACCTGCCTCGGATGCCAGCCGTGACACGCTGGCAACGATGCCATGTTTAACCCGTAAGGGAGTCCTTCCGCCTTCTGCGAAGACAGACGAGAGCAGCAACAAGCTAATGAAGAGCGCGATAAGCTTTGCAAATCGAAGGTGACCCATTTTGAATCTCACACGTATTTTCTGGACTGGATTGGTGCAAACCGAAGGTGAATTCCCGCTTGCGGGAAACTCGCGGGAACAGGGTGCATAGTATGCTACTGCGGCCCCGTGAGGCAAACCCGTGATGGCGCCGCACTATGACCGGCGCCTGCACCTGGGACTCGCGCTGGACGGCGGCAAGGTACGGTTATTGCTAGTACGCTTGGTGCTCAGGAGTTGCAACAGGAGCATGCCGCACCGAATTCGCCGAGGCACGCGGTGAATATTTACCTGCTGCCGTTGAATTCTCGGGCTCCTGTGCTAACGTGATCGGCATGCACGATAACCGCGATGATCCGGATCTGTGCGTGACCGCGCGGAGCATGTGACCATCCTGAATTGCGTAGCTCAATTACCCTTTTTCCTGATCAAAAGAAGATTTTCTATGAAGATGCAGACCCAAGCCAAGATGTTGACCCTGTTACTCGGCACATTGATGTTAGTTGCCTGTGGCGAGAGCCCCGAACCGGCAACGACGATGCCCGCCAGTGCTCCGGCACCGGCTAGCGAGCGGGTGGAGAGTGAGGCGGAACTCGTTGCCCGGGCCCGCGGTATTCATGAGCGTGTCATCACACTGGACACCCATGACGACATCGACACCAGCAACTTCACCGCGACAACGAATTACACGATGGACCTCGATACACAGGTTAACCTGCCGAAGATGGTTGCGGGTGGGCTCGATGTCACCTGGCAGATTGTTTACACCGGCCAGGGTCCACTGGATGCCGACGGCTATGCGGCCGCCTACGCCAATGCTATCGACAAGTTCGATGCCATTCATCGGTTGGCGGAGGAAATTGCGCCGGACCAGATCGAACTCGCCTACAACTCCGCCGATGTCAGACGCATTGCTGCGACCGGCAAGAAAGTGTCTATGATCGGCGTCGAGAATGCCTATCCGGTTGGCCTCGATATCAGCAATATTCGGGATTTTCAGGCTCGCGGTGGACGCTACATGTCGCTGGCTCACAATGGCCACAGCCAGTTCGCGGATTCCAACACCGGTGAGCGTGACGGCGTGTGGCTCCATAATGGACTGAGTGATCTCGGCCGTCTGGCTGTCGCCGAGTTGAACCAGTGGGGCGTGATGATTGACCTGTCACACCCTTCCAAGGCGGCGAACCTGCAAGTACTCGAGCTGACCCGAGCGCCTGTCATCGCTTCGCACTCGTCGGCGCGTGCCTTGAGTGACCATCCCCGCAACCTCGACGACGAACAACTCCTGCGCATCCGTGACAATGGCGGTGTTGTGCAGACCGTGGCCTTTGGTGGTTACCTGAACGTCGACAAAGCGGCCCGTCATCAGGAGGCGCTGAATGCGCTGCGCTCAAGCATTGCTGCCGACCTCGGTTACGACGTGCTGAGTTTCCCCGAGATCAACGCGCTGGACGCGACCGCCCGCAGCGAGTACCAGAACCATATGAGCGAGATCGATGCCTTGATGGCACCACGGATCGAAGCCGAAGTGAATGCAATTGCGCCGCCGGTTGATGTATCCGATTTCGTGAATCACATCGATTATCTGGTAAATCTCATTGGCATCGACCACGTCGGAATCAGTTCCGACTTTGACGGTGGCGGTGGCATTGAAGGCTGGAATGATGCTTCGGAGACGTTCAATGTCACGCTGGAACTGGTGCGACGTGGTTACTCGGAGGAGCAGATCGGCATGCTCTGGAGTGGCAATCTGTTGCGGGTCCTGGACGAAGTACAGGCCATTGCGGTCGAGATTCAGGCTGGCCAGCCCTAATCTCATTTGAGCTCGAATTGATCTGAAATAAACCGGCGCAAGGCACGAAGTATTAATCTTTACCCAATAACAAGAACAGGTAACTTTATGCGAAGCACCTTATTGACGCTATGCCTGCTGGGGCTGCCACTGATGAGCCTGGCAGCTGACAACGGCGGGGCCACCTTGATGACGAAGGAAGAAGTGAGTGCGACCCTGACGCAAGGTCTGGCCAATCTGGCCAAAGGGAGCACTGTCAGTGACATCGTGGTGCGCCATATTAATGTCGGTGAAGAGAATATGGGCGTGTCGGTTGTGCAACGCAGCAAGGTCGACTACCAGGGCAAGGAGACTGGCATCGGGCATCCCTTCCTCGATGAGATTTATTACATCGTAGCGGGCGAAGGCACCATGGTTACCGGCGGCGAATGGGTCGATATGCAGAATTCCGTCAGCGATCTGTTGGGCCCGATGCAGCGCGGTGAAATTCGCGGCGGCGTGCTGCAGAAGGTAAAACCCGGCGACATCGCCATCATTCCGAAGGGCATGCCGCATGGCTGGCACGAGATCACCACTGATGCCATCAGCTATCTGATTTTTCGTGGCGATCCTGACAAGGTGATGGCCGAAAAAACGGAGTAGCCGACGACCGCAAAAAAGGGGTGAAAACCCGGGAATCTCCTTGTAGGAGGCGCAGTAGGAAATTGTAGGCAAATTTCCCCCTGAACCGGGCTGATTTGGACCTGCGAACCGCTCAGGGCTCCAACAGTTTCTCGCACCAATACAAGGTCTTACCTGTGAATCGTGAGCGCGACAGAATTCTGGCGGGAATCACAGGGTGTTGTGGGAATGTGCGGGATTTCAGAGGGTATTCGTTGCAAAAGTGCAACACCCATCACAAATTGAGCCCGCTATCTCAGTTCCCGCGCGAATATCGTCACACTTTTTGCGTCTACTAGCGCTAAAATTCGCCTCCAAGATGCTCGGAAAGAGTCGCGAACTGAACGTAAAACCCAACATAGATTGAGCTGAGAAAAATGCAGAATAGATACCCGGTATTGAAGGCATTCAGAAACAGGAGTTGGGCCGCCTACCTGCTCTCCTGTGTATTCGCATTTTCAACCCCCCTGTCCTATGCGCAACAGGCTGGTGCCGATGCGGCTGCCGAACCGGCCGGTCACATCGTCACCGTGACTGGCGAGGTCCGCGCCGTCAATGCCTCGGGAGCTGACCGCCCGCTGACGCGTCGAGCCCCCGTGTTCGAAGGCGACACAGTGATTACTGCGGCCGCCGGCTCTGCCCAGATTCGCATGATCGACGGCGCCCTGATCGCCTTGAAAGAATCCACTGAATTCGCCTTCGTCGCCTATCAGTATGAACAAAATCCCGGTAGCGATGTCTCCACGCTCGAACTGTTCCAGGGTGGTTTCCGCACCATCAGTGGCGGCATCGGCCAACAGAATCGCGCAGCGTATGAAACCCGTGTAACCAATTTCGCCACCATCGGCATTCGCGGAACCGACTACGAAGTTGTCATCACTCCCCAGGGTACCCTGCTGACAGGTGTCTATGATGGCGGTACCACGGTAGCCTGAGCGTCTCAGTCGCTGATCAACTCTGGTCAATCGGATTCGACGGGCTGGTGAACAATGGCATCGTGGGACTCAGCGCGAACAACGGCTCTCTTGTCGATAGTTCGGGCCTCGTGAGCCAGTCTATCAATGCGGACCTCGGAGGCGTCTTCAGCGGTGCGAATGGCGAAGCCTTCGTCGGCGGATTCGATCTGCTGGATCAGGTGAATCCGATCAATACGGTGGAAGGCATCTTCACCATCGAAAGGTAAATAAGGCGCGGCACTGACCTCGCCTCGCTAAAACAGACGGCCGGTATGAACCCTCACGGGAACTCACACCGGCCGTTGCTTTTTCCGGACTGATAAAGGAGATCCCGATGTCTGCCACTCACTTCGATTCGATTGAACTCATGCTACCGCGCATCGATGCCCCCGAATCCGAAGGCCGGGCCCGGGCATTCCTGGAAACCCTGCAGACGCGCCGCTCGGTGAGGCACTTCTCAAGCGAACCCGTCCCCCTCTCGGTTGTGCAGACCTGTATTCAAGCAGCGGGAACGGCGCCTTCCGGGGCGAACCGCCAACCCTGGCACTTTGCGGTTATCGCAGACCCCGATATCAAGGCACAGATTCGCAAAGGTGCCGAGCAGGAAGAGCGGGAATTCTACGAGACGCGGGCCCCTCAGGACTGGCTCGACGCTCTGGCTCCGCTGGGAACCGACGCCAATAAGCCCTTTCTCGAGACGGCACCCTATCTCATCGTGATCTTTGGTGAGAAATTCACGCGGGACGTTGAGGGCAAAAAACTGAAGAACTATTACGTGACTGAATCGGTCAGCATCGCCACGGGCCTGCTGATTGCCGCACTTCACACAGCGGGACTCGCGACGCTGACGCACACTCCCAGCCCAATGAAATTCCTGAATGAAATTCTGCAACGACCAGGCACGGAGAAACCCCTGATGATCCTCGTCGTCGGTTATCCAGCAGCTGGTGCACGCGTACCCAACATTACCCGCAAGACCCTCGACACCATAGTTAGCTATCATCTGTAGGCTGCGCTGGGTCTTGATGGCTTGCGCAATCGCGGCGCAAAAAAAAGCCCGCTTCGATTGATGCGGGCTTTTTTATCAGTCTTGCTGATTATTGCGGCGGATTGCCACGTGGCGTGCCGGGCTTGCGCCACTCGCCATACAGATACTCTTCAGAAAACTCTGCACATTTGAATTCCAGCAACTGCATGTTGGGCTCCATTCTGCGGTACAACGGCAGACTGATGGACCAGGGCTGGGTGAATGTGTTCGGATCGGTGATTGTTGCCTTGTAGTTGATGTGGTTGGCGCCCATCGGGGTCCAACGCTCCTCAACCACCATTTCCCAACTGTGGAAATTGCCGGCACGATCCAGCCAGGAATCCGGCATCTGACCTGTCACACGCACAACCAGCGTATCGCCTTCCCAGTGGGCATTGGAATGGCCCATCCAGGAGTCGACCTGGGATTCCAGATCGGGCTGATCCACGTACAGGATGCGATTCGCCTCAGCAAATTCATGGGCAATCAGGATAACTTCGCGAGATTGCACGATCTGGAACGGGAATGGCAACAAGGTGGCGCGCGGTACGCCGGGCATGTAGCACTTGGCCAGCGGGTCTTTGGTGATCGCATCCACACGATTGGCATCACGCTGACGCAGGCTTTGCTCGTTGTAGGGAATCTTGCCCTGATCGACTATACCCAAGCCGGCAGGAATGGCGGACAAGGCCCCCATCTGCGCCGGATACGGTCCTTCGGCAGCGGCATGCGGTTCGATGTTGTAGTGGGCAGAGCTCACCGCTTGCCAGATGCCGCTCAGGTCCGGCTTGCCATCCGGTGTGCGGGCGATTTCGCCCTGGGCGGCAACCTGTGTTGAGGTAAACAAGCCCAGCACCGTGAGCAGGCAGGACAGTTTAAGATACTTTTCTAATGTAATAGTCATTTACTTCCCTTCTGGTCAAATAATCTAACTAGTCAAACTAGTTAATCGTCTCTAATTTATCAGTGTCACGAGCCCCATGAGGGATCGAATGCAGCGCTCAATGTGTTCTAGCGCGCGTTGCTCGTTGTGCTGCCTTCAATTGTCATGCCTTCTTCTACCCGCTGTCCACGAAGAATATTGGTCATGCCGTAATTCCCCTCGTGACAGGCGTATTCGTAAAGTTGTCCGGCTACTTTCGTCATGGGCACGATCGCTGTGATCTTGTCGGTAAAAGTAGAAGGATCATCAATGGTGAATTCGTAGTTTACGTTGTCATAGCTGGTGCGCGTGAATTTTTCAGTGAGCACGGCATTGAGGTTGGATCCTCGGCTTGCGAAGGTCTGACGCATGCCATTGAAGTTCCTGGTCTCGACAACCAGTGTGTCACCTTCCCACCAGCCGCGGGAATCGCCGGACCACAGACGGATGTCATCCGACAATGCCGGCTTTTCTCCGAGCGGGACAATGCGGGCGTCATGAATCATCTCAGTCATGATGACGGCGGTGTTCTTACTCTGGAAAATCTGCACGTTGTTGTTATACAGGCTGGGAGTGAACGGCGGCCCTGAATTGAAGCCGACGATGCAGCGCTCGGAGAGACCGCGATCTTCTGGTCCATCCTTCGCGATTCCGCCCACCACATAGCGCACTGGACGCTCGCCCGGAATGTCCGGACCCAGTCCACCACGCTGAACGGGAGCGCCTTCCACCGCCTTGGGAATCTGTCCGTCTTCGGGATAGACGATCAGGGAAGTTCTGACCACGTCGCCGATACCGGCGCTTTCAATCCAGAAGTCGTTATAGCCGCCGGGGTTGTCCGTGGCTTCAGGGGCATCGGGATCGACTACTCGCTGAGCCGCTGCAGCGTCAGCTGCCGCTGCTGCCGCTTCCTGGCGAGCGACGACTTCCTTGATTTGTTCTGGCGTGAGAAATTCCTGTGTGCCGTACTGACGCGGACGGGTCATCGGGGTATTCGATGAAAAGTTCCAGACACCCTGCAAATCCGGCTGTCCATACTCGGTACGCGGCACGGTATAAGTCCCGGATGACTGCCCGAACGCCATCCCGCTTACTGCCGTAAGTATCGAGATTAAAAGGATATTTTTTGATTTCATCGAACCCTCCTGCGGGTCACTTGTGCAGAGCAGGTAAGGTAGTAGTTTAGTTACCAAGAATCAATAGAGATACGGCTAATACCTGTTTCTGACCGGTGAAATCAGCGTCGACTGCCCAGCTCGAATCGACGCCGAATCACCGGTACGCTGTCAGGGTAGTTTGCGCGTATAACGAGCCAGCAGGCTGGATGTATCCCAGCGCCCGCCTCCCATCGACTGCACTTCGGCGTAATAACTGTCCACCAGTCGCGCCAGCGGCAACTCGATACCGAGTTTCTCGGCTTCAGCACAGGCGATACCGAGGTCCTTGCGCATCCAATCCACAGCAAACCCGAAGTCATATTTGTCGGCCAGCATCGTCTTATGCCGATTCTCCATCTGCCAGGAACCTGCCGCACCCTTGGAGATGGTTTCGATGAGAGCCTCACCGTCGAGGCCCGCCTGCATCGCGAAATTCAGTCCTTCAGCGAGCCCTTCCACGATGCCGGCAATACAAATCTGGTTCACCATTTTCGCCAGCTGCCCACTGCCGACGGGACCCAGCAGTTTGCTGAACCTTGAATAGCAGGCAATGACTGGTTGCGCGCGAGTGTAGTGGGATTCCTCGCCACCAATCATCACGGTGAGGGCACCATTCTCGGCACCGGCCTGACCGCCGGAAACCGGCGCGTCGAGAAAACCGATGCCCTGCGCGGCCGCCGCGGCGTGCAATTCGCGTGCGAGGCTGGCCGAGGCTGTCGTGTGATCGACAAGAATCGATCCCTCCGCCATTCCTGCCAGGGCACCATTATTACTTGTTATGACAGAACGCACGTCATCGTCATTGCCGACGCAACACAGGACCACTTCCGCATTTGTAGCGGCGAGTGCCGGCGTTGTGGCCATCTCTCCCCCAAACTGTTCGCACCATTGTGCAGCCTTGGCCTGTGTGCGATTGAAGACAGTGACCTGCATCCCTGCTTTCTGCAGATGGCCGGCCATCGGGTAACCCATGACGCCCAGACCAATAAAGGCAACTTTCATAATGACTCCTGTAGTTTTTGCTTAGGGACTTGCGGGCCGACTGTAGACAGATTTGCCCCGCGCGAATGTTTCCATCACGGCGATATCGGCCAGGGCCGAGGGCGCCGCGTGCAATGGATTGACAGCGAGTATGACCAGATCGGCACGCTTGCCGGGGGTGATCGAGCCCTTTTCGTTCTCTTCGAAATACTGATAGGCCGCTCCCTGCGTGATTGCGTAGAGCGCCTCCGCGGCGGTGGCGCGCTGATCCGGGCCCAGCACGTAGCCACTGCGTGTCTCGCGGTTCACGGTGATCGCAACCAGTCGCATCATGTCCGGCGGGACCACGGGAGAATCGTTATGAATCGTGAAGGGAATGCCACGCTCAATCGTCGCGCGTACCGGCGAGATGAAACTGGCTCGAGCCTCGCCGAAACTGAGTCGGTGCCAGTCGCCCCAGAAGAAAGGATGCACGGAATAAAAAGACGGAATAATGCCGAGTCGACGCATGCGATCGAGTTGGTCGGGACGCGCAAGTTGGGCATGTATCGTCACCGACCGATGATCGGGCACGGGTCCGCCCGCAATTGCCGACTCGACACCATCAATCATGAGTTCGATGGCGGCATCGCCATTGGCATGGGCGAGCACGGGGACCCCGCGTCGGATCAGGTCCGGCATGCGGGCAAGATAGGCCTCCGGGTTGTAACTGGGATACGCCACGTAGTCCGGCCCTGCTCCCGGCGGTCCCTCGGTATAGGGCCGGGACAGCCAGGCCGTGCGCCCCTGCGGCGAACCATCGAGGGTAAACTTCACCCCTCCCATCCGGTAACCATTCGTGTATTCCCGGTCTGGCTCGACCCGGGACAGTTCGTCATCGCTCAGTGCGTTGGCCAGCACATAGCCAACGATATCCACCGGGAAGGGGGCGAGCGCAGCATGGGCGCGCATCTGCTCCACATACGCCGGGCTGACATTCGCATCCTGGACGGTGGTAATTCCGTAACCGGCGTACAGTGACATTGCCGACTCGCGCAAGGCTCGCATTTGCAGTTCCGTCATGCCGCCACCGCTGCCGGCAAACGCCCCCATTGCCGTTTCTTCCATCACGCCATTCGGCTCGCGGCTGTTCTCACGACGGCGAATAATCCCGCCCTCAGGATCGGGAGTCGTCGCCGACACTCCTGCCTGCTCCAGGGCCAGCGAATTGGCGACGAGCAAATGGCCCGACACATGGCGAATGATGATGGGGTGACGCGTCGAGGCGCGATCGAGATCGTCACGGGTTGGATGGCGGCCCTCGGTCAACAGAGAGTCGTCATAGCCAAACCCGAAGACAGTGGTGCCCTCTCCCACTTGCCGACGTTCAATGTAGTAGCGCAGCGCCGCGACGATGTCATCGATGGTCTCGATGCCGCCGACGGGAGGCGGCGACAGATCCAGCAACTCGGCGTTGCGAGCGATCGACGAGAAGTGTCCGTGCGCGTCGATGAATCCCGGCAGGAGTGCCCGGTCACCCAATTCGATGATGCGTGTAGTTGCGGTGGCCTGAGACAGGATGGCACTCGGATCCCCAGTGGCGAGAATGCGATCACCGGCGACCGCAACGGCCTGCACCTCGCTGTCATCCATGGTGATGATATTGTCACCAACGAAGATAAGATCGACGTTCTGGGCAGCTGCCACCGGCGTCAGCAGCGCCAACACGCTCGCGAGCAGCGACGATCGGGTGCGATGATGACATAGGCTTGCGAATCTCGGCATGGTCTTGTCCATTGTGGAAATAAATGATTCAGGGGGCATTATCCAATCAAGTCAGAGCGCCAATCCTGTTGCATTAGTGAAATCACTTCGCTCATCGATTGATAGCGTTCCGCGGGCGCCTTCTTCAGGCTGCGCATGGCAATCTGTTCGAGCAGTGGCGGCACTCGCAGCCGGGTACGCAGTGAAGGCTTCTCCGGCGTGTCGTTCATCACGCTGTCGATCACCTCATACAACTGTTCCCCGTTCGCCGCCGTCTTGCCACACAACACCTCATAGATCACCGCGCCCAGGCTGAAAATATCGGTGCGATGATCGATCTTCGGATCCTGCTTGATCTGCTCGGGCGACATGTAATGCGCGGTGCCCTGCGCCTTGCCCATGCTGGTAATGGTAATGTCGTCAATCTCGATGCTGGCGCCCTTCAGCTCTCCGTCGTGCGTACCATCGGGATGCCAGACCTTTGCCAGCCCCCAGTCCAGCAAGACCACCTCGCCAAAGGGACCGACCAGAATATTTTCCGGTTTGATGTCGCGGTGCGCCACCCCGTGGGTATGCGCATACTCGAGCGCGTGACCCACCTGGATCACAACCTCCATCAATTGTGTGAGGTCATAGCGCTCCCGGTAATCGAGAATCTCGCGCAGGGTGTATCCGTGCACCAGCTTCATCGTGAAATAGATATGACCGCGGCCATCCCGTCCCAGCTCATAGGTTGGCACCGTGTTCGGGTGCTGCAACATGGCCGAAACCCGCGCCTCGCGAATCAGCCGCTGTTGCTCGATCTCATCGTCGGCAAATTCCGGCTTCAGGGTCTTGTAGCAGATGAAGCGTGACAGGTGCAGATCCTTGCAGGATTTGATCAGGGACTTGCCGCCTTCGGCGATGGTGCTGAAGAAGGCATAGCGCATGCGCGGATCGATCGTCTTCGGCAGCGGCTTGTCGGTCTCCTCGAGAAAGACCGAACTGTAGCTCTTGGGGGGCTCTGGAAAATTCAGCATAGCGATGTCATGTGCGGATCCAGCATTCCGCGTTCCCGGATTCTAGGCTGGCGAGTAAATGAATGAGGTTCACGCGAAAACTGGGTCGATTCAGTTGCTGCTGGCAAGCTCATAGCGGAGTGTAGCATTCACCGGCTGCGGAATGCCGTCAATCAGCTTCGGCCGGAAACGCATTTCTAGCACTTCTTCGCGCAGGGCCTCGGCATCCAGCGAGGCGGGCAATGCGCGGTGCAACAACCGCAGGTTGGTAGCCGTCCCCACCAGAGTCCGTAAGCGCCCCCTATTCCAGAGTTTGATCTGCTCCAGACCGGGAAGCTGGAACGAGAAGATCGCCGCTGTGGTGTCCGGATCCGGTTCACCCAAGGCCACTCCCGTGGGCGCACTATTGGCAAACGGCAGATTCGGTGAGCGCTGCTGGAAACGCAAGACGATGGCGTCTACCGTGGATGGGTCCCCGGCACCGGTTTGCGGTTCGTTGGCGGCAACCAGGGCTGACCAAGTTGGGTAAAACTGGTGGGCCGGCAGCAGCACTGGCGCATCGAAATAGGTATTAAGCTCGGCGGTGCCGATGCCGGCTTGTTGCAGGCCGGCAAAACTGCGTTCATAGGCGGCAAGCGCCGGTTCGACGTTGGAAAACAGCACTTCCCAGTCTGCCAGATAGAGTTCTGCAAGGGCCATGCCTTCGATATCCGGCTCTGGCTGGTTCCCGAACAAATCGCGAATTTGCAGCAACAGGATTTGACCCAAGTAATAGTTGTTCATCCGGCTTTCCGCGCGGGTCTTGCTCAGGCCAGTGCCGGTGTAGGTGCGCAGCGCTGACGAGGTCCTGCCGCCGATCTCTACGGCCTTTGATTGAAGATAGTATTGCTGGACAAGTTTGTACAGGATCGGTGCCAGTCGCGGGTCATTTTCACCCCAGTAGCGTTGTGCGACACCCAGTGCCAGTCGGTTCGGTCCCACTGCCGCCCGGAAATGATGGGCCTGATTGGCCACGATGTCCTCGGCGATACCGCGCAGATGCAGATCGGTCAGCTGAAGCAGATTGGCGATGAGATCATCATCGACGATATTTTCCTCACGCGAGAGCAACCAGTACAGATGATCCAGCTGTTCCTCAGCGTGGAACCAGTCGTTGCGATTGGCGTAGTTCCCGGCTTTGCTCATCAGGAAAGGCACCTGGTTCATCGTATACAGGCCATCTACAACGCGGCTGATCTGGGCTGCCTGATCGAGCAGTACATGTGCCTCGTCATACTCACCCTGTTGTAGCAGGCGATTGGCGAGATCCGCGACGGGTTCCAGCAGGTGCGCATCGAGACGGGTATGGGAGGTGGCCAGAACGTCCAGCGCGGCGCGCGCTTTCTCGATCTCCTGTGCCTGGGAGAGTGGTGAGGCGGCATCCTGGGCTAACGCCAGGCTCGCAGGTAACGCGAGGCAGCCGAGTAGCATGTGCAATCTGGACATGGCTTCTGTTCCGCGTGTTGCTGTGGCAAACGGGGTACCGGGCCGAGCGGATTCTGCAGCTGCACGAATTCCCGCCCAGGTCCCCGCAGGTTACTCAAGCCCCGCGCACTTGGCAATTGGCGCGCTCACAAATCCCACCGGGCCACACCGAGCCAGCCGCATGTCACTGTGTATAATGACGCTCCCTGTGACTGCCGAGAGCTCCAACATGCCCGCTGAGTGCGCCGCCCCGACATTTACTACTGACTTCATGGTGCGCTACGCCGAGACCGACGCCATGGGCGTCGTTCACCACGCCAATTATCTGGTGTACTTCGAGGAGGGACGCAGTCACTACATGCGCACGCTCGGAGCCGATTACGCCGAATTCGAGGCCGCCGGTTACCAGTTGCCGGTAACCGAGACCGGGCTGCGTTACGCCGGCAGTCTGCGCTACGGCAGCCGGGTGTGCGTCAGCACACGGGTGCTTGAGAGCAAGAGTCGCAGCCTGCACTTTACCTACGAGGTCTCCGTGCTCGGCCATCCCAAAGTGCTGGTTACCGGATTCACGAAACACGTGTGGACCGACCTGGACGGCGGGGTCTGCCGCGCCCCGGCGAAATGGGGAATTCTCCTAAAGAATTTTTCTGACACGACTGCGACCGTTTGAGGCGCGCCGGAATCTGTACGACAGCCCGATATGCGGCTACTATCGGGTGTTATTCCCGTGCCTGAATTGACCGTAGGTCGATTGTTAAATTCTGGATCTGCCGTCATGAAAGGTGTGATCAATAAACTTAAACTCAATTGTGTCAGCGCACTGACGCGGCTAACGATCACAGCGCTCGATACCGCACGACTGGAACTCGAAACCCGCGCTCCCCGCACTGCCGACACGCCACTGCCTCCCCTGCGTGATGAGACTCCGGCGATTGCTGAACGCTTCATGCAAAACATGAATGCCTGTTTCGACAGCCTGATTGCCGAGCGGCGGCTGGCGCCCGATGTCTCAGCCTATGACTCAGAGCCACCGAATGAGGAAGCCCTCATCGAGGCAGTCATCGCGATGGAGGGTATGGTCAAGCACGCACGCAACTGTCACGTGCAACAGAGCATCAGTCTCACCACGCGCTTGAGTGCGCTCTCTCCCAACCTGAAAATCGATGAATCGAACAACCCGCTCGATCCGGAGCAGATCGGAGAGAGTTTTATCGAGGCGATCCGTCCGCTCAACCTGCAAGCCCATCACCTGCTCACGATCTATCGGGAATTCAACAAGGCGGTCTTTCACAATCTCGAAAACTTGCTGATTGGGGCGAACGCCATCCTCATCGATTTCGGCGTGTTGCCGGAACTGGATATCCAGGCTCGCACCCGGGACCAGCAGAAGGCCAACCGTTCCCGCGAGCGCCCGACAACGGATCGCGAGACCCGCGCCTTCAGCGCGGCGCAGCCGACGGCAAGTCCGACTGCAACAGGACCCGATCCCGAATTCTTCAGTCTGCTGCAGGAACTGATCGCGCCGCTGACCAGTCAGGCCGTGGCAGCCTCGGACCTGCCCGCGAGCAGCGCCGGCGCCGATGTCGCTGCACCAGAGGCAGCTACGCAGTTAATCCAGTTGCAGACACTGTTGGCCCATGTTCAGTCGGAACTGGACGCGAAATTGCCCGCGCCCACGCCGAATGAATCCAGCCAGGCGGTCGCGGCGGATATCCGCACAGCCATCGGCTCTGCCCTGCAGGAACAGGTGGCAGCCGGACGGCTGGATGTGTTGAGCCCGGTGCATGCCCGGGTGATCAATCTCATCACACTGCTGTATGAGGCTATCGCTCACGACGAATCCCAGCCTGCGGCCATGCAAGCCTTGCTGGCGCGGACCCAGCTACCAGTACTGCGCGCAGCGCTGGCGGACCACACCTTCTTCTATGATGACCAACACCCGGCGCGATTGTTGCTCAATTAGTTCGCCCAGGCGGGCGTGGCCTGGACGGCGGCCCAGACACTGACGTCCGATCCAACCTGGCAGCGCGTGAAGGGACTCGTGAGTCGCCTGCTCGAGTCAGATATCGTCGACAACACCCTGCTGAAGAAGCTGGTTGCCGACCTGCGGCGTTTTCTGCAGGAGCAGACGCAGGCACAGAACGCACTGGAACGGAAGATTCGGACGCGGCAGACTATGCCGAGCGACTGGATGATGTGGCACAGTTTGCCCGGCAGAAAATTCGCGAACGCGTCCTGACCGGATCGCTGGATCCCTTCATCGATGCCTTGCTGGATCGCTATATCCAGCCCTTTCTCGTCAAACTCATCCTCAAGGAAGGCCCAGGCGGCAGCTCCTGGAAACCGGTCATGAATACCATAGATGTATTGCTATGGTCAGTGAATCCAGAGAAGCAATCCGGTGACGCCGAGCGCTTTGCCAAGATTAATCCGCGCTTGCTGACGAATCTGGCGAAGGCGATGGAGATTGGCGGTGCCTCCGCATTCGAGATTGAGCAGCAGACACAGCAATTGCGCGAGGTGCAACGGCGAAGCTTTCACGCGAATGGTGCGGAACACACCTCGACTGCCGGGACTCCTGACCCGAGCATCACCGCGCCCGACGCACCCCAGGCCCGCCGCGAAACCGCGGCATTACCACCCGATGATCCCCATGTCCGCCAGGTCGCGCGGTTGCCGATCGGTGTCTGGGTCGAATTCGAAGGTGCCGGCGGACAGCCCGTGCGCTGCACCCTGGTCGCCCGCATCGACAGCATCGACAAGTTGTTCTTTGTGAATCAGGCGGGAGTGAAGGTCGCCGAGTTGTCGCGCATGGGACTGGCTCGGGAGCTGAAGGCAGGCACAGTCAGAATCGTGAGCGAAGGGGCACTGGTTGATCGCGCGCTGCATGCGCTGATTGGCAAGCTGCGCAGCACCGTGATCACCCGGTAGCGTTTCAGCTCCAGCTATTGTCAGTGATGAGGTTTGGGAATCTTGCCACCGAGCAGGAAAATCGCCATTCCCAGCGCACCGGCCGCGGCGGCAACCAGGTAGGGCATCGCGTAGTGGTGGCCGGAGTTCGCATACACCAGCCCCAACAAGGCGGGCCCGGTCGCGGTGCCCCAGGAAGTCATCAGGTTGCTGATGGAAAAGATGCGGGCATACTCGCGTGTGCCAAACGCCTCGGCGATGATCAGCGGTTGCAGCATCAGCAGGTTACCAACCGTTGCACCGAAGATCGCCAGTCCAATACACAGACTCACAACATTGAACCCACCGGCGAGCAGGCTCAGCGACAGCGCCTGCAGCACCATCATGCCGATGGCAAAATTACGGATCGAAAACTGGTCCACTACCCAGCCGCCAAGCAGGCGGCCGATGATGCTCGCCACCGGCAGAATCGCCACGGCCAGTGCCGTCTGCGCCTCGCTCAGTAGCTCTCTCGCCAGACCGTATTGATGGGCGATGCCACCGACCTGGGCCAACATCAGAAAGACGTAACCTACACTCACGCTCCAGAAGAAACGCCCGCGACGCGCCTCGCGAAAGCTGATGCCCTCGTGCATATCCTGCGCGGCAGCTGGTGGCAGCGCGGACTCTGTGCCCGGCAGTGCCGCACTGGCGGCCTGCAGCACCGGCGCAGTGCTGGCGCTGCTGCCCGGAGCCACCAGCCCCATGGATTCCGGACTGGGTCGCAGCCAGAGCCAGGTTGCCGGTACCACACCAAACAGGTACATCGCGCCGATCACCGGGGCCGCCGTCGTGAAACCGAGTCGCTCCACCAACAAGACGCACAAGGGGGTAAGCACTACACCGCCCAGGGACAGACCAGTGGAGGCAATGGACAGGGCCCGTGCGCGACGATAGCGAAACCATCGCGTGACGAGAGTCGTCGCCGGAATCAGTGCAGAGGCGGCGAAGCCAATGCCGAGGCAGGCATAGACGAGAATGAGTTGCCACAGCGTCGACACGAGCGCCAGCGAGCTGAGGGAGAGCCACGCGATGATCGCGCCGGTGGTGATGCACAGCCGTGGATCGTAATGCTGCAGGAAGCGTGCGACGATGACGCCACCGATGCCACCGCTGAAGAAGAACACCGAGACTGCGATCGACGCCGACTGCACATCGAAATCGGGGCGGGTTGCGAGGGCGTTGAGATAAACGGCGTGGTTGTAAAATCCCAGACCGCTCGTGAATGTCAGGATGAAGAGAATGGCGGCGACGATTTTCCAACCATAATAGATCTGTGAAGCTGCTGGAGCGTTTGCCACGAAATGTTCCCGATTATGCTGGATGCCTGCGCCGAACTCTTGATCAAAACTTCTGATCAAGCACT
This sequence comes from Pseudomonadales bacterium, assembly GCA_023257655.1. Classification (GTDB taxonomy): domain Bacteria; phylum Pseudomonadota; class Gammaproteobacteria; order Pseudomonadales; family Pseudohongiellaceae; genus UBA9145. Next base: position 39,419 of record JALRBQ010000100.1, read on the forward strand.
TTACCGAACACGCGACCAAACTGTTACATTAACGCACTTTTTGACGAGGTCTTGGCGCTGATCGTCGGTGAGGCGCGCCACCCGTTGGTCGATCGATCACTTTGGTGCGCGATAATAACTGAAATATCCGGTAAACATCTCATCCCAGCTATTCAGTCCGAAACCCACCACCTTGTTTGGATCGGGATTGTTCGGGTTCGAGATTGAGTTGTCGAAGGCACCAATTGCCTTCACCGTGCTGCCGGCTGGGATCCGCAGTGGCGAGTCCAGCAGGTAGTGCGGCTGCCAACCGTAATTATAGGCCGGCACACTGAAGATCGCCTGTTCGCTCCCGTCGGGATAGGCCACAACAAACTTCATCCGTTTGCCGCGATTATTCATGCGTGCGCGCACGCCGAAAATCACCACGTCCTCATCAAACCGGTGTGTCGCCAGCATCGGGAAGTCGGCCACATTGGCCGGCAATTCGAAGCGGGTGGATACCGCCTGGGTTCGCACTTCGGTCAGGTCCGTGGCTGCGCTGAAATAGAGGCCGAGTTCGGTCGTATCGACGGTGGCCTGCCCGTTCGTGACATAGTGAAACTGCATGGAAAGTCGGTGCCCGGCGGGAATCAGGACACCGGTGCCCGCCGGATACTCGATCGCTCTCTGTGCACCCGGTGCATAGCCTTCGACGAAGCGTCGACTGACAGACTCCTGGTTACGCTCCTCACCCCAGAAGTCTTCACCTGGCGCCGTAACAAACGTCATGAGGTGGTGCAGCACAGACGCATCGCCGGCGCGGAACTGCACCGCGCGCAACCAGCGATCTTCGGTGAACGGCAGTTCCACCTGTTCATAGAGGTAGTCCATCACGCCGGTGCGCGGGATCTGGTGCGCAGGTCCGGTGACGATGTAGTCGGGTTCACCAAGAAACCAGGGGTCCGGGCCGACAGCAAGCTGCGCTTCCAGCGGGTCCGTCTCCGAGTCGCCTCGCGGCGCGCCGCCGTCGATCCAGTGAATCAGCGTCTGTAAGTCCTGCGCGGCCAAATAACGAGCGTCTGCCGAATGCCCGATGAGGGGATCGACCTGGGCCGGGGGCATGCGCTTGTTCAGCAACACCTCGCGAATCATCGGCGACCAGCCGAGCACCATCAGATAACTGTCGAGGGCGAAGGGACCCACGCCTCCCTGCCGATGACACTCGGCGCAATTTGCCAGCAGGATAGGCGCCACTTCCGTGGCATAGTCCGGCGCCTTCTCGACGTGGGCAGCCTTGCGAGGATAGGCGATTTCGCAGTCGGCGCCCTCTGGGTGGACAAGATCGGCGGTGCTGATCGTATCCACCACGCTGCCGTCTACCGCCTGCGCAAGCACCTCGGCCAGAGTCTCGACTACCGCGCCGCGGTAAAACAGCGACAAGCGCTGGGGATTCATCACCAGCACCTGGCCGGCGTGGGTCAGACCCAGAGTCTCCGAGACCAGCTGCCCATCGTCCTCCAGCAGCGGCAGACCGGAGTCGATCTGTTGCAGACGCTCGCGACCGGAGTCGAGAGAATCCAGCAGCAGAAATTCCACCGCCTCGTCGTTGGTGCTCGTGCGCACATCAAGCAGTGCTTGCACCAGCGCGGGCATGGCTGCGCAACCGGGAACATACGCCATCATCACAACGGCGCGCCGATGCTGATAGCGACTGAGTTGATGGAAAGTGCCCGTGTTATCCAGCAGCGCGAAATCGCTGATGCGTTCCAGGGCTGCATCGGCGACGACTGCCCAGAACACGGCGAGGAGGCTACAGGCGGTCAACAGTGGCTTGTGCATCAGATGGATAACGGTCTGGTTGAGTGACACCCTACAGCCACCAACGCGAAGTGGTCGCTGTCACGAAAGGAAGAACGCCCAGTGTTGGGAAATGCGGCATATCCATTTGCCGTTTCCTTGCCGGCTTCTTCGCCGATTACTGCTGGGGTTTTCACAGGGCGCAAATCCTCTCACACTCGCGCCCTTGCTGACAAATGACCGACGATTGCGCTGCACCATTTTGGCGCCCGCGTTGATGTCGAGTGCGGCGCAGGCGAGTTCCACCGCACGCCACGTCGCATTTGTTCCACCCGTTTTGCCCGGAACCCGGGACAGGCATCGCGTTTCGGCGCACCCCCTGCGTCGATCACGACACCGACGGCTGAAAGGCGATGGAAAGGGCTGTCACAGAATCCCTAACAATAGTAACAATTCCTTACAATTGAACGCTCTATCCCTCTGAGCTTCGCTAGACTCCTGCGAAAAGGGCGTTTATCCTTGCGTCCCTGTTTGGAACACATTCAAACCAGAAGTAAGTCTGCCAGAGACGGGCTAGAGAATCAGTCTCGTTGGTGGTAAAAACGTTCCATCGAAACTGCAATTTGGAGAGTACAACAATGCAACAACTACGAAAGGCACTGGGCGTTCTCGGTCTCGCACTGATCGCTCTTGCCAGCATGTCATCCCTGGCCCAGCAACCCCGCTTCCTGAGTCTGGCTCCGCCCGACGGCTTGCCAATCATTCCCGTGCTGGAAGGCTGGACTGCCAACGCCGACGGTTCGCGCAGTTTCTCCTTCGGCTACATCAATCGCAACAAGGTGGCCATCGATCTGCCCCTGGGCGAAGCCAACTACATGGATCCCGCTGAATACAGCGGCATGCAACCGACCCATTTCCCGCCCGGACGCGGCACTGGTGTCTTCACCGTGACTGTGCCGGCTGACAAGGCCGACATCGATGTCTGGTGGTACCTGAAGACCGGTAACCAGGAAGCCCTGAAAGTTCCGGGCCGCGCCGGCATCTCCGCCTACGAACTGGATTTCATCCTGCCACGTCCGCAAGGCGCACTGCAGCCCTTCGCCGGCTTTGGCGAAAGCGATGACATCGCTCCCGGCCTGTTTGCCTCCGTGCGTGACTATCCAAGCACCGTGAAGGTCAACTCCGACGTCATGCTGGCCGTGCGCGCCAAGGACCCGTCTGTACGCGATCCGAAAGACCCGCGCTTCAAGGAAGCCTTGCCCGTCGGCGTGCACTTCGAGAAGTACCAGGGCCCGGGCGAAGTGACCTTCACCCGTCACCCGGACACTGTCGTACCGACCAACCCCTACGGTCCGGATGACCCCCGTTCACGTCGTTTCCGTGAGCCGGCTGCGGGTGATGTCGAGATTCCTGGCGGCGACGGCTTAGCCCGCGTGATCGCGAAATTCGCGACTCCTGGCGACTACATCATTCACGCCAAGGTCGAGAACTTCAAAGCCCCTGACAGCTCAGACGGCGACCAGTGCTGCTGGACCAACGTCTACCAGCGCATCACAGTAACTCCGTAAGTCTCCGGGAACCGGTCGCTCGTTTGGGCGGCCGGTTCCAATCCGGAATCCCGGGTTGGCGCAGGCCAATTGCAGATTCCCCGCAAGGCCCTTCCTGATACCTTCCGCAAGTCATTTCGCGCTACGCTTTGCTACAGATTCCGCAACCCATTCTGAAACCGCTCTGCAAACCCGCAAAGCCCTCAAAATTGCTGAATTTACGCCAGTTTATCCTGTTGCAATTTGTTGCAAAGAATTAGGGAAAATGACGCTATTTGATGGACATTTGCAAATCACGGATTTAGTATTTTTCCAGTTGAGGAATCCAAGTCTCATCTTGAGGAGAGAAGCATGAAAACAATGCTACATTTGAGCAAAAAAGCACGTCTTATCAGCAGCTTAGCTGCCGGTAGCTTGCTTGCATTAGGCGTTCAGGCCGCTTCGGCCCAGGATGCGCACCCCACGTACAACGGCGAAGTTGCCAAAATCATCAATGAAAACTGCGTTGTCTGCCACCGTGAAGGCGGTATCGGGCCGATGCAACTTGAAGATTATGACCAGGTTCGTCCTTGGGCACCTCTGATCCAGTACAAGGTTTCCCATCGCGAAATGCCTCCCTACGCCTACGACCTGGGTGTTGGTATCCAGGACCTGAAAGGTGACTGGCGTCTGGAGCAGAGCGAAATCGACACCATCGTGGCCTGGGTAAACCAGGGTTCACCCGAGGGTGATCCGGACATCCAGGTTGCCAAGCCTGAATTCCCCGATCCCAATGAGTGGAACTTCGCGCCGATGTTTGGTCAGCCTGACCTGATCGTCGCCTCTTCCCCTTACGACATTCCTGCCAATGGTAACGACCAGTGGAGCAAGGAATTCGTGAATCCGGGCCTGACCGAAGATCGCTGCATCAAGGCGGTACAAGTGAAGCCACGTGGCGATGCCCGCGCTGTCGTTCACCACGCCAACTCTGACGTATACATCCCTGGCGAAGACGGTGAACTGGAAGAATATGGCCAGTTGACTGAATACGCGATGGGCAAATGGGGCGAGCTGATGCCGGATGGCGTGTGCCGCACTATGCCAGCCAACTCCATGGTTCGTTGGGACATCCACATGTTCCCGGGCGGTGTGGGTGCGACTGCTGAAGGCCAGATGATCAAAGACAACGTCGTTGAGATCGGCCTGTGGTTCCACGACAAGGATTACGTCGCCACTGAGAAGCCTTACAAGCAAGACCTGCGTCTGTACGCGGCTCGCGAAGGCTACCAGAACGGTGAGCTGATTGTGCCTCCGCATGGTTACACCATGACCCAGGGCTTCCACTCATTCGATCACCCTGTCCGTATCGACAGCTTCCAGCCACACGGCCACCTGCGTATGAACGCCGCATCTCTGGAAATCTTCTATCCGGAAACTGGTCGTACTGAAGCGGTCAGCCAGATCTCCAACTGGAGCGCCACCTGGCACCACAGCCACATCTATGATCCAGATTCAGCTCCCCTGTTACCCACAGGAGCGGTTCTGGTCATCAAGCAGTGGTACGACAACACTGAGAAGAACCCGAACAACCCTGACCCCGATCAGTGGGTAGTTGGCGGCAGCCGTACTGGTGATGAGATGTCTCACGCCTGGATCGCCGTAACCCACCTGGACGACGACGGGTACGACAAGCTGGTTGCTGAGCGCAAAGCCAAAGAGCAGCGCGCGATTGCTGGTAACGACTAGTCCAGCATCCCGCTTCCTGTAAAGGAACCCAAAAGCCGGCTGATTTGCATCAGCCGGCTTTTTTTATGCCTGCCTGCCCCGCACACCCGCCAGCCACGCGGCCTGCAGGCAGAGTGCCGCCATCGGCAATCGCCGACAAACCCTGCCCTCACCACCTGCTAGGCGCCGATCTGCCCGTTTTGGCCAGCGCGCCACCCGCGGCATGTTGCAATTAATGACTGTTTAATCGCGCCAATACCGCTTAGACTCTGCGGTGGACTAAGCATTTCACCCCGGCTGCGCATTCGATGGTCGGAGTCATGCCATCAATATCCAAAATCGAGGGGTAACAACATGAAGAACTGGATCAGCTTGGTAGGCGTTGGCCTTGCCGCATTTGGCGTGCAAAGCCAGGTGCTGGCACAAGCGCACACGGAAGAAGATTTAACATACAACGGCAAAGTTGGCCGCATCATCAATGAAAATTGCGTCGTCTGTCACCGTGAAGGCGGTATCGGCCCCATGCAATTGACCAACTACGATCAAGTGCGCCCCTGGGCTCCGCTGATCCAGTACAAGGTCTCTCATCGCGAAATGCCTCCCTATGCCTATGACCGTGGTATCGGTGTACAGGAACTGGAAGGTGACTGGCGTCTGGAAGAAGACGAAATCGAAGCCATCGTGGCCTGGGTGAACCAGGGCTCCCCGATGGGTGATCCCGATGCGGTGCTGCCGCCGGTCAATCTGCCCGATCCCAACGAGTGGAACTTCGCGCCCCAGTTCGGTCAACCTGACCTGATCGTGCCATCAGTCGCCATGGACATCCCGGCGAACGGCAACGACCTGTGGAGCAAGCACTACGTGGACACTGGCATCACCACCGACCGCTGCATCAAGGCGGTGCAGGTGAAGCCACGTGGCGACGCGAAAGCGGTCGTGCACCACGCCAACTCTTCTCTCGAAGCCCCGGATGAAACCGGCGAATACCAGCGCTTCGGCATGCTGACTGAATACGCTATGGGCAAGTGGGGCGAAATCGTGCCGGAAGGCGTGTGCCGCACCCTGCCAGCTAACGCCCGCGTGTCCTGGGACATTCACATGTTCCCCGGTGGTGTGGGCGCCATGGCTCCCGGCACTGTCATCAAGGACAACGTGGTCGAAATCGGCCTGTGGTTCCACGATGAAGAGTTTGGCAAGCAGGATGGCATCTTCAAGCAGGACCTGAGCCTGTACCAGATCAGCCCGCAGGATGACCTGGTGATTGCCCCGAATGGCTACCAGATGACCCAGGGTTTCCACTCCTTCGATCACCCGGTGCGCATCGACAGCTTCCAGCCGCACGGCCATCTGCGCATGCGCGCCGCCTCGCTGGAGATCTACTACCCGGCGACCGGTCGCACCGAGCAGATCAGCCAGATCTCCAACTGGAGCGCGACATGGCACCACAGCCACCTGTATGAGCCGGACGTCGCTCCGCTGGTTCCG
>JALRBQ010000051.1 GCA_023257655.1 Pseudomonadales bacterium
CGGGGCGCTGCGCGCCGAGGATCCGGCGCTGGCGGCCGAGGCGGGCGAGGGCGAGGCCACCGCCAGGTTCCGCGCCGCCATGGACGACGACTTCAACACGCCGGAGGCCTTCGGCGTGCTGTTCGACATGGTGAAGGAAATTAATAAGCAGAAGGTGAGCGACCCCGATCTGGCAAACCAACTCGGTGCCTTGCTTGTGCGTCTGGGTGGACAGCTCGGTTTGCTGCAGTCAGATCCAAACCTGTTTCTCGGTTATGCGGAATCTGAAGGTGTAGATGCCGCTGCGATTGACGCCCTGGTCGCTGCGCGGGATCAGGCCCGGGCCGATAAGGACTGGAAGAAGGCGGACGAGATTCGCGACCAACTCACGGCGTTGAATGTCGTGGTCGAGGATGGCAGCAGCGGCAGCCGCTGGCGTATCGAACGCTAAGGAGCGCGGGCAAGGCCCGTTTGCAGAGCAGTGAATGCGGTGACACAGCGGCATTGACTGACTTAGGTGACCTGAGTATTATGCCGCCTCTCAGAAAGACCCAATCGGGGTATAGCGCAGTCTGGTAGCGCGCTTGCTTTGGGAGCAAGATGTCGGGAGTTCAAATCTCTCTACCCCGACCACTTTTCAGACAGGTCTGCAGACGGTCTTCAGACTGTTTAGACGAAAAGCAGGCAGAAAAGCGGGCCAAGCTCGAAACTGAACAGGGCAATAACAGGGCAGGGGATGGCGCCGCAGGGCCACCGTTCAAGGCCCGCAACCGATCGATGGTGACTGTAGCTCAGCTGGTAGAGCCCCGGACTGTGACTCCGGTTGTCGCGGGTTCGAACCCCGTCAGTCACCCCATCTTCTTCACACAAACGAAAATCTGCATCAGCCCGGTCGAACCTGTACAGTTCGGTTTTACTGTCCCAGGCTGTAAACGATTTGTGCGAGGTTTCTATGGGCGCTCCTGTCCGCCAGCAATCACACCATGCCGATGACCCACCGGATGACATTCTGGTCCCGACCCCGGATGGTAAACCACTCGCGAGGGCTGAGCTCAATACCGCGGTCCCTGCATTCCTCGCGAATCAACAACGTGGGCCGCTCGCGCTCCTGGCGGTATGGTATCGGCGGCTCAATGACATCCTGTCCGGCATGTACACCGGCGTGCGCTGCGGCGGGACACCGCATAGCCATCATCATTACGCGCCGCCGGACTCCGATACCCGACAGCGAGAACACCGATTCTGAGCCTCGCAGTTCCCGTCGCGTCGATGGTCTCCACCCCATAATCGTGTAAAATACACACCTTTTTCCGCGCCCGTAGCTCATCTGGATAGAGCACCAGCCTTCTAAGTTGGGGGTAGCAGGTTCGAGTCCTGCCGGGCGTACCAAATAACAAACCCGCCGCAGGCGGGTTTTTTATTTGGCATGCCTGGCGGCAGACGAGAACCTGCCGGTTCGACAAGCGCGTCAGCGCCGCAGACCGCGCGCTGCACAGCGCGGCCATCACTACTTCTTACTCCCACTGCGCCCGTGATATGAATAAATTCCGAGTGTATCTCGCAATGGTGAGGATTTTGGCTACGCCAAAATCCGAATCAGTCCTGCCGGAACGCGCTCCGCAGTCCTCGAACGAAGCGCAGCAATCCGCCTTATATATGAAGCAAGACGCTCGGCACGATCCATATCCCGCAACCACCCAGTTGCACATCACCCAGCCGTTATGCCACACTACGCGCAACCAAGAGGTTGTCTAATATGCAAGACCGTATCGAGAAGTCCGTTACTCTCAACGCACCGATCAGCCGGGTGTGGGACGCCATCACTGACTACCGCCAGTTCAGCGCGTGGTTCGGTGTCAATCTTGAAAGCCCCTTCGTCGCCGGACAGGCGAGCAGCGGTAACATCACTACGCCAGGTTACGAACACATGCGCCTGGCTGCCCACGTCAAAACGATCGAGCCCCGTAGCCATTTCGCCTTCGCCTGGAATCCGGTGAATGAGGGTGGCGAAGAGGACAGATCCCGGCAGACCCTGGTCGAATTCCGGCTGCGTGAAGTGGAAGCAGGTACTGAACTCGTCATCAGTGAGTCCGGTTTCGCCGCCATGCCAAATCGGTCGCTGGCTGAAGAAGCCTATCGGCGCAACAGCGGCGGCTGGGAAATCCAGTCGCAGAATATCGCGAACTATGTCCAGAACTAGAATTGCTCAGCTGAACCGTCGCAGCGCTCCGCTGTTTGCGGCATTAGGCGATCCTACCCGCCTGCAGCTTGTGCTGCGACTCAGTGCTGGTAAGGAATATTCGATCTCCCAACTCGGGGAGGGGTTGGCGCTGTCGCGCCAAGGGGTGACCAAACATCTGCGCGTGCTTGAGCAGGCCGGATTGATCCAGTCTCGCTGGGAAGGGCGTGAGAATCGCTATCGCTATGTGCCGGAGGCGATCGCACCGGCAGCCGCCTATCTTGAGCAGGTGGAGGCGCACTGGGATGCAGCGCTTTTGCGTCTGCAGCGCTTTGTGGAGAGCGCCCTCTAGGTCGCATTGGGGGGGCTTGCAGGTGTGATTTCCGGTTTACGATATACAATAAGAAACAATAAGTTACTAAAGAAAACTCGAGCGAAGACGACAAATTAAGTAGCAGTACCGGGCCTGGGCTAGGATTGAGTTCTTAGCGCCAGGCCCTCTGCGTTTTGAGCCCTCTGCGTTTTGAGTCCTCTGTTTTTTGAGCCCTCTGCTTATTGAACCCTCTGGCTCTTAAGCCTGCTGCGGTTCAGGCT
>JALRBQ010000066.1 GCA_023257655.1 Pseudomonadales bacterium
ACCGCGGCGTTCGCGTCATGCTGTCGACCGGTGAATTGCGCATACTCGCCAACAATCCCGAACAGGAAGAAGCGGAAGAACTGGTGGCGGTGGAATACGAAGGTGATGCGCTGGAAATTGGCTTCAATGTGAGCTATCTGATCGACGTCCTGAGCACCCTGACCAGCACGAATGCCCGCATCACCTTGTCAGATCCTAACAGCAGTGCCTTGCTGGAGGCCGATCAAGGCAGTGATGCCTTGTACGTTGTCATGCCGATGCGCCTGTAAAGGTGCATCGAGCCGGCGGCTTGCATGAGTGAAATCAGTCGGCTCAAGATAACCTCGGTCCGCAATCTGCATGCGGTCGATATTGCGCCCGCCCCCACGGTCAACTTGCTCTATGGCGAGAATGGCAGTGGCAAGACCAGCCTCCTCGAAGCCATCAATCTGCTGGCGACGGGCCGGTCATTTCGTAGCTCAAAGGTCGACCCCCTGATCAATCATGAGGCAGACTCTGCGGTAATCTACGCCGAACTCGCCAACGGAGTGCAGGTTGGGATCAGCAAATCCCGCAGACAGGCGCATCAGCTCCACTTTCAGGGCCAGGCGCAACGCAACTGGGAAAACGTGGCGCGACAACTCCCAGTGCAATTGCTGGACTCCAACTCATTTTTACTCCTTGAAGGCGGCCCCCGCTCCCGGCGTCGATTCCTGGACTGGGGTGTGTTCCACGTGGAACCGCATTTTCTGGAGAATTGGCGCCGCAGCCGGAAATGTCTGGCGAACCGTAACCATCTCCTCAAACAAGCAAGGTTGGATCGGCAGCAGCTGGTGGCCTGGGAAGCGGAGTTGAGTGAGGCCGCGGAGCAGATCGATCGCGCCCGAGCCCGCTACTTGCAAAGTTTATTGCCACAGTTTTCTCAGGTGTATCGCGCTCTCGGTGGAGCCAATGCGGACGCGCTCAGCCTGGCTTATAGCCGAGGCTGGGATGATCACCAAACCTTGGCGGATGTACTTGCGGCCTCGGTGGCTGTGGACACGCGTTATGGAGCGACACAACACGGACCTCACCGCGCCGAACTGGATATCCGTGTCGGCAAGAATCGAGCCGTGGATATTTTGTCGCGCGGTCAGCAAAAGGTGCTAGTTAGCGCACTCAAATTGGCACAGGGAGAGTTATTGTCCGTTACCCTTGGGCAGCGCTGCCTGTATTTGGTGGACGACTTGCCGGCGGAGCTGGATCGAGAAAATCGTGCACGTGTGTTGCGCCAATTGTTGAATCAAGGGGGTCAGTTGTTCGTGACCTGTGTGGATGAATCTGCCTTACACGGCAGCTTGCCAGAAAGCGCAGAAAAAGCCTTGTTTCACGTGGAACGTGGTACAATAACGACTTGATTTTTCATTGATTTATCCGATATTAGGGTATGTCCGCGGGCCACTGCAAGGTGTTCCGAGCCCTGGAGAGAAAGCATGAGTGAAAATGAGAAACCCGAATACAATTCCGACAGCATCAAGGTCCTCAAGGGGCTCGATGCGGTTCGAAAACGCCCTGGCATGTATATCGGGGACACTGATGATGGCACCGGCCTTCACCACATGGTGTTTGAGCTGGTCGATAACTCAATCGACGAGGCGCTGGCCGGATATTGCGACCTCATCCAGGTAACCATCCACGTCGGTGAGACCGTTACGGTAGTCGATAATGGTCGCGGGATCCCCACGGAAATGCACAAAGAAGGTGTATCTGCCGCCGAGGTCATCATGACTGTCCTCCATGCGGGAGGCAAATTCGACGACAACAGTTACAAGGTTTCCGGAGGATTGCACGGTGTGGGGGTTTCCGTGGTCAATGCCCTGTCGGAAGAGCTCAAGCTGACCATCCGCCGCGGCGGTAAGGTTCACGAACAATATTACGTCCACGGTGTACCCCAGGCCCCATTGGCGGTTGTCGGGGAAACCAATACCACTGGCACTGAATGCCATTTCAAGCCCTCGGCACAGACCTTCAGCAGCATCGAGTTCCACTACGACATTCTCGCTAAAAAGCTGCGCGAGTTAGCGTTTCTTAACGCGGGAGTATCGATAAGTCTTAAGGATGAGCGAACCGGTAAGGAGGATCACTTCAGGTATGAAGGGGGCTTGAAGGCCTTCGTGGAGTACTTGAACAAGAACAAGGCGACCGTTAACAAGCTGTTCCACTTTGTGTCACCGGCCCGGGATGACGGCATTACGGTCGAAGTGGCGCTGCAATGGAATGACTCCTACCAGGAAAATATCTATCCCTACACGAATAACATTCCACAGCGCGATGGAGGCACGCACCTCGCCGGCTTCCGCGGGGCGTTGACCCGGGTCCTGAAGAGCTATATTGACAAGGAGTTGGCAAATAAAAAAGGGAAAGAGGTTGTCACTAGTGGTGATGACGCGCGGGAGGGGCTCACCGCGATTATTTCGGTGAAAGTGCCCGATCCCAAATTCTCGTCCCAGACCAAGGACAAACTCGTCTCATCCGAGGTGAAGGCCGTAGTGGAACAGGAAACAGCGGCGTACTTCAACGACTACCTGATGGAAAACCCCCAGGATGCGAAGCTGATCGTCAACAAAATGATTGATGCCGCCCGCGCACGGGAGGCCGCCCGCAAAGCGCGTGAAATGACACGTCGCAAGGGGGCGCTCGATGTCGCTGGCCTGCCGGGCAAGCTGGCAGACTGTCAGGAAAAAGATCCGGCGCTGTCCGAAATCTACATTGTGGAGGGCGATTCCGCGGGCGGTTCGGCCAAGCAAGGCCGTAATCGCAAGAATCAGGCGGTCCTGCCATTGAAAGGCAAGATCCTCAATGTCGAGAAAGCACGCTTTGACAAGATGCTCAGCTCTGCTGAGATCGGGACACTGATCAAGGCCCTCGGTTGCGGTATCGGGAATGAGGAATTTGCACCGGACAGCCTGCGTTATCACAGCATTATTATCATGACGGACGCGGACGTGGATGGTTCACACATTCGCACCCTGTTGCTGACGTTCTTCTTCCGGCAAATGCGAGAACTTGTCGATCGAGGACACATCTTTATCGCGCAGCCGCCACTGTACAAGATTCGCAAAGGCAAGCAGGAACAGTACCTGAAGGATGATGCAGAACTCGCCGCCTACCAGACCCAGATGGCGCTGGAATCGGCGAGCCTGCATGTCAATGCCAATGCACCGGGCATCTCCGATGAGTCGCTGGCAGCGCTCGTAAATCAATATAACGGAGGTTATGCCATCATCAATCGACTGGCGCGGCTGTATCCCACCGAGCTGCTCGATTGCATGGTGTTCACACGCACTCTGGCCGAGGAAGCCTTGAAATCACGGGAACAAACCGGGTCGTGGGTCGAGGCCCTGTCCGCCACGTTGACAGAGCGACACCCCGCCCTCGCCGGCAATTTCACCTTAACGGTTGCAGAGGACAAGGAACGTAACCTGTTCTTGCCTCAGGCAATCTTCACGCTGCACGGCCTCTCCAGAACGTTCACCTTTAGTCGGGATTTCTTCCACTCAGGCGAGTACCGTGCAATCTCCCAACTCGGACAGACACTGGATGGGCTGATTGAACCTGGTGCTTTCGTGAAGCGCGGAGAACGTACCCAGGAAGTGAAGAGCTTTGCCGATGCTATCGCCTGGCTCACCAGTGATGCCATGAAGGGCCATTACCTGCAACGTTACAAGGGCTTGGGTGAGATGAATCCGAGTCAGCTGTGGGAGACAACGATGAATCCCGAGACTCGCCGCATGCTGCAGGTGACAATTGAGGACGCCATCGGCGCCGATCAGCTGTTCAACACGCTAATGGGAGACCAGGTCGAGCCCCGTCGTGAGTTCATTGAAGACAACGCGCTCGCAGTACAAAACCTGGATATCTAATCTCTTCGAACTAATTGTTGTTCGATCCACATGGCGACAGTCTCAGTAAGGCTGTCGTCATTGCCTCCTATCGTTGCAATCGGCTCACCGATTGTCACGGTAATCACCCCGGGATTTTTGAGGAATCGATGGGGCGGCCAATACAAACCTGCATCATGAGCGATCGGGACGATCGGCGCCCCGGCAGCGATCGCCAGTCGCGCCCCGCCTCTGGAAAAGCGCTTCATCATACCGGGCAAGGTACGCGTTCCTTCCGGGAAAATGATAATTGAATAGCCTCGCCGAAGTCGTTCTACACCCTGAACCAATAGCGACTTGCCGGCTTCACGGGGTTTACTGCGATCGATGGCGATAGGTCGTTGCAGCCGCAGCGCCCAGCCCCAAAACGGAATGTTCAGGAGCTCTCGCTTGAGGATCGGTGCCACCGGAAACACGAGTTTGTAAAAGAGAATGGTTTCCCATTGGCTTTGATGGTTCGCAAGGATGACGGCAGGCTGAGTGGGTAGATTCTCCCGACCGCGAATCTGATAGCGTATGCCACAGGTGAGACGTAACCACACGAGAATGAAGCTGCACCACCAGGTCGCCATGGCATAGCGAGAGCGCTCCCGCACGAAGGGGAAGATGAGAATAAAGGCAGTCGACAAGAATATCGTGACGCCGAAATAGCCGAGATAAAACAGCCCCGAACGCAAGGCGAGGACAGAAGTCTTAAACATTGACCGGAAACAATTCCTGAATCGCCTGGGCAAGATCGTCAAAAACCGCAAGATCAAGCACCCCGCTGGACCGCAAGGCAAGCTCGGAAGTCAGTCCCTTGCCGGACCGTACGAGTACTGGACGACATCCATGAGCGAGAGCCGCTTCCACATCCTTGACACTGTCGCCGATGAAATAGGCGCCTGCCAATGATATGCCAAATTCACTCTCGATCTGACGTAGCAAGCCCGTACCAGGCTTGCGGCAATCACACTGGTCGTTCGGGGTATGGGGACAATAAAAAATCCCGTCAATAAAACCCCCGGCCTCTTCAACCATAGAACACATTTTATGATGTATCCGCGCGAGCGCGTACTCGTCAAATAAGGCCCGGCCTATGCCGGACTGATTGGTCGCGACAACGATCCGAAAGCCGGCTCTTGAGAGTGCCGCAATCGCATCGATACTGCCAGGGATTGGTACCCATTCCTCATCGGATTTTATGTAGGCATCCGAATCCTGATTGATCACACCGTCCCGATCGAGAATGACAGTTTGTTGCGCAGAGTCAGTAGGTGACGACGTCACAACTAACTATTGTGCAAACAGGAAATATCGGCAACCCGCAAGAAGAGATTGCGGAGTTGTGACAAGAGCGCAACGCGATTAGCTTGCAGCGCCTTGTCATCACACATTACCAGCACGGCGTCGAAGAAGCCGTCAACGCTGTCCTTCAGGGAAGCAAGCTGCTCCAAGCCCTCACGGTAATTGCCTGCATCGAACATCGGATACACCTGGGACTGGGCCGCAGTGAGCGCATCATAGAGGATCTGTTCTGCCGACTCTCGCAATAACGTCTTGTCTACATGGGGATCGCTGGCCTGCCGGTCCATTTTTGCGAGGATGTTTGTCACCCGTTTATTCGCGGCAGCCAGTGCCTGGGATTGCGGTAATTTGCTGAAATGATTTACCGCGTCGAGACGCTTGTGAAAATCCAGCGGACGCTCAGGCTTGAGAGCAATCACCGATTGGAACACTTCGGCCGTAACGCCTTCTTCCAGATACCAGGCGCGGAAGCGTTCCAGCAAGAAATCGAAAACAGCCGCTTGTGTTGTTGCGGGAACTTGCAGGAAAGCGAAGTTACGTAACGCTTGCTCGATCGCCACCAGCAGATTGAGGTCCAGATTTCGCTCTACCAGGATGCGAAGAACACCGATGGCGGAACGGCGCAGGGCAAAGGGATCTTTGGAACCAGTGGGCGGCTGGCCGATGGCGAACATGCCCACGATGGAGTCCAGTTTGTCGGCAACTGCCAGCACACAGCCTGTTAGTGTAGTGGGTAGGGAATCGCCAGCGAAACGCGGCATGTATTGCTCATTGAGGGCAATAGCTACTTCCTTGGGCTCGCCATCGTTGAGCGCGTAATAGTAACCCATCAGTCCCTGCAGGTCGGCGAACTCACCCACCATGTTCGTCAGCAGATCGCATTTTGACAGCTCGGCGGCACGACGAGAGTATTCCGGATTGCCACCGATCGCGGCGGCGATATGCCCAGCGAGTGCCGCAACGCGCTCTGACTTTTCGAAAACCGTCCCAAGGTTTTGCTGGAACACGATTTTCTTTAATTGCTCACTGCGGCTCGCCAAAGAGCTTTGCTTGTCAGTCTCGAAGAAGAACCGTGCATCAGCGAGTCGAGGGCGAATGACACGCTCGTTACCTTCGATTACCTGTGCCGGGTCTATGCTGCGAATATTGCTCACCGCGATAAAACGCGGCAGCAACTTGCCATTCTGATCCGTGAGATAAAAGCACTTCTGGTGAGACTTCATCGCCAGGATCAATGCTTCGGAGGGAACCTCGAGAAACTCCTCGTCAAATTGTCCCATCAGGGCAACCGGGAACTCGACCAGGCTCGTCACTTCATCCAGCAAGTCATCATCGATGACCACGGTGGCGCCTAGACGAGTGGCTTCTGCCTTTACCAATTGCTCGATCAAATCCTTGCGCTTCTGAAAATCCGCGATCACGTTGCCGGGACTTTCCAGCAAAGTTTCGTAATCGGCAGGATGCGTAATCGGTATTGGTCGGTTGTAGTGGAACCGATGACCGATGGTCGCGGTTCCTGAGGTCACACCCAGAATCTCGGTTTCAATTCGCTCAGACCCAAACAGCATCACGAGCCAGTGTACGGGGCGAACAAACTCGACTCGCGAACTACCCCAGCGCATTCGCTTAGGGATGGGCAATTGCGCCAGGGACTTGTCGACTATCTCCGGTAGCAAGGCAGCCGTTGCCTGACCCGGGACGGTCGATGAATACGCGAGTTTTAATACACCATCGCGCTCCTGTTGTTCCAGGGCGGCGACATCAACACCACAAGATCTGGCAAAACCGGACGCGGCCGGGGTCGGCGTGCCATCGTCCTTGAAGGCGGCAGCGACAGCCGGCCCCAATCGCTCAATGCGTTTGTCTTGTTGCTGGGTAGTGAGATCAGTAACGAGCAGGGCGAGTCGGCGCGGTGTGGCAAATGCCCGAATCCCGGAATAGGTCAGCCCTTCCTTGTCCAGACCCGCGCGCACACCGGACTCGAAGGCGCGTGACAGCGTTCGCAAAGCTTTGGGTGGCAATTCTTCGGTGCCAAGTTCGACGAGAAAATCTTGCGTGGACATGGCGGCTATTTATCCAGGTACTGTTGGCGTAGAGCGTCAGATGCGAGTGGGAAGCCGAGTTGTTTGCGACTCTCGAAATAGGCTTCGGCGACGGCACGCGCCAGGGTTCGCACCCTGAGAATGAAGCGCTGACGCTCTGTTACGGAAATGGCATTACGTGCATCGAGCAGATTGAAATAATGAGAGGCTTTCAATACCTGCTCATACGCCGGTAACGGCAAACCCTTGCCGATCAGGCTCTGACATTGTTGTTCACACTCATCAAAATAGCGGAACAGCAACTCGGTGGCGGCATGCTCGAAATTGTAGGCAGACATCTCAATCTCGTTCTGCTTGAAGACGTCGCCATAGGTCACAACACCTTCTGGACCCCGAGTCCACACGATGTCATAGATACTGTCGACTCCCTGCAGGTACATCGCGATGCGCTCAATACCATAAGTAATTTCACCGCTGACAGGATGACACTCAAGCCCGCCGACTTGTTGAAAATAAGTGAATTGGGTGACTTCCATGCCGTTCAGCCAGACTTCCCATCCGAGCCCCCAGGCGCCCAATGTTGGCGACTCCCAGTTATCCTCGACGAAACGGATATCATGGACCGCCATGTCGATGCCCAGATGTTGCAGGGACGCGAGGTAAAGTTCCTGGATATTCTTGGGCGAAGGCTTCAGCAATACCTGAAATTGGTAGTAATGTTGGAGGCGGTTTGGATTTTCACCATAACGCCCGTCTGTTGGTCGACGGCAAGGCTGGACATAGGCCGCGTTCCAACTTTCCGGACCAATGGCTCGCAGAAACGTAGTCGGGTGAAACGTGCCTGCGCCGACTTCGATATCGAGTGGTTGCAGGACGACACAGCCCTGTGCGGCCCAGAATTGTTGCAGTGCCAGAATGAGTCCCTGAAAAGTATTCAGGTCAGCAGCTTGAGTCACGGTGATGCCAAATAATGTAGAAAATCAAAGGGCTGCAATTATGCGCGATTCTCTGGAACTAATCCATAGCAAGCCGCGCGGGAGCTGGATCACAGCGGCATGGAAGATTGTTTCCGCCGTCGAAGTATGATGTTATTTCGGCCCAGATCGAAACTCACCATCCGGAACCAGCGAGCGCACCCCATCTCTACTCTCAATTACATCCTGTTACGGGTTTTTCTGGTGATCTGCGCCATCTTGCCATTGCGGCTGCTGCATGGCATCGGTGCCGTCTGGGGACGTCTGGTCTACTGGTTGCCAAACCGGTCTCGCGAGACCACCTATCGAAATCTTGTCGCCTGTTTTCCGGAAAAATCGCCTGCGCAGCTGGATGCGCTCGTGCTGCAGAGTTTGCAGCACACGGCTTGCACTGCGCTGGAGATGGGCAAGTCCTGGTTGTCTCCCATGGACAAGGTGCTGGGATTGGTCAAAGACACTGAAGGAATGGCGGCATTCGAGGAGGCTGTCTCCGCAGGAAAAGGCCTGATTCTCCTGGCACCGCATCATAGCAACTGGGAAGTGTTCGGTTACTACACAGCCACCAAACTGGATTCGATCTTCATGTATCAGCCGCCGAAGTTCCCGGCAATGGATACATTGCTCAAGCAGACCCGTTCACGAGGCGGAATCGATTTGGCACCAGCCAATCGCCAGGGAGTGGCGTCGTTACTTAAGACCCTGCAGCGCGGCGGGCTTGTCGGCATCCTGCCAGATCAGGTACCGAACGATAATGGCGGATTGTATGCGCCCTTCTTCGGTAATCAGGCATTGACGATGACGCTCGTCAGCAAGTTGTTGTCGCGCCACCAGGTACCGGTGTTCTGCGGATTCGCCGAGCGACTGCCAGCTGGCAAGGGATTCAGGGTAATCATGCAAAAGGCTCATCCCGCAATTTACAGCGCAGATTTGGCCGAGTCAGTGGCTGGATTGAACCAGTCGGTGGAAGCCTGTGTGCTGCGCGCGGTTGCGCAGTACCAATGGGAATACAAGCGGTTTCGACGGCAACCGGATGGCAGCAACTTCTACCGGTGATAGGCAGAATTGTGTTGAGGGCCTATCCGGCGGTACCCCAGTAAAATGTCTGAACCTTAGCGTTTCCAGAACATCGGGGTAAACAACACCAGCAAGGTGAAGACCTCAAGCCGACCGAGAAGCATCGCGAAGCACAAGATCCATTTCGCTGTCGCGGGCAAATAGCCATAGGTGAGAGAGACGCTCTCAAGACCGGGGCCCAGATTATTGATGCAGGCACCCACTGCGCTGAACGCGGTGATGATATCCAGGCCTGTCGCAAGCAGCGCCATCAGCATCGCCATGAAAACCATCACGTAAACGGCGAAGAAACCCCAGACTGCTTCGATTACACGATCCGGCACCAGATTGCGACCGAGTTTGATTGGTATGATTGCCTTGGGATGAATCAGCCTTTGCACCTCACGCAGCCCCTGCTTGAAAATCAACAGGATCCGGATCACTTTCATACCACCGCCGGTTGAACCGGCACAGGCGCCGATGATTGCCGCATAGAGCAACAGATAGGGCAGGAATAAAGGCCAGGAATTGAAATCCGCCGTCGTGAAACCGGTCGTTGTCGCGATCGACACTACCTGAAACACACCCTTGACGATGGACTCACTCACGGTTGAATAAGTGGCCGAGAAATACAGCACTAGCACGGTAACAATCGACAGGGACACGAGAATGAAACTGTAGAACTGGAATTCGGTATCGCGCAGATACTGACTTATCGTACGCCGCTGCCATGCAGTGAAATGCAGCGCGAAATTGACACCCGCGATAAACATGAAGATCACGGCGACCGCATCAATGGCCGCGCTGTCAAAATAGCCCAGGCTCTGATCATGAGTCGAGAAACCGCCAATCGCAACCGTCGTGAAGCTGTGACTGATGGCATCGAACGGATCCATGCCTACCAGCCAATAAGCAGCAGCACAGACTATCGTCAGAGAGAGATAGATGTACCACAGAGCCTTGGCTGTTTCTGCCAGCCGCGGCACCAGCTTGTTGTCTTTCACGGGTCCCGGGCTCTCGGCACGATACAATTGCATGCCGCCAATACCCAGCATCGGTAGCAGCGCCATCGCCAACACGATAATACCCATGCCCCCCAGCCATTGCAGTTGTTGTCGATAAAACAGAATCGACTTCGGTAAATCGTCAAGTCCCGTAATGACAGTGGCGCCGGTAGTGGTGAGTCCGGACAGCGCTTCAAATACCGCGTCGGTGAAACTGAGCTGTACGGCGTGGGAAAAGACAAAAGGCAAACAGCCAGCAGTGCCCAACACCACCCAGAACAAAGTGACGATCAGAAAACCGTCTCGGGTTCCGAGTTCCTTGTGTGAACGTGCTGTCATCACCCATAACAAAAAGCCTATGGCAAAGATGATGAGAAAAGATTTGATAAATGCCGGGGCGGCACCGTCAGAGTAGATATGAGAAACGAGCAGTGGTGGGAACGTGCCCAATGCGCTGAATAGCATGAGCAGCAATCCAAGTATCTTGATTATGATGGATGCATGCATGCCTAGAAGAAACTGAATCCGACCTGAAACAGTCGCTCTACCTCGGGAATGCGCTTGCGATCAACCAGGAACAGAATTACGTGATCGCCAGACTGTACGACAGTGTCGTCATGGGCAATCAGCACTTCGTCTTCGCGGACGATGGCGCCGATAGTGGTTCCTTCCGGCAGATCAATGTCGGCGATGGCGCGGCCGACCACCTTGGAAGAGACCTTGTCGCCGTGGGCGATAGCCTCCATCGCCTCCGCTGCGCCACGACGCAAAGAGTGGACATTCACAACGTCACCGCGGCGAACATGAGTGAGCAGACTGCCAATCGTGGCGATTTGCGGTGAGATTGCGATGTCAATTTCGCCGCCCTGAACGAGATCGACATACGCCGGATTGTTGATGAGCGCCATGACCTTCTTCGCGCCCAACCGTTTCGCCAACAATGACGACATGATATTGGCCTCGTCGTCATTCGTGAGGGCGAGGAACACATCCGTGTCTTCTATATTTTCGTCAATCAATAACTCGCGTTGAGAGGCCTCGCCATTGAGGACAATGGCTTTGTTCAGAATTTCGGAGAGGTAGGCACAGCGTTCCGGATCCCGTTCGATAATCTTGACCTGATAGCGCTCCTCGATTGACTCGGCCAATCGTAAGCCGATATTGCCGCCACCGGCGATCATGAGGCGTTTGTAAGGACGATCCATGCGCCGCAGCTCGCTCATGCAAGCGCGGATATTGCCCTGCGCGGCGACGAAAAACACCTCGTCGCCAGCCTCGATGACGGTAGAGCCTTCGGGGATGATGGGTCGATCCTTGCGGAAAATGGCGGCGACTCGGGTCTCGATGTTCGGCATGTGTTGACGCAACAGGCGAATTTCCTGACCCACAAGCGGGCCGCCATAAAACGCCTTCACTGCCACCAGTTGTACTTTACCGTCGGCAAAGTCCAGGACCTGCAGGGCACCCGGCAGATCAATTAGCCGTGAGATATAACTGGATACGATCAATTCAGGGCTGATGACGACATCGACTGCAATGCCTTGCTTGCCGAACAGCTTGTCACTGACGAGATAGGAAGAAGCGCGAATTCGGCAGATTTTCTTGGGAGTCTGAAACAGGGAGTAGGCGACACGACAGGCCACCATATTGATCTCGTCACTCTCGGTAACCGCGATGATCATGTCAGCGTCTTCGCCCCCGGCTCGTTCGAGGACGTCAGGGTGACAGGCCTCGCCGGGAATAGTGCCGATGTCGATGCGATCCTTCAGTTCCCGCAGCTTCTCGGCATCGGCATCGACGACGGTAATGTCATTGGCTTCGTTGGCCAGCGTTTCTGCCAGCGTGCAGCCCACCTGATTGGCGCCGAGGATAATAATCTTCATGGGATTACGTCCCTATAATCACAGCAATGCATGGGTCCGGCTGGTCTTGATGTTCTGGCCAAAGTTCATAGCGAGTCGAGACGTGTGGCGCAAAAATAATGATCAGGGGCATTTTCCAGGTATCTGCCGGCCTAGACCTTTCTGAGCAAGGCATAAAAAAAACCGTCTGGGACGTTGCCAGCACCGGGCAGCAACTGTCTCCCGAAACGACATTCTACTCCCCAATCGGCAGTGATGCTTTCATATTTAGCGTCGGACGTGGATTCCAGAAAAAGGGCAATCTGGTCTTCGTTTTCCTGCCGGAGGATTGAACAAGTGGTATAGAGCAGCAAGCCACCGGGGGCCAAACAGCGCCAGAGTTCCCGCAGTAGCAGCTGTTGAGTTTGCAGGAGTCTCTCCACATTGGCCGGCGTCCTCAGCAACTTGATATCCGGGTGTCGACGGATGACGCCGGTGGCTGAACAGGGGGCATCCAGGAGGACACGATCAAAGCTCTTGCCATCCCACCACTGGCTCGGGTTACCGGCGTCAGCCACCAGCAGTTTGGCCTTGAGCTGCAGCCGTGCGAGGTTTGCACTGATCCGATTCAGGCGTCCTGCGTCTATATCCAGTGCGACACAATCGGTTAGTAAGGGCTCACTTTCGAGAATGTGGCAGGTCTTCCCGCCGGGTGCGGCGCAGGCATCGAGTACGCGCAACCCGGGCTGCAATTGCAGAAGTGGTGGAACCAGTTGCGAAGCCTCATCTTGGACACTCAGCGTGCCTGCGGCGAATCCAGGCAGCGATTCCACAGGCGCCGGGCTCGCGAGATAGACAGCGCAACCTGCCAGTTGACCGGGGAGCGCCGGGCAACCAGCAGCAGCGAGAGCCGACAAGGCATCGGTGCGGGATTGCCGCTGCACATTCACGCGTAAAGTCATTGGTGGGCGCTCATTGCTGGCAGCGAGTATTTCCGTCAGCTGTTGTGGCCAGTGCCGCTGCAACTCGTTATACAGCCAGTCAGGAAAGGCGGCCGCTTTGGCCGGTGCGGCAACGGCCAATGACTGTTCCAATTCCGGCTGTCGTCGCAGATAGTTACGCAGCACGGCATTAACCAGAGATTTGCCCCACGATTTTCCGAGTTGGTTGGCGGCCGCGACGGTTTCGTTAATTACGGCATAGTCCGGAGTAGAGAGAGAGCGTAGCTGATACAGACCGACGATCAGCAGACACTTGAGGTCATGATCCTTGCGACGCAGGGGTTGCGTCACCAGGTTCGCGACGAGGTACTCAAGCGAATAGAACCAGCGACAACAGCCGTAGCAAGTTTCCTGCAACAAGCCATAATCGGCCAGCTCCTGATGCTCGGCCAGACGCGTGGCGAGTGAACCGCTACCCTCCTCCAGCGCGGCAAGAATCGTAGCAGCGATAGCGCGGCTATTGGTGAGCTTCATCGCGAGGCAGCATCATCGGTGCGCAGGACAGTGCCCGGACGAAAGAAATCGGCGCGGGAATTCAGCAAGTCTCCTATCTGCATCGCGGTTTTACCAGGGAGCTGCACCACCTGAACGGCCAATTGTGAACTGCCACAGGCGACCCGAAATTCATCCCTGTTACATGTCAGGATTGTGCCCGGCGTGCTGTCGCGTGGGTCAACGGCCACGACACTTGCGCGCAGAATACGCAGGCGCTGGTCACCGAGAAAACTGTAAGCCGGTGTGCGACCGACGCCAGCACGAATCTGCCGATTGATGAGTTCTGCCGATTGCGCCCAGTCGATCACAGCTTCGGACTTTTCCAGTTTTGCAGCATAGCTGCTTTGCGAAGAGTCCTGTTTTTCAGCTTTTTTCTGCAATTCCTGTAGATTATCAAGTGTGCGCAACAAAGCGATACCGCCGGCAGCAGCAAGCCGGCTCTCAAGATCTTCACGTGTATCGGTTTCGGAAATGGCAATAGACTCAGTAGTGAGCATGTCGCCGGTATCCAGTCCGGCATCCATCTGCATAATAGTGACACCTGTCACCCTATCACCGGCAAGAAGTGCTCGCTCGATAGGTGCGGCACCGCGCCAACGAGGCAGCAGAGACGCGTGCACATTGATGCAGCCAAACCTGGGAATGTCGAGTATCGCCTGTGGCAAGATGAGCCCGTAAGCGACGACCACAAGCAGATCCGGCGCGATCGCAGCGAATTCCGTCTGCGCCTCCGCAGACTTCAGACTGACGGGTTGGGCGACGGGGATCCCATGCGCGTTAGCCAACTGCTTGACGGCGCTCGGCACCAACTTGTTGCCGCGACCGGAGGGGCGATCCGGCTGAGTGTAAACCGCGGCGACATGATGCGAACTGGCCAGTAAAACCTGTAGGTGTGCAGCGGCAAAGGCAGGGGTTCCTGCAAAACAGAGGCGTAGCATTGACATCGGTTCCTAGGCGGACTGCTTATGTTCTTTTTCGAGCTTGGTTCGAATCCGCTGCCGCTTCAGGGCGCTGATGTAATCGACGAAGAGTTTGCCATCGAGGTGATCGATTTCATGTTGAATGCAGGTAGCCAACAAGCCATCTGCCTCCAGTTCGAAAGGTGTGCCCATTCGATCGAGTGCCTTCACTCGAATCATGTAAGGGCGCGAAACCGTCTCATAGAATCCCGGTACCGAAAGACAGCCCTCATCATATTCGGAGAGGCCGGGCTGGATTATTTCCACGGTTGGATTAATAAATACTTGAGGACTATCCTTATTTTCCGATACATCTAATACCAGCAGTCTCTTGTGGACATTGATCTGCGTTGCCGCGAGGCCGATACCCTGTGCCTCGTACATGGTTTCAAACATGGAATCGATCAGGATTTGCAGATCGGCATCGAAATCAGTAACTGGCGTCGCGACTTTACGCAGTCTGGGGTCAGGAAATTCCAGTATTTGTAAAACTGCCATAGTGCTCGAGCGCCTTGAGTTCCGGGGATAGCTACCGGGATGAAAGACCGGAATTCGGTAAATTTGCAGTCTGTGAACTGCGTCTAGTGATAATTATAGCCCATTGCTACCATAGCCATGGGCCCTAGAGCGGAATTGTAATAATTAAGAAACAGGGATTAAAGCAAATTCTACTGACCCTGATGATCAGCCTCCTGCTGCCGCTCTTTCAGGTGCCGGCCCTGGGTCAGAGCAGCCTGCTTCTGCCTGATTATCCGGCCAGCTATGTTGTCACAGAAGACGATACCTTGTGGACAATTGCCAGCCAATTCCTGCGAGATCCCGAAAGATGGCCGGAAGTATGGACACCTGATACCTATCTGGATGACTCCGATCTGATCTATCCCGGGGATATTCTCCTGGTGAGCTTCGATGGTGGCAGTCCTCGCATCCTCATGCAGCGGGGCGATCGCATGATGGAGAAATTGAGTCCCTCAATGCGACCACAGACACTGACCAGCGCTATTCCGGCGATTCCTCTTGAAGCCATCGAAAACAGTTTCTCCCGTAATCGCATAGTCACCCAGGCAGAATTTGATGCCGCACCCTATATCGTGGCCAATACGGGCAATAACCTCGCCATCGGTACCGGCGATGAGGTGTTTGCTCCCGGAATCTGGCCCACCGGCACCAGCACCTTCGAGATCTATCGTGCCGGTCGCCACTACTGGGATGCCTCTGGTGAAGTGGATCTGGGGCTCGAAGTTGAATATCTGGGGTTTGCCAGCATAGAAGCCACTGAATCCGATGGCGTTAACCGGATGCTGATCAATAACAGCAGCAAGGAAATTCGGGTCGGCGACCGGTTGCTGATTCGGGAACAGTCGCGCATCAATGCCACGATCTTCCCCACTGAGCCAGCTTCCCATCTTCAGGGAGAGATTATCGCCTTCCTGAACAACGACTCGCTGGCTTCGCAGCTCGACACCGTCGTCATTAATCTGGGATTACGGGACAATCTGGAAATTGGCAACATCCTGTCGATTAGGCAGCCAGGGGTTACCATGACGGATGAAGTGGAATGTAGCCGCATGAGTTTCAAGGAACGATTCAGCAACCTCTTCAAACGCGACTCGTTGCAATTACCGGCAGAAGAGATCGGTGTCATCCTGGTTTACAAGACCTTTGAGCAGGTGAGTTACGCTGTCATCATCGATAACACGGCACCGGCAAAGCTGCACAATCCGGTGGTAAGCCCTTAACTCACCACGCATCGCCCGAACCGCTCCACCCATTCCATCGCTCAGGGAAGAACCATGGAATCTCGACTGTTGGCGTACCTGCGCCTCTCGGACTGTGAGCACCTCTCCGCTTTACTCTGTACCCGGCTAATTCAGCAAATGGGTTCGATCGCGAGCCTGAGTACGGCGGCTGATGCGGCGATACTGGGCTGCGGTGTGCGTGCCTATCAGCTCGACGCCTTGCGACGGGTGCTGGCAACAAACCAGGACACACCGGGCATTGACGCAGTGCGGCGCTGGAACGAAGACCCGAACCATCATCTTTTGAGCTTCGAAGACGCCGCCTACCCGCCGCTACTTCGAGAGATTGCAGTACCGCCATTGGTGCTGTTTGTGCGCGGACAGTTGGAGGTTCTCTCGCGAACACAGATTGCCATCGTCGGTAGTCGCCGCGCGAGCAACTACGGACTCAGGACGGCCTATTGGTTGGCGCACGAATTGGGGACAGCCGAGTTGGTGGTAAGCAGTGGTCTTGCTCGCGGTATCGATAGCCGTGCGCATGCCGGGGCACTCGACGCCGGAGCTCCTACCATCGCAATCATTGGAACCGGTATTGACAGCATCTATCCGCCCAGCAATAAGGAGCTGGCTGCCGCTATTGAAAATAATGGCGCACTGGTATCCGAGTTCCCCCTCGGCACGCCACCGAAGCGGGAGAACTTCCCGCGCCGGAATCGAATCATGAGTGGCATGAGTATCGGAACGGTTGTCGTAGAGGGCGCACTGCGAAGCGGATCCCTGATCACGGCAAGGCTGGCAGTGGAACAGAATCGCGAGGTCTTTGCGGTGCCGGGCCCGATCACGAATCAGAATTCAGCGGGCTGTCATCAATTGATTCGGGAAGGCGCGTTGCTGGTTCAGCAACCCGGAGATATTTTGGATGAGTTGGGTCTGAAGCATCCTGCCGGGCAAGGCTCCGTGCCAATCGGACCCGGTACCTCAGGCAGAAACAACGACGGCAAAAAGGCGGCGTTGCGTGCCTCCCTGTTGGAACTGATCGGAGAAGAGGGTTGCGAATTGGAAACCCTCATTGTGGCAACAGGACTCGGGTATCAATCCTTACTGGGCCAACTGCTGGAACTGGAACTGAGCAATCGCTTGCAGCAACTGGGCGGTCGTTACTATGTGCGTTAATGCGGGCATTGATCCAGAAAAGGCGAACTCGCGTAACGGCCACCGAAACAAAAGAACGTCTGCCTTGCATCGCCCCGGCGACTGAGGTAGTTTCCCCGTTTTGCCAGAACTAGCGGAAATCACCAATGACAAAACCCTTTGTAGCCATCCTGATGGGATCGGAAAATGACTTGAGCATCATGCATTTGGCAACAGATGTCTTCAAGAAGCTGGATATTGCCTTCGAGATCCGCGTTACCTCGGCACATCGTACGCCGGCTGCTACGCAACACTACATCAGTGACGCCGAAGCGCGCGGATGCCAGATATTCATCGCCGGCGCCGGACTCGCGGCCCATTTGGCCGGCGCGACCGCCGCACACACTACCAAGCCTGTTATCGGAGTTCCCATCGACGCCGGCCCTTTGAACGGACTGGATGCCCTGCTGTCGACGGTGCAGATGCCCGGCGGAATTCCGGTAGCGACAGTCGCAATAGGCAAGGCCGGCGCGAAAAACGCTGCCTACCTTGCTGCCCAGATGCTGGCGCTCTCCGACAGTGAACTTGCCGCACGCGTCAAAGCGGAACGGCAGGCCAATGCCGACAATGTCATGGCTCAGAACGAAGCACTGCAGGCGTCGCTCTAACCGAGCTCCTGGACAGTCAGTCAGTGAGTACGCCCAGTTTGGACACAGCATGTGAAGTACTCCGGGCTGGCGGTGTAATCGCCTACCCCACCGAAGCCGTGTGGGGTTTGGGCTGCGACCCGAACAATGCTGCTGCCATCGAACGACTGCTTCTGCTCAAACGGCGCCCGCGCGAGAAGGGTTTGATTCTGGTCGCTGCCAACCAGGAACAGATTGCACCACTGCTTGCTCCCCTTTCGACATCCCAACGTGCCCAGCTGGACGCGACTTGGCCGGGACCAATAACCTGGCTGATTCCTGACACCAACCAGCTTTTCTCCTCCTGGGTGCGAGGCGACCATGCCTCTGTGGCTATCCGGGTGAGCGCGCACCCCGTTGTGCAGAGACTCTGTCTTGCTTACGGTGGTCCAGTCGTTTCGACCTCTGCCAATACGGCCGGTGAGCCGGAAATTAGAGATAGATCAGAATTGGAAGCCGTGTTTGGCGACACAATTGACGGAGTCGTCTCCGGGTCGCTCGGCAATGCCGCCGGAGTTTCTGAGATACGTGATTTGTTGACAGGCGCTGTATTGCGCTAGAGGCAACAAGAGATGAGACAGGATAGCTGACATGATGTTTAAAACGGGTGAGGTCGAAGCTGTCCGGGCATTCTTGCTAACCTTGCAGGAAGAAATCTGCAGTGGGCTGGAAGCTGAGGATGGGACCGGCAAGTTCATTACGGACAAATGGGATCGTGATCGCGGCGGCATGGGCATCAGTCGCGTGCTGAGTGATGGTGCGGTGATCGAGAAAGGTGGCGTGAACTTTTCCCATGTCTTTGGAACTGCGATGCCGGCATCCGCCACGGCGACTCGACCGGAACTGGCAGGTCGCGCGTTTCAAGCAATGGGCGTCTCGCTCGTAATTCATCCGAAAAACCCGTTTGTGCCTACCTCACACGCAAACTTTCGTCTGTTTGTCGCCGAAAAAGAAGGCGAAACGCCGGTCTGGTGGTTTGGTGGCGGCTACGACCTGACGCCCTACTACGGTTTCGACGAAGATTGTGTGCACTGGCATGAACAGGCACGACTGGCTTGCGCCGATTTTGGACCCGATTACTACCCACGTTTCAAACAACAGTGCGACGACTATTTTCACATCAAGCATCGCAAGGAACCGCGAGGGGTTGGTGGGCTCTTCTTCGATGATTTTAACGAATTGGATTTCGCTACCAGCTTCGATTTTGTGCGCACCATGGCGAACAGTTATCTGAAGGCGTATTTGCCGATCGTCAATCGCCGCAAGACCATGGAATATTCGGAACGGCACAAAGCTTTCCAGGAATACCGGCGCGGACGCTACGCAGAATTCAATCTGGTCTACGATCGGGGCACCCTGTTTGGACTGCAATCCGGTGTAGGCCGAATCGAATCTATCCTGATGTCACTACCACCGGTCGTGCGCTGGATCTACGACTGGCATCCCGAACCAGGCAGCGAAGAAGAACGGCTGTACTCCCATTTCCTGCAACCCAGAGATTGGGTGTAGAGTTGCGATAATTACTTACGCCTGATTGTCAGATCACAAGGCATCGCACGAGAAGTCACCAAAATGTCCAGATATGCAGTGATCGGTAAACCGGTAGGACACAGCAAGTCACCGCTGATTCACCGTCTGTTCGCCGAGCAAACCGGACAGGATGTGCAGTATGAGGCCATTGAAGTAGAACTCGAGGCGCTCACTATCTTTGTGAAACAGTTCTTCGAGAACGGCGGTGCTGGCCTCAACGTGACTCTGCCCTATAAAGAGCAGGTTTATGCGCTCGCGCAGTCCCGATCGAACCGGGCACAGCAAGCACAGGCTGCCAACACTCTGTTTCTGGACACAGATGGCAATCTCACTGCCGACAACACGGACGGCATCGGTCTGGTGCGCGACCTGCGTGACAACAACAGAGTCGAGATCAGAGATCGCCGCGTCTTGCTTTTAGGTGCGGGTGGCGCTGCGCGCGGGGCGCTCGGTGCACTGCTGGCCGAAGCGCCGGCCTCACTGGTTATCGCGAATCGAACAATGGGGAAGGCCGAACAGTTGCAGCAGGAGTTCCGATCCCTGCACCCCATCGAGGTGCGGGAGTTCGCTGAATTGAGCGGCATGCACTTCGATCTGATCATCAATGCCACCTCCATGGGAATTCACAACGAGGTTCCGCCAATATCGGCCACCTTGCTGGCAACGACCTGTTGCTGCTATGACATGATGTACAGCCATGGCAAGACAGCGTTCGTGGAGTGGGCAGAGCAGGCGGGCGCGACTCAGGCTCTGGACGGAATTGGCATGTTGGTGGAGCAAGCGGCCGAGGCTTTCGCGATCTGGCGCGGCGTGCATCCGGAGACCGCGTCGGTGATTGCGCAGCTGCGCGGCTAATCCTTGAAGAGTTTCTTGCAGGCAGAAAAAAAGCTATTGATCACTCAATAGCCTTTTTTTATTGCGGCGCTAAAGTTTAGTGTGCTTCAGCGGCTTCGCCGTGACCTGCATCCTCATGATGAATATCATTTGGTCCCAGTGCCACCGCATTGCGATCATGACCCATGTAGTCGAATCGAGTCCCTTCCGTGTAGGCACCTTCGACTGCCATGAAGCTGATCAAGAGCAGTAATACGACGGGCGGTCCGAGAATCGTGAACACCAGCGCCATTCTTTCCCAGACCACGTGCATGAAGATGGCGACGATGAATCCGGCTTTCAGAATCATGAAGATGATTACGAGCGCCCAGCGCATGCTACCTTGAACATTGTAATAATCGACAAGGTAAGAGAATGTGCTGAGTACGAACAGTAATACCCAGATTTTGTAGTAAATCCCCAGGGGATGTTGTTGACCTGCTTCAGATGACATCTCTGTCCCCTCTTACAATAAGTAGAAAAATGCGAAAATGAATACCCACACCAGATCCACGAAGTGCCAGTAAAGCCCGGCAATCTCGACGATCTCGAACCCTTTCTTGTCATAGTCTCCACGTTTGACCTTGAAGGCGACAATCAACAGATAAATAACACCCGCTGATACGTGCAAACCGTGGAAGCCAGTGATCATGAAGAACACGGATCCGAACTGGGGTGCGCCGAACGGGTTGCCCCAGGGCCGCACGCCTTCATCCAGAATAAGCTTGCTCCACTCGAATGCCTGCATGCTTACGAAGGTCACGCCAAACGCGGCGGTCGCACACATGAGCCAGAAGGTCTTCATCTTGTCCTTGCGATAGCCCATATTCACGGCCATTGCCATGGTTCCGGAGCTACTGATCAGAACGAAGGTCATGATCGCAATCAGGATAAGCGGGATAGGCGCACCGCCAAACGACAGGGCGAAGATTTCACTCTGCGGTGGCCAAGGCTGAGTGGTTGTCATGCGGACATTCAAATACCCTGTCAGGAAACAGGTGAAAATGAAGGTATCGCTGACGAGGAAGATCCACATCATGGCCTTGCCCCACGGCACATGATAGGTCTGTTTGTCTGCGGTCCAGTCGTCGACGAGACCGTCGAGACCGCTCTGAGGTTGTGCTTGATTTACAGCTAGTTCGCTCATCCTATATTCCCGTAAAAATAGCTAATCTGTTGTTCGTTTTCGTTGTAATCGATTCAGGTGTTTGACAGTACGGCAAACAAAACCAGCCATACGATCAACAGGAAATGCCAGTACAGCGTACAAAGCTGTATGCTCAGACGCACATCCTTGATTTCACTGCCAGACAGTAATCGAATCGAGCTCTTGCTCCACACCCACAGGCCACCCAACATGTGCACGGCATGGACGCCGGTCAGCAGGAAGAAGAAGGAGGCGGCGGGATTGGATGCGACGTAGTAACCAGCAGCATTCAGATCACCCCAGGCACTCAACTGGCCAGCGATGAACAGCACGGCGAAGACACCGCCGCCGATGAATGCTGTCTTGATGTTTTTGCGTGAACCGCTGTCGGCGATATTGCGTGCCCACTGGAACAGGACGCTGCTGACGACGAGCAATCCGGTGTTGAACCAGAGTTTTGCAGGGTCTTCAATCGGCGCCCAGTCCGGCAATTCCATACGGATGAAATAGCCCACAGTAAACAGTGAGAACACGACGGTCGCGACGACCAGGAAGAACACCAGGGCAACGCGTTCCGGAGCGGTATCAAAGGCACCCGTGGGGCGCAGGCCACCAATGATGCCCTTGCGCTCCCAGGATTTATCCGCGAGTAGTTTGAATATGCTCACAGATCGGCCTTGGATACGTCGTGATCAGGATCGAAATGTTGTTCATCAACAGTCGGCTCAACGCTCTCAGGAGTGTTTTGTGGAATGAAATCCTGATGGGCACCGGGCACGCTGTAATCATACGCCCAACGATACACGGTAGGCAGTTCCGGACCCCAGTTGCCGTGTACAGGCGGAGTATCGGGTGTTTGCCATTCCAGTGACGCAGAACCCCAAGGATTGGGATCGGCTTTCTTGCCGTTGCGCAGGCTCCAGAAGATGTTGATGAAGAACAGCAACTGTGAGGCACCAACGAACAGGGCAGCGATAGTAATCGTTGTGTTCAGGTCGTGTGCAGACTGCGGAATGAAGTCGGTACTACCGAGTGCGTAGTAACGTCGTGGTACACCGAGGAAGCCGAGGTAGTGCATCGGCAGGTAGATCGCATAAGTGCCAAGGAAGGTGCACCAGAAATGCACTTTCGCCATGCCTTCATGGAACATGCGGCCGGTGATCTTCGGATACCAGTGGTACAGCGCAGCGAACAGCACCAGTACTGGCGAAACACCCATTACCATGTGGAAGTGAGCAACCACGAAGTAGGTATCGGACAGCGGCAGATCGATAACCACGTTGCCAAGGAACAGACCAGTCAGGCCACCGTGGATGAACGTGAAGATGAAGCCGATCGCGAAATACATCGGAGCATTCAGGCGAATATCACCTTCCCACAGCGTGAGCACCCAGTTATAGACCTTCAGTGCGGTTGGTACGGCGATAATCAGCGTCGTAGTCGCGAAGAAGAAGCCGAAGTAGGGGTGCATGCCACTGACGTACATGTGGTGAGCCCAAACGATGAAGCTCAAGCCGCCGATAGCGATAATCGCCCACACCATCATGCGATAGCCGAAAATGTTCTTGCGGGCGTGTGTGCTCAGTACGTCAGAGACGAGACCGAAAGCTGGCAGAGCAACGATGTACACTTCCGGGTGACCGAAGAACCAGAACAGGTGCTGGAACAGGATCGGGCTACCGCCGTTATGATCCAGCGGAGTGCCGGATTCGATGACCGCAGGCATGAAGAAGCTGGTGCCGAGCAGGGTATCGAACAGCATCATGATTGCAGATACCAGCAGGGCTGGGAATGCGAACAGACCCAGACAGGTGGCGACGAAGATGCCCCATACCGACAGCGGCAGACGCATCATTGTCAGGCCGCGGCAGCGATTCTGCAGTACGGTAACGACGTAGTTCAGACCGCCCATGGTGAAGGCGACGATGAAGACGGCGAGTGACAGCAGCATCAGCACTATACCGGAATCATGTCCGGGCGTACCGGCCATGTTGGTTTGTGGTGGGTAGAGTGTCCAACCCGCTCCTGTGGGTCCCTCACCGACGAAGAAGCTCGCCATGAGAATCAGCACAGACAACAGGTAGACCCAGTAGCTGAGCATGTTCAGGAAGGGGAACACCATGTCCCGAGCGCCACACATCAACGGAATCAGGTAGTTGCCGAAGCCGCCGAGGAACAGCGCCGTCAGCAGATAAACCACCATGATCATGCCGTGCATGGTGACTGACTGGTAATACGAGCTTGGATCGATCAGATCAAAAGTTTCCGGGAAACCCAGCTGCAACCGCATCAACAGTGACAGCACGAGTGCCACCACGCCGACGGCGATTGCCGTGCCGCCGTATTGTACGGCAATGACTTTATGATCCTGGCTCCAAACGTATTTGGTGACCCAGCTGTGCGGATGATGGAGCTCCTGCTCTTGATCAGCCAATGGTACGTACGCCATTAAAACCTCCTAACCTTATAAACTTCGAGAGCCTTGGGGGCTGACTAAACTAAAAAAATTGTTAACTAAAATCCGACGACTCGTTATCGCAATGTATTGATATAAGCCGCTACGTCCGCGTATTCCTGATCACCGCTCATTGCAGTTGCCATGGAGACCATTTGCTCGCCATAGAAATCCTGCTGATGTAAACCACGAATGCCGGCGCGGAAATTTTGCAGCTGAGTGATGAAATACCAGTCACTCATGCCAGCCAGCTTCGGTGCATCGGTGTACCAGGTGCCTTCACCGGTTTGCAGGTGACAGGCCGCACAGTTACGGCTATAAATGCTCGCGCCATTGGCGACGTCGCCGGTAACAGTTGGAGTAGCCGGAGTGTCCGGCAGGGATTCGATATAGGCAGCCATGTTGCGAACCGCTTCATCGCTGGCCAGCATGTTGGCCATCGGGGCCATCATCTGGCCATTGGTGTCGCCTTCGCCACCACGAACACCAGTCTTGAAGTAGTTCAGCTGACGTTCGATGTACCACGCAGACTGGCCGGCAAGTTTCGGTCCATTGAGCGCGCGATTGCCTTCGCCCTGGGCACCGTGACAGCTCGCGCAAACAGCAAACTGTGCCTGACCGGCGGCAGGATCACCCGCGGCCATTGCCTGAGTTTCAGCAAAGGTTGGTTGTTGCGCAAGCCAGGCATCATAGTCTTGTTGAGTGTCGATAACGACCGCGCCGCGCATGACGAAGTGACCAATACCACACAGCTCTTCGCAGAGAATGTCGTAGCGACCGATGCGACTCGGTTCAAACCACAGATAAGAGATCAGACCGGGAACCAGGTCCATCTTCACGCGGAACTGAGCAACTGTGTAGTTGTGCAGCACATCGTTGGAACGCAGGTTGGCTTTCACTGCCTTGCCTACCGGCAGGTGCATCTCGGGACCCAGCACAATCACGTCATCCTGACCGTTGGGATCTTCCGGATTCACACCGAAGGGATTGGATTCTGTAACGAGTTGGGTATCGGCTGTACCGAGTTGGCCATCGGCACCGGGGTAACGGAACGCCCATTGCCATTGCTGACCCATGACTTCGAATTCAGTGGCTTCGTCTGGAACAGTCACAAACGTGGCCCATACAAACAGACCCGGTGCCAGCATCGCGATAACGCCGATTGTTGTAATGACCGAAAGACCCACTTCCAGCTTGTGGTTCTCTGGCTCATAGACGGCCTTGTGGCCTGGCTTCTTGCGGAACTTGAAGACACAGTAGGCAAGGAACAAGTTCACTGCAATAAACACGAATCCGGTTACCCAGAAAGTGACGTTGATGGTGAAATCGATTGAACCCCAATCGGCTGCACGCTCAGTGAACCACCAAGGACTGGCAAAATGGAAAA
Source organism: Pseudomonadales bacterium (assembly GCA_023257655.1). Taxonomy (GTDB): domain Bacteria; phylum Pseudomonadota; class Gammaproteobacteria; order Pseudomonadales; family Pseudohongiellaceae; genus UBA9145. Next base: position 25,504 of record JALRBQ010000066.1, read on the forward strand.
TGATGGATCCAATTACCAGCAAAAATATAACGACCGCTAAAGCCATAAACCTGTAATCCTTCTACAATTTACACACGTTTTTCAACAGGCACGCGACAGCAATTGCTTGCCGCCGCGTACTGGATGTTGTTTGTTTATGTTCATTTCTACCCAGGGGTTCAGTTCGCGGTTGTTGTGACAGCCGCTGAACTTGAATGAGTACGTCCGCTGCGATACCCAACGAATGTCGCAATTTTTGCGAAATCCCTGGCTTATTATTTTATCGGGATGGGGCAGTTTCGTTTCCGTGAAAAGATGATCTAAAATCAGGATTTTTCACGGATAATTCGCTCACCTCACGCGCACCGGAATGCTATAGAATATTGCCTATTACCGCAAGTGGTTTTAGCCTGCAAACGCCCCAAAACCTGCGCGAAATCAAGCGTTTTTGACAGTTTCCTGTCACATCTCATGCAAGTTTCAAAATTCTCAAATAATCGTTCATAAAATTTGCCAACATCGTTTCCTTTGCGCCACGCTCAGCTTGAGATTCGGGGCGAAACATGGTTGAATGCCGCGCTTGCAGAATCGCCGCCCAAGTGAATGACTCCTGGCTGCGGTATACTCTCCAGAACTACTCCAACTGATTGAAGTTATTAGACCCGTGACTGAGTTAACGACCAATCCAGCAGTTGCCCATTGGCGCGATTTCTACGAAATGTGCAAGCCGCGGGTCGTCATGCTGATGCTGCTGACGTCACTGGTCGGCATGTTCCTCGCCGTTCCCGGCATGTTGCCGCTGGATGTGCTGATTTTTGGCAATCTCGGGATCGCTCTCGTGGCCAGCTCCGGCGCGGTCGTCAATCATCTGATTGACCGCAAAATCGACCTCATCATGAAGCGGACTCACAATCGTCCGGTCGCTCAGGGGCGGGTAGAGCCGTGGCATGCGGCGGTGTTTGCCGTCACAATCGGGGTGGTCGGCATGGCAATCCTGCTGTTTCTGGTCAATCCGCTGTGTGCGTGGCTGACCCTCGGGTCCTTTATAGGCTATGCCTTCATCTACACCGGCTACCTGAAACACGCTACTCCCCAGAACATCGTGATTGGTGGGCTGTCCGGCGCCATGCCCCCGCTTCTCGGCTGGTCTGCGGTAACCGGCACCATCGAAGCCGACGCCCTGATTCTCGTGCTGATCATCTTCGCCTGGACCCCGCCTCATTTCTGGGCACTCGCTATTCACCGCAAGGACGAATACGCGAAGTCCGGCGTACCGATGTTGCCGGTCACACATGGGGAATATGTCACCAAGGTGCATATCCTGATTTATACGGTAGGCTTGATCGGAGTCAGCGTATTACCCTTCTTTACCGGCTTGAGTGGCGTGCCCTATCTGGTTGCAGCGCTGTTATTGGGTGCCGGCTTCCTGGCCTGGGCCTGCAAGCTGATGTTCAGACCTACACCCACCACCGCAATGGATACGTTCCGTTTCTCCATTATCTACCTTGCGGTGCTGTTTCTCGCCCTGGTAGTCGATCACTATCTGGTCTGATTCCGGCATGAGCCTGAGCCGCAATTTCAAACTCGGTCTCGCCGCCTTTCTCCTCGTCGATCTGGCCCTGGTCGTGGTTTTCGTCACCCTGTGGCAGGTGCGTAGCGAACGGCAGGAAATCACTCAGCTGCGGAACCTTGGTGTCGCCCTCTATCCCGAGCCGATGCAACTCGCCGATTTCTCGCTTACCGATCAGCGCGGCGAAGAATTCACGGCAAGTGACTTCAGAGGAACCTGGAATCTGGTGTTCTTCGGATTCACATCCTGTCCCGATATCTGTCCCCTGACCATGGCCGAGCTCAAACAGTTCTATGCGGCCCTGGCACCGGATGCACAATCGCAAGTTCGAGTGATCATGGTCAGTGTCGATCCCGAGCGCGACACTCCTGCAGCAATGGCCGACTATGTCGCTTCCTATAACGGGGATTTTATCGGACTCACCGGCAACCTCGCCGCCATCACCGGACTCGCGCGACAATTTTTTGTTGCCCATTCCGATCCCGGGCAATCGACTCATGGTGAACATGGCAGTGACTCGGGAGACTATCTGATCGAACACAGCGGGCATATCGGCATCGTCAATCCAGAGGGTCAATTCGCGGGTGTGATGCAGCCGCCTATTCGCGATCGTGATTTGAGCCTGGCCTACCAGACTTTGCTTCAGCGCTGACGGGTGCGTATTAGCCCAATCAGCTGCGATGTCGCTCAGGCAAAAAGAAGCTGACCAGAAACAGGGTCGTCGCCACGACTACGATGGACGGACCCGGAGGCGTATCCAGAGCGAAAGCACCCAACAAGCCTGCCAGCACCGATAACGCACCGATAACGCTCGCGAGAATTGCCATCTGTTCGGGGGTGTGTGCAAAGCGACGTGCCGCCGCCGGTGGAATGATCAATAACGATGTAATCAACAGAACGCCGACGATTTTCATGGAAACGGCTATCGTCAGTGCGATTACGAGTACGAGTAGCAAATTCAGGCGTTCAACATTGACGCCTTCGATTGTTGCCAACTCGGTATGTACGGTTGCTGAAAGCATCCGATTCCACACCCCGTAAAGCACGGCACAGGCGAACACGGTGACGGCCAGTATCCAGAACAGATCAGTCCTGTCGACTGTCAACAACGCGCCAAACAGGTAGGCCTCGAGATTCAGGCGCACCGAACCCGTCAGCGCGAGCAAGATGATACCGAGAGCCAAAGTGCTGTGTGCGAGGATGCCGAGCAGAGTATCCGTTGCAATGGAAGGCTTTCTGTCGAGCAGCGTCAGGATCGCCGCAAACGCGAGGCAACTGAGAATTACGCTAAGCTGGGGATTGATGTCGGTGATAATGCCGAGCGCGATTCCCAACAGCGACGAATGCGCCAGCGTATCGCCAAAATAAGACATGCGGCGCCATACAATAAATGAGCCCAGTGGCCCGGATACCAGCGCCAGACTCAACCCTGCCAGCAAGGCGTAGATCACAAAGTCTGTAATGAGCAATTGCAGGATACTGTTATTCATGTTGGACAGGTTTGATGTTGCCGGTGAGATCGTGTTCGTGATTGTGATCGTGTGTGTAGACAGCCAGCGCCTTCGCGGTCGCGTCACCGAACAAATCGAGATAGGCAGGATCATTGCTGACTTGTTCAGGCTTGCCATGACAACAGACGTGATGGTTGAGACACACGACCTCATCAGTCGATGACATCACGAGATGCAAGTCATGGGAAATCATCAGTACTCCACATCGGGATTGCTTGCTGATGCGACTTATGAGCTGATAGAGCTCGGCCTGTCCCGCCAGATCGACGCCCTGTGCAGGCTCATCGAGAACCAGCAATTGCGGCTTGCGCAACAGGGCGCGGGCAAGCAGCACACGCTGTAGTTCCCCGCCGGAAATAGCGACGAGCTGTTTTTGCCTCAGCGGAGCGATGTTCAGCATCGACAGGGTGGAGTCAATCAGCTTTTTATCCGAGTTATCAGCGAGCCGCATGAAGCGATCGACAGTGATTGGGAGAGTGGATTCCACATGCACCTTCTGCGGCATGTAGCCGACACGCAAAGCAGGCCGCTGCGTCACTATACCACTGTCAGGTTCCACGAGTCCCAGGGCGATTCGCACGAGGGTTGTTTTGCCCGCGCCATTGGGACCGATCAGGGTAAGAATCTGACCTTCGTCAACGCGCAGTGTGATATGGTCCAATACCTTGCGATCACCGAACTGTTTGCAGATGTTCTCTACTGAAAGCAGGGTTTGACTATTGGCACTGGAAATCTGCATAAGCATTTTCGATCGTGTGGATGCCGGGAGAGGGCCATGGGTGCGGGAGCACAGCATGCAAGCCTGGCGGACAATGGTATATCATAGCATCCATGTCAATCATTACCGCGCCAGCGAAATTCTTTAATCACATCCTTACCTGTCTTTTGTTCACGAGTATGCTGATGGCGACTCCGGCAGCAGCAGACGTGAAGGTGGTGACAACAATCCGACCCCTGGCACTTATCGCAAGGGAAATCCTAGGCGAGCATGGCGAAGTTACCGCGCTCGTCGATAATGGCCAATCACCACACCACTACTCCATGACGCCTTCCGATCGCATCGCGCTGGCGCGAGCCGACGTGTTGGTTCGCGTTGATGCGACATTTGAGCTCTACCTTAACGACATTTATGACAACCTTGGAGAGCAACGCGAACAGATTACAATTTCCGAATTGGATGGCGTCGTCTTGCATCACGATTCAACGGGTGAACTCGATCCGCATCTTTGGCTGGATACAATCAATGCCACAATCTTTGCCGAAAAATTGGCCGATACGGCGGCACGACTGGATCCGGAGAACGGCACGTTTTTTCTGCAAAACCGCGACAGGTTTAATGTCGATATTACTACTCTGAACGAACAGATCGGGACCGCACTGGCACAAGCAAATAGCCCGAATTACGTGGTTTTTCACGACGCTTTTCGCTATTTTGAGGCGCGGTATGGCTTGCAGCACGGCTTCTCGCTTGTGATAAATCCCGATGTGGAACCGAGCGTTCAACAAATATTGCAAGCAAGAAACATCATCAAAACCTCTGCCCCGGATTGTCTGCTGATGGAAGCCGATGCCAATCTGGCAATCATAAATACAATGTTAGGCGAATCCGGACTCCGCCGCGTTACGGTCGACCTGCTCGGGACAGGTGTGAAAACGGACAGCAAAGGGTATTTTCAAATCCTTTCAGATCTAGCACAGCGCTTTTCGGCATGCAGAAAATAGATTCCGGAACGTTCATAACAGACAACACTAAGGTGAGGCCGTGGTAAATCCCAAACAACTGATTCTTGTCGACGGCTCTTCCTACCTGTTTCGTGCTTTCCATGCCTTGCCCCCACTCGTGAGCAGCAAAGGTCAGCTCACCGGGGCTGTGAAGGGTGTGATCAACATGATTCGCAGCCTGATCAAATCCAATCCCGACAGTAATATCGCCATCGTCTTCGATGCCAAAGGTCAAACTTTCCGCAATCGGATTTTTGAGGAGTACAAGGCACACAGACCACCGATGCCCGACGAGTTGCGCTCCCAGATTCAGCCCATACACGACATTATTCGTGCCATGGGCTTGCCCTTGCTGATCGTGGACGATGTGGAAGCCGATGACGTGATAGGCACGCTTTCGAAGCGTGCCTGCGAAGCCGGCATCAAGACGCTGATTTCTACCGGCGACAAGGATCTTGCCCAACTTGTAAACGACGATGTCACCCTCATGAACACGATGACCAATGAAGTGTTGGACAGTGACGGGGTTGAGCAGAAATTTGGTGTTGGTCCTGACCGCATTGTGGACTACCTGGCGCTCATGGGTGACAAGTCTGACAATATCCCGGGTGTCCCTGGCGTTGGGCCGAAGACGGCACTGAAGTGGTTGCTGGACTTTGGCAAGATTGACGACGTCATTGCCAATGCCGATGCCATTGGTGGCAAGATTGGTGAGCGACTGCGCGAAAACATCGACATGGTTCGACTCTCGTATGAGCTCGCTACAATCAAGCTGGACGTGGAACTCGACATTGAAATTGCGGATCTGGTTCCAGGCGAAGCGGATTCGAACGCATTGCACGCCTTGTACTCGGAAATGGAATTCAAGACCTGGGTACGGGAACTGGAGGAGAGCGGGATCAGCGGCGGCATGCAGCCCGCCAAAGCAGTTCCGGCCGCTGGCGAGACAACTTCGACTGCGGTAATAGCCACCGCACCCGACAAGATTGACTACAAGACGATTACCACCGGGAAAGACTTCGACAAACTTCTGCAGCGACTCCGCTCGGCAGACAGATTCAGCCTGACATTGGAGGCCGAGGATACTCATTACCTCGAAGCCCGGATTATTGGCGTAGGCCTTTGTTTGCAGGCAGGCGAAGCCTGGTATCTGCCATTGGCCCATGATTACGAAGGCTGTCCGCCGTTACTGAACCCGGAAGCATGCCTGCAAGCGCTGCGAGAGGTGTTGGAGAATCCGGCAATTTCCAAGATTGCCTATGACCTCAAGCGCTGTGGTCACTTGTTGGCGAATCACGGGATTACCCTGCAGCCGTTCAAATCGGATGTGCTGCTGGCGTCTTATGTAGTCAATTCCGTGGCTACCCGCCATGGCTTGTCGGATATTGCCCGCAACTACCTGGATATTGCCTTGCCCGAGTTGGAATCCTTGCTTGGCAAGGGCAAAACCCGATTGACGGTAGCCCAGGTGCCGATCGCTACCTACACAGACTTTGCCGCAGCAAAAGCTGACATGACGCTGCGGTTGAGTCTGCGATTGGAGCAGGAAATGCAGAATAACGGGCAGCTTTTCGGACTTTATCAATACTATGAAGTCCCGCTTGTGGAAGTGCTGCAGGGTATCGAGCGTAACGGCATCAAGGTTGATGCGCTGGTGCTGGCAAAACAGAGCAAGGAGCTCGGAAAGCAGTTACAGAAGTTGGAGGCCCAGGCTTGCGAGCTGGCCGGTGAGGAATTCAATCTGGGTTCTCCCAAGCAGATGCAGAGCATTTTCTATGAGAAGCTGGGGCTACCGGTTATCAAGAAGACCAAGACGGGTCAACCTTCGACGGCCGAACCGATTCTGCAGGAATTGGCGCTGGAATATGAATTGCCCAGGGTCATTCTCGAACACCGTTCTCTCAGCAAACTGAAATCCACCTACACGGACAAGTTGCCGCTAGAGATTCGCCCAGAAACCGGCCGCATCCACTCGACTTTCCAGCAGGCCGTGGCAGCTACCGGACGCTTGTCCTCCACCGATCCGAATCTGCAGAACATTCCAATTCGAACGGCTGAGGGTCGCCGTGTACGCAAGGCTTTCGTGAGCGAACCCGGCTACAAGCTGGTGGCGGCGGATTATTCGCAGGTCGAGCTGCGTATCATGGCACATCTGTCGCAAGACAAGGGATTGCTCACCGCATTCTCAAATGCTGCCGATGTGCACCGGGCCACCGCGGCAGATGTGTTCAACCTGGCACTTGACGAAGTAACACCCGAACAGCGTCGCAGCGCAAAGGCAATCAACTTCGGACTCATCTACGGGATGTCAGCCTTCGGGCTGGCGAATCAACTCAAGATTTCGCGCCGCGAAGCGCAGGATTATGTCGACCGCTACTTCGAGAAATATCCGGGTGTGCTCAAATACATGGAACAGACGCAGGCGCTGGCCGATGAAAAAGGCTACGTGGAGACGCTATTCGGGCGCCGACTGTATCTGCCGGATATCCATGCGGGTAATGCGATCCTGCGCAAGGCGGCGCAGCGCACCGCTATCAATGCGCCGATGCAAGGAACAGCGGCCGACATCATCAAGCGAGCCATGATCGATATCGACCACTGGCTTGCCATGGGTGACCTCGATGCCCGCATGATCCTGCAGGTGCACGATGAACTCGTGTTCGAAGTCAGTGAGAGAGACGTGCAATTGCTGAGTGACGGCGTACGCTTCAGGATGATTACCGCGGCGGCACTGGACGTGCCACTCGTCGTCGACATCGGCATCGGTGAAAACTGGGATGAAGCGCATTAACCAATTGGTTTAGACGCTCGCCTGGATATGGGACGGTTCCGGTGCAGACAGCCACTCGGTTAATTTGGCACGAACCTCGTCAACTCCCAGTCCGGTAACCGACGAGAACAGTTGCACACTCACGCCATTGTAATCCTGCAGCTGGCGGCTTGCTGCCAACAGCGTATTCTGGGCAGCGCCTCGTTTCAGCTTGTCCGCTTTGGTCAGCAGGACATGAATGGGTAGCTCAGACTCCTCCGCCCACCGTACCATCATTCGGTCAAATTCTTTCAAGGGATGCCGAATGTCACTCAACAAGACCAGCCCCGTCAACGCGGAGCGTTCGCGCAGATAGCGCTCCAGCTCGCGCTGCCACTTGTCCTTTACTTCCAGAGGGACCTTGGCATAGCCATAACCCGGCAGATCCACGAGGTAGCGCTGGTCGGCAACCGCGAAGAAGTTGATCAACTGAGTGCGCCCGGGAGTCTTGCTGATGCGGGCGAGTCGGGAATGCGAGGTAATGGCGTTGATTGCACTCGATTTTCCGGCATTGGAACGCCCGGCAAAAGCCACTTCGGCGAGGCTGGCGGCGGGGCACTCCCGGAGAGCCGACGCACTGATTACGAATTCGGGGTTGGTAAAGTTCATGGTGTTCCTGACCTGGTGGCGGGGAATTGGGGCGCCCGACACCAGAATTAGCTGAAAAAAGCGCCCGAATCCGGTAAAAACAGCCCCTTGGAGCCTCTCGCCTGATAGAGTCGGCGTGGGAAGTACGTTATAATCCGCGACCGCGAATTAAGGCACTTTTGCCGCGAACAGGCAAGGGCGAAGGCGCGACTGACGGAATCGATAGACGGAATTAGAGTGTAAGGTATTGCCAAGTGTGATATCTGATCATTAAGCCACTCGATTGATATCACTAATTTGAGCAATTGTTAGAGTAAACCGGGAATCTCCATGAAGAAACACGCAATTATTCTTATCTCTACCCTGGTCGGCGTGATCGCCGCTCCTGCCGCACTGGCGCAGGGTGACGCCGCTGCAGGCCAGGCAAAATCAGCACTTTGCGCGACCTGCCATGGGGCGGATGGCAATAGTCAACTGGCGATGAACCCGAAACTGGCGGGACAGAACGCGTCTTATCTGGTCAAGCAATTGCAGGATTTCAAATCCGGTGCCCGTCCGAGTGCCACAATGTCTGCCATGGTGTTGTCACTATCTGAACAGGACATGCTGGATATTTCCGCCTGGTTCGCTTCCCAGAAGCCGACACTGTTGGGAGCTGACCCGGCTGTTGTTGAACTGGCTGAATCCCTCTACCGGGGCGGCAATCGTTCCATCGATGTTCCCGCCTGCGCGGCCTGCCATTCCCCCACAGGCAAGGGCAATGCACCGGCCGGTTACCCTGCCCTGAGCGGACAGCACCCGGAATACACCCTGCAACAGCTGAAGGACTTCCGAGCTGGTGTGCGGGCCAATGACACCAATTCCATGATGCGCACCATCGTTGAGCGCCTCACTGACAAGGAAATCGAGGCCCTCGCTAGCTACGTATCAGGTCTGCACTAGGCTTCGGCGCCCGCGGTGCAAGCAAGTTTGCGATAAGCGGGTCTGGTTCTGCAGCAAGGTGAATAGCAAGCCAGACTCGGCTGTGATAGGGTTTTTGCAATCCACTGGCGCGACGCAGTAAGACGTGACGGAGTAAAACATGCGACGAAATGAGAGCAAGCTGATGAAACGATTGATGCAACTGACCCTGGTCTTAGCCTTGTTACCCTTGGCGTTCTCCAGTTTTGGTCAAATCGAAAAATACGTTGCCGGCACCCACTACACGGAGCTGCGCACCCCGGTTAATACGAACGACGCCTCGAAGATCGAAGTACTGGAAGCCTTCTGGTATGGCTGTTCACACTGCTTCCGGTTCGAACCCCTCCTTACCAACTGGGTGGAGAACAAGCCGGCGGATGTCGATTTTGTGCACTTCCCGGCCATGTGGAATGCCCTGATGAAGATCCACGCCCAGGTGTATTACGCAGCCGAAGCGCTGGACAAGCTGGACGTCCTGCACGAGCCTGTCTTCAATGCGATCAATCTGGAAGGCAACCGCATGCAGAATGAGCGCCAGATTGGCGACCTGTTCGCCAAATACGGCGTAGCGCGGGAAGACTTCGAGAAAGCTTTCAATTCCTTCTCTGTGCGTACCAAGGTCAACCAGGCCGAAAAGCGTATGCAGGATTATGAAATCCGCAGCACCCCCAACATGATCGTGAATGGCAAGTACCTGGTCACTACGGGTGAAGCTGTACCGACCCAGGAAGAAATGCTGAAAGTCGTTGATTTTCTGATAGATAAAGAGCGTCGAGCCAAGGCCTATACCGGCGACTAAGCCCTTTGACACCGTCGCCATGACCGTCTGGCCATGGCGACAGGTGGCAGCAGCCCGCCAACAGGGCTACCCTCCTCCCCGTTTCAACCCTGCCTGCAATAACTCGCCGCTAAAGCGATGCGTGTCGGTTCAAACTATTTTGCCGATATAGCAGTCTTAGAGCTGGATTTAATAAATTATTCAATTGCTTAGCGAATCAAATGGCGTTTCAAGAAACTTTGCTTGGTCTGTTGCCGTCGGCTGTTAAGACCTTCCTGGAAGGAAGTTCGAGGCGGGACCTGTTGCACAAGGTAAATGCGAGCCTGCTTGTGTTCGACAATCGTGTCTGTCATCTGGAAACGGGGACCATGGTCGAGTTTCAAGCCCACACTGGCACGATGGACGTGTCCCAACTGGCAGCGGCAAGCGCCAGGCTGCTGGGCGAATCCACTGCACCACACTCCATTTTACTGTTACTACCCCCGGCGGTTTTCGTCGCCACCCGCCAGACCTTGCCTGGCATCAATCGCGACAGTCTCGTCTCAGCACTTTCGTTGCAGGCGGATAGCATGCTACCGGCGAACGACAGCCCACTCAGTCTGGCCGTGAACAGCAAGGCGCTGGATCTGACCGACACGCCCGTGGCGCTCTGGACGCGTAATGACCTCCTAGTCGAGTATTTCAATGCCTTTGCCGCGGAGGGTTTGTTCGTGGCGGCCATCAAGCCGCGAGTGCTCAATATCGAACCGACTAGTGCCGTGCTGCTGGATGCAGATGCGACGTCACTGACGCTGATTCGATCACAGCAGGATGCAGTGCTGCAGTGGATGCAGATAGACCGGGCAGATCTGGCAGATGAAGAATTCAACCAGCAATGGCAATCAGCCATAACAAATGAAATACGCCTTGGTGTCAGTGATTCTGAAACTGGTCGCGGTGAACAGGAACTGCTTGAATTAAGCGATCTTGAGCAATACCGGGGAACGGCGACCCCCCTGGCCCATCAGGACTACAGCTTTTTTCCACCGGGAGCGCTGACTGCACGCAAGCAAGTCGAGAAGGGCCGAAAGCTCATGGTGGCCGCCGCCCTGTTTGCCGGATTGCTGTTTCTCGGCGCCATTCCTTTCATCATCCAGTCCATTCAGTTTCGTAGCCTGGCGGCCACCCTCGAGTCACAACGCGTGCTATCGGCAGATGCGCGTCAGGATCAGGCGGCTGTCGTCAATTTTGAAAATGAACTAGGTCCACTGTATGACTATCCTGAACAACGGGTTCGAGACGCGATGTACACACTGCAGGCCGTGTTGAGCCCGACACAACTGTCTTCTCTCGAGATCAGCAAAGGCATAGTGCGACTGCAAGGGTCCAGCAGTGAGCCGCAAGCGATATTGCAGCGGCTGGAGGGTGACCCGATGTTTACCGAGGTTGCGTTTTCAAGAGCCACAAGCAACGACCGATTTTTCATCGACCTGCGTCTTAGCACCGTCAATTTCGACGCGTACATGGTGCGCTATTTTCCGGATTAATGCGGCGCCCAGGGAACAGCGAAACAGAACATGCAAATTTCAACACGTGAAAAAAACATTCTGATCGTAGCCGGCATCGTCCTGGTGGTGTTTGCGAGCACCCGACTTTTCCCCGCGTTGAATGCAATCTATCAGTCACGCGCTGACAGCATCGAGAGCGTGCAACTCGACATCGAACGGGAACAGCGTCTTATTGCGAACACGGCGAGCTGGCGCGAGCGCAGGGTCGCCGTGGAGTCGCAGAGGTCAGAACTTCAGGCGCAGATTTTCTCCGGCGAGACTGTACCGATCATCGAAGCCAATATTCAACGCGCGCTCTCACAGTATGCACGTGATTCCAGCATCACAGTGAGTTCTACCCGATTAGCCGAACGACTGGAATCCGATGGGTGGTTACTGGTGAGTCAGGAGATGTCGTTTCGTACAGACGATGCAGCCAATACCGTCACCTTTCTGCAGAAACTTGAGACTTCTGTGCCACGATTGCAAGTCTCCGACTTCAGCCTCAGTCGCAATCGCAATCAATACACCGGATCGATTACCGTGGTGAGTTTTGCGCGCAATATCTCACCAGCAACCACCGTCGCTACCCGACGATAGGCCGTCCAGAGCACACGCCATGACACAATCCGCGATGACATTACCGATATTCTCGCAACTGCTTGAGCCCGAGGGCATCGCGCCGGCACGGGATTTTGCAGAGAGCGGACGCCTGCTGTGTAACTCCCTGCCTGCGATTGAACTGCGCGCGAAGATACGTTTCATTACCCGGCAGCCCCTGAAATTTGAGAAGAGCACCGATGAGGAAGTACGGCGCTTGATGAAACACTGGCGTGCAGAATTATCGCCGCAGATCGACGGGACGGACGATGATATTTTTGTTTCCGGGTTTGAAGACGACGAAGCACTGAAGGATCTTGCGTCAGAGGCGCCCATCATTCGGCTAGTCAACCACCTGTTTGCACGCGCACTGGATCTGAACGCCAGCGATATTCACTTTGAGCCGAACGAATCCCATCTCGATGTGCGCTGTCGCGTCGATGGCATCATGACGCGTATCGAACGACTGCCGATTCGCATTCATACCGCCGTTGCTTCGCGACTGAAACTCATGGCGCGGCTGGATATCGGTGAAAAGCGTTTACCCCAAGATGGCCGCATCGATTACCAGATAGGCAACAAGCAATTGGACATGCGCGTCTCCACCTTGCCGGGAGTCCACGGCGAATCCATCGTGCTGCGCATACTCGACCGCGGCGATACCACTGTAACACTGACCCAGTTGGGAATGCCGGAATCGATCCTGGCGCAATATCAAAAGGTCATTACCCAGCCCCACGGCATGATCCTGATTACCGGTCCGACTGGCAGCGGCAAGACCACCACGCTGTACGCCACACTGGAAAAAATCAGCACCGAGAAGCAGAAGATCATCACGGTGGAAGACCCGGTCGAATATCAGCTGGAGGGAATCACGCAAATCCAGGCGAACTCCAGCATCGGCCTCAGCTTCGCTGCTGGGCTGCGTTCCATTGTGCGGCAAGACCCCGACATCCTGATGGTGGGAGAAATTCGCGATCACGAAACCGCGGAGATCGCCATTGAATCTGCGCTGACGGGCCACCTCGTATTCTCAACCCTGCATACCAACGATGCGGCCGGCGCCGTGACCCGGCTGCAGGACATGGGCGTGGAAGGTTATCTGATCAGCTCAAGCCTGCTGGCAATCCAGGCCCAACGCCTGGTACGCCGCGTGTGTACAGATTGTGCCGTGGAACACCCGCTTTCTGCAGATGAAGCCTTTGTGCTCGAGATTGATGCCACCAGTTGTCCGACGGTGCGACGGGGCGCCGGTTGCGAACGCTGTGGCAATACTGGTTATCGAGGTCGTGTCGGACTCTATGAGTTATTGTTGATGAGTGACGCCATTCGTCATCACATTGCTTCTGGGGCCGACGCCAATGTAATCCGGGAACAGGCGCTCGCCGAAGGGATGCGCAGTCTGAGGCAGGATGCACTGGAGAAATTGAGAGCGGGTCTGACCACGCCTGAAGAAGTGGTAAGGGTGACACGGGCACTATGACCACACTCTATTTCAAATATCAGGCATTTGATGCCGCTGGCAAGATGCAGAGCGGTCGCCTCACTGCCGACTCCGAACGTGAGGCTGTCAGATTATTGCGGGGCAAGAGCCTGACACCGGTCAAGATCCAGGAAACCCGCTCTGATGCCGAACGAAGTCAGCGCAAGCGCATCTCGCACACCGATCTTGTCGACTTCACGACCGGGCTTTGCACTCTGGTAGAAGCCCATGTTCCGCTCGACAAGGCCCTGCGCCTGCTCGAGGGCATCACAGAGTCCGTCGCAATGCGGGCCCTCGTAGTCGCCATGTTGCGCGATGTGAAAGAGGGCAAGAGTCTCGCCGATGCCATGGAGAGCCATCCGAAGGTATTCAGCAAGATGTACGTCAATATCGTCCGTGCCGGCGAGGAAGGTGGCATTCTGGATGAATTGCTGCCGGACCTGGCTGAATTTCTGGAAACCAGTGCCAAGACGCGACAGGCCATTGTTTCGGCCATGATCTACCCGATCGTGCTGCTGGTCACAGGAATCCTGTCTGTTGTGCTGTTGCTGGTCTTCGTGATTCCCCAGTTTGCCGCCATGTTTGAAGATGCTGGCACCGACATCCCGGGTTCGGCGCAGTTCCTGCTGGCACTGAGCGCCTTCCTGCAAAGCTATGGTTACCTGTTCATCGTACTCTTTGTTCTGCTCGTCTTTCTGTGGAAACGCATGGATGCCGATCCCCGGTTGCGCTACCGCAAGCATGCTTTCCTGCTATCCCTGCCCCTGCTCGGCAATCTGATTCTTTATAAGGAGTGCGCCATTTTCGCCCGTACGCTTGGCGCGCTTCTCGGTGCAGGAATTCCATTAATTCGTTCGCTGCGCGTCGCCAGAGAGGTCATTGCCAATAGTGTCATCACCAGCAAACTGCAACAGGTGGAAGAGGATGTGCGCGGTGGCGCCGGCCTCGGCATCTCGCTGGAGAAGACCAACCAGTTTCCGACACTGCTGCATCAACTGGTGGCAGTTGGTGAAGAGTCGGGTCGCACTTCCAGCATCTTGCTGAAGTCCGCGGCCACCTTCGACACGACAGTCAGAAATCAGATGTCCGCGCTGGTTTCGGCACTGCAGCCTGCTCTCATCATCTTTCTTGCCATCGCCGTCGGTGGCATCACAATCACAATGCTGTCAGCCGTATTCAGTATGAATGCTGTTGAGTTTTAATAGGGAGAATAGTGTGAATTCGAATTCAGAACTCAAGCTGCGGGGCCGGCTACCGGGCGCTATCGCGCTGCTGGTATTGCTCAGCTCGTGCTCGGCGCTGCAGTCTCCATCCGGGCCGCAGGCGAGTGCTCCCTCCAATGCGCGTGCGCAAGCAGTGAATCGTACCCAGACGACAGAAGTGATTCCGGAATTGGCCACAGGTGGCCTCAGCGAACAACAGGCGCTGATCGATGCGATTAACCGTGACGGACAGCGCTTAAACGCGCCCGGGTTTAATGAGCCTGTGCCGACCGCGGCTGCACCTCGGGGCGATAATACCGTCTCATTGAATTACGAGCAGGCTGATCTGCGCCTGGTGCTGGAAGAATTGGCGGCGGCTCTGGACATCAGTCTCGTTATCGATCCCTCCATCAGCAATGTGGTCAGCGTGCGCACTGCCCAGGCACGACCATTGACGCGCGAAGACGTCTGGCCGCTCATGCAATTATTGAGTCGCGACGCCGGTGTCGTCCTGGAGCGGGCGGGCAATGTCTACAACGCGCGTCGCCAGCAAACTAACTTGCCTGCTGCGATTACCACGCCCGATACGACCGCATTGAATTCGGCCGCCCGTATGACACAGGTGACACCACTCACCTATATTTCACCGGCTGCCGCGATGGAGGCACTGGCACCGTTGCTGGAGCCAGATGGCAGTGTCCGCCGTCTGACCAATAACACCACGCTCGCGATTACCGGCGCCGAATCGCAATTGGAGCGTGCCAACCAACTGCTGACACTGATCGATGCCGATCCCTTCGTGAATCAGGGCATTCGCCTCTATCCCTTGAACAATGCCAGCGCGGCGGAAGTCGCTGAAGAACTGACAGAGATCCTGCTGTTGATCGAGGGTCCGTCTCCTGCCTATCAAGTGAAGGGCATCGAGCGCATTAACGCGTTGCTAATCACTGCCCCGGCAACGCGCGGCTTCGACGAAATCTTGCGCTGGGTACGAATTCTCGATGCCGATAGCCAGGATCAGGTCGAACAGCTGTTTCACTATCAGGTGAAAAACCTGAATGCCGTTGAACTGGCCGAGACCTTGTCGGACGTGTTTGAGATCGACAATGATGAACGCGATCGCCTCAACGCCGTCAATAATCAGGCTCGGGCTGACGCGGCAGGCAACTCCGCGGCAACCGCAATCGCACCAGTCAACAACCAGAATGGCAATAGTGCCGCCTTTACGGCAGTGCCCGCCATTGCGACTCCGTCTGCAGGCAGTGCCTCCTCAGCGGCTTCGAGTGCCGTCTCGGCTAACCTGGTCGTTAAGATCGTCGCGGACGAATCCACCAACAGCCTGCTGATTCGCAGCACCGCGAGGGATTATCGGCAATTGTTGACGACGATCAATCAGCTGGACGTGGTACCGTTGCAGGTCATGATCAACGCCGTCATCGCCCAGATCACCCTGACAGAAGCAACCAAGTTTGGTGTCGATTGGTCCCGGGTTGCAGCGAACAGCAGTCTCGATCCGATCTCCACGTCCACGTCGACATCCTTCCTGCCGGCAGCCGACTTGGGCGGCGTGCTATTCAGCAAGACTTTCATCGATGGAGCCGCGCAAATTGACGCGACACTGGAAG
Organism: Pseudomonadales bacterium; assembly: GCA_023257655.1. Lineage (GTDB taxonomy): Bacteria > Pseudomonadota > Gammaproteobacteria > Pseudomonadales > Pseudohongiellaceae > UBA9145. Next base: position 41,857 of record JALRBQ010000066.1, read on the forward strand.
CCATCTCCACCAATAACGAAGTGAGACTGCTCGCCCGACCTTCGCTGACAGTGACAAACAATCAGGAAGGCGAGATCCAGATTGGTTCACAGGTGCCCGTACAACAAGGCGAATCCATCGGCACCGGCGGTTTTGCGACCACCAATATCCAGTACCGTGACACCGGCATTGTGTTGACCATTACTCCCCAGATCAACAAGGATGGTGTGGTCAATCTTGTCATCCGTCAGGAATTGTCATCAGTGGACAGCAGTGCGCCAGGGGTGAACAACAATCCGGTCTTCAATAACCAGGAGATCAATACCACGGTAGTGGTGCGCAACGGCGAGAATGTTGTGCTGGGAGGCCTGATTCAGACTGATAACGAAGACCTGAACACGGGAGTCCCGGGATTGACGAATATTCCGGTGCTGGGTCGTTTGTTTTCCTATCGCCAGAACAACCAGGAACGCCGCGAACTGTTTATCGTGTTACGCCCGGAAATCATCAATCTGAATGAGGAATCAACGTTGCGTTACGGCGATATTCTCGAACGTTTCGAGCTGGCATCTGACCTGATTGGCGACGAGGCGTTCTAGTCTTCGCCATACCGGCCAGACTCGACTATGTGAGACGAATCGCAAGCGTATACTGGTTATCAAAGCAGTGGAGTCACAGGAATCTATTATGAATTATTCAAGCACACGAGAGCGGACAGCAGGCTTTACCCTGATCGAGATTCTGGTGGTGATGGCAATCATCGGAATGCTGGCGGTCATGGTAGCGCCCAATATTTTCAATCAGCAAGCCGGCGCGCGTCGCGATGCGGCGATTTCCCAGATCTCAACTCTGGAGGCGGCACTCGATACCTATCGGCTCGATGTCGGTGAGTATCCGGATTCTCTCGAAGGCTTGATGGTCAATGAGACAGATCGCGCCGCCTGGAATGGCCCCTACCTGCGCCGTGACGTCCCCAAGGACCCCTGGGGTAATGAGTATGTCTATGAAGTCATGGGTCGTGAATTCACCCTGATGTCCTATGGCGCAGATGGCCAGCGTGGCGGCGAAGACGATGACGCCGATATCAGCCTCTAGGCTGTCAACACACGGTAGCAATATCTCTCCCTCTGCAGGCTTTACACTGCTGGAGATTCTGCTGGTGCTGGCGATCCTGGGGCTCGCCAGCGTGCTGGTCGTGCCCAACCTCGGCAGTCTCGACAATCGGACCTTCGCCGCTCAAGTGCGTCAGGCCAGCGCTCTCCTGAATTTCGCCCGCCGCGATGCCGTGGTTCTGGGTCAGCCGAGAACGGCGAGTTTCTACAGCGAATACACCGATCCGGATGAGTTCCCCGCCGCCATGTCCAGTGTTGGGCAATGGCAGGCAAGCAGTGCGACCGAGATGCGTTTCCGCGACAGCACTGAACAGGAAACGGATGAGCAGCCCCTGATTGAAATCAGCTTCTATCCGGAAGGCGGCAGTACGGGAGGGACCCTGGTGCTGGAACAGGGCGAGCGGCGAGTCATGATTGCAATTGACCCTTTCACCGGGCGTGTCACTACCACATCCGAGGACGATTAGACGCCTAATGCAGAAAACACAACAGACAGGTTTCACCTTGCTGGAGGTCATCGTGGCAATGGCGATAACCGGCTTTGTGCTGGGAGGCTTGTTCGCGCTGGTTGGTGGCAGCAAACAGTTATCGTGGCGCTCCGAAGCGAGTCTGTTACAGGCTACCCGGCTAAGGGCGGCGAGCAGCTTTGCATTGTTGCAGGACGAGTACAGCGATGTGGAACCGGTGCTTGACGATGACAGTTTTCAGATCCAGGCCGTAGAATTGCTGGAACCCCCTGAGCGCAAAACGGAAGCGAGCGTGTACCAACTGGAAGCCTACGCCATCACGTTTCCCGAACGCGAGCAAACCCTCGAGGGTAAGCGCTGGATTCGACTGCAGCTGCCGGAATAGTCACGATGCGAAACCCACAAGCGCTGTGCAATGCCACTTCAGTGAAAATGACCGGCTTCACCCTGATCGAGGTCATTCTGGCGCTGGCACTGACAACAATGCTGCTCGGGCTCATGAGTTCGGGAGTCTTCATTGTGACCCGGGACTGGAATCGCAATTCCGATAAACTCGATCAGCAGCTGGATGAGGCACTGTCGGTGCTGCAAATCGATCGCGCCTTGCAAGGAGCGTTCCCTCACAGCTTTACCAACGAGGAGACGCTGTCACGCCAGATCTATTTTCAAGGTGAGGATGATCACCTGCGCTGGGTGTCCACGGTCTCCCCTCAGCGTACACCGGGCTTGACTACCTGGGAGCTGTATTCGGTGAAAGAGGAAGGCGTCTATCTCACACTCGTCCCGGCTTTCAGCGATAACCCCACGGAGCGGCTCGATAACGCCGAAGCGCGTCTGATCCTCCCGGGCTATACCGTCAGTTTCCGGTATCTGTATGAAGATCTCGAAGAAGACAAGCGCTGGCGAGAGGAATGGGATGGGCAGGCGTTATCGAGCCTGCCACTGGCTGTCTATGTGCGTTTTGAACCGGCAGAGTCTGATAGCGAACTGCTGGAAGTGCTCGCTCGTGTTCGCGCCAATCAACATCGCACCATTCGGCCCAATGTCGATTTCGAGGTGGGGCTGTGACAGGGTCAAAACAACGCGGCACCGTCATAATTATCGTTCTCTGGACCGCGGTTCTGTTGACAGTGCTCGTGACTGCGATGGCGAGCAAGGTCCGTCTGTCCGCAAAAACAGCGATGAACAATCAGGAAGCCAGCCTCAATCTGCCGGAATTGATGAGTGCTGTGAGTCAGGCCGAAATGGAGCTGATGCTGGAAAGAATGCCGCGACCCTTGGGAGAAACCCTGGCCGAGGATGAGGACGGTGAAATTCTCGAACCGAAATACCGCTTTGACGGTGAACCGCTGGAGCTGAGCTATCCGCTCGCAGAGGATGTCGTTGTACGCATCTATGACCACGGCGGCAAGATCAATCTGAATCGGATTCCTCGCCGCAATATGCAGCTCCTGATCGAGAAGCGACTGGGGGGAGAGGAGGCCGACCCGCAACAGGTCCAGGACTTGTTGTCGGCATGGACTGACTGGACCGATCTTAATGACCTGGAAGGCATTAACGGCGCGGAGAAAGATTATTATCAGGATCTGGAACTGCCTTATTCGCCCCGTAATAACCCGGAACTCGATACCGTCGAAGAACTCCTGCAAGTGCGCGGATTCGCGGAACTGTTCGAAGGAGTAAACCTCGATGCAGCATTCACGATCTATGGCACCCAGCGCAATGTTAATCTGAATCTGGCAACTCGTGAGGCCATGGAATTGCTGCCGGGTCTCGATGACGAGTTGATCGAGAACATACTGGCGTTTCGTGGCATCAAGGATCTGAACACGCGGGAGGATCTGGCGCAAATTGTGCCGCTCGAAAACCTGCTGCAACTGTCGGGCTGGGTCGGTAATGAAACTTCAAATGTGTATTCGGTCTTCGTCTATCCGCGACTTGAACTCGAACAGGAACCCTATGAGACGCTGTTGCAGTCCGATCCTTTTCTCAATCGGGATCTTGTCACCCAAGCCTATATGGAAATTATCGAAGTCAGGAACTACACAAGCCTGCCGGTTATCTACAAGATCGATCCCTACGGTCAGCTCCCCGATACCGGACCGCCAAGAGTTGCAGTGGAAGACTATCTGTTCGACTAGCGCGGTCAGCAGCTAGACATGATCCTTGTGTACGGTCCATTCGGATTGCATGGTGACCGGGCCGACTCCCTTGTTCGGCTCAATTGGCAGCAACTTGCTGAATTTGGTTTCATACCATAAAAGGCCGCTCTTGTCGGCGAGGCCGCCCAACACGTAAAACTCGCCCACGCGCATGGCCAGATTCTTTACAAGCAATGAAACGGTAAACACATCGCCCTTGCGGAAAGGCCCTTTTTCAACATCACTCAGACTGGTTGTGAGAAATGAGGCCACGGGCTCCTCGGCCGATTTCATGAAGGCAAAGCCGAAGTTGCCTTCGATGCCGTCCACGAGGACCTCAACTTCCATCTCCAATCTGATGTCGCTGAGGGCCTTGAGGGAAGTAATAATTTCACCTTCCGCCGAACGCACGGTGAGGGAGTTGATCTTGCAATCCTGGATGGTCGTGCCCTTGTCTTTCGACTCTTCCTCGAGCTCTTCGGGCAAATCCTCGCGGATACTGTTGTAAACCTTTTTGGCGTTGCAGAAGTCCTCGTAATGCCCTACCACTTTTTCACTATCGCCAATCTCGCGAATCTTGCCCTTGTCCAGCCAGATTGCGATGTCACACAATTCCTGCACATGAAACATGGAATGGCTGCAGAACACCATTGTCTTCTGATCTTCGCGGAACTGGTTCATGCGCTGCACACACTTTTTCTGAAATGCCAGATCACCTACCGATAATGCCTCGTCGATAATCAGGATATCCGGTCGCACCATGGTTGCGATGGAGAAGGCGAGCCGCACATACATCCCGGATGAGTAGGTCTTGACGGGCCGATCGATGAAATAGTCGAGTTCGGAAAATTGAATGATGTCGTTTTCAAGTTGTGCGATGTCGTCATCGGGCACACCCAGTAGCGAGGCATTGAGGAAAATATTGCGGCGTCCTGTGAATTCCGGGTGGAAGCCGGCGCCCAGTTCCAGCAGTGCTGCGATCTGGCCTCGCATCTGAATCTCTCCGCGGGTCGGCTGTAAAGTCCCGACGAGCAGTTTGAGCAAGGTCGACTTGCCAGCGCCGTTGTCGCCGATGATTCCGAGGCTCTTGCCATCGGGAACGGCGAATGAAATATCGCTGAGCACATGGTAGATCTTGTGCATTTGCTTGCGGCGGAGAATCTCGATCAAGCGGTCTTGCGGCCGATCGTAGATCTTGAAGTCCTTGTGCAAACCGTTAACTGAGACTCGAGACAATTCCATAAGCGTAGGTTAGAGCACATCCCCGAAAGCAAGTTTGATTTTCATGAAGACCCACCCACCAACCAGATAACTCAGCAGGGAAACCACAACAATGATCTCGAAATTCACCAGCGAGAAGTTGTCCAACAGGATCAGCTCGCGGTAGAAATTCACGAAGCTGTGCATGGGATTGAGCAAGAACAGATTGCGAACGGATTCATCGCTGACCATCGAAATAGGATAGATAATCGGTGTCAGAAAGAACCAGACCATGATGCCGAGGGCGACCAGCTGCTGCAAATCCCGAAGAAACACACACAGGGCCGACAGGATTGCAACGAGTCCCATTGTGAATAGAAACTGCAGGAAGAAAACCAGTGGCAACGCGATCCAGAGCCAATTGAAATAGCCTTCGAAAATCAGATATAGCAGCAGAATCAGGAAACCGATGACATGTGTCATATAAGGAACGAGCGTGCCGACCACCGGGATAATTTGCACGGGGAAAACCACTTTAGTTATCAGTGGCGCCTTCTCAAGCAGCAAGCTTGTTGATTTGCCAATCGACTCGGCAAAGGCAAACCAGGGAAGATAGCCAATCATCATGAAGACGATGAAGCGGGTCTCGCCAAATTCCTCCAGCGGGCGCACCTGGAAAATATACGCAAACACGAAGGCGTAGATGATGATGTGGATAAGCGGAGTCATGAATAGCCATAACAGACCGCCCACTGAAGCGCTGAACTGCGCAAAGAAATCTTGCCGGACGAAATTATGAAAGAGCCGGTAATGTGTGATGGGAGTTAGTACCCATTGCCGAAGCAGTGTAAAAAACATCCCTTGACCCGATGTCATTGTTGCCAGGGCGAACAGGCTTGGTGCGCGCCAAGACGTATTGATAAGGCTGCGAATTTAATCATGAATCGGCCGAAAAAACTAAAAAATAATGGCGCTTGCCCGTATAATCATGCGGTCTTACTCCACACATCGGCTCAAATAACTCACCTCGATGTTGAATCCCGAACACACCCTCATTGCATTCGCTCCGGCACCCCTCCCTCCGGGTCCCTGGCTCGTGTTCGCGCCCCATGCCGACGATGAAACCTTTGGCATGGGCGGCAGTCTGCTGAAGGCGAAGGCAGCGGGCATAACCACACACGTGATCGTCCTGACCGACGGCGCGCTTGGAGGGGATACTGCGGATTTGGTACGGGTTCGCCAGGAGGAAGCGCGCGCCGCCACCGACTTGTTAGGAGTGAGCAGCATTGACTTCTGGCCGGAACCGGATCGTGGACTCGCGCTGCGTGCGGATCTGATTGAGCGCGTGGCGAACGCAATCGCCGCAATCGCCCCAGGCGCCGTGTTTTTTCCGGGACCTCTGGAACTGCACCCCGATCATCGCATGGCAGCACAACTCGTATGGAGCGCCTTGCAGGCTATGCGGCACCAGCCCCCGTTTCCACGGACCTTCGCTTACGAGATTGGTGTGCAGAACCCGGTCAATACGCTCATCGATATCAGCGTTCACAAGCAGAAGAAGGATGAGGCAATGGCGATCTATGCCAGTCAGAATAGCCAGAACAATTATCCGGACCTGGTAAGAGCGCTGGACAAGGGCCGCACCTTCACCCTGCCTGCAGAGATACTCGCCGCCGAGGGATTCTACGAGTTCGAGTTGGCCGATTTCGCCAGCAGCCTGCACGCGGTCACTCGTGCCATTCTGGACCGCTATTTCTGAACAAATCCTGTTAGTGCAGCGGTGCTGATGGTTGATTTGCCGTTTCGGCGATCGAGTCCGTCATCCATTGCGGCCAAATCGCCTTGGGCCATTCCGCCTGAATCCAGAGCCGATAGAGAATTGACAGCCATTGTCGCAAGTGAGAAACCTCGAGAGTGACTTCGGCACTGACGCCACTCTTATTTCGGAACTCAAGATGAAGTTGTTCATCGATGTGTTTGATGTCGACCTCGAGTGCCAGCCAAGTATGCTCGTAGTCCGGATCCTTGACCGGTATTTCCTCGCTGTTCAGTGCCGCCTGCGCCGCCTGCTGCGCCATGCCCTGCACCATCTCGCTGATGCGTTCATCATGGCCCTGAAGTTTTCCACCTTTCGGAGCACCTTTCTCGAGTGATGCCACGAGATGCGCAACAAGGCGGATGAGCAAACGCTGCGTTAACCAGAATGAGGTAACCTCGCCCTGCTCGTTCTCGCCAGAGATGCGCATGCGATCTTCCATCTCGATAAATTCGGTTGTGACGCGTTGCAGAGCAGACATGGGTCTCAGTTGGCGAGCGGAGTGAGCCAGGAACCAACCTCGAGCAGATCCTCGGCGGTCAGGGTGCCGGTGTCTCGCTTGAGGTGCAGCAGATATTTAATGTGTTCATAGCGGGATTGTTGCAAATCCCGTTCTGCATCGTACTGGTCGCGCAGCGCTTGGAGCACCTCGACGCTGGTTACAGCACCCAGTTCAAAACCCTGTTGCATCGCCTCAGCGGACAGGGCTGTCGATTCGGCAACCTTGCGTGCCGCCAGCGTGTGTCGCGCCGTTGACTCAACCTGCAGGTAGGCAGAGGTGACGCGTTCCTTGACGTCGAGCCGGGTGAGTTGCAACTCGTTAGCCGCGATGTGGCTGCGACTGGATGCCTCGGCAACCGAGGCGCGATTGCTGCCACCGGCAAACAACGGGATTGTAATGTCCAATCCAATATAGTTGGAATCAGTCGTGTCCAGGGGGGCGTTGTCGTAACCGACGTTGGTGTTCTGCTGCTGTACGATAAGGCTGACTCGCGGCATGTACGCGCCCCGACTCTCAGACACATGTTCCCTGGCAGCATCGAAGGCGAGTTCCCGTGCCCGAATCACGTGGCTGTTCATTCTGGCCTGTTGCACGAAATAATCCACATCCTGATCCAGCGGAGGGATATCGACAGTCTCATTCAACTGGTACAGCGATCCGATGTCGATGCCGGTTGCCGAACGCAGAGCCTCCTCGGCAAAGATCAGACGGCTCTGCAACATCAACTGGCGGGATTCCACATTCGCCAGCTCTGCCTGGGCCCGATACAGGTCGGTAATCTGGGCGAGTTGGCGATCATACATACTCTGGATCTGTGCCAGTTGATTCGTGATTGCTTCCAGTTCTGAAGCAACGGATTCCACCGCATCCCGCGCAGCCAGCACATCGAAGTACTTTTCGGCCACCTCTGTGAGTAGCTCGCTGAGCGTGTTGTAGTACTCTGCCTCGGTCTGGTCCTCGATAATGAGTGCCTGTTTGCGCTGGGAGAAGGCTTGCCAATTGAACAATACCTGCGACAGTTGCAATGAGTAGCGATTACCGTCAAAGGTCTGCAGGGTATTGAGACGTGTTTGTCGATTGTCCGACACGTTTGCGCTGGCATTGAGCTGAGGCAGTAACCTGCCACTGGCAGCCTTGCGGCGGGACTCGCCAATCTTCATCGATTCTTCGGCGATCTGCAGGCGCGGACTATTGCGCATCGCCGCCGTGAAGAAATCCTCGAGCGTGACGCCGATCGCACCCGCAGGCAGGGCCTCACTGGCAGACGCAATCGCCGCATCGTCGGCGGCGTTCACGGCACCACCGACTGCCAGTCCAACTCCGAAGCAAACTACTGCAGCGCGAAGTGCAAATTTCATGTGATCAGTCTTCTATGAGGCTACGCGCAAGCGCGTTGGTGAATGGCTTGAAGGCATACTGAAGAAACGTGCGTGAACCCGTGGCAATAAACGCTTCAGCCGGCATGCCCGGTACCAGTGTCAGGTCGCCCAGCTCCGCCATGCCTTCGGGAGTGACTTCAATTCTGGCTTGATAGAAAGGCGCACCGGTATTTCGGTCGTTAAAAGTGTCCGCCGAAATATGGATCACTTTGCCAAAAATTGTCGGTACGGCGCTAGTGAAGCTCGAAAAGCGAATAGTGGCTTCCTGGCCGACGCGAACCCTGTCTATATCGATCACCGCTATGCGCGCTTCCACGATGAGCTCTTCCGTTTGCGGCACAATCTCGGCAATGGGGTTTGCAGGAGGAATCACACCGCCAACTGTATGGACTTGCATGCCAGTGACGACACCATCGGTTGGAGATCGAATCACTGTTCGGCTTACTATGTCCTGCAACGCGATCATGCGCTCATCGGCATCCTTTAGTCTGGTCTGGGTATCGCTGAGTTCGTTGACGACCTCATTTCGAAATGCCCGATCGAGCTGAATAATCTGCAGTCGCGTCTCACCAATCTGCACTTCAATGGAGGAGATATTGGCTACCAGTTCACTGGCTTCTCCGGCCATCATCTCGTAATTGCGCTCAATAGCCCTCAGTTTGGATTTGTCCGAGAAGCCCTGATTCAATAAGGCGCGAATGTCTTCCAGTTCTTCGGCATAAGATCGGGAGAGTTGTTCCTTGCTCGCCTTGAGCGCAATGAGGCCTTCGGCTCGCGACTCCAGCTGACCAATCCGCTGTTCGAGTACATCTTTCTCTCCCTCATTCGACGCCCGTCGCGCCTTGAAAATCTCGTTCTGGGCTGCAATTTCTTCCCGTGCAAACGCATCCGACTGTGCCAGTTCACGTGGGTAGGCGACAGTATCCAGTCCGTCGCGTTCTGCCAACAGACGTGCCTCCCGGATTTTCAGTGCAATGTATTGGCTGCGGACGATTGCGAGCTGAGCTGCAGCCTGGGTGTCATCGAGGATGAGCAGCGGATCTCCTGCCCTAACTAGGTCTCCGTTCTGCACAAGTATGATACTGACAATACCACCCTCGAGATGCTGCACGAGTTTTTTGTTAGATTTCACAGTGACGATGCCGGGCGCGTGGGCGGCACCCTTTAATGGTGCAAACGTCGCCCATATGCCAAATACGCCAAACACCAAAAAGAAGATGATAAACCCAACCCGTTTCGGTACCATGATGCTGGCAATCTCCAGCGGAAATTCTTCAGGTATGTTGGATTTATTCTTGAGTTCAGCAATTGAGGTCACAGTCATTTCTCTTCGATAAAACACATTAAAGACCAATCGATCCATTACGCAAGGTAGGGGTCATTAGACTAACTTGCTGCGCCTTGTTGCGCCTGCATCGGCGCCATCAAACTTGCCAAAACCTGATCCCTCGGTCCAAGAATGACACCCTGACCCTCTTTCATGACCAGAATCTTGTCCACCACCTGCAACACCTTAGTTCGGTGCGTAATGATAATTATGGTGCTGCCGTGGGCCTTGATGCGCAATATCGCCTCAACCAGTTCCTTCTCACCCTGATCATCGAGATTCGAATTGGGCTCGTCGAGCACCAGAAGTTTGGGGGCCCCATAAACTGCTCTTGCCAGGCCGATACGCTGGCGCTGACCGCCAGAAAGGGTTCCGCCAGAGCCACCAATTATCGTGTCGTAGCCCTTTGGGAATTGCAGGATCATATCGTGCACTCCAGCTAGTCGGGCGGCGGCTACAATCTCATCGGGATTCATTTGGCCAAACCGGCAGATGTTTTCAGAAATGCTGCCATCGAATAATTCAATATCCTGAGGCAGATAACCAATATAAGGCCCCAATTCGGAGCGCTTCCAGGAATTGATATCTGCGCCATCGAGCCGAACTTTGCCATTGGAGCAAGGCCAGATTCCCAAAAGAGCTCGCGCGAAGCTGGACTTTCCAGAGGCGCTCGGGCCCACGATGCCGAGCGCATCACCGGGCTGTAATTCTAAGGTGAGGCCTTTCACTACCGCGACCCTTGACCCTGGTGGAACCACCACGACCTGCTCGGCAGTCAGCCGGCCCTCAGGTCTTGGTAAATCCATCGAGTCTGGTTCCTGCGGGATCTGCTCCAATAAAGACCCGAGTCGATCATATTGCGCCCGGGCTACGGTAAACCCTTTCCAGGTTGCGACAAGGATGTCAATGGGAGCTAATGCGCGGCCCAGAAGCAATGACCCTGCGATCATCATGCCGGGTGAAATTTCCTGTTTAAGGGCGAGCAAGGCGCCTAGCCCTAGCAGCAAGGATTGCATGATTAACCGGATTGACTTCGATAGGTTGCTGACGACACCCGCGCTTCTGCTGGCAGTAGTCTGCAAATTGAGTATTTCGTCAGAGCGTTTTTCCTGTCGCGCGCGAATGTCGTCAGTCATTCCCATGGCAGCTATTACTTCCGCGTTGCGCAGACTGCCATTTATCTGGTTGATCAGCTGGCCGGCAATAGTGTTGGCCTCTTGCAATTTATTGTTAGTCAATTTTTCGTTGAGGTAGGCCAGAGCAACCATCACGATGCCGGCGATAATGGCTGCAACTCCAAACCAAAAATGAAACAGGAACATCACACCGACATAGACTGGGAACCAGGGCGCGTCAAAGAACGCGAAGAGGCCGTTGCCGGTGAGGAATTGGCGCAGGCTGGAAAGATCACTGTAAGCTTGGGAATTACTGATTGTCCCCCCTGTGATCAGCGCCCGACGGAAGGAGGCATCTGAGACCCGACGGCGTAAAACTAGCTCAAGCCTGTTGCTGGCGCCGATCAGAATCATCGATCTCACCCACTCGAATCCGCCCATGGCAGCCAACAGAGCCACCATCAACAACGTTAGCATGGTGAGTGTCGAAAGGCTGCCGCTGGAAACGACCCGGTTATAGATCTGCAGCATGTAGATCACCGGCACGAGCATGAGAATATTAACGGCGGCGCTGAACAATCCCGCGTAGATAAAATAACTTTTAAGTTCTTTCAAGGCGCTTTGCAGCTCTGGATAACGCGATTTATCAGACTTTTTCATCAGGATCTTGTTCTATTTAGTGGTAAATGAGATGAGCACAGGCTGGAACTGATCACCAATATCGCATTCTCGCCAGCAACGTTCTGGAGTTAAATGAGGATCAATCCTGATCAATTCAACCCTCGACAACCAGTTCAACTGTGTGCCGATGTGATCAGAATCACTTTTATTGCCTCGATAGCTTTAAAAATCACAATTCTTTGGACCCATCAGCGAATTCTTTTAGCACGGCTAGGTTGTTGACGATCAATGATCCAGGTCCATCACGCCTTACTATCTGCTGGTTCTGCAAAGTCTGAAACACCCGGGTCACGGTTTCGCGGCTTAGATTCAGCATGATCGCAATCTCCAGATGCGTCGGCGGATTGACGATCACCGAACTTAGCAACTTGACTTTGTCCCTTTCAGGAATCAACAGCCATAATTGGCCACAAACCCGCTGTGTAACATTGGGCAGTCCCAGTAGGGAGCGCTGAAACGTCAGTTGCCTTACCCTTGAGGCCAGTTTGTAGCCCAACACGTTAATCACCCCCGGGTTCTTCATCATCGCCTCGCGCAGGATGTCTCGGGGCATGAAGACCGTTACGACAGGCGTCAATGCGATCACAAACTCTGGCTGCACACCATCGTCGAATAATACAAGTTCACCGCAAAAATCACCGGGTTCGATGAAATAGAGTCCCACTTCGCGGCCATCAATGGTGAAATCCACTCCTTGCAGGCGCCCTTCAAACAGAAAACACACGTATTCATCGCGCTTGCCGGCCTCTAACACGATGCCGCGCCGCGCGAATTTGCGCATGACACTCTGGGAGGCAAGAGCGCTCAGGACCGCTTCAGGCAGAGAACGCAGGATAGGGAAAGTGCTTAAGAGTTCGGGAGTTACCGCCATTAACTTATGGCCTTGACCTGGTTGCGGAAGTAGCTCTCAGCGGGGCTGGTCCGGCATTATAAGTGCTTGAATTGAAATCGCAAAAAAAGGAGATTGACTTTCCCTGTGATTGAAATCACTCAGAGAAGCAGGATGGTGAGGTATTTTAGCGTATGGATTATAAATGGCCATTAATTCAAGCTGGCAGAGAAGGGCTGGGAGGGAGCAAAATGCCAGCGACTGCCAGTATCTGAAATAGCTGAAGAGTCTTCATCTCGCTGTAAATTTAGACAATTGACTATGACAACCCATTTTTTCTTCCAGATAGGTCAAACCCTTAGCCGCCTGCTGCTTTGGATTATGCTTGTTGCGTCTCTATACCCTTCCTTCGGCGTCGCCCAAGACCGTGCAGTCCGTGAAACTCTTAACAGTCAGCCCCCCAAGTACGCGGGATCACAGGTTGGTCGCGTTACGCTGATGCTGGGCAAGGCATTCGTGAGCGCTTCCGGCCAAGCGAATGAGGAGTTAGCGGTGGGTTCTTCCATAAAGGTGGGGGATCTAGTGACTACCTCAAGTAATGGTCACGTGCACATCCAGTTTGACGATGACGCCTACGTCAGCATCCGGCCCAACAGCCGTCTTGAAGTCGTTCGCTATGACTACGATCGCGATCGACCCGAGATGTCCTCGGTCAAATTCAATCTCCAGGAGGGAGTAACCCGCGCGATTTCAGGCAAGGCCGCCAAATCGGCTCGCGATCAGTTCCGGCTCAACACTCCGATCGCAGCCATTGGTGTGCGAGGCACTGATTTCGTGGTGAGTGCAACTGAGACTACCGTTCGCGCCTTAGTAAATGAGGGTGTCATTGTCATGGCCCCCTTCTCTGATGAATGCAGCGCGGCCGCGTTTGGTCCTTGCGGCAAAGACGCCGTGGAACTGGCGGGCGCCTCCATGCAGATTTTGGAGCAGGATGGTATCGCAGCACTCCCCCGCCTTATCCCCTCGCCACTCGATCTTCCGGCTACCGGTGGCGGTCTCCAGCTTGCCAGCGCAGGAGAATCCAACACATCAGAAGGCACAGCACCCAAGCAAGAACTCTACCGGGAAACTGCCAACTTGACCAGAGAAGCGATTCAGGCGGAAACCATCGCAAGTACGCAAACGGCGCCGGCAAAGACAGATATCAAGGAGCCTGACACTGGAACACAAGGTACAGAATTCAGCGATTTCACACCTGATGTGCCGTT
>JALRBQ010000023.1 GCA_023257655.1 Pseudomonadales bacterium
TGAGGTACTTCTGCATGTTGTGCCTCACTTGCAGTTGCAATTGCAGTTGCTGTACGTTCCGATGCGCCGGATGCGCACCCGGTAGCCCTCATCGATCAACTCCAGCCGGGAGCCGTTGAGGATGTTTCCGCCGCCATAGCAGTTTTCGTTGATGGCGCCGGTCTGGCCTTCACAGTTGGCGATCTGACTGAAGAAAAAGTCATGCAGCCAGCCATAGTTGGCCGCCCAGACCTGGCCGCTGTTGTTGGCGTACATGTCCCAGCCACCGCCCGTGTTCAAGAACCCCATCAGGTTGTTGTTCACATGCAAGTAGCGCGTCGTGCCCTGGTCGGTGTCCTGGAAATCGATCTGCGGACTGACCCCCACAACGGTCTGGCTGGGCAGCGTCAGTCGCCCCGTCATCGTGTCGCCGCTCTTTGCCACTCGACTGGACAGATCGACGTTGACGGTGGCGTTGCCGCTTGCATCTGGCCCGGCACCGTTGACCGAGCGCACGAACGCCGTGGAGTCGTATCCGTCAAGTTTTTCGGCATCTGCCGCCTTGGCCGATATCCCCAGGTAGGCGGTGTTGTGGTTGTGCCCGGCTGCAGCAAACGCACTCGCATGCTGGCCATCCAGCAAGTCAGCGTCCAGTCCCGTGCCAGAGCCGTCCACGGTCAGCAGCTTGGCCAGCACGTCCGCTGCGGTGTAGGCCGCTGCGTTGAGCTTGGCCGCAAACTGCGCATCAATCCCGCTGGAGAGGTCCAGAATAAAGCGCCAGTTGTCGGGGTTGGTGCCAATGAGCTGGTAGAGCTTCAATTGGTCCGTGCGGTAGCAAAGCATCCCGATTTGCAAATTGGTGGTCGGAAACGTGGTGCCACTGTTGCAGGAAATGGCCGTCTTGTCGTTGTTCAGGATCTCGATGAGCGAGTCCGACAAGGTGCGCGACGACGGGATGTCGGTGAAATTTTGCATGGTGATCCTCTTGGTCAGTACCCCTGAGCAATCCAGGTGAAGGAACCGGTCACGCGGGTGCCGGTGGTGTTTTCGAGGACGGCGGTGAAGCCGGTGGTGGTCACGGCTCCCACAAGGCGAGCTATGGCCACCGTGGTTCCGCCCTTGTGGGTCATGGTCACCTCAGGTGGAACGCGAAAGCTGCGACTGAAATAAATCGTGACGCCCGCTGATGCGTCCGTGATCTGGGCCGTGCCACGATCGAAAATGTCTGGCACATCGACAGTCACCCGCAGCGCCTCGATGTAGCCCCGGTCGGAATTGCGGGAGTTCAGGATGGCCCGAAACAGCGCACGCCGGTAGATGTAGTCGCCTGGGATGAAATCCCGGAAATCGGTGTAGCCAGGGGGGTGGCCTGCCTCGACGATGTTCAGGAAATCCTCCTGCGTGATCTCGGTGCTGGACAGCAGCATGTCGCTGATGACGCCGTTGGCGTGCCGGCGGTACTGCTCAGCCAGATTCAAAGCCTCACGGGTGGTCAGGCGTAGCGACTTGCGCAGGGCATCCGACAGCCCCAAGCCTTCGTTGAGTTGACGCCGGTAGGCTACCGTCCTGCCCAGGGCCTCGCCAATGGCCACCGCCTCAGCCACACGTTTGATGGTCTGGCGCCGTGCCTTGTCGGTGGTGGCAAAAGACTCGGCAATGGGCTTCTTGACTTGACGGGCGCCCAGTTCACCAAACCCAACGGCTTCTGTGATTCGCAAGACAAAGGCGATCAGGTCGGCATAGGTTTCAGCAAACCCGATGGCTTCAGCTACCCGTTTGGTGAGTGCTCTGCTCTGACCATCGGCCAGGCCGAACGACTCGGCACGGTTCTTCGCGATGAGCTTTTGGGATTGCTCTGCCATCGCCACGGATTCGGCCATCCGCTTGATGCCAAGCTGTCGAAGGGCATCGGACAGCATGACGCTCTCTGATGCCCGCTTCGTGATGGCGCGGCTCAGGTAGTCAGAGGCTTGCAGGGTTTCCTTGACCGCTTTGCGATGTGCCTTGGCTTGCCCATCGCTGACCCCCATAGATTCCACCCAGCGCAGCACATAGGCGATCAGGTCCGTGTAGGTCTCTGAGAAGCCTACCGGCTCCGACTTCTTGAGCGCCATCTGATGTCGACGCAGGTCGGTCAGCGTCAGCCCGTCATTGGCACGCTTGGTTCCACGCCGATTGGCGGCTTCGTTCATGGCAAGGGTCACCGCTGCCAGGACCCCATAAACCGCAGGGTATGCGGTTGTCCAGTTCTTGCCGGCGCTGGCACTGGCCCAAGTGAAACTGGCTGACGACCAGGTGTAGCGTGCACCGGGTAACTCGGTGACCGTGACCGTATCAGCCATGTGATCAGCTCATGGTGAAAGTGAACACGGCGGTCAGGCTGTCATCCACCCCTTTGTTCACCACGGGAAACACCACCCGATCGAGCATGATGCCGGCCGAAGCTGCGTTGAACACTCCCGCCTCGGTGATGGCACCCGTGCCGTCGCCCGCCAGGAAGTCGGCGGTGAACGTGAATGTCTTGGTGCCTGCCGTGTGGGCATAGGTAGCGGCATTGCGGTCCAGCTCGGTGACCAAGGATGATTGGGTTGCAGCCGCCGCAGTGGTGCCGGTGCCCAGCGCGATGTAGCCCATCACGGCCGGGCGGCTGGCTGCCTTGCCAATGGCGTCGGCGATGAAATCAAAACCGACGTTGACGATGATGTTGTCCTTGTGGACGGTTTCAACTTCACCACTGGCACGGTGCACGATGAGTGTCATTGCGCCGTAGAGCTGCATGGATTCTTGGATCATGGATGTCCTCGCTACAAAGTTGTCTAAAAAATTGGCGCTGACTCTTTTGAGCACAGCGCCACGGTTGGGGTGAATGAAAAGGGATCGGGTTTGAAGGGGATCAGTACAGCCGCAAACTGGTGAATGAGCCGACAGGGGGCAGCGCCACGCTGGCCGACTCGACATCGCCGCCCATGCGCCCGGTGAACAAGCGTCGGTCAGTGGCCGTTTGGCACACGCCCAGACACACCCGGTCTGCTGCGGCAATTTGGAATGGCACGTACAACCTTCGACTGAGGTGGTCTTCCAGGAAAAAACTCCCCACCGCCGCGTCATATCCCACCAACAGCGCGCCTGCTGCGCCCCTGACGCCCCAAATCACGCAGGTTGTGACCTCGCTCGGAATGAACCAGAACGAGGTGTGAAACACCGCTGGAATCGCCACAGTCCAAGCCACGCAGGTCGTATCCTTGACCGCGATGCCATCGCCGTAGCGACCTGCGCCGTAACTCACCCCAGCGGACTGGCTGACGGTGGCGCCGCCCAGTGCGGCGGTTGTGCCGTTGAGTCGCCAGCCATCGATTTCGCTAACCTGCAGCACATCCTCGCGCGCCATCTGAAACCGTGCCTCGACGTTGGCCAGCGCCCCGTCATAGGCCCACTGCCGCCTTGCCGCATCACTCTCCCACGGGAAATCGGCTTCCAACCAGGCGGTGCGGTCGTCGACCGAAGCGCCCAGGCTATTGAGTAGCGTGTTTTGGGCACGGATGGGTGTCACCAGATCCACCTCGAAGAGGTATTCCGCTGTCTGGGCGCCGGTGCTCATGCGCAGCACATTGCGGCCGTTCACTGAGACAACGGACGCGAAGTGCTTGGTGCCCGGGAAACCTTGAGCCTGTTCATCGCGCACCATGATCAGATTGGCGTTTTGCGGCTGGGCCACCACCGTGGACACAAAGGTTGGCGTATCGCTGTAAATGCCGGGAGAGGCGATCGCCTTGATCCAGAACTTGCGTTCACCATCAAAACCTGACGGCAAGGTGTAGCTGGTGGATTTCACCTCGGCCACAAATAGCGAGGCATCCCAGGTGGCCCCCTCGCGCAACTCGTAGCTCACGACCTCGGGTTCCGGGTTGGGCTGCCAGCGAAACTCCAGCCGGTTGGCCGATTGCACGACGTCGAACTGGCGCACCGTGGATGGCGCCAACAAGGTCAGCACAAAGGTTGCCACTTGTGCGCTGTAATTGCCCGAGGTGTCCACTGCCCGGATGTGGTAAGGGTACAAGCCGGCTGCGCTCTGGTCGTGGACCATTTGCGTTCCGGCGGTTTTGGCCACCAGTTGCGCGTTGTCCCAACCGGGCCCCACGCGCACTTCATAGCCGGCAAGGTCAGCATCCAACAACTCGTCCCAACTGAGCAGTAAATCAGTGACACGCCGCTGCACCAGGAAACCGGTGACATCCGAGGGTGGCAGGGTCTTGCCCAGGACCGTGGCGCTGAGCGTTGCCGCCACACTCTCTTTGCGCGTGATGCCGATGGCGCGCAAGCTGAATTCATAGGCTCCTTCTTGCGCATCCCGGATTTCGGCGTAATTCGCACTGGTCAGCGGCAAAGTTTCCACGTTGCCGCCCGCGACCCGGTAAGACAGGCGGTACGCAATGGCTCCCTGCACCTCGTTCCACGACACCTGCACCAGTACCTGCGCCCGGTCCTTGACCCGGTACAGGCTCTCTTGCATGGCCAGCCCCGTGGGGGCGCTCGGCATGTCAGAGAGCACGGTGATGGAGCGCGGCTGCAGCGCCAGGCCTTCCTCGATGGCTGCGTATTTACTGGGGTTGTGCGCCAGGGCCGTCACTTCATGCACCCCCGGGTCACGCTCGGCCACAGCCACCACTCGAAACAATTGGGGCTCGATGATGGACGAAGCCAGTACCCAGATGGCATCCACTTGGGGCGCCTGGCTAAAGGGAATCGTCACCGTCAGCGTGCGCTCGCTCAACGTGCCAAAGGTGGGGCCCACTTGCCGCTCTTCGATGGTGCCGTTGGGCAGAACCACCGACAACCGCCAAGGCAGGTCAGCGGGCAAATCCTGGTCCAGTGTGACGGTGCTGGTGGTGGCTGCTGCGATCCGCCCGCCCAGACGCATGCCGCCGCGAGTGGGGTCCGCCACCTTGATCACGTCGCCTGGGCGCACCACCGCGCCTTCGAGGCCGGTGCGAAAGGTGACGATTTCCGACTCGGACTGTTCGGAGTACAGCAGCCACTTGCCCACACGGTGCGCCTGGCCACGGGATGTGCAGCCCAGTGCCACCACTTCGCTTTGGACGATGCCGTAGCGGGCAATTCCCGCGGCATCCTCGACGTATTCCACCTTTTGGCGATAGAAATCCTCGGGGTCGTTCCAAGTTACCAACGCCACCGTGTGGCGCGCCTTGGCGGACGACCCTTGGTAGGAAAACTCGCCGTCCACCACGTTGCTTGCAGCGAACTGGTAGACAGGGTCAACCGGTGCGTCCTGCGTGACGGTGATGGCGCCCCCCGACCAGTACACCATGCCCCTAAAGATCGAGGCCATGTCCTGCACCACCTTGTAGGCCTGCTCACGGCTCTGGAGGTACAGGTTGCAGGTAAATCTCGGCTCTGTGCTGCCAAGACCATTCGGCACCAGTTGGTCGCAATATTGAGCCACCCTATACAGCGCCCACTTGTCGACTTGCGCCTCGGGGATGTAGCCGCCCAAGCCGTAGCGGGTGCTGGTGACCAGGTCATAAAAACACCAGGCCGGGTTGTCTGTCCAGGCGATCTTGAAGGTGCCATTCCATACCCCGCTGTAGGCTCGTGTGGTGGGGTCGTAGTTGGCGGGCACGCGCACGCGCAGCAGCTTCATGTCGTAGCTGCGTCGTGGGATGGCTGAGAACTGGGAGGCATCAACCCGAAGCGCGACCAGCGCGCTGTTGGGGTAGCGCAGCTTGCTCTCGATGACTTCGGTGTAGGAGTCGACAAAGGTCCTGTTTTGGATGGCGCTGGAGGTTGAATCTGCCGTGATGCGGCGCACCCGGATTTCCCAGGAGGCATTGCCCCCAGTCAATCCCGCCAGCGGCACGTAGTAGCTGCGCTGGTACTTGGTCGTGGTCTTGCCCGAAATGGTGTCGCTCACCACCTCAACAAAACCACCCCCATTGACCTGGCGGTCGATGGCAAAGCTCACCGTGCTGCCATTGAGATCCCCATTGGTCGTGTCTTGGTTGGTCAGTTGTGGCACGCTGATCTTCACGCGCACGGCGTCCACATCCGGATCGGTGATGGAGCGCACCACCGGCTGGTTGGCCTTGACCTCCACCCCGACAGCCACCTCGTTCTCCACGGATGAGAAGCCCGACACGTAGCTTTGCTGCTGGGTGCCGTTTCGCGTTTCCAGCGTCACGCCCGAGAAATTGGTTGTCCCGTCAGCGTTTTGAATCGGCGTGTCATCCAGGTAGACCGATTGCAAACCGTCGACCAGGCCTTCGATTTCTCCCTCGGAGATGAGATCGACCACCCGGGCATAGGCCTTGGAGCGCAGGCTGTCAGGCGCCTCCTGGGCCACACGGGCACTCGCGCCACCGCCTTTGCCGCCACCACCCGCGCCAATGATGAGTTGGGAGGTCATGAGTTCGGTCTTGTTGAGATTGCTCATAGGACCATCTCGTCGACGTCAATACCAGCGCTGATCACGGCCGAGCCCACGATGAGGCGGCCATACCCCACTGGCACCGGGTGTCCCTGTGCAGTGGTGTTCACGGCGCCATTGAAGCTGTAACTGGGTTGGTTTTCTGGGCGCTCTGCGGGTTCGGAGGCCTTGGGCGTGGGTGCGATCATTTGGGCCACACCGCCCAGCATCATGGCAGTGCCCACCGAATACAGGGTGGACTGCGACAAGAATGTGCCCGTCGCTGCCCAGCCCATGGGGTTCCACCACGCCACCGCCAGCAGTGCAGCGCCCAACAGAATCTGGCCCAAGCCATCGCCGCCTGCGCCGGAGACCACGGGTGCGATGGTGATGCGTTGTGCACCGGTGGGTTCGTGCAAACGGTCAAGGGCCAGGGCGTCCCGACCGGCCAGCACACGGTATCCCACGCCACGCTCGCCAGACGTCACCAACTCGCGCTCAAAGGCCGGGAAGTTGGCGGTGAGCGCCCGGATGGCCTCGGCGGCCGATGCAATGGCCAGGCTGTGCCGGCGGCCAAAGCGGCGCCCGAGTTCACCGAGAAGAATGACCGTGACCATAGCGAAGGGTGTGGGTGGTAACTTTTTGCCAATAACCGCCGTAAACATCGCGACTGGAGAGCCGGCCCTGCAGGTGGTGCAGGATTAGTCCGTCGCCGAGGTACACGGCTGCGTGGTTGGGGACGGGGGACGCCACCTGCATCAGCAAGCAGTCTCCCGTCTGGAGTTCATCGAGCGCGACAACTGCAAAACCCACCTGGGCGAAGTTGTCTAGGTAGAGGTTCTCGCCGCGCTTCCACCAATCGTCAAAGCGCGTGAAGTTGGGCAAGTCAATGCCACGCTCAGCGCGAAACCAGTCGCGCACCAGGGCGTAGCAGTCGAGCACCCCGTGCGACCACTCTCGGCCCACCAAGGGGGCAACGTAGCCAGTGGGTTCGAGGCTGGTCCACTCACCGCTGGGAATGCTCACGATGTACCAGGGCAAACCACTGGCCTCACACGCCACCCGGTCGGCCTGGCTTGGCGTACACGGCAGGCCCGGGTGGCTGTGCACCACGGCGACGATTTGTCCTTGCTCATCGGCATGTGCATAGTCCTCGGGGTGGAGCACGAACTGATCGGTACCCACGCCGATGTTGCGGCAAGGCCAGTACACCTCACGGCCCTTGCGGATCACGAGCAGTCCACACGACTCACGCGGAAACGCCTCTTGGGCGTGAGCCAACGCCAGGGCTTGCGAATCTGGAGAGATCATCGAATCAGCCCCGCCGCCGGAAAGCCTCCGAACGGCAACTCTGCATGCTGCCCAAACCGCGCCTGGCACGACGACAGGCGTTTGCCACAGACATCTTGACTGCTCGTGGTCATCTGGCGATCGTTGGCATCGAAATAGTTGCTGGCGGTGTAGCCGCACTCACTTCCCCGGTAGCGCCATGGGCAGACGTTTTGCACGATCTGCCGGCGAGGCAGGGTCACGCCTTCCAGGTCAAAGGAAGCTGCCAGTTCGAACTCGACCACATCGCGCGTCTCACGCGACTTGCGGTCCACGTAGAAGACATCGTCGGCAAACTCTGCCGTCGGGTCTGCGATTGCGTTCACCCCATCGGGAAAATTCACCGCATCCAGGTATTTGGCCAGTGTCCTCTTGCGGATGAGCTTGGCGCCGACCAGATCCTGGTACGTGAGCACCAGCGCGGTGATCGTGCCAGTGACGTTGGCCACCCGCAGGCGGGGCCTGGGCACCTGGCCATTGCCATTGAATTCGAAGCCATCCACCTCCACAGGGAAAGCGTCATAGGCGTTGCCCTGCCAAATCACGCGCTGCTGCAGGGCAACCGTCATGCCGACAACCGGCGCGTTGGCGGCCGTGAGGGCCGTTCCACGCACCACCGTGTTGGCGTAGACGAACGTGAAGTTCGCGTCCGCCAGGTTCGAACCCACGCTGTTGGCGTAGTCCCACGCCGGCAGGT
>JALRBQ010000087.1 GCA_023257655.1 Pseudomonadales bacterium
GAGTGAGCAAGGCCGGCACCGCAATCGACATTTCCATCCGCGCAAGGGGGGCGCCAATACAAAAGTGAATTCCTGCACCGAAACCGATGTGGGGATTCGGGTTTCGCGTGATGTCAAATCGCTCAGGGCTTTCAAAGATGGCCTCGTCCCGGTTTGCCGAACCGAGGAGTGCGGCAATCTTCTGACCCTCCCTGATGGTGACGCCACCGATGTCAGTGTCAGCGCGAGCAGTGCGCTCAAAAAGGTGCAGAGGGGAGTCATAGCGCAGAAACTCTTCTATCGCAGTGGGGGAGACACCCTCGGGGTTAGAGCGAAGCAGTTCCATCTGATCGGGATGATTCATCGCGGCGACCAAGCCGTTTCCTAACCCGTTCACGCTTGCTTCGTGTCCTGCATTCAGCAACAAAACACAGGTAGCGATGAGCTCTTGGGCGCTCAGGCGCTCGCCACCGTCCTCGACAGCAGCGAGGTGCGAGATCAGGTCATCGCCTGGCTCCTTTTTGCGCAAACGCATGAGGCCTTCGACATAAGCGGCGAATTCATCGGCGGCACGGACACAGACGGCCGTTCCCTCGGGGCGCAGGGTCAGGCTGTCGCCATTGCGATCATCGAACGTGTACATCTCCTTCTCCACGATGTCGGTGATTTCACCGATTGAACGCTTGAAGAGTTGGGTTTGTTCCACGACGGGAAAGCGAATTTCGCGGTAGCCATGGCGCTGCACGACGCGGCGAAACGTGTCCTCGAGATACTGCCAGCCGGGAGTCTGGTCCGGGAGGATGTCGTTCATCCCCCTGATCGCTTGAAGTTTCGCCATAGTGCTGTGTTGGAGAGAAAGCTAGCTGGATGCTATCAGGTTTTCGCTCGCTGCCTTTTTCTCGGCAACCCGTTTGCGAACCATGGCTTCCAATTCGTCCACGAGGTTGTCGTTGGTGATTTTATGATCGGGTGTGCCTGCGATATAGGCGAGATTATTTGGGGTGGCACCGGTGAGGCCAATCTCGGCCACCTTGGCTTCACCCGGACCATTAACGATGCAGCCGATCACAGCAACATCGATTGGCGTCGTGATATCCTCGAGTCGGGCTTCCAATTCATTGACAACCGAAATCACGTCGAAATTCTGCCGCGAACAGCTCGGGCAAGCAACCAGGTTGACGCCTTTGTGACGCAGGCCAAGGCTCTTGAGAATATCGAAGCCGACTTTTACTTCTTCCACCGGATCAGCCGCGAGCGAGATACGAATGGTGTCACCGATTCCCTCCATCAACAGTGCGCCAAGGCCGATAGCGGACTTGACGGTGCCGGAACGCAAACCGCCGGCTTCAGTGATTCCAAGGTGGAATGGTTGGTCAATTTGAGTCGCTAGACTGCGATAAGCCTTCAGGGTCATGAATATTTCTGACGCTTTCAGACTGATCTTGAAATTCTGGAAATCGAGCTTGTCGAGTATATCGATCTGATTCAGAGCCGATTCGACCATCGCCTCAGCATTGGGTTCCTTGTATTTACGCAACAGATTCTTACCCAGCGAACCGGCATTGACACCGATGCGCAACGGGATTCCCTTGTCCTTGGCGCTGTCGATCACGGCCCGGATACGCGCCTCGCTACCGATATTGCCAGGGTTGATGCGCAGGCAGTCTACACCGTAGTCCAGTACTTTCAGGGCGATCAGGTGGTCGAAGTGAATATCCGCTACGAGTGGCACCGATACGCGGGCGCGGATTGCCTTGAAGGCTTCAGCGGCTTCCATGCTCGGCACGGATACCCGCACGATATCGACTCCGGCGCGGGTGAGTCGGTCAATCTGGGCCAGAGTCGCTTCAACGTCTCGAGTTTCGGTATTCGTCATGCTCTGAACTGAAATGGGAGCGTCCCCACCCACGGGAACATTGCCCACCATGATCTGGCGAGTCTTACGACGGCTGATTTGCGGATTGGATTTCATGGCTTACAAGCCTACAGTGAGGCGGGCTGAATTGTCGATGCGTATATTATCAGAGACGTCTATTTCAGCGCCATTGAGGGTCATTTTCGTGTACGGGGCATCGCCGACGAGGATATTGAAAGGGGCGTGGCCAGTGATTTCCAGCACATCGCCAGCTTCACGGATGTCACGGTATATCTGGTGGGCTTCACTGTCGTTGACTTCTATCCAGCTCTCGCCACTGAAGCTGATGCGCAAGACATCTTCGCCATCGCCAGCAATTGCAATTACCCGACCCGCGGTCACCGACGTCGAGTCGGTCGCCCCCGTAGGCGCTGATTCGGCGATAGTGCCAGGCGCCACAACAGGTTGCTGACTCAAGGCTGCGAGCGCGGCGAGCAAATCCGGCTTCAGTGCTCCGGAGTCAGCCGCAGTATTGGCAGGCGCGGGGCTGGTTGGCAGTGGCGGCGATACTTCGGGCAGATCCGGTGCCGGCGCAGCCGACAGAGTAATACTGGTCGGGGCAGCCGCAGAGATCTGTGCATCCGGTTGCGACGCGTTTACGGCAGAGGCTTCCGCCATGCTTGCTGCGTTGGTGCGCACAGGTGCGTTGTCTGGCGCGGAATCGTGGTTAATTGCCCACAAGGCCACGCCGCCGATCAGCACCGTGGCGGCCGACGCATATACCCAGGGCTTGTTGCGGTCGCTGCGACGGCGTGCAATCTGGCGTCGACTTGCCTCTTCCTTCATGCCCTGCTGCTCGGTATGAATGGCATCGAACAGGTCAGTGAGCGCATCTACATCCAGCTCCAGCAAGAGGGCGTAGCTCTTGATATAGCCCTTGGCGAAGACGGCACCCGGCAATTTGTCAAAGCGATTGGCTTCGATCGATCGCACATAATGCATCGTGATATGCAGCTTTTCAGAGATGTATTTCTCGTCGAAACCACGCCGCAGGCGTTCTGCCTTCAGCAATTCGCCGGGGGTCTCGTTGGTCGCGAGGCTTGCCTGATCCGACTCAGACAACATGTCCTGGTTGATCTCGTCAGTTTGCATCAGTCAGGCTTCTGTAAATTTTGTATTCGGGTGATTCTTGGTAGAGCGTCGTAAGAATCAGGCTGAAATCATTAACGTGTTTCTCATCGTTGAAATAAGTGCCTATCTGGATACCGGCCAACAGTGCGCGCGGCGTATGCGGCAATTTAAAAAACTCCACGATAGTCAGGTATTGCTGGAACGATTGGCGCGCTCCAACCTGATCGTCGCGCTTGAGTCTCAGCAGTGAGAGTTCGAGCGCTGAAACATAGAGGTTTGAGTTGAGTTGCAAGGCCCGAATGAAGGCTGATTCGGCATCTCGATCCCGATCCAGGCGCAGTGCCGCGCGACCCAGATTCTCGAATGCGATGGCGCGACCATCATAACCCGCATCATTGGTCACTATCTCAAGCTGATCAAACGCGTCTTTATAACGCTCCATGCCGAACAGCAACGCCGCATAATTGTTCCGCGCTCGGGAGTTGGAGCGATCGAGCCTGATTGCCCGGCGGAAATTTTCATCGGCGAGATTGAGATCGCCCTCGCGCTGGGAAATCAGCGCCAGCACCACATAGGCATCGGCATGACCCGAGTCGATGGCGAGGGCATTGTTGGCATGGCGACGGGCACTTGTCATGTCGCCTTCTTCGTAATACGCGAGCGCCAGCTGGGTGTAGTTCTCGAGTGCTGCCTCATCTGACGTATTCGTCTGGAAACCACCGGTGGTCGTGGTCACGCAGGACGACAACAAACCGGCAAACAGCACCGCTGCGATGACTGATTTGAGTGTGTGACCGGGCAAGTCTACCCCCTCCACATCGGTAAATGGCATGCAGGCGAACACGGCATCTGGTTTTCTTCTCTATACACTGTCGGCCGCAATCGCCAGATTATCAGTCCTTGAGTAGGTTTTTCCTTCGGCTCCAGCCTGCAAGCGCTGCTCGGCGAGCCGCCGACTGCGCTGGGTCTGATCCGCCACCATGCCCACCAGCTGCCCGCACGCAGCCCCGATATCATCGGCGCGGGTGGTGCGTACGGTCACTGTATAGCCCGCTTCCTGAAGAATTTGCCGAAAATTGGCGATCGCCGTGTTGCTCGGTCGTCGATAGTCGCTGAGATCGAAGGGATTGAAGGGAATCAGGTTGATTTTGCAAGGGAAGTCCTGCAACAACGCAGCCAGGTCTCGGGCCAGCTGTCGATGGTCATTTACTCCCGCTATTAATGTGTACTCAATTACTGGCACTCGCTTGTCGCCCAGACTCTCCATATAACCGGACACTGCCCGCAGCAACTCCTTGATTGGATACTTGCGGTTGATAGGCATGATCTGGCTGCGCAGTTCATCGTTGGGAGCATGCAAGGAAATCGCTATCGACGCATCGGTAAAATCTTTCATGCGATCTATGGCAGGAACCACGCCAGAGGTACTGATCGTCACCTTGCGCTTGGATAGACCATAGGCGCTGTCCTCCATCATGATACTGACCGCATCCATGACATTCTCGAAATTGAGCAGCGGCTCGCCCATGCCCATCATGACGACATTACTGACTGGACGTTCCAGCGCGCCTTTGAAGCCACCGAGTTCGCGATTCGCGAGCCAGAGCTGTCCGATGATCTCGGCCACCGTCAGATTGCTGTTGAAACCCTGCTTGCCGGTTGCGCAAAAACTGCAATCCAGCGAACAACCGGCCTGGGAAGAGATGCACAGCGTGCCACGACCAGCCTCGGGGATGAAGACCATCTCCACGCTGCTGCCACTAGCGACCTGAATGATCCACTTGTGACTGCCATCGGCAGAGGCGAAGCCTTCGGTGATCAGGGGTAAGCGTATGCAAGTCTCGCGCTTGAGTCGCTCGCGCAAGGGTTTGCTGATATCAGTCATGGCGTCGATGTCGACGACGCCACGCTGGTGAATCCATTTGATGATCTGAGTCGCACGGAACGGCTTCTCGCCCATCTCGGCAAACAGCGCACGCAGCTTCTCCAGACTGAGACCAGCCAGGTTAGGAAGGTGGTTGTGTGCCATCATACGCTGTTCACTCCTGCAGACTAGGCTTCAGGAACAAATCTCGTCTGCTTTGAAGAAGTAATTCACTTCTCTTTCGGCCGAAGTAGTCGAATCCGAACCGTGTACCGCATTCGCATCGATAGACTGGGCGAAGTCGGCACGGATCGTGCCGGGGGCAGCCTGGGCAGGATTGGTCGCGCCCATCAATTCGCGATTTTTCGCGACAGCACCTTCGCCTTCCAGAACCTGAACCATGACCGGGCCAGAGGTCATGAAAGCAATGAGGTCGCCAAAGAAGCCTCGTTCACGGTGCTCGGCGTAGAACCCGCCCGCCGTTTCATCGGTAAGCCGCACCATTTTTGCGGCCACAATCTTCAGTCCAGCCTTCTCAAAGCGGGTGTAAATCTCGCCGATAACGTTCTTGCTGACGGCATCCGGCTTGATTATGGATAGGGTACGTTCGATCGCCATTACTACTCTCTCTAGTGTGGTTGTGCAAAAGAGCGCGCATTATACGTGGTCAGCGCAGGATTTTGTACGATTTAAATCGCCAAAACCCTGCTTTTTAGGGCCTTAATCTGCCACTTCTTCCAGCCAGGCGGCCTGGATTGCTTCCAGGATTTTCTCCCCAGAACGCTCGGGATCATCGTCAAATTCCTCCAGCTCACAGACCCAGCGGTGCAGATTTACGAAATTGACGTACTGGGGGTCCGTATCCGGGTAGTTCTCCGCCAGTTGTATCGCTATTTCATAGACGTCGGTCCACTTCATTCGCCCCCCTAGTGCCCCTCGGAAACCATGTTAATCGTGTATTTTGGTATTTCAACGGTCAGGTCCTGCTCCCGAACCCGGGCCTGGCAGCCCAGGCGGGACTCCGGTTCGAGGCCCCAGGCCTTGTCCAGGTAATCCTCCTCGTTCTCCTCCGCGTCGTCGAGCGAATCGAAGCCGTCACGGACGATGACGTGACAGGTTGTGCAGGCACAGGATTTCTCGCAGGCATGTTCGATAGGGATCCCGTTGCGCAGCGCACAGTCGAGAATGCTCTCGTTTTCGGTGGCTTCGACCGTTGCCCCCTCGGGACAGATGACCGGATGTGGCAAAAAAGTGATTTTAGACATGAATTTCCCTTTTGCTGCTGCAAATCTGAATGCGGTTGGCTTGGCTTAAGCTACTCGACGCCATCGATCGAGGCTCCACGCAAAGCCTTGCCAATGTGCAAGTCCATGCGCCGTGCCGCGAACTCGCCACTGACCCGGTTCAATTCCTCGGTCAGCTTGTGAATCTGGTGGCTACTGCCGGATGCCATCGCCTTCTGCAGTGCGGTGATGGCAGCCTGGATCGACTCGATCTCGCCGGCCTCCAGCAAGTCGCCGTCAACTTGCCGCGCACTCTCAATGGCATCGATCAACTGTGTCGCTTCCAGTCGGGCCTCCCGAATCGCACGCGCCTCCATGTCGTCCTGGGCGTGCTCCTGGGAGGCGCGCAACATCTCCTCGATGGCGCCAGCGTTCAGCCCGTAACTGGGCTTGACCTGAATTTCGGCGGTTTTGCCTGTGCTCAACTCCGACGCGCTGACACTCAGCAGCCCATCCGCATCGACCTGGAAAGTGACGCGAATCTTCGCGGCGCCAGCCACCATCGGTGGTATGCCCCGCAGCTCGAAGCGTGCCAGCGACCGGCAGTCACTGACGAGTTCCCGTTCGCCCTGTACCACGTGCAGGGACATGGCCGTCTGGCCATCCTTGAAGGTAGTGAATTCCTGGGCTCGGGATACCGGAATCGTGGTGTTACGGGGAATGATTTTCTCGACCAGTTCTCCCATCGTTTCGATGCCCAAAGACAGTGGATTGACGTCGAGCAACAAATAATCATCGGCGGACTTGTTGCCGATTAGCACATCGGCCTGGATGCCGGCGCCTATGGCAACGACCTTGTCCGGGTCGATAGTAGTCAGCGGAGCCTTGCCGAAGAATTCGGCAACGGCTCGCCGTATCACTGGCATGCGGGTGGATCCGCCGACCAGAACGATGTTGTCGATTTGCTCCGGCTTCAGGCCCGCATCGCGCAGCACACGGCGACAGGTGGTAATCGTGGCATTGATCTGGATATTGCACAGGTCTGCAAATTCGGCGTTTGTGAGCGTTCCGCTCCAGCTTCCAAAGGCGATGTTAACGGAATCCTTCAGGCTCAATGCGTGCTTGGCCGCGTTCGCGATAACAAGCAGTTCTCCCTGAATAGTCGTATCTTCCCGCTGTGGTGGCGGTAACTGCCCGCGAATCCAGTCGGCGATCAGACGATCGAAGTCGTCCCCACCCAGGTTAGTATCACCCCCGGTTGCCAACACCTGAAACACACCCTGCTGCAGACTCAACAACGACACATCAAATGTGCCCCCGCCGAGATCGAACACGATCACGGCAGCTTGGTCCTCGCTGTCCAGGCCATAAGCGACGGCGGCCGCCGTCGGTTCATTCAATAGGCGCAAGACCCTGAGGCCTGCGAGCCGAGCCGCCTCCTTGGTTTGCTGTCGCTGGGAATCGTTGAAATAAGCTGGCACCGTGATCACTACACCCTCGAGTTTGCCCTTGAGCGTCGCTTCGGCTCGCCGGGCCAGAGCAGTGAGGATATCGGCAGACACCTGAACCGGATCTTTCGGACCGGCCGCGGTCAGCATGGTCGGCGATCCCGATGGGTCAGTTTGGTAAAACTCATACGGCAGATAGTGCAGGGATTTTCGTGCGTCTTCGAGATTCTTGCCTAACAATCTCTTTACGGAAACGATTGTATTGCGAGGGTCTTCAATAGCAGCAGCCTTCGCTGCCTCACCGACTATTGGCGCTTGTCGCTCAAGATATCGCACGACAGACGGCAACAGGTGCCGGCCTTCACTATCTGGAAGTGTCTCCACAGTCATACCGCAGCTTGCGGCCACCAGTGAGTTTGTCGTACCAAGGTCAATACCCACCGCGAGCCGATGTTGCGGCTGCACGGGCTTACCCCCTGGCTCTGCAATCTTGAGTAACGCCATAGCTAACTAATAACCTAACCTTTGTTCTTCACCAGCATCAATTTCCCGGAGCAACTTAAACAGAAACTGCAGCTCGTGATAAATTTTCTTGGCCTCGGCTACAGCCTGGTGTTGCAACTGCTCGGCGAAATCTTGCTGTCGGCGCTCGAGCTTCTGTGCAACCTCGCCCTTCAAAGCTTCCAGCTGAGGCAATGCCGACTCGTCCATCGGCAGCTCATCGAGTGCCTCGCGCAATTGCATCTGTTCCATCAGCAATTCCATGCCGAGATCCTGCTGTGACACCGTGTCGACATCACTGCCGTTCAGTGCCAGCAGGTAACCGGCTCTCTGCAACGGGTTCTTGAGCGTTTCGAACGCCTGATTCAACAGACTCGATTGCTGCACCGCGCGCAATTTGTCCGCTTCATCCTGTCCGGCGAAGCGATCCGGATGCCATTCACCTTGACGTTTTCGATAGGCCTGGGCAAGAGCCTCCAGATCGATCTGAAATGTCTCCGGAATTCCGAATAATTGAAAATAAGTCTGTTTATTCGTCTGCACGATTAACCACGATTTGGGGATAGCAGTAACTGCGGAGGAGTTAGCAGGCGGCGCTGATTGCGTCTGTGAAGGAAACGCGAGGGTGTCAGCGACTAGATACTGAAACTCTCGCCGCAACCACATTCGGCTTTCGCATTCGGATTTTTGAATTCGAAGCCCTCGTTCACTCCCTGTTTCACAAAATCCATTTCAGTCCCATCGATATAGAGCAGACTCTTGGGATCGACGACGATCTTGACGCCCTGATCCTCAAATACCTGATCGCCAACGTCGAGTTTGTCGACAAATTCAAGCACATAGGCCATACCCGAGCAGCCCGTCGTCGTGACACCGACGCGAATGCCGATGCCCTTGCCACGGTTAGCGAGTTGTTCGGCAACGTGTTTGGCAGCAGTTTCTGTAATTGATATAGCCATGGATGTGGGTCTGGTTTCTCTGCAATAGGAATGAATTGAGATTGAATGTCGCCTGTCGGCCACCTAGAGCTTGCGCTTGCTGCGCACGTCCTCGATCGCAGCCTTGATCGCGTCTTCCGCCAGTACCGAACAATGAATCTTCACCGGGGGCAGACCGAGCTCTTCCGCAATATCCTTGTTCTTGATCTGGGTGGCTTCCTCCAGAGAACGCCCCTTGACCCATTCGGTGAGCAGGGAACTGGAGGCAATCGCCGAGCCGCAACCGTAAGTCTTGAACTTGGCGTCTTCGATCACGCCCTGGTCATTGACCTTGATCTGCAAACGCATGACGTCGCCGCAAGCCGGTGCTCCAACCATGCCCGTGCCGACATTAATATCCTTGTCATCGAGCTTGCCGACATTGCGCGGATTCTCGTAGTGATCTAGTACCTTGTCTGAGTAAGCCATGTTGTCCTCTCCTGCCTAGTGGGCAGCCCATTTAACCTGATTCAAATCCACACCGTCCTTGAACATATCCCACAACGGTGACAATTCACGTAATTTGCTGACAGCGTCATGTATCTTGCCGATCGCATAGTCGATCTCGGATTCCTGCGTGAATCGGCCCAGCGTTATCCGTAGCGAGCTGTGTGCCAGCTCGTCATTCAGCCCGATGGCTCGCAGCACATACGACGGCTCAAGACTGGCCGAGGTACAGGCAGAACCGGAAGAGACGGCCAGGTCGCGCAAGGCCATCATCAACGATTCGCCTTCGACAAAGTTGAAGCTGATGTTGAGATTGCCCGCAACCCGGTGATCGAGATCGCCGTTCACATACACTTCCTCGATGTCTTTGAGGCCTTCGAGCAGACGATTGCGCAGCGCGAGAATACGGGCGTTTTCCTCGTGCATTTCTGCTTTTGCAATACGATACGCTTCACCCATACCGACAATCTGGTGCGTCGCCAGCGTACCTGAACGCATGCCGCGTTCATGTCCGCCACCGTGCATCTGCGGTTCGATACGCACACGGGGCTTACGCCGGACATACAGGGCACCGATGCCTTTCGGCCCATAGATTTTGTGCGCAGTCAGCGACATGAGATCCACCTGCATCGCCTCGAGATCGATATCGATCTTGCCAGTGCTCTGAGCGGCGTCAACGTGGAAGATCACGCCTTTACTGCGGGTGATTTCGCCGATGGAAGCGATATCATTGATCACACCGATCTCATTGTTGACATGCATTAGAGATACCAGGATGGTGTCTTCCCGAATGGCGGCCTCGACCATCTCCGGGGTGATGATACCGGAGCTCTCCGGCTCCAGGTACGTAACTTCGAAGCCCTCACGCTCGAGCTGCCGGCAGCTGTCAAGCACTGCCTTGTGTTCGATCTTGGAAGTGATGAGGTGCTTGCCCTTCTTGCTGTAGAAATGGGCCGCGCCCTTGATAGCCAGATTGTCGGCTTCGGTTGCCCCAGAGGTCCAGACGATTTCGCGCGGATCGCAATGAATCAGATCGGCGACCTGACGTCGCGCCGTTTCCACCGCTTCTTCCGCCTTCCATCCAAACATGTGTGAACGCGAGGCAGGATTACCGAAGTTGGCTTCGAGTGTCAGACACTCAGCCATCTTTTGTGCCACACGGGGATCGACCGGTGTGGTGGCTGAGTAGTCGAGATAAATTGGAAATTGCATGTTGTACTCCGCTTCTGATGTGTCGCTACAGGCTGGCGACCGGCACCCTGTTGTCGTGCATGTGTTCGCTGACGATGACGCGTTTGCGATCCTGTTGCTCCGCAATGCGCCGGATATCACTACGCGCCACCAGATCGTTCAGGCTGATGGCGCCGAGAAAATTGTGGATCTGTTCACTCAGGTCTTCCCAGAGATAGTGCGTCAGACAGGTCTCGCCACCCTGACAATCACCGGCCCCCTGACACTTCGTGGTATCCACCGACTCGTTGACAGCATCGATGATATCGGCGATGAAGATGACCTCGGCCTTGCGTTCAAGCTCATAGCCGCCACCCGGCCCGCGCACGCTAACCACCAGGGATGCCTTGCGTAATTTGGCAAATAATTGCTCGAGATAAGACAACGAGATGGCCTGACGCCGGGAAATGTCGGCAAGACTGACCGGCCCCTGATTGCGGTGCAAGGCCAGATCAAGCATGGCAGTGACGGCGTATCGACCCTTGGTGGTTAGGCGCATCGTGAAGTCCGTATCGGCTCGGAATGAGGGCGGATTATCGAATACCTAAGTAAATTAGTCAAGTATACGCCGGAGCCGGAGACCCCCGCCGCAGCGGCCCTCGAACGGATTCAGGCCGGGATCTTGCTGCCGTTTTCGAAGCGGATAGTGGAGGCAGCCTTGCCGAATTCCGGGCCCATGGTGACCCCGAATGGTTTGACCAGCAAGGCGATGATAGCGAGGTGGTGAGTCGTGTGGGTGATCAGGCTCATCAGCTCTCGGGATACACTGCTGTGAATCGTCACGGCCGGTCCCAGATGATTGACAGACTCCTGCACCCTGACACGGCGGTGAATATCGCTGCCCAGTCCGCTGATCCCGCACACAAGATCTGCCAGCACCGATAGCGCGGCATGCCGGTCGCGTTCGATGTCACGGTCGCGCTTGCGCGCGTCATAATCGATCACATCTCCCTGCAGCCCATCGAACAGGCTCTGGAAACGCTCCAGCACATGGCGCATATGCGCACCGACGCTGGACCCCGAGCCGGTATGCGTGTAATTCTCATCGGAGAGACTTTGCAGCAAACGCTCGCATTGACGCATGCAATGCAGACAACCATCGATAAGCTGGGAATCCGGATCGGAAATCTGAGGCTGGAGCATGGAACTTGTCACTTAGCTAATACCGCTGTGTTCGGCCGCACCGCACTTGCGCACGGTGTACCCGATGGGTGCCCGACTATACCACAGGGTCGAAAGCACGCCTATTTAACGAGGCCGACCCGTCAGAATCTTGCTAGACTTAAGACCTCGGACAACAGCGCTTTATTGCAGCACCCCAATATTATCTCCCGTTGCCAGCCTGAGCTGGTTCTGGCACTACTCCCGGATCATTGCATGAAGGTAGATCTGCACAGCCACAGCTATTATTCCGATGGCAAACACAGCCCGGCATTCCTGCTGCAGCGTGCACTGCAAAATGGTCTGACGCACCTCGCGGTGACCGATCATGACTGCCTCAAGGCCTGCGATGAATTGGCGGCCCTCAGTACTGACCTCACAATTATTAACGGGGTGGAAATTTCGTGCAACTGGGAGGAGCTTGAGATTCACGTGCTTGGTCTGTGTATCGATACGAGCAATGCGGCACTCACCGACTTGCTGGCAAAGCAACAACAGCATCGCCGTGATCGCATGAAGGCCATGGATGCCAAACTGAATGGACTCGGAACCACCGGCCTGTGGGATTATCTCAATGCGCTGCCTTGCGTCGCCTTCACACGCAGTCATGTGGCCGACTTTCTGGTGCAGCGTGGTCGCAGTGCGAACCGGCAGAAGGCTTTCAAAGCCTATCTCAGCAAACGCGGACGCATCTATATTGCACCTCAGTGGTGTGGAATGCTCGAGGCGATCGCGGCAATCCGAGCCGCCGGAGGCATCGCCTGCATCGCACATCCTTGTCGCTATTCGATCTCGAAACGCAAACTCGAGCGGCTTGTGGCAGAGTTCAAGGCAGCAGGTGGTGAGGCGCTCGAAGTCAGTTATGGCAACATCCAGCCGGAACACCAGCTCTATCTGCAACGACTGGCCAGTGCACAGCAGCTATGGACTTCTGTCGGATCGGACTTTCATGATTCGGAAGCGACCTGGACAGACCTCGGGCGTTTCCCGGCGCTGGATGAAGCTGCAAAAAAAAGTGCCATCTGGTTGCATCCCGGATGGCACTTTTGATTTTCCAGATTTTCCAGATTTTCTGGATTTTCTTATTTTCTGATTTGCTGATTTGCTGTTTTGCTGATCTTTGTAACAGGAGGATTATTCCTCCCTGCAGCTAGCGACGTCTGATGCTGGATACCACGTCACGGAAGATATCGAGCAGAGTCTCGTGCTTATAGTCGGTGAATTCGCCAGCGTCCATGAACATGCCATGTTCTTCACAGGCTTCGTATTCGAGGTGCTTCTGCTTCGGATCATTGAGCTTGACCATCGGCTTGCCACATCGCGGGCACTGAATGTCGCGGACGGTGTTGTAGGTTTTGCCAACCTGAGGATCGCCACTATCGGCGAAGTCAGCCATCCAGTCACCCTTTAACTGCTCGGCCGACTCGCCGTCCTCCACCGCCGAGGCCTCGCCCAGGGTGAAGCCGATCGTCCAGCGCGACACCACCCTCACCGCGCGCAGGGCGTCCTCGCGCGTGAACCCGGCGTCCTCCATCGAGGTGAAGAGCGAGCCCACCAGCACCGTGCTGCTGCGGTAGGCCACGGACGGGCGCGCCGCGATCATCGCCACCACGTTGGGGTGCCGCGACAGGGCGTCCCGGTAGGCCCGGGCGAAGGCGCCCATGTCCTGCCGCCACTCATCGGACAGGTCGAGGGACTCCACGAACTCGGCCTGCACCATGGCGACGACGCCATCGAGCATCTCATCCTTGCCGCCGGGCACGTGGTGGTACAGCGACATGGCCTCCACCCCCAACTCCCCGGCCACCGCGCGCATGCTGCACCCCTGGATGCCGGCGCGGTCGATCACCGCAAGCGCGGCCTCGACCACCCGGTCGCGCGACAACGGCTCGCGGGTGGTGCTCACCGCACACCCTCCCCCGGGTCGCGCTCGCGCGGGGCGCGTTCGGGCCGGCGCGCGGGGCGCACGCGCGTGAAGAGGTACATGAGGCCCGCGCCCAGGAGCGCCGACACCAGGATCACCACGATGAGGCTGGTGGAGGTCGTGAAGACCCACCAGGTGACCTCCACCTGACGGGAGTTCGCGATGATGAACCACACCAGCATCACACCCCCGCTGACTGCGAGGATGGCCTTCCAGTTGGTGTCGTCGCGGCGCCGGGGTGGCCGTCGGTCACGCTCCATCAGGGCTCCTCCACAGGGGACACGCCGAGGATAGTGTCGACCGCGGTGGAGGGATCGATCTCC
>JALRBQ010000011.1 GCA_023257655.1 Pseudomonadales bacterium
CTCTGGCTTGGCGTGAGCAATCGCCACGGCGTGAAATAATCTGGCTCTGCCTGGGTGGTGTAGATCTTGACGACAGAATCTTCTATGGCCCTTATTTCGCTGGATTGTGCTTGGGCAAGCTGGACAGTTCCAGTCAGTGAAGTCAGCAACGCGACGCCGAATACTCGCAGGCTACGCCGGTAAAAGAGTCGGTAATTCATAGGCAGTCTCAGTCAATCCGGAATTAGGAAAAGCGCCAGGGGGCAGGGTCGTCGCGACCAACCGCCCCAAGCTTATTACGTTGCCGCCGCAAGTGCCAGCGACGCACACTCAGGTAATGCGCATTCCAGGTTGGGTGTTGGCGTCAGGTTCCAGCAACCAGATCTCCTTGCCGCCCGGCCCGGCCGCCAGAATCATTCCCTCTGACATGCCGAACTTCATTTTGCGAGGTTTCAGGTTGGCCACAATGACAGTCAGTCTGCCGACGAGTGTGGCCGGATCATAGGCAGACTTGATGCCGGAAAAAACCGTACGTTGGATGGGCTTGCCGTTCTTGTCGGATCCAAGGTCCAGAGTGAGTTGCAGCAGTTTATCGGCGCCTTCCACGTGCTCGGCGGCGAGCACTTTTGCGACACGCAAGTCTACCCGGGAAAAGGCATCGAATTCGATTTCCGGTTCGAAGCCAGTCGCGTCTTCCACCGCGACCGTGGTCGAGACTGCCGATGAGTTCTGATTGAATTCCTGTTTTGTTGCGTCAATCATAGCCTGTACCTTGTCCATTTCCACCCGAGTCATCAGCGGGGTGAATTGCGCTATGGTATGGTCGAGAAGTTGGCTGTTAAGCGCGTCCCACTGTAAGGGTTCGACATTGAGAAACGCCTCTGCCTTCGCCGCCATTGCCGGTAACACCGGTTTCAGATAGCAGATCAGCAGCCGAAACGCATTCAGTCCCGTTGTACAAATGCGTTGCAGTTCCGGCGAGTCGGGTGCGCTTTTCGCAATCACCCAGGGCTGCTTGTCATTAATATACTGATTGGCGTGATCGGCGAGCGCCATGATGTTGCGGATGGCCTTGCTGTATTCACGCTGCTCGAAATACTGTCCAATCTCCTGCTGCGCCGATTGCATGCTTGCAATCAGATTGGCATCGTCCAGCTTGTTCGCGAGTCGTCCGGAGAAACCCTTGGTGATGAATCCGGCGCAGCGGCTCGCAATATTCACAACCTTGCCGACGAGATCGGAGTTCACCCGCAGTGCGAAGTCTTCGAGATTGAGGTCAAGATCATCAATACCGGGGCCCAATTTCGCTGCCAGATAATAGCGCAGGTATTCTGGATGCAGGTGGTCGAGATAGGTACGCGCGTTGACGAAGGTGCCGCGGGATTTCGACATCTTCGTGCCATCCACGGTGAGAAAGCCATGGGCGTAGACTGCCGTCGGCGTACGATAACCGGCGCTGGTCAGCATGGCTGGCCAGAACAGGGTATGAAAATTGATGATGTCTTTGCCGATGAAATGATAAAGCTCTGCGTCGCTCTCGGGACTCCAGTAATCTTCAAACTTGTAATCGGTGCGAGCACACAGGTTTTTGAAGCTGGCCATGTAGCCGATAGGAGCATCCAGCCAAACATAAAAATACTTGCCGGGGGCACCGGGAATCTCGAAACCGAAATACGGTGCGTCACGGCTGATGTCCCATTGTTGCAGGTCATCATCGAGCCATTCACTCAACTTGTTGGCAACAGCATCTTGCAGTGTTCCGCTGCGGGTCCATTGTTGCAACATCGTCCGGAACTGAGGCAGGTCGAAGAAGAAATGTTCGGACTCTTTCTCAATGGGAGTGGCCCCTGAGATGGACGAGCGAGGATCGATCAGGTCCGATGGGCTGTAGGTCGAACCACACGCTTCGCAGTTATCGCCATACTGACCGGGTGTCTTGCATTTGGGGCAGGTACCGGTGATGTAGCGATCCGCCAGAAACAATTCCTTTTCCGGATCAAACAACTGGCTGATCGCGCGTCTGGCAATGTGGCCGTTCTTGTCGAGCGCCAGATAAATAGACTCGGATAACTCGCGATTCTCCTCGGAATGAGTGGAATGGAAGTTGTCGAAGCCGATCAGAAACTCCGCGTAGTCTTGCTGATGGGCGCGTTTCACGCCGTCAATCAGCTGCTCCGGGGATATTCCCTGCTTCTCGGCGCTCAACATGATGGCTGTGCCGTGGGCATCGTCTGCGCACACGTAGACACAGTCGTTGCCTCGCATTTTTTGCAGGCGCACCCAGATATCTGTCTGGATTGCTTCCATCAGATGACCGAGATGGATGGCGCCGTTGGCATAGGGCAGGGCCATCGTGACGAGAATCTTGCGCGCTTTCACTGTGAATCCTTTTCAGCAGGATGTGGTTAACGAATCTAGAGTTCAATTATTTCAAAGTCTTCTTTGCCGACGCCACAGTCCGGACACATCCAGTCATCTGGAATGTCACCCCAGGGAGTACCAGGCGGAATTCCGTCTTCTGGCAGTCCTAGCGCCTCATTATAGATGAAGCCACAGACCATGCATTGCCACTGTTTCACTGAAGCCTCCTGGGGTAGATACGAACTGCGAGAATCACACTGGCAGGACTGAATTATAACGGGTCAGGGCGGAAGGGGAACTGGCAAGGGGCCGGAGTTCGCCGTCTCAATCCAGTCGACAGCCGGCGATGCGGTGACGCGTGGACCGGCTCGGATGATACGCGAATTCTGTCGTTAAATCAGTACCTTTTTCCTCGGCTTTCGGCGAAAACGGGACTGATATCAGGACCCCAGCCGGGTGCAAATAAAAGGGTGAATATGGGTGGGATTGGTTTTATCATTCGCGTCTTGTCGCAGGTAGAGAGAATCGAAATTCCTGCATTTCCCCAAACTCACGCAAGAGCAGCATTGAAATGACGATCAAATCGGACCGCTGGATCAGACAGATGGCTACTGAGCAGCGCATGATAGAACCCTTTGTACATGAACAGGTGCGGTACGTTGATGGACAGAAGGTCATTTCCTATGGAACTTCCAGTTACGGCTACGATGTCAGGTGTGCGACTGAATTCAAGATCTTCACGAATGTGCACACAACCAGCGTGGTGGACCCAAAGAATTTCGACGAGACCAGCTTCGTGTCGATCGATGAGCCGTTCTGCGTGATTCCGCCGAACTCGTTCGCCCTGGCGCGAACCGTGGAGTATTTCCGCATTCCCAAGGATGTGTTGACGGTATGTCTCGGCAAGTCGACCTATGCGCGTTGCGGCATCATCGTCAACGTCACCCCGCTTGAGCCCGAGTGGGAAGGGCATGTGACCCTGGAGTTTTCGAATACAACGCCATTACCGGCCAAGATCTACGCGAATGAAGGTGTTGCCCAGATGCTTTTCTATCAGTCAGATGAGCAGTGTGAGGTCACCTACAAGCAACGCGGAGGCAAATACATGGGCCAGACTGGCGTTACTCCCCCGAAAGCTTAATTGCAATTGCGCCTGCGCCAACCGGTGATAGAGGTTGGTCATGCGTGCCTTCCAGTTGTCATTTCCGAAACGGAAAAATGCCGTCAAGCGTTGGGAAATTGGCGTGATCAACACGAATCCGTCAAGAACCTGACGCTTTTCCGGCGCTCCTGCAACGTCCCTTCCCAGACGCACCTGCCGCAAACCCCGTATTTGCGGGTCATTTCGTAAAAACTTCGCTTAATTACTGATTTGGAACACTTTTTGCAGCTTATAAGCAGTTGCAGCTGCGCCTGTGGTTTTGCAACCAGCCAGGGATGATCTGCGAGAGGCAAATTCGCCTCGCCGAGAATGCAGGATTGCAGTTTCAAAACAGATCGCGGCTGATCAATTCAGGGGATAAAGGCGGTTTCGTCGAGCCGGGGTTGAAGATGCAGTCCGGCTATTGAGTAAATCGTCAGAAACAAAATTAAGTTTAGAACACAGTTCAGTAAATCGGAATTACAGCAGTAACAAAAATAGGGAGCAGTCAAGGGTATGGTTGTAAGTAGTTTTTACACAACAACTATTCGTGTGCCTACCATCAGGTTGCAAGTTCAGCGTAATTTGCAGGCCTTTGCTGCGTACTCTCAAAAATTTGCCGGATCGGTGGCATCACTCAGCCGCCTTCAGCCGGCAAGCTCTCGAAATAATTTGCGTACATACGGTGGGTTGCTCCGCGATTTGCGCGCCTTCAGGGTGGGGAGTGCTTCGCTCTCTGCGACTGCAAGGCACCTCTCTGCGATGCTGTGGCAACCCAGGTCTGTAACTATGTGGGAAGACTTACAATGACTTCAGCAACCGGGGCGTCCGTACAAGCGAAATCCTCCACTGTCGAACCAAGCGAACAGAGCCTGACTGAAATAGTCGAGCGCTATGCGCCACTAGTGAAGCGCATCGCTCATCACCTGTTGCTGAGAATGCCTGCCAGTGTGCAAATCGATGATCTTGTGCAATCAGGCATGATTGGTCTGCTCGAAGCCGCCAAAAAATACGATGTCACAAAGGGAGCCAGCTTCGAGACCTACGCTGGTATCCGCATCCGGGGTTCGATGCTGGATGAAGTGCGCAAGGGGGACTGGGCGCCACGATCGGTCCATCGGAAATCGCGCAAGGTGGCCGAGGCAATCAAGGCCATCGAGGCCAGGACAGGCAAGGATGCAAAAGATCAGGATATCGCCAAGGAACTGGATATCGATCTGAACTCCTACTATTCCATTTTGCAAGATGCTACCGGCAGCCGACTCTTCAGCTTCGACGACATCATGGAAGGTGACGACTCCGCCATCGAGCTTGCTGCTGGTGAATTGCCCGGCCCCTGTGACGGACTGCAGAGGGACACGTTCAAGGAACATCTCGCTACTGCGATAGAAGGCCTGCCCGATCGTGAGCGGTTGGTTCTGGCACTGTACTATGACGAAGAGCTGAATCTGAAAGAAATCGGGGAAGTGATCGGAGTCAGCGAGTCCCGTGTAAGCCAGATTCACAGCCAGGCTGCCATGCGCCTGCGAGCGAGGCTGACTGACTGGAACTAGGCTCGGCCCGAAGACAATTATGAGTGTTGTGGGCCAGGATTCATGTTCCGCACGTTCGCATTGGGCAGTGAGTCGTCAATTCGCTACAATCCCGGGCTATAATCGCGCCCAGAACGAAACACGCGCACAACTACCCGGGAACCATCAACTGCATGTCAGTCGCAACCACCGCTGAGTCTGAGTCTCTCGCGAACAGCAAAATACCCGTGCTCGCCGCGCGAGACCTGTATTGTGAACGCGATGACCGCGTGCTGTTCCAGCACCTCAACTTCGAGCTGAATGCCGGACAAGTGTTGCAGATACAAGGCAGCAATGGCAGCGGCAAGACTACCCTGTTGCGCATTCTGTGCGGATTGAACGATGGCTATCAAGGTAGCATCTTTTGGCAGGGTGTTGAGGTGACCGAGCAGGCTGAGCAGTTTTATGCCGATCTGCTCTACATCGGCCATCGAGTAGGTGTTAGTAAAGTGCTGACACCACTGGAAAACTTGCGCTGGAGTAGCACGCTGCAACAACGAGTTGACGATGCAGTAATCTACCAGGCGCTGTGTGACGTTGGCCTGCGGGGATTCGAGGAATCGCAGTGCTTCACATTGTCTGCCGGCCAGCAGCAACGTGTCTCGCTGGCACGCTTGCTAATTAGTCCCGCACGACTTTGGATTCTTGACGAACCCTTCACGACGCTCGATACCACCGGCGTCGATCTGCTTGAGCGACTCCTGCAACAGCACGCGGACAAGGGCGGAGCCGTGCTCGTCACCACGCACCACAGTCTGCAAGTACCGGACCTTCAAAGGCTCAGTCTCGGATGAGTGCCGTGACGACGACTACCGGTGCCGCGTTCATCGCCACGCTGCGACGTGATCTTCTGATCGCGTATAAGAAGAAGCATGATGTTGTGAATCCTTTCATGTTCTTCCTGATTGTCGCTACCCTGTTTCCAATCGGCATCAGTCCGGAGCCCGAACGCCTCGGCGAAATCGCCGCGGGGGTCTTGTGGATAGCGGCGTTGCTGGCGGCGATGTTATCGATGGACAGCCTGTACCGCTCCGATTTCGAAGATGGTTCGCTGGAACAGCTGCTGCTTAGCCCCCACCCGTTGTACTTCATGGTGCTGGCCAAGAACATCGCACACTGGCTCGTCAGCGGGCTGCCCGTCGTTCTCGTGTCGCCCCTGATAGCCTATATGCTGAACCTGCCCGATGAGGCCTACCTCGCGGTGTTTCTCACCCTGCTGATCGGCACGCCGGTGCTCAGTCTGCTGGGCTCCATTGGCGTTGCCCTCACGGTAGGCCTCGGCAGTCGCGGTCTGATTCTCGCTGTCATCACCCTGCCGATGAGCGTGCCGGTGCTGATCGCGGGGACCATGGCCGTTCAACAAACACTGAACGGGGCGCCATTGCTGGGTTATCTGGCGATTTTGGGTGCGTTATTACTTGGCTCGCTGGCACTGGCGCCCCTGGCGTCGGCCGCCGCCCTGAGAATCACCGTGAATTAGCCGAAGCTCCCGTTTCGGGGACGCTCGCACAATTACAATGAGTTACAATACGTAACATGGCCGCGAGTCGGCACCATGCTATATTTACGCCTCCAAATCGGGGGAAATGGATTAGAAATCAATGTGGTTATGGTTTTCCAAGCTGGGTTCGCCCAAATGGTTTTATGAGCTGTCGGGCAAGTGGCTGCCCTGGCTCATTGCGGTGATGAGCCTGTTGCTTATCATCGGAATTGTGTGGGCACTGTTGTTCGTTCCTCCGGACTATCAGCAGGGCAATACGATCCGGATCATGTACATCCATGTGCCGTTTGCCAGCATCTCACTCGCATTTTTCCCACTGATGGCGGTTGCCGGCACGATTACGCTGGTGTGGCGCATGAAGTTGGCCGACATGGTGGCCAAGACTGCTGCCCCACTCGGCGCCTGGTTCACCGCTCTGGCACTGATCTCCGGTTCTATCTGGGGCAGTGACATCTGGGGGACCTGGTGGATTTGGGATGGACGCCTGACATCCATGTTGCTGCAGTTTTTCCTGTTGATCGGCGTAATCTCGTTACGTTCTGCACTGGAAGACACCGAAGCGGCCTCGAAAGCCTGCGCCGTCTTGTCGATTGTGGGCTGCATTAATGTCTTCGTCATCAAGTTTTCAGTCGATTGGTGGAATACCTTGCACCAGCCGGCGGGGTCTTTTTCGCTGGCGGACGATGCGCCCAATCCCCCCGAGGTCTGGGTGCCTCTGGTGGTGATGATCCTCGCCATTTACTGCTTTTTTGCCGTGAGTCTGATACTCGCAACGCGCAATGAAATACTGGTGCGAGAGCGACGTGCACAATGGGTAGAGGACTTGGCCTGCAATAGCTGAGCGAAATCAGGTAGCAATATGTTTGAAAACGTACAGTTCAGCAGTTTGAGCGATTTTTTTGCGATGGGCGGCTATGCCTTTAATGTCTGGTCGGTCTATTTATTATTCGTCGTATTTTTTGCGATCAATCTGGCTGTGCCCGTGATACGTAAGAAACAAATACTGCGCGAGCAGAAACGTCGACTCGTACTCGCGCAGGAATCCCGTGTTCGACGGGAAACCGGTAACGACACAGTGCTGTAACAGGCACGAGTTGAATTTGGAGAGAGTGCATGAAACCGCATCGGCGTAAACGCCTCGGCATTATCCTGTTTATCGCGACCGCACTGAGTTTTGCTGTCGGATTGACCCTGTATGCGCTGAGCCAGAACATCGATCTGTTCTATACTCCCACTCAGATTGCTGCAGGCGAAGTCGCTGTTGGCCAACGCATCCGCGTGGGTGGCATGGTGCGAGAGGGGTCCTACGTGGCCGCGAGTGACAGCCTGCGCGTAGAATTTGACGCTACGGATTTCGTCAACAATGTGCCCATTCATTACGAGGGGATCCTGCCGGATTTGTTCCGCGAAGGGCAGGGCGTCGTCGTTGAGGGGGCGTTGGATGCCAACGGACTGTTTCAGGCCTCACGCGTACTCGCCAAGCACGATGAAAATTACATGTCGCCTGAGGTGAAAGCGGCACTCGAGGCCAGTGGTGCCAGCCCGCAAAATCACTCAGCAATGCCGGAGCAATAGATGATCCCCGAGCTCGGTCAGTTTTCGCTCATTCTCGCTCTCTGTCTTAGCGTTATTCTGGGAAGTCTGCCACTGATCGGTGCCAGTCGTGACAACACTCTGTGGATGAATCTGGCCAGACCACTCTCTGCAGGAGTCTTTGTCTTCCTTGGCCTCTGTGTCCTGATTCT
The DNA here is from genome assembly GCA_023257655.1 of Pseudomonadales bacterium. Classification (GTDB taxonomy): domain Bacteria; phylum Pseudomonadota; class Gammaproteobacteria; order Pseudomonadales; family Pseudohongiellaceae; genus UBA9145. The sequence goes on from JALRBQ010000011.1 coordinate 8,299, forward strand.
CGCCTATGCCTTCGTCACTGATGACTTTTCAGTGAAATTTGTCGCGGAGCATTCGAACACGCTGCTACCTACACGCTACAAGCTGACAGCGGTGTGGGGAGGTCACGAAGGCTCGTTCCTGTTGTGGACATTCATGCTATCGGGCTGGATGCTCGCTGTGGCTATCTTCAGCAAAAGCATGCCGCTCGATTTTGTCGCCAGGGTATTGGGTGTGCTTGGTATTCTCTGTGTCGGCTACACGCTGTTCATGCTCGCCACATCCAATCCGTTCGACCGTATTGTGCCTCTGCCGCCAGCCGATGGCGCTGACCTGAATTCTGCATTGCAAGATTTCGGATTCATCATTCATCCCCCCACACTCTACATGGGGTATGTCGGTTTTTCGGTAGTGTTCGCCTTCGCAATCGCCGCACTACTAAGTGGTCGACTGGATGCAGCCTGGGCCAGATGGTCGCGACCGTGGGCGAATGTTGCCTGGGCTGTACTGACGCTTGGCATTGCACTCGGCAGCTGGTGGGCCTATTACGAACTCGGTTGGGGTGGATGGTGGGCCTGGGATCCTGTGGAAAATCCGCCCTTGATCACCTGGCTGTTCGGTACTGCACTTATTCACTCGCTCGCCGCGACTGAGAAACGCGGAGTGTTCAAAAGCTGGACGGTCCTGCTCGCCATTCTGGCATTCTCGGGCAGTTTGCTGGGCACTTTTATCACGCGCTCTGGGCTGCTGACTTCGGTGCACGCGTTTGCAAGTGATCCAACCCGTGGCGTGTTCATTCTGGGCATTCTCGGTATCGCCATCGGTGGCTCCTTGCTTCTGTTTGCGCTGCGCGCGCCGTTGATGAAGAGCGATGTCGGGTTTTCTCTTGTATCCCGAGAAGTCTTCTTGCTTGCCAATAACGTTCTGCTGGTCGTGGCTGCCGCGTCAGTGTTTCTCGGAACCATGTTTCCGATGGTGTATCAGGCTATCACGGATGATTTGATTTCAATCGGACCGCCGTACTTCAACGCCATCTTCGTTCCCATTATGAGCCTGCTCGTAATCTTGCTCGGAGCGGGACCCTTGTCGCGCTGGAAGCGAACTTCCATGGGATTCCTGACTGCACAACTGGGCAAAGTGGCAGTTGCCAGTATCGTGATTGGAGTCGTGTTGCCCCTCATCGTTGTGCTTCGATTCAGTCTGTCCGCCACCATCGCGATGGCGATAGCGGCGTGGATTACGCTGGCTATTTTGCGGGATTTCGCGAACAAAGTGGCCAATAAACCGGATTTACGATCAGGGGCGGCAGCCTTGTCCTGGAGTTACTATGGTATGCAGCTTGCGCATTTCGGTGTGGTAGTGCTTCTGCTCGGCGTGGCATTTACGAGCAAATTCAGTACCGAGAAGAGTGTGCTGCTCACAGAAGGTGAAAGCATCGATGTCGGGCATTACGATTTCAGATTTAACGGCACCGAGCGTATCTCCGGTCCCAACTACGTGGGGGACGAAGCCAGTTTTACCGTGACACGCGGCGGCAAGCCGGTATCTGAACTGCATCCTCAGCGGCGCGTCTATCTGGCTTCAGGCACGCCCTCAACTGAGATGGCGATAGATGCGGGCTTTCTGCGTGATCTGTTCATAACCCTCGGCGAAGAGAAAGAAAGTAACGCCTGGTCGATGACAATTTACATCAAACCCTTTGTGCGCTGGGTGTGGCTTGGTGCGATCCTGATGGCGCTAGGTGGAACATTGGCCGCAGGGGACAAACGTTATCGAAGATTGCAGGTTCGCAGTGAGTCGAAATCGCGACGGCAAATCGAAACCGGTCTGCAAGCCGCCAGCTGAGCAAGTGATGAATAAATTCAAATTCTACATACCCGTAATTGGCTTCGCCCTGCTCGCCCTCGTAATGTGGAGAGGCTTGTATCTCGATCCGAAAGAATTGCCTTCCATGCTGATCGACAAGCCCTTGCCCGACTTCCAGATGACGACGGTCGAGGGAGCCGCAATCACGAAGGCCGACCTGCCCAATGAAATGTTCCTGCTGAATGTGTGGGGAAGTTACTGCCTGCCCTGTCTGATTGAACATCCCACTCTCATGCGTCTCACCGAATCCGACCAAATTCCTGTCGTGGGTGTGAATTACCGTGACAAACAGGCGCTGGCACTCAACTGGCTGGATGACAATGGCAATCCTTTCCAGTTCAGTATTCTCGATGAGGATGGCCGGTTTGGCATCGACTTGGGTGTTTATGGTGCGCCCGAAACTTATCTTGTCGACAGCGAGGGAGTGATTCGTTTGCGCCATGTCAGCGTGCTCGATGAGCAAGTGTGGGCCGACAAGTTTTTGCCGGCAATCGAACAACTCAAGCTCGAGGCTAACTAGCCATGTCGAGCATTACTGGTTCCAATGTTTTCTTGCGCTTCTCCGTTATAACACTCTTGCTGGGTTTTTGGATTCTCAATGCGCCGATTGCGATGGCTCAGGTGGATACTTTCGCCTTTGATACCGTTGAGCAACAACAACGCTTCCGACATCTTTCTGACGAATTCCGGTGCCCGATGTGTCAGAACACGAGCCTTACCGGCTCCACTGGTGGCGTCGCTGAAGATTTGCGCCGCGAGATTCACCGCATGATCATGCAGGGCATGACGGATCGCGAGATTGAGCAGTTCATGTTCGAACGCTATGGAGATTTCATTTTTTATCGACCCAGACTGCGTGCGGAAACTGTACTGTTGTGGTTCGGACCTTTGCTCTTTCTCTTGCTTGGAGCCTGGGTCGCGTATTCCATTTCGCGACGTGCCAAGGTCGTAAATGAGACCGGGACGCCATCGCTCGATTCCGGCCAGCAGGCACGTTTGAAAGATCTGCTGAACGACAAATAATCCCATTCGCTGACATCGGAAATCACCTTGTTCTGGATCCTCTCAATCGCCCTGCTCATTATCGCCGCTCTCTTTGTGCTTTTGCCGCTGTGGTTACGGGGTCGCACGTCTGCTTCAATGGCTGAGGCGCTGCGTAAAAGCGCGAACGTGGCCTTGTTTCAGGAGCGCTGCGAAGAACTGGAAGCCGATCTCGCCGCTGGCGAAATTGACCAGGCCCAATTCGATAGCTTGCTGGTGGAGTTGCAACAGGGTTTGCTTGCTGACGTGCGTGCTGACACCGTGCTCACAGAACAAAGTCGGCAAACTGATCGTCCTAAAGCGCGCTCAGGTTTTCTCAGTTCCACCGTGCTGATTCCGGTGCTGATCGTGTTGGCTATCCCTCTCGCCGCCTACAGTCTCTACGATCATTGGGGATACCGAGATGATGTTGCCCTGATGGGGTTGTTTCAGCGTACGGTCAATAACGTTGATAATCCCCAGGAATCACAGAGTTTGATTGTTAGTCTGGGAGAGATCGTTCGAGCACAGAATGACCTGCCTTGGGCCTGGTACTTCCTGGCAGAAAATTTTGCCAGTCTTGGCATGTTCAAGGAAGCGGAAATCGCTTATGTCCAGTCTGCGACGCGCATGGAAGACAGTCCCGAAAAGGCGCTGGTATTGGGTCGTGTCGCTCTTGCAAAATACATTAACGCCGAGTTGAAATTGACACCGGAAATCGATGCAGTCATCGAGCAGGCACGGGCGATCAATCCCAATGAGGTTTCTATCTTGCAACTGTTGGCAGCTGATGCCGAACAGCGCCAGGACTATCGTGCTGCAATTCAGTACTGGCGATTATTAATTCAGAGCAATCCGAATTCCGACCAGGCGCGCATCTTGCGCGACAATATTGCAGTGGCTCAAGCTGCATTGAATGAAGGCCAGGCGGATGTGGCGCCGGGTCCGGCTATTGATGTGACGATTGCGCTTGCGGAAGGTATCGAACTGTCAGGCGACACGCGCGTCTTCGTTGCAGTGCGCAACGCCGAGCGTGAAGGAATGCCACCGCTGGCGGCGACACAATTGACTATCGCTGAATTGCCTACCACGATCAGGCTGGATGACGCCGACGCAGTGGGGGCATTCAATCTTTCCTCTGCAGAAACGGTCTACGTTACTGTACTCGTTTCCTTCGCCGGTTCCGCGAATCCACAAAGCGGAGACTATCGGGTTGTTTCCAACAACTTTGCACATAACGGGCAACATACCGTTATCGAACTCACCGTGAGTGAGCGTATCCCCTGACACTCGGTGACAATTTCCATGTATTGGGCTGAATTCTTCACCATCGCAATTGCCCATTTATTTGCGGTAGCCTCGCCCGGGCCCGATTTTGCGGTGGTCATGCGGCAGTGCATCACCGGAGGAACCCGCTCAGGTCTCTGGACGAGTTTCGGAGTTGGGACCGGGATTCTGTTGCACGTGAGCTATTGTCTGCTAGGCGTCGCCCTGTTGTTATCGAGTTCGCCAGGGCTGTTCGATACCGTCAAGATTGTTGCGGCGCTCTATCTGCTTTATCTGGGCCTGCAGTCACTGCGCGCATCTTTCAAGCTTGCTGTTCCTGCAACGCAGACGGGATTTGCCACCGGACTGCGGCCGATTCGGGCCTTCCTGTTGGGCTTTTTCACGAATGGATTGAATCCCAAAGCAACATTGTTCTTCCTAGCCCTGTTTACGCTGGTGATAGATCCGGGCACGCCGCTTGGTATCCAGATCGTTTACGGCATCTACCTGGCCCTGGCAACTTTTGCCTGGTTTGCCTCACTCTCCCTGCTGATGGGGCGGCAAGATGTTCGGGGTTTCGTGCTGAAGGCGGGTGTCTGGTTTGAGCGAGGCATGGGCATCATTTTGCTGGCACTGGCGGCCCAACTCCTGCTCTCGCGAAGCTGACGGCGCTGGCTCTGAAGGCGTCAAGTGGCCATTGGTGCGCTGGCGTGCACTGGAAAGGCGGTATATGCAAGGCTTGAAGTAAGGTATAGTTGCCCCAGGAGATTTCTATGACCCGAAGTGCATCCACCAGGGAACTGATCGACAAGTTTGGCCGTCGAGTCGACTATATTCGGTTGTCCGTTACGGACCGCTGCGACTTCCGTTGCGTGTATTGCATGACCGAAGATATGAAGTTTCTGCCACGGAAGGAAATCCTCTCACTTGAAGAGTTGTATCAGGTAGCCCGAGCCTTTACCGAACTTGGAGTGCGGAAAATCCGGCTCACCGGCGGTGAGCCCATGGTTCGCACAGATGTCATGTCGCTCATCGAAAAGTTGGGTGCCTTGCCCGGTTTGGATGAATTGCTGCTGACAACTAACGGGGCGCAATTGGATAAATTTGCCCAGCCACTCAAGGCGGCCGGAGTGAATCGCATCAATATCAGCATTGATAGCCTGGATGCCGAGCGGTTCAAACGCATTTCTCGTGTCGGTAAACTGGATCGCGTTCTCGCTGGCATCGACGCGGCCATCCTCGCGGGGTTTGACCGGATCAGACTGAATTCTGTGATCATGCGCGGCTACAATGAGGACGAGGTGCTAGCCCTCACTGATTTTGCCGTAGCGCGTGGCATCGACATCGCCTTTATCGAGGAAATGCCCTTGGGCGAAGCGTCGGATCACAATCGTGAAGAGACCACATGTAGTAATGCCTGGGTACGGCAGATTATCGAGAGCAAGTACGAACTCATTCAAAGCGCAGAAAAAACCGCGGGCCCTTCGCGTTATGCACGGATTGCAGGGCAGACGAGTCGCGTCGGATTTATCTCTCCAGTCACGCACAATTTTTGTGAGGACTGCAATCGAGTGCGGGTTACGGTAGAAGGTCGCTTGTTGCTCTGTCTGGGTAATGAACACTCAGTAGACCTGAGATCAATTTTGCGTGATCCAACTCAAGGGTATGAAGAGTTACAGCAGGCGATTATCGCTTCCATGGCGATAAAACCAGAGCGTCACTTCTTCTATGATAAAGACCACGTACAACCTGTGCGTCTGATGAATATGACTGGCGGTTAACAGGCTCATGGCTCACGCAAAAACCCTTTCCATAGCGGTTGTTACGGTATCAGATACTCGCACCGAAGAAACGGATAAATCAGGCATCGTTCTGGTCGAACTGCTCAGTGAAGCCGGACATGCTCTGCATTCGAAGACAATCGTGAAGGACGATGTCTACAAATTGCGCGAGATTGTTTCGCGCCACATCGCCGACCCTGTCGTGCATGCAGTGTTGCTCACTGGGGGTACCGGATTCACAGCCAGAGACAATACCTTAAAGGCCATCAAGCCACTTTTCGACGTCGACATTGATGGCTTTGGGGAATTGTTCCGACAACTCTCCTATACCGAGATCGGTAGTTCGACGATTCAGTCGCGTGCCTTCGCTGGGATGGCCAATGGCACGATCATTTTTTGTCTGCCTGGTTCGCCGGGCGCCTGCCGCACCGGTTGGAATGGAATAATTCGTGAACAACTCGACAGCGAACATCGCCCCTGCAATTTCACTGACAAATTAAAACTGGAAGTTTAGGTCATAACTTCAGACTGCACAGTCACGCTGCTGTTCTGCGAGCGTATCAGGACATCGAAGGTTAAGCTTAAAAAGAGTGCAGAATGAGAGTGCAGAAAGCGTGTGCGGTAAAGGCGTACAGAAATCTAGCGCAGAAGGGTTGAAACAGAAGCGGCTGTTAGCATAGGAGTTTTAATCGTAAAGGACGCCGATAAAAAAAACACCAGTTTAAGCGTCGGCTCAAACTGGTGCTCAATCAGCGCATGAAATTCGGGTAAGGATCGGCATAGATCCTCCTTGTTGATACCTGATTAGACGGATGCGTAGATAATCGCCGCTGGTACTGCCAGGGCTGCTACTACTAACACCAGACTAACCAAAGTTGCCTCGATTACTGGCCGTGCTTTGCTGAGTGCTTCGCTCATTGCTGTCTCCTAAGGTTACGTTGAGAATTAGGTAATGATTTGTCATTTCCTGGTTACGGAGCACATGGTAACACAATGTGTCCTGAAAAGTAACATTAATGAGTAAAAAAGTGATATGGCTTTAAAAATAGTGACAATTCGGTGTCCAAGTTGTAAATCGGTTTTATCTTTATAAAATTCAATAAGTTAGCGATTATTTTTGCGATTAATTCCGAGAGATTATGGAGTCTAAGTCGTTGCAGATACGGCGCAAACCGAGATTTTTCAGCAAGAAGTGATCCTGATCACACGTGTAACACTTGGTAACACTTTATCGAATGTCTGAGAGCGTGCAGACTCGGGCTGCCCTGGCTTGCTCCAATGCAGGCAGACAAGGTTTACATCTCCCCGGTTACTGACGATATTTTGCTTGGGTTTCATCCCGAGTCTCACACTGAGACTCACATGAGTTTGACTTAGGGTCTCTCTCACAGGGTCTCACATAGGGCCTCACATACGGCTTCACATACAGTCTCACATCAGGTTTCACATCAGATCTTGCGGAAGCAGCACCATGCCAAACAAAAACGCCTTGTCATCGCCACTTCAGGGCAAGACCATCGCCCTTCCGGAGAGTCGCCAACTCGACATTCTCGCTGACTTGTTCGAACGACGTGGAGCACTGGTCCTGCGGGTGCCACTGGTGGCAATTCTCGATGCCCCGGAACAAGCGCCAGTAATCGCCTGGATCGAAGACTTCGTCGCCGATCCACCGGATTACCTGGTGCTATTAACTGGAGAGGGGCTGCGACGCCTGCTCGCTGCAGCCGAGCGCGCAGGCCTCTCCTCGAAATTTATCGGAGCCCTTGAACAAGTTTGCAAGATCTGCCGCGGCCCGAAACCCGGCAGGGCACTTAAGGAAGTGGGTCTGAAAGCGGATCTGTTGGGGCAAGCACCGACCACAGCGGGCATCATTGAGACGCTGGCGGGTGAGTCGCTCGAAGGCAAGCGAGTCGCAGTACAACTTTATGGTGAAGAGCCCAATGTACTTCTGCGCGATTATCTGCAGACCAGGAAGCTGCGTGCGTGCAGCTTCGTCGCTCCTTATGTCTATGCGTCAGATAGCGATACATCGAGTGTCCTGGGATTGATCGCAGCGATGGCGAGTGGCGATGTGGACCTGATCGCGTTTACCAGTCAGCCTCAGGTACACCGATTGTTCTCGGTCGCTGAAGCGCAGGGCGTTCTCGACACATTGCAGTCAGGCTTGAAGCTCACGGGCATCGCGGCGATAGGGCCTGTTGTCGGCGATGTATTGAAAACTTATGGCTGCAAGATTGCTATCATGCCGGAATCGGCATTTTTCATGAAACCATTGGTGACTGCCGCAGAGCGCTTGTTTGTCTGAACTGAACCCGGTACCGGTTAGGGTTAAAATCTATGAGCAAAAAAGGATTGGCGAAAAAGGATTCGAAATAGGAGTGGATCATGCGGATTATGACGTTTAACTGTAATGGGGTGCGCTCTGCCTCGCGAAAGGGTTTCTTTGACTGGCTCGCCACCATTGAGGTGGATATCGTCTGTTTACAGGAAACCAAAGCCCAGATAGATCAACTCGATGATCCGATTTTTCGGCCCAAACAATTCGATTGCCACTACTTTGATGCCGAGAAAAAAGGCTATGCGGGCACTGCAATATACAGTAAACAAAAGCCGGTCAGCATTGAGCGGGGTTTGGGGTTCGACATTGCCGATACCGAAGGGCGCTATATTCAGGCGAATTTCAAGGGCTTGAGTGTGGCCTCGTTGTACCTGCCTTCGGGATCGGCGGGCGAAGAGCGACAGCAGCGAAAATTTGCCTTCATGGACGAATTCATGTTGCACATGAAGAGTCTGCGAAGAAAGAAGAACGATTTTATCATCTGTGCAGACTGGAATATTTGTCATAAGGAAATTGATCTGAAGAACTGGCGTTCGAATCAGAAAAATTCAGGGTTCTTGCCGGAAGAAAGGGCGTGGCTGGACGAGTTGTTCGGTAAATTGAACTATGTGGATGCGTTTCGCGTTGTCAACAAGGAACCTGAGCAGTACTCCTGGTGGTCAAATCGGGGTCAGGCACGAGCCAATAACGTCGGTTGGCGGCTTGACTATCATGTGATTACTCCTGCACTCTCAAACAAGGTCGTAGCCGCGCAGATCTATACCGATCAGAACTTTTCCGACCACGCGCCGGTCATACTTGAGTACGACGTAACACTTTAAATCGACAGGATCATAGTCACATGCGCTACATTACTGGTCGTGAGCGAGCAAGACGCACGCTGCAATACCTCAGCTTCATCTTCGGAATCGTCATGGCCGTTACTGCATCGGGCCAAACGCTGTTCGCCAACATCGATACCAGTAAGGGCCTGATTCGCGTGGCTCTAAATGAAAAAGCAGCACCGACAACTGTCGCGAACTTTGTGAATCTGGCGCAGAGAGGATTCTATGACGGCTTAAGTTTTCATCGAATGGAACGCAATTTTATGGTGCAGGGAGGAGACCCGGCGGGGGATGGTTCCGGCGGCCCTGGGTACCAATTTCGAGGTGAGACTATTCTGCATCATAATCAGCCGGGCATCCTGTCGATGGCCAATTCAGGGCCAGGCACAGATGGCAGCCAATTTTTCCTGACTCATGTGGCGACTCCCCATCTCGATGGCCTGCATTCCGTTTTCGGCAAGGTCGTGACGGGGATCGCGGTTGTTAATCAACTCGTGAGAAGGGATACCATAAACAGCATAACGATTGAGGGTGACGCGGCGGCGTTGTTTGCTCGCAAGCGAGATCAGTTGAACGAGTGGAACCGGATTCTCGATGAGAATTTTCCAAATCTCAGGCCTGCCGCTGTAAGTGAATCAGATTCGCCCTAGCAAGTGCGCGCTCAGAAAACGCGCTTGAAGGGTTTTACATTGACGTTTGCATACACTCCTGCTTCGACGTAGGGATCGGCCGCTGCCCAGGCCTTGGCTTGCTCCAGGCTGTCGAATTCCGCAACCACCAGACTGCCTGTGAATCCGGCTTCGCCTGGATCCTCGCTGTCGACAGCCGGATGAGGGCCTGCGATGAGAATGCGTTGCTGCGCGACCAGATTTTGCAGACGCTCAAGATGGGCAGGTCGTGCCTGCTTGCGTTTTTCAAGACTCGCTGGAACATCTTCACTGATAATCGCGTAATACATAGTAAGTTTCCTGATAGTAATCGATGACTTTTATACCGGAATGGTTCACGGGGGGCTCTCTGACTGTTTAACTGGTTGCTAAATAGACTGTTAAATAGACTGTCCTCTAAACAGCCGAATAGACAGTCTAATAGATCGTCTAATAGACCATTCAGTTAATTGGCCCACTATCAGTTAATTGGCCCAATGATAGACCCACTGAGAGTTCATTTTATAGACTAGCTGTCGGTCCCTTGGTTAGACCTGTTGTTAGAACCGTTGTTAGACCTCTGTTGATCCTTTTGAAGATCCTGAGCAGGATCTTTTTCAACATCTGCCTCGATGTATTTTGCGAGCAGGAAAGACTGACCAATAATAAACCCGAACGAAATGATCAGATTGCCAAAGACCTTGAATCGAATCCATGCCGCTTCGCTCAGTGTGAAAGCAATAAGCAAATTGATCGCGCCAAGCAGAATAAAATAGAAAATCCAGATGTTATTCAGTTTTTTCCAGAGAGACTGCGGGGGCTTAACAATGTGCCCCATCATGTGTTGAATCGCTGGCTTGTCTCCGATGAGATTGGAGGCGATGAATACGCAGGCGAACACCCAATATACGATCGGCGCCTTCCATTTCAAGAAATCAGTATTGCGGAAAATAATCGTTGGCAGACTGAATAGAATCACGGCGACAGCCGTAATCCACTGAAACTTGTCCAGGCGCTTCTGGACGAGAAATAGGGAACCATACACTATAAGGGATGATGCAATCAGAAATTCCGCAGCACTGTAAATTCCGCCAATTGTATGTGTGTAATCGCCAAAAGTGACACTGCGTTCATCCAGCGACCAGATTGTGAAAAAGATGGCCAGCGGGATGTAGTCGATAAATTGTTTCATGAGTGAATGCCATTCCAATGCGGTGTAGACCGGATTGACGTCCGTACCTTTGTTGCAATCGGGCATGGTAGAGCATTTGCAGAAATGTGTCTGCTTTTACCTGCCAATGTAATAGAATCCGGTGTTTTGGGGCTTATCGCCGACTCTCCGACTCTCCGACGTCTCCCTTCGGGCAAGCCAGCAGCCAGAGAGAGTGGTAAATCAGTATAGTGCAGTTTTTCCGGCTGCGCTCCGCAATCCGACATGAATGAATATCTGCAAGTACATCCCGCCAACCCCGACGCCAGAGTCATCCGGCAAGCGGCTAGGGTGCTCGTCGAGGGAGGCGTGATCGTCTATCCAACGGATTCGACGTATGCACTCGGCTGCCACATCGGGGACAAGGCGGCGCTGGAACGGATCAGACGCATCCGCCAATTGGACAAGAATCACAACTTCACCCTGGTCTGCAGTGATCTTTCCTCGCTCGCCAGCTACGCGCTGGTCAGTAACAGTGCCTATCGGATATTGAAAGCCTATACTCCTGGCCCCTATACGTTCATTCTGAAGGCGACCCCTGAGGTGCCGCGACGTTTGCTGCATCCCAAACGCAAGACTATCGGATTGCGCGTACCGGACAATGAAGTGGCCCAGCAGATACTCGCCACGCTCGGGGAGCCGATAATGAGTACGAGCCTGATTCTGCCTGGCGAATCTGAGCAATTAATGGATCCCTATGAAATGCGACTCAAAATCGGCAAGCTGGTAGACTTGATCATTGATGGCGGGGCCTGTGGTCTGGAGCCGACCACGATGATTGATCTGGTGGAGGGAGCACCCACCGTCGTGCGGATTGGCAAGGGTGATCCTGAGCCTTTCCTGTAGCCTCGGGCTATACTACTTGCCAATTGACGAACCAAACGTCGTACTAAACAACGTATCAAACAACGAACCACGCTGAAACGTTTCACAGAACACAGCACAGAAACAATAGGAGATTGAGTTGTCCTCGGTAAATTCACAACAGCGCGTACTCTCTGGCATGCGCCCGACCGGCCGTTTACATCTGGGGCATTACCATGGTGTGCTCAAAAACTGGATCAAGTTACAGCACGAGTACGACTGCTTTTTCTTTGTCGCAGACTGGCATGCGCTGACCACTCACTACGGCGACCCTGCTATTTTCGAGCAGAACATCATCGATATGGTGATTGATTGGCTGGCGGCTGGGGTGAATCCCGGTTCTGCCTCGCTGTTCGTGCAATCCCGAATCCCGGAACACGCTGAACTGCATTTGCTGCTGTCGATGATCGTGCCTCTGGGCTGGCTCGAGCGAGTGCCGAGTTACAAGGACCAGCAAGAAAAGCTGCATGAGAAAGACCTGGATACCTATGGCTTTCTGGGCTATCCCTTATTGCAGGCCGCCGATATTCTGATCTATCGCGCTGGTCATGTTCCGGTCGGTGCCGATCAGGTTGCTCATGTGGAACTGACTCGCGAGGTGGCGCGCCGTTTCAACCATATTTATGGGCGCGAAGTCGGCTTCGAGGAAAATGCCCAGGCGGCAATCAAGAAAATGGGCAAGAAGGCGGCCCGACTCTACAGTACCTTGCGGACAACGTTTCAGGAGCAGGGCGATCAGCATGCGCTGGAGAAGGCACAAGCATTGCTGAAGGAGCAACAGAACATCTCCATTGGTGATCGCGAGCGTCTGTACGGCTATCTCGAAGGCAGCGGCAAGATGATCCTCGCCGAACCACAAGCGCTACTGACCCCATCCTCGAAAATGCCTGGACTGGATGGACAGAAGATGTCCAAATCCTATAACAATACGATCAGCCTGCGTGAACCTCTCTCGGAAATTGAAAAGAAAATCAATACCATGCCTACCGACCCGGCACGCGTGCGGCTGACAGACCCCGGGAATCCGGAAAAGTGCCCTGTGTGGGCATTGCACCAGACCTATTCCGATCAGGCCCGGCGCGATTGGGTGGTGGAGGGTTGCAAGAGCGCCGGAATTGGCTGCCTCGAATGCAAAAGGCCGGTAATCGACGCCATCATCACGGAGTTGGAGCCGATTCAGAAGGCCGCCGAGCAGTATGAAAAAGACCCGGATCTGGTGAAATCCATCATCTCGGAAGGCTGCGAAACTGCCCGAGAGCACGCCAAGGAGACTTTGCACGAAGTGCGCCAGGCCATGGGGCTCGAGAGCTGGTAGAAATTGGCTCACAGGAGAGCTTTTCGGCCCCGATTCAGGTAAAATTTGGCGCTACGTCAAACCCATAGCAGACCATCAGATTGAGCATCACTGGAACGGAAGAAGACAACGCGAATCTTGAATCGGTGGGGAGTCCGGATACGCCCGACGACTCAGAATCGACGGTTCCGGAACAGCAGGAACTGGCGTTCGCCTATGTTGCCGGTCTGCCGTTCACCGAAGTCCCGAAAGACCTGTACATCCCTCCGAATGCGCTGGAAATCTTCCTCGAGGCCTGTGAGGGGCCGCTGGACCTGCTGCTGTACCTGATCAAGCGCCAGAATATCGATATTCTCGATATCAACGTGACAGAAATCACGGATCAGTACATGGCTTATGTCGAATTGATGGAGGCCAGTCAATTCGAATTGGCGGCCGAGTATCTCGTGATGGCGGCCATGCTGGCTGAGATCAAGTCGCGCTTGCTGCTGCCGCGCCAGGAAGAGGAAGAGACGGAAGAATCCGATCCGCGCATGGAACTGATTCGCCGGTTACAGGAGTATGAGCGCTTCAAGCGGGCTGCCGAAGACATTGATGGCATGCCACGAATGGACCGGGACGTACACCGCGCAGGTGCTGCACTACCAGTCATCGAGCGGGTCACCGCAGATCCTGAAGTGAGTCTCCAAGAAATACTGATTTCATTGTCGCGAGTACTGCGTCGATCTGACATGTTCGAACATCATCACATCCAGATGGAGACGCTGTCGACACGCGAGAAGATGTCCGAAATTCTTGTGCGTATTACTGACCGCAAGTTCGTTCCGCTGGTTTCTCTGTTGGTGCGTGCTGAAGGGCGCCTTGGAGTCGTCGTCACGTTTCTCGCTATCATGGAGTTGTTAAAAGATTCGTTAATCGAAATTGTGCAATCTGAACCATTCGGGCCAATTCATTTGAAGGCGCGAAGCTAGACTGAAGCCAGGATTCTGCCAAGCATGAGTGATGTAGATAATAAAGTAAAAATGATTGTTGAAGGCTTGCTGCTCGCGGCTGGACGCCCCCTGACACTGGACAATATCATCCAGGTTTTCAGCGACGATGAGAAACCCGATCGCAAGGAATTGAAGGCGGTCATGGACAATATCGCCAATGACTGCGACGACCGCGGCTTTGAGTTGGTCGAAGTGGCTTCCGGCTTCCGGTTTCAGGTGAAACAAGATCTCAGTGAATGGGTAGCGAAGTTGTGGGAAGAGCGCCCGCCGCGTTATACGCGAGCCTTGTTGGAGACGCTCGCATTGATTGCCTATCGACAACCCATTACGCGCGGTGATATTGAAGAAATTCGCGGAGTCGCCGTAAGCTCCAATATTATTCGTACACTCATCGATCGTGAATGGGTACGTGTAGTCGGTCATCGTGACGTACCGGGACGTCCCGCGATGTTCGCAACCACGAAGCAGTTTCTGGATTACTTCAGCCTGAAGAGTCTCCAGGAATTGCCCCCTTTATCTGAAATCAAGGATCTGGAGAAAGTCGATCAGGAAACCAATCTTGAGGAAGTGTTACAGAATTCGCGTGTGCTTGAACTGCCTGAAGACGCAATCGATGAGAGCAGCTTTGAATTAAGTGAAGACGAGGCTGCCGAACTGCTGGCGGAAGAGGAAGCGATCGAACTCTCCAAGAAACCTCTCGATGAAATTCTGAATCTCGAACCTGATCCAGAGCCTGCTTTCGAAGATGACTTCGAGTCAGACAACGATCCCCTGGATGAAGAATTTGCAGAGCCCGTCGCACCGGATTCAGACCCTGAATCTGACGACGCGATCACCACCGGTGAGTATGACGATGCCGAAAGCATGTCGCTCACTGATGTCGATGCCTTCGATGACGATGAGTCTGTCGATATGGAATTCTCGATCGAAGATGACGTCGACGATCCCGATCGCGATTAGTCCACGGGCATCTGCGCGAGAACTGAACCGAACCACCGAGCCCGACTACTAATCCTATGTCAGAAAAGCTTCAGAAAGTGTTAGCGCGAGCCGGATTTGGCTCCCGTCGCGAGATCGAGGCGTGGATTGCTGCCGGTCGCATCAAGGTGAACGGTGAAACTGCCGAGGTTGGGGCTCGTGTTACAGAACACGACCGCATCGTTGTCGACGGCAAGAAGCTGGCCCCGCAGAAGAAGCAGCGTGAAGAACGACGAGTGCTGCTCTACAACAAGCCTGAAGATGAAATCTGCACACGAAAGGACCCGGAGGGTCGCCCCACGGTTTTCGATAAGCTTCCCCCCATCAAGCATGGTCGCTGGGTGGCTATTGGTCGACTCGATATCAATACTAGTGGCCTGCTGCTGTTCACTACCGATGGGGAACTGGCGAACAGGCTGATGCATCCGAGTGCCCAGGTCGAACGGGAGTATGCGGTGCGGGTTCTGGGCTATGTTACTCCAGAGATGGTGGAGCGAATGCATGCTGGAGTGATTATCAACGACAATCTGTGCCGCTTTACCGACATTCAGCATTTCGGCGGATCAGGCGTGAACCAGTGGTATCACGTGGTGCTCATGGAAGGGCGCAACCGTGAAGTCAGGAAGCTCTGGGAATCCCAGGGGCTTAAGGTGAGTCGCTTGAAACGCGTAAGGTTCGGACCAATCCTGATTCCCAGCACAGTGAGCAGAGGCAAGTTCCACGAACTGTCCAGGAACGAAGTCGACAAGCTCCGTCAGTTAGCAAACCTCTAGATCGCGAAGTGCTCGTTGGCTAACTCCATGTTGGTTAAGCTCGAGTTGAACTCCCGTTGCTTCGCGACTCTACTAATTTCGACTAGGTCGGTACTACGGACTGAAATCCGCGCACATCGAGCGCCTGTCCATGCAGGCTCCAGGCGGCAGGGCTGAACAGATACAAATACACCGGCATGATCTCCTCTGGTGCCGGTTGTGATGCCGGATCCTCAGCAGGGTAGGCATCCCGGCGCATGGCGGTACGAGTGCCACCCGGATTCAGACTATTTACCCTGATGGCGGTAGTCTTGGCCACTTCCTCGGCCAATGTCTGCATCATTCCTTCAACCGCGAACTTGGATACGGCGTAGGCGCCCCAGTAGGCTCGCCCCGTTCGGCCCACGCTGGAGCTGGTAAACAGCAAGCGGGCATCTTCTGAACGAGACAAGGCAGGTATCAAGGCTTTCGTCAGAAGGAATGCCGCAGTGACGTTTACCTGCATGAGATCATTCCAGTCCTTCTCAGGGTAGAACTCGATGGGGCTTCGCGCACCCAGCAAGGCTGCATTGTGAATCAGGCCGTCGAGACAGGGAAATTGTTCGTCCAGTGACTGTGCGAGAAGCTGAAAATCGGCTGCACTGGCAGTACGGAAATCCAGAGGATGAATGATAGTGCGACCCGGGTGTTCCGCCTCGATTTCGTCGTACAGCTGTTCCAGTTTTTGCTGGCTGCGACTGAGCAGAATTACGGTTGCGCCATGGGATGCGAAACTTTTTGCACAGGCACGACCGATGCCATCCCCGGCTCCAGTGATCAGAATCGTTTTCGAGTCGAGCAGGTCGGGTTCAGGTGAATAATTAAACATTATCTCAGGCAAATTTTAACAGGTTGAGTAGCGATTCCGTCTGCGTAGACGAGTTCAGAATAAAGTCGGCGTACCATTCGTCGACCTTTGTGTCGGCCGCCAGATAGCCGTAGGCTGCAGCGATAGCGATGACATCTGCATTCTTCGCCGCTTGTATGTCGCGAATATGATCGCCTATATACACAGTGCGTTCCGTGTTACATCCGAGTTGCCGGCAGGCAAGCAGTATCGGCTCCGGATGTGGTTTTCGCTCATGCACATGATCAGGGCAGACAAGACTCTGGCAGGATTCGCGCAGGCCAAGTTGCTGCAATAGTCGCTCGGCATACAGTGCCGGTTTATTCGTCACGATACCCCACTTGATATTCTGGGCAGCAAACTTGCCGAGCAATTCCTCGAGTCCCGGATAGAGCACTGACTGGGTCGTTTCAAGCTGCTCATAGTACAAGCCGAGCAGGCGTTCAAGATGATTTGCAAATTGAGGGTCTGCTTCGTCAATTGCCAATGCCAGTTTTACCAGCGCGCGAGCGCCGTCAGAGACAGTGCGTCGAATAAGATCTGCTGCAATCGGCGCACGTTGAGTTTCCGCGAGCAGCCTGTTGACTACGATAACGAAATCCGGAGCGGTGTCGATCAGCGTGCCATCCAAATCGAACAGGACGCATTCGATAGAAGTCTGCAACGGTGCACTCATCAGGCGCAGTCCGGGCGGGTGTAGTGAGCCAAATAATTAACGTCCAGGTTCGCTTGCAGGAAATATTTTTTCGTCAGCGGATTGTAGCCCATGCCAATCTGGTCCTGGAGATTGAGATCACTGTCTCGGCTCCATTGCGCCAATTCTGAAGGCTTGATGAAACGCGCATAGTCGTGCGTGCCTCGAGGCAACAAATTGAGTACATACTCCGCCCCGAGTATCGCAAAGACATAAGATTTCGGATTGCGATTAATGGTTGAGAAGAAGACGGCGCCGCCAGGCTTCACCATATCATGGCAGGCCTGGATGACGGCGGCAGGCGAGGGTACATGTTCCAACATTTCCAGACAGGTCACGACATCAAACTGGGCTGGCTCAGCCGCGGCTAGTTGTTCGGCAGATTGCTTGCGATAATCAATATCAAGCTTGCTCTGGAGCTGATGCAGGCGGGCAACAGACAGAGAGGCATCGGCCATATCGACTGCCGTGACCCTGGCGCCGTGATGCGCCATCGCTTCGGCAAGAATCCCGCCACCACAACCGATATCAGCTACGCGCTTGCCAGCCAGATTCAATTTCTGACTGATGTAATTCATGCGGAGCGGATTGATTTCGTGCAGTGGTTTGAATTCGCTGTTCGGATCCCACCAGCGCGATGCTAGTGCTTCAAACTTACGAATTTCCTGTGAGTCAACGTTTTCCATGATAGCTATTCTATGTCCTAAAGATTGCCGATCTTGTCAGCCCAAGTCCTGGCGCCGGACAGAACCCTGGATTTGTCGATCGTGAGTAGTTGGCGGTTATCCAATAATTGCTTGCCCGCGCACCAGACGTGAGTCACTTGTGAGGCATTGGAGGCATATACAATTTGCGAAATCGGATTGTATACGGGTGAGCTGTTCAAGTCTTGCAGATCGACTGCGGTGATGTCGGCAAATTTCCCGACCTCAAGACTGCCCGTGATTGCATCGAGCCCAAGCGCGCGGGCACCGTTCAGGGTTGCCATCGTGAGCGCCTCAGGCGCGGACAAGACGCTGGCATCAGCAGCAACACCCTTGGCGAGCAGGGCCGCACTGTGCATTTCGCCCAGCATATCCAGGTCATTGTTGCTTGCTCCGCCATCGGTACCGAGCGCTACGTTGACGCCATGTTGCTTCAGTCTGGCAACCTCACAGAATCCGCTTGCCAGTTTTAGATTGGACTCGGGACAATGCAGCACGCTAACTCCCTGAGCGCTCAGCAGTTCAATTTCTTCCGCTATCAGCTGGGTCGCATGCACGCAAAGGAGGCGCGGACTCAGTAATCCGAGATCGTGCAGACGGCGGAGAGGGCGACGGCCATCGGTGGCGAGTGCTTCCTGCACTTCGTTTGCAGTTTCATGCACATGCATGTGAATCGGGATATCGAGTTCTTCTGCCAATACGGAAAGTTTGCGCAGGGGCGCATCAGACACGGTATAGGGTGCGTGCGGACCAAAAGCAGTAGAGACCAGATCGTGATTGCGATAGTCATCATGAAGCCGCGTCGCTTTTTCAATGTGTTCATCACCATCGCGTGCCCAGACCGTCGGGAAATCAAGGACCGGACAGGCCAGTTGCACCCTCAACTGAGCACCGATCGCGGCTTTCGCCGTCTCATCCGGATAGAAATACATATCGGCGAAGCAGGTTGTACCACCGGCGATCATTTCGGCGATTGCCAGCATGCTTCCGTCGCGGACGAATTGCGGGTCTACGAATTTTCCTTCGAGAGGCCAAATATGGTGTTCCAGCCATTGTTTAAGTGGCATGTCATCGGCAATTCCACGAAACAGGGCCATCGGTGAGTGACCATGGGCGTTTACAAAACCGGGAATAAGGGCGTGGTTGCGCAGCTCAATATTCCGGGTGGCCTGGATCGATTGTCGCGCCTCGGCGCTGGGGAGGATGGCGACGATTCTGCGGTCGACTACCGCGACTGCATGATCCGTGTAGACAGCTCCTTCGGGTACCACCGGAATTACCCATTTTGCGTGGATTATCAGATCGGCTTGCAGGGGAATTTTCGGGTTCAAGGGCACCTCGTTCTGCCAAGGGTTTCGAGGGGTTAATTTCAGGTTTGCAAGGGTCGCGATTATACCGTCTTCAAGGCCGCGCTGTCGCCCTTTTAATATGGCGCGAAATGTTCTGGAAATTATTGAAAAAACAGGGAATTTTTCAACACAAAATGGCATTATCAGGTGTCATTTCTACTGCAATACGTGGTACTATTACGCGTTCTTGAGCGGACCGAATTCGAGCCGGTTCCGGGGCTGAAAATTCAGCCTCGCCGGAGCTCAAATCTGGCATCAAAAAAGCCTGACTTTGGCCGCTAAAAGTAGTGGGTACTTTGACAATTTACTGGAACCTTCACGACCACATGCCGTTTCACTTCTCTGCAGTAAGTCCCAGTCCGTCAGGAAAATTTTAAGCTATGTCCGAATTCGCCAAGCAGGTGTTGCCTGTAGCTCTGGAAAGCGAAATGCGCGAGTCATACCTGGCGTACGCGATGAGCGTTATCGTGGGTCGCGCGCTGCCGGATGTCAGAGATGGGTTGAAACCAGTACACCGCCGCGTGCTGTTCGCGATGAACGTGCTGTCGAATGATTTTAACAAGCCGTACAAGAAATCGGCGCGCGTAGTAGGCGATGTAATTGGTAAATACCATCCCCACGGCGACTCTGCAGTCTACGACACGATCGTCCGTATGGCGCAGGACTTCTCCCTGCGTTATCCGCTGGTAGACGGACAGGGTAACTTCGGCTCGATAGATGGCGATGCGGCTGCCGCCATGCGTTATACCGAAATTCGCATGGAAAAAATTGCCCATGATTTGATGGCGGATCTCGACAAGGAAACGGTTGATTTCTCACCGAATTACGATGGCACGGAAGATATTCCCGACGTATTCCCGACCCAGATACCGAATTTGCTGGTGAATGGATCCTCCGGAATCGCCGTTGGCATGGCGACGAATATTCCACCGCACAACATTTCTGAAGTGATCAGTGGCGTGATAGCACTGATGGACAATCCCGAGATTGACGTTGATGGGCTAATGGAATTCATTACCGGGCCAGATTTTCCGACGGCTGGAATTATCAACGGGCGCGCAGGTATTTTGCAGGCGTATCAAACCGGGCGTGGTCGCATTTATGTGCGAGCTAGAGCGGAAGTAATCGATGATGAGAAGTCTGGTCGCCAGACAATTATCGTCACCGAGATCCCTTACCAGCTGAATAAATCCCGATTGATCGAGAGAATCGCCGAACTCGTCAAGGACAAGCAGATCGAAGGCATTTCCGAATTGCGGGATGAGTCTGATAAGGATGGTTTGCGCATTGTCATTGAATTGCGCAAGGGTGAGGTTGGCGAAGTTGTGCTGAACAATTTGTACGCCCAGACCCAGATGCAGTCAGTGTTTGGCATCAACATGGTTGCACTCGTCGATGGTCAGCCGCGATTGTTGAACCTCAAGGAAATCCTGGACTCATTCATTCGCCATCGCCGCGAAGTTGTGTCCCGACGTACCGTCTTTCTGCTACGCAAGGCACGTGAGCGAGGCCACATACTGGAAGGACTTGCTGTTGCGCTGGCGAATATTGACGCCGTCATCGAGCTAATCAAGTCGTCACCTTCCTCGGCAGAGGCAAAAGAAAAACTGCTGGCGCGTTCATGGCAGTCCGACAGTGTGCTGGAAATGCTGGGAGAGGTTGGCGCTGACGCCTGCAGGCCCGATGAGCTCGACGAGAAGTACGGCCTGAAAGCTAACGAATACTTCCTCTCTCCAGAGCAGGCCCAGGCTATTCTGGAATTGCGACTGCACCGACTCACCGGACTCGAACACGAGAAGTTGATCAGCGATTACAAGGAGCTCTTGAAACAGATCGCCGACTATATAGAAATCCTCGAAAACCAGTCGCGACTGCTGAGTGTGGTGCGTGAAGAACTGGAAAAGGTAAAAGAAGAGTACGGCGATAAACGGCGCACCGAAATCGTCAGCTCACAGCAGGATCTGACTACCGAGGATCTGATTACGGTTGAAGATCGTGTTGTCACCATTTCTCAATCCGGATATGCGAAGACACAACCTTTGGCCGATTATACGGCTCAACGCCGAGGCGGCACAGGAAAGGCGGCGGCGGCGGTCAAGGACGAGGATTTTGTGGAGCACTTGCTGATCGCCAATACTCACGAAACCTTGTTATGTTTTAGCAGTATGGGCAAGGTGTATTGGCTGAAGGTGTACATGATACCGGTAGCGAGCCGCACTTCTCGGGGTAAGCCGATCATCAATATCCTGCCCTTGGAAGAGGGTGAACGCATAACAAGCATGCTGCCTATCAAGGAATATACCGCCGATCACTACGTCTTTATGGCCACGGCTAACGGCACGGTCAAGAAGACCGAGCTCACGAATTTCGCGCGTCAGCGCAGTGTTGGACTACGGGCAATCGAGCTCGATGAAGGCGATGAACTGGTTGGTACGGCCATCACTGATGGCAACCAGGATGTAATGCTGTTCAGCAGCAGCGGCAAGACTATCCGCTTCAAGGAAGAAGATGTGCGAGCGATGGGGCGAACCGCGCGAGGAGTCCGCGGAATCAAGCTGGTGAAGGATGCGCGCATGATTGCGCTGATCATTCCGGACGCGGACAAACACATCCTTACCGTCAGCGAAAATGGCTACGGCAAGCGCACGAGTATCGAAGATTTTCCCACCTACGGGCGTGGTGGTCAGGGTGTCATTGGCATGCAGACCAGCGAGCGTAATGGTGCCGTTGTGGGCGCAGTGCAGGTTGCCGAAAGCGATGAGATCATGCTGATTTCTGACAAGGGAACCCTGGTACGTACGCGAGTAGACGAAGTCTCCGTCCAGGGTCGCAACACTCAGGGTGTTCGGCTCATCCGACTCAAGGAAGGTGAGAGTCTGGTGGGGCTCGAGCGCGTTGAAGAACCCGATGAACAGGATGACACTGACGCCACAACCGACGCACAGGATTGATGTCCGCATCTGCCTGTCCAGATGCTTCCGCAGCAGCCGGCCTAATCGCGCCCCGTAAATCTTTTAATCAATATTGCAAGGTACCCGTGTCCAATTTCAGGTGTCAAAAGCGATGACAGCGCCGGCTGTGAAGAAAGTCGCGGCGCGAATTGCCTTTCTGGGTCCAAAAGGGACTTTTTCGCAGGCCGCTGTGCAACAGCATTTTGGCGGCGACGCGCAGTTACTGGAGTGTGCCAGTATTGATGACGTGTTCGCTGCAGTCGCTGCTGGCTCCGCCGAATACGGTGTTGTCCCGGTGGAAAATTCGACGGAAGGAGCAATCAATAATACCCAGGATTGTCTCATCGAAAGCAGGCTCTTCATCGTTGGCGAAGAGATTGTGCAGATTGAGCACAATCTGATGGTTCAGCCCGGTGGTAGTCGACAACAGATTCACACGATAGCGTCACACAAGCAATCGCTGGCGCAATGCCGGCGCTGGCTACAAGTCAATTTTCCGTCTATCAGTCAACGTGAGTGTGCCAGTAATGCCGAAGCCGCAAAATTGGCTCTCGCCGACCCTTCAGTGGCAGCGATAGCGGGTGCCATTGCCGCCGATACTTACGGACTCGAAATTCTGGAACGCGCAATTCAGGATCAACACCACAACAGCACGCGGTTTCTGGTGCTTGCAAACGCGCGTACCGAGTCAACAGGTCGCGACAAGACCAGCATTCTGGTATATACCGAGAATAAACCCGGTGCCTTGTTCAGGGTCTTGGAACCCTTCGAATCAATGCAGATAAGCCTGACCAAAATCGAGACCCGGCCCTCGAAAAAGGAAGCCTGGGAGTATGTGTTTTTTATCGATTTCGAAGGCCACCGTAATGATCCTGTTGTGCAGCGCTTGTTCGAAAAACTTGCGACTTGCACCGCAGAAGTCAAACTGCTTGGCTCCTACCCCATGGCGCGACGTTGACGCGATGGGCCGTCTATCTCTGACAACTCAATCTTGATGGATATCCAGAATCGAACAATTCTGATCGTTGGGCTCGGCCTCATTGGCGGATCTGTCGCGCGCGCATTGAAAATAGCGAATCCTGACCAAATTGTGCTGGCAAGTGACAGCTATCAAGAGTCATTGCGCGACGCAATCGAGGACGGAGTTATTGATGAGAGCGGCGCGTTGGCCGAAGTCTGTGGACGTGCTGACCTGGTCGTCCTTGCGGTTCCACCACTGATTGCTACTGCATTGCTGCCTGAGATTGCCGCATCCGTTCGTCCAGGAACCGTAGTCACGGATGTTGGCAGCGTAAAATCACGCATCGTGGAGTGCGCGAACACACTGGATGCTGTTTTTCAGTCGCACTTTATCCCAGGACATCCCATTGCCGGTTCCGAAAAGAGTGGTTACGGTGCATCGCGGGCGGATCTGTTCCAGAATCGTAATGTCATTCTCACCCCGCGCCCTGGAAATACGCCGTCGGCGTTAGCAATGGTTAATTCACTGTGGCGTCTCACCGGTGCGCATGTTCTGGGAATGAGTCTGGCTAATCATGATCGCGTGCTGGCGGCTACCAGTCATCTGCCGCACCTGCTCGCTTTTGCGATCGTCGATGTGCTCGTGAAGCAGGAACAGAGCGAAGATATTTTCCGTTATGCAGCGGGCGGGTTTGCGGATTTCAGTCGACTCGCTTCCAGCGATGCGAAGATGTGGTCGGACATTTTCGTAGCCAATGCCAGCGCAACCGCTGTGGTTCTCGATGACTATATCGAAGACCTGCAACTATTAAAGGCTGCGATTGTGGCGCAGGATCATGCGCGGTTAATGCAGTTATGCAGCGGCGCCAAGAAAGCCAGGGACAATTTCGTCAACAAATATTTCAGCGGTAAGACTCAGACCATCATGACAAAGGAAATACTGGATTTTCATGTTCAGCCAGGTGGCCATATCGGAGGTAGTCTCCGGGTGCCTGGCGACAAATCGATCTCGCACCGGGCCATTATTTTCGGCTCCATCGCCCAAGGGGTAACACACGTCAAGGGGTTTCTCGAAGGCGAAGATGCGCTCAACACGCTTGCTGCTTTCCGGGAACTGGGGGTCACTATTGTTGGGCCTGAAAAAGGCGAATTGACCATCTATGGGGTTGGCATGCACGGTCTACAGCCCCCCAGGCGCGCTCTGGACATGGGAAATTCAGGAACAGCAATGCGACTCATGGCTGGCTTGCTTGCAGCACAGCCGTTTGCCTGTGAACTCTCGGGTGATGAGTCCCTGAATCAGCGACCGATGCGGCGCATTTCTGACCCTCTGCAGAGGATGGGAGCCCGGATTGAAACCACGGGATCTGGAACTCCGCCTCTGAAGATCCAGGGTGGCCCCCTGAAAGGAATCGACTATCAGTTGCCTATGGCCAGCGCACAGGTCAAATCCTGCGTGTTACTTGCCGGCATCTATGCCGAGGGTGAGACCCGGGTCACCGAACCCGCGCCATGTCGAGATCACACCGAACGCATGCTCTCAGGCTTCTCCTACCCGATCTCGGTGGAAGCCGGGGGCAGAGTCTGCCGATTGCAGGGCGGTCAGGAATTGCGAGCGTGTGATATCGATGTTCCTGCCGACATCTCTTCAGCCGCGTTCTTTCTCGTGGCTGCGGCAATCGTTCCCGGCGCCGAATTGCATCTGCAACATGTTGGTGTCAACCCCACCCGCACCGGTGTCATTACCATCCTGCGTGCCATGGGCGCCAATATCAGTCTGACCAATGAACAACTTGCCGGCGGCGAACCGGTAGCAGATATCACCGTCCGGGGCGGGGCGCTGAAGGGAATTGTCATCCCCGAAGACCAGATCCCACTGGCTATTGATGAGTTTCCAGCCTTGTTCATCGCCGCCGCCTGTGCCTCCGGAGAGACAATTCTCCACGGAGCGGAGGAATTGCGCGTCAAAGAGAGCGATCGCATAGCCGCCATGGCAGAGGGCTTGCAACAACTGGGCGTTGTGACGGAAACATACCCGGATGGTATTCGCATCGTTGGTGGGCAACTCGGCGGTGGCACTGTTGAGAGCCGCGGCGATCATCGCATCGCCATGGCATTTGCCATTGCGGCCCTGCGGGCTAAGGCTCCGATCGTGATTCGGGATTGTGCCAATGTCGCTACTTCGTTTCCAGGTTTCCTCGAACTCGCTCGGCAGGCCGGGCTCGGCATTTCTGCCAGCCAGCGGCAGGACTGACTATGAACAAAGCCCCCGTAATCGCCATTGATGGTCCCAGCGGTTCCGGCAAGGGCAGTGTCGCCAGACTGGTGGCTGAGGAGTTGGGATTTGCGCTACTGGACAGTGGTGCGCTCTATCGGGTGCTGGGCATTGCAGTGCTACGTCATGGCGTCGATCTGGAAGATCACGCGGCCGTGGCAGAATTGGCCCGGACATTGGATGTCGAATTCGGGAAAAGTGGCGAGGATTCGGTCGCACTCGAGGGCGAGGACGTGACTCTGGCCATACGTACCGACGCAGGCAGCGACATGGCATCCCGGGTCGGCGGGATTCCGGCTGCAAGAACTGCGCTGCTTGAGCGGCAGCTCGCCTTCAGGCAACCTCCCGGCCTCGTCGCCGATGGCCGCGACATGGGTACGGTGGTTTTCCCCGATGCCGAGGTAAAGATCTTCCTCACAGCGGCAGTGGAAGAACGTGCAAAACGGCGATATAAGCAGTTGATAGGTAAGGGTATTGGTGCTATTCTGCCCGACCTTTTGCGAGACCTAAAAGAGCGCGACGAGCGTGACAGTTTACGCGCGATATCTCCTCTGAAACCCGCTGAAGACGCCACTGTCCTGGATACTACAGATCTGGATCTCGCTGCAGTCGTTGCGCGAGTGCTGGAGCTAGTAACGGCACAATTGCCCACCCTGGACACGTAGTGAAAACCCGTTCCAAACCGGCATCACCAGTATTGGCTATTTTGGAGCTTACTGTGAATAACCCCGCAACTGCTGGAGTGCGGAAAGTTATAATATACATAAGATAAATATTATAACTTATTGATAAATTGGAATTTATAATGAGCGAAAGTTTTGCAGATTTATTCGAACAAAGTTTAAACGAAATCGATATGACTCCCGGTGCGATCGTCAATGGCACCGTAATTGACATCGATTCCGATTGGGTTACCGTCCACGCGGGACTCAAGTCAGAGGGGGTTATTCCTCGCATTCAGTTCCTGGATGAACAGGGCAATTTCGATCTTTCCGTAGGTGATGTCGTCAAAGTGGCACTGGAGACCGTTGAAGACGGCTTCGGCGAGACGCGTCTTTCCCGTGAAAAGGCCAAGCGTTCCGAATCCTGGATGGAACTGGAAGCGGCCTATGAGAAGAACGATATCGTTACCGGTATCATCAATGGCAAGGTCAAGGGTGGCTTTACTGTCGACCTCAATAATATCCGCGCGTTCCTGCCAGGTTCTCTGGTTGATGTGCGTCCTGTGCGGGATACCCTGCATCTGGAAGGTCAGCAGCTCGAATTCCGACTGATCAAATTGGACCGCAAACGCAATAACGTGGTCGTTTCACGTCGTGCTGTTCTGGAATCAGTGAGCACCGAAGAACGGGATGCCTTGCTGGAGAAGCTGCAGGAAGGTATGTCAGTCAAGGGTATCGTCAAGAATCTCACCGATTACGGTGCCTTCGTTGACCTCGGCGGTGTGGATGGTCTCCTGCACATCACCGATATGTCATGGAAGCGTATCAAGCATCCAAGCGAAATCGTCAATGTAGGCGATGAGATCGACGTCAAAGTCCTCAAATACGATCGCGATCGCAATCGAGTATCTCTCGGCCTCAAGCAATTGGGTGAAGATCCCTGGGTGGCTATCAAGAATCGCTATCCTGAAAATACAGTGGTCAAGGCAATCGTTACTAACCTGACTGACTATGGTTGTTTCGCTGAACTGGAAGAGGGCGTAGAAGGTCTCGTTCACGTTTCTGAAATGGACTGGACGAACAAAAATATCCATCCTTCAAAAGTGGTGCAGCTTGGTGATGAAGTCAATGTCATGATTCTCGACATTGATGAAGAGCGTCGCCGAATCTCCCTGGGTATCAAACAGTGCTATCAAAACCCCTGGGATGGCTTTGCAGAGAACTTCAAGAAAGGTGACAAGATTACCGGCAGCATCAAGTCGATTACCGATTTCGGCATTTTCATCGGTCTCGATGGCAATATCGATGGTCTCGTACACCTGTCTGATATCTCCTGGGATGAGCCCGGCGAAGAAGCCGTCCGTCAATACAAGAAAGGCGATGAGATCGAGACAGTCATTCTGTCCATTGATCCTGAGCGTGAGCGCATTTCACTCGGTATCAAGCAACTGGAAGGTGATCCTTTCATGAGCTACGTGTCCGAATTTGAGAAAGGCAGCATCGTGAAGGGCAAAATCACATCAGTCGATGCAAAATCTGCAACCATTACCTTGCAGGAAGGTGTCGAAGGAGTATTGCGTGCTTCTGAAATCAGCCGCGACAAGGTGGAAGATGTTCGAAATACGCTGAATGAAGGTGATGAAATTGAAGTCAAGATCATCAGCGTTGATCGTAAGAACCGCGTATTAAGCCTGTCTGTGAAGGCCATCGAAATCGATGATGAAAAAGCCGCGATTCAGGACCACAAGCAGGATGCCGGTGATGTCTCTCCGAGCACAATCGGTGACCTGATCAAGGCTCAGCTGGACAAGGGTTAGTTAGACGACATTAGTGGTAGTATGTGGTGAACTGAAAAGTTCTGAGCACTGCCGGAGCCAGAAAATGGCTCCGGCAAAGCACTGGTGCAGGGGGTTAGTATGACGAAGTCTGAACTCATTGATCGAATTGCGGCGCAGCAGACCCAGTTGTCGTCGAAGGACGTGGAACTCGCGGTCAAGGCCGTACTCGAGTACATGTCTTCGGTGCTCGCTGAGGGCGGCAGAATCGAGATTCGAGGATTTGGAAGTTTCTCGCTGCATTACCGTGTGCCTCGCATTGGCCGCAATCCCAAAACCGGAACGCCGGTTGCATTGAGCGGTAAATACGTGCCACATTTCAAGCCTGGTAAGGAACTGAGGGATCGCGTCAATTCGAGCATGATGACCGAATCCCAGTTTTAAATCAGCATTGAATCCGCTTCTTTGAAAACGGCATAACCTGGACAGGTTATGCCGTTTTTTCTTTCGGTAAAATCAGGTGTGGATTACACTACAAAGGCGAGATTTCTCGAAATCTTCTGCTGACATAAATCGTCTATGCGTAAGCTTGCACAAGTGCTCTCGGGTCTGTTTCTCCTGCTGGTGTTCATCGCCAGCATCACGTTCTCCTATTTTAATACCACACCAGTTACGATCAGGTTCGCGAACTGGCAGATCGCCGCTCAGCCAGTGTCGGTCTGGATCATTGGGGCTTTTGTCACCGGTGGGATCACTGGCCTCGTGCTCGGAATGGGCCTGGTGCGAAATCTGAAGTCCAGAGTTGAAACCCGACGGCTCACACGGCAACTTGAGCAAACGAAGCAGGAACTGAACAAATTACGTTCTGGTTCTCTGAAGGACAAGTAATTCAGGGTCAAGCATTAATGGATGGTCTCGGCATATATCTACTCCTGTTGCTGGCGATAGCTTGCGGCTGGCTATTGGGTCGTGTCCGGCGATCCAGTCGCCGCAAGCGCCGACCCAGTCACGATGTATTCAGTGATTATTTCGTGGGTCTGAATTATCTGCTGAACGATGAACCTGATGAGGCGATAGATACCTTTATTAATTCACTCGAGGCGACGGGTGATACGCCCGAAACGCATCTGGCGCTGGGTGCTTTGCTGCGGCGGCGCGGCAAGGTCGACAAGGCCATCAAGGTGCATCAGGCATTGCTCGCGCGACCTGATGTCTCACGGGAATTTTCCGATTCAACACGACTACAGCTTGCGACTGATTATATTTCTGCAGGATTGCTGGATCGGGCTGAACGGCTTCTGAATGATTTACTGAATGAAGACACGCCGGCCAAATGGGATGCGTTGCGACATCTCATCACGATTTATCAGACTGAAAAAGAGTGGGAGAATGCGATTGCCTGCAGCACTCGTCTATTGACGAACTCCGCCTTCAAGCGTGATGCGGAATTGCGAACTGCAGCGGCCCACTACTGCTGTGAGCTGGCGGAGCTGAGAATTGCGCAGAATCAGTACCAGGCTGCCAAGGATCAAGCCCGTCGAGCGTTCACATTCGATCGGAAACATCGCCGTGCCTCAATGATTCTCGTCAAGGTGGAGCATCACTTTGGCAATTACGCCGCCGCGCTCAAGGAATTGGCTCGCATACAGTCCAGCAGCCCGGAATTTACCAGTCAACTGCTACCTCAGTTCGAAGCATGCTACCGACATCTGGGACGCATGGCCGACTATGAGCTGCTTCTCCATAAATTTTCCCAACAAGTCGCTGATGTCAAACTGGTTCTTGCGCTCGCAGAACTGAAGCAATCACTCTATGGCAATGCGGCGGCGGCAGAGTTTCTCGCCGAGAAACTACGCGAGCAACCGAATCTGGCTGCAATCGTTGAATTACTGCGTCTGCAGGCAGTTGACGCTACAATTACGCCAGATTCAGCCACGATCGAATTGCTACAGCAAGTCGTACACAAAATGCAGCAGCGCAAGGCGGCATTCCGCTGTCATCACTGTGGATATGAGTCGCGCAATCTCTACTGGCTCTGCCCCAGTTGCAAGGTGTGGGACAAGAGCAAACCCATCACGGAGAGTGATAAGACGTAATAGCCCGGATTGAGAGGATAGTGTGGACAAAGTAAACAACAAGCAGATTATCGTGGCACTCGATTTTGACAGCGCGGAACAGGCGCTGGCTTTCCTCGCACAACTGGATCCCGCGCAGTGTCGCGTGAAAATTGGCAAGGAATTATTCACTGCTTGCGGACCGGCGCTAGTGCGAGCGGTGATTGCAGAGGGCTTCGATGTTTTTCTGGATCTGAAGTTTCACGACATTCCCAACACCGTGTCGCGGGCAGTCAAAGTGGCGGCCGAGTTGGGGGTGTGGATGCTCAATGTGCACGCCTCGGGCGGCTTGGCGATGCTTGAACAGTCGCGACAGGCGCTCGAGGAATTTGGTGTCAGCCGGCCTTTGCTCGTTGCCGTCACGGTTCTCACCAGCCTTGGCGAAGAGGATTTGCGGCAGGTAGGAATAACAGCGACCCCCGAACAGCAGGTAAGCAGACTGGCCTTGCTGGCCCAGAATGCAGGATTGGATGGAGTTGTCTGTTCCGCTGCCGAGACGGAAATATTGCGGGCGCAGTTGTCGCCCGAATTTTGCCTTGTCACCCCGGGGATTCGCCGTCCGGAAGACGCAGCGGGTGATCAGAAACGGGTTATCGGTCCGGCGCAAGCCATACTCAATGGGAGCGACTATCTCGTAGTTGGAAGGCCAATCACACAGGCCGCATCCCCTGCGGCCGTATTGCAGGAGTTTAATTTAGCCATAGCTAGCGTTCGCTAGGTTCTTTGCTAGACTTTTTGATGCAGGCTTGACGGAGCATATCGGGGCCTGCATTCAATCATCAGCGATAAGGATATTTCTATGACTAAGACATTCTGTATGAAAGCGATGCTGATAAGCCTCGTGCTGGCGTTTTCGCCGTTGACACTGGCGGCAGAAGACACGCCGGATGTGACTGAGCAAGTGGCTACCCTCGATATCAATGCCGCCGATGCCACCGCTATTGCGGAGGCGCTGGACGGAGTCGGTCTGGTAAAAGCCAAGGAAATCGTGGCTTACCGGGAGATGTTTGGCAAATTCCGTTCAGTGGATGAACTGATTGAAGTTCAAGGCATCGGCGCAGCGACTGTCGAAAAGAATCGACACCGTATCCTGATTACGGATGAGTAGCAGGGCGCCTTTCAGGCACTTTCACATTTAAACGAAAGTGCCTGATTTTATTGATGAAAATTATCGGAAGGGACTATAATAGCGACAATGTCATGACCCCGGTGAGTTAACTCATGCCGACGTTATCGCTCCTGCTTGGCGCCTTCGTGTTCGTAGCGCTGCTCACCGGCCTGGTGCGGCGTTTCGCCTTACGCGAGCAGATACTGGATATCCCAGTGCTGCGCAGCGCTCACACAACACCCGTACCCGTGGGTGGTGGTATAGCAATTGCGCTCATTTATCTCTTCGCAGTACTCGCCCTTTTTGCGCAAGGACGGCTCGCCGCAAACGAATGTCTGGCAGCGCTGGGTGCGGTATTTATCGGTGGGCTGGGATTCGTTGATGACTGGCGTCATTTGGATGTGAGCTGGCGCCTGCCTCTGCAATTGCTGGCGGCAATCTGGTCCGTGGCCTGGCTGGGAACTGTCCCACAGATCCACTTTGCCAGCTGGGTGCTGCCAAGCTCCTGGATTTTGAATGCGTTGGCGGTAATTGCACTCGTCTGGCTACTCAATCTGTACAATTTCATGGATGGTATTGACGGTATAGCAGGCGCTGAGCTGGTCTGTGTCACAGCTATGTCACTATTGCTTGCTATAAAGGCCGACGACGTTGCGCTGGCTCAGCTATCGGCGGTGTTGCTGGGCGCGGGGTTGGGCTTTCTCGTGTGGAATTGGCCACCCGCTCGCATCTTCATGGGGGACGTCGGTAGCGGTTTTTCCGGATTCGCGCTCGGTATTCTGGCGCTATTGAGTTTGCAGCATGGCTCGATGCAGGTCTGGACATGGGTGTTACTGCTCGGTGTATTTATCGCCGATGCCAGCGTAACCCTGGTGCGCCGGTTTGTGCGCGGTGAAAAATGGTACGAAGGACACTCTCTGCACGCCTACCAGCACGCTGCCAGACGCTACAAGAGTCACGCCAAAGTGACGATAATAGTCATACTCATCAACCTTTTCTGGTTGGCGCCGCTGGCGTGGATGACAACCGTCGCCCCGGAGTGGGGGATGTATCTGACGCTCGTGGGTGTAGTACCCTTGATGGTTCTCGCCGCCAAGAATGCGGCAGGAGTCCCGGGGATCGCAGGGCGGTCATCGACCCAGACTGAAACGGCCTAGCAAGCTCGCAAAACACAGGTTCTGAGAAACGATGCATCTAAACACAGTTACCATGTCACGCTCTGTCAGACAGATCCTCATGATGGTCGCGGACTGTGCCATGCTGGTGGCAGCCCTGTCGTGTGCGTTTGCCTTGCTCGGCGAGGATATTCTCGCCATGCCCCAGCGCTTCTATTTCTATGTGGGAATAGCCACCGCCAGCACTATCCTCGTCTTTATCCGCGTCGGCCTGTATCGGGCCATCGTGCTTTACATGGGCTTGCAGTCTGGTTTTCTGGTACTGCAGGGGGTCACGATCTCAACCTGCATGCTGGCCGCAGCCTATGTGTTTTCCCAGATATCGCTCGCCACCGGATATTCGTTACTGCCCATTTACTGGATGATTGCACTGCTGTTCGTCGGCGGCAGTCGCTTCTTCGCCAAAGTATTCCTGCAGAGTCTGATTCAGAATTTCCGTCCCAAGCAACCGGTCATTATCTACGGCGCAGGTAGCTCTGGTATGCAATTGGTTGTTGCCCTGCAAAATGGCGATCAGTACCGACCAGTCGCTTTTGTCGACGACAGTCATCGCATGCTCGGTAGCACGGTGCATGGCATTCGCGTGCACAGCCCGAATGCGCTCTACGAGTTGATTGAACGATTCGCGGTTCGGCAGATTCTGCTGGCGATCCCTTCGGCGACACATGCCGAGCGCAAGGAAATCTTGAATCGACTGGAGCATCTGCCTGTCCACGTCAAAACCGTACCCGACCTGTTTGACATGATGTCGGGCAAGGCGGGTGTTGATGACGTGCGGGATATCGACATCGAAGACTTGTTAGGTCGGGATATCGTGCCTCCAAATCCGGAGTTGCTCGATGCCTGTATCAAGGGCAAATCGGTCATGGTTACCGGCGCCGGAGGATCGATCGGGTCTGAGTTGTGTCGTCAGATTATCATGATCGCGCCAGCCCGCCTCATCTTGCTGGACACCTTCGAATTCGGGTTGTACAAGCTGGAGAACGAGTTGAGGGAGAAACTTGGAGCGGCCGAAAACCAAGCAATAGAGATTCATGCCCTGCTAGGGTCAGTCTGCAATCGAGTTCAGATTGAGCATGCGCTTAAGCAATTCGACGTAGATACTGTCTATCATGTGGCGGCCTACAAACAGGTTCCCATGGTGGAGAAAAACATCGTGGAAGCGGTTCAGAACAACATCTTCGGCACGTTGATTGCGGCACAATCGGCCGAGCTGCACCATGTCAAAAACTTCGTCTTGATATCTACCGACAAGGCAGTTCGCCCAACTAACTTCATGGGAGCGACAAAGCGTTTTGCGGAACAGGTGCTGCAGGCGCTGGCGCAGAAAGGCAGTTCGACGAAATTCAGTATGGTGCGATTCGGCAATGTGCTGGGCTCATCGGGATCGGTGGTGCCGCTGTTCCGGCGCCAGATTAGCCGGGGTGGACCGGTTACCGTTACGCACCCCGAGGTGACACGTTATTTCATGACAGTGCAAGAGGCGGCGCAACTGGTGATTCAGGCCGGTTCGATGGGCACAGGTGGTGATGTGTTTGTGCTGGATATGCACGAACCGATCCGAATCGTCGATCTCGCCAAGAAGATGGTGCATCTGATGGGATACGATGTTCGTGACGAGAATTCCTACCGTGGCGACATTGCCATCGAATACACAGGCTTGCGGCCGGGCGAAAAGCTGTACGAGGAATTGTTGATTGGAGAGGATGTTACCGGCACCGAGCATCCCAAGATCATGCGTGCACAAGAAGCGAGCCTAACCTGGGACAAACTGAGTACGATGTTGGAACGCTTGGAACTCGCGTGCCGCGAGATGAATCTGCACGAGATCAGAAGTTTACTTATTGCCGCTGTCGATGGGTTTGAGCCGAAGCAGGAAATCGCCGATCCGCTGTGGGATCATCAACAAGAAATACTCGAGCAGGAATCCGTGAAACCAGCTTCGCGCGCGAAGATCACACAGCTATTCAAGGATCCGGCTTCGTAGCCCAGAACTTCCCGTGTTTGCGTGGCCCGTTTCAGGCCACGCAAGGGTCGACCTGGCGGTTATTTGGCGCGACTCAGGGAATTGATAACGACCGGCTCGCGCGGCACGTCCTGCATCCCACCCCGACCGGGTCCGGTTGCTACGCCGGCAATCGCGTCGACTACTTCCATCCCCTCGATTACTTCACCAAATACGGCATAGCCAAAGCCGCGAGGTGTTTCATCGGTGTGATTCAGGAAATTATTGTCGACAAGATTGATAAAGAATTGGCTGGTAGCGCTGTCGACGACATTGGTTCTGGCCATTGCCAGCGTGCCGCGTGCATTGGGAGTATCGGCGCGGGCTTCGTTCTTGATTTCTTCGTAAGTCGACTTCTGCACGAGATCCGGACTGTAGCCTCCGCCTTGAATCATGAAACCGGGAATTACCCGGTGGAAGATGAGCCCGTCAAAAAAGCCGTTATCGGTGTAGCGCAAAAAATTGGCAACCGATATCGGGGCCTTGTCCGCCCAGAGCTCGATTTTGACAGTGCCCTTGTTGGTCTCCATGACGACGACAGGGTTATCCTGGGCTGCGGCGGCAGCGCTGAAGGTCAAGATCAGTGCGATTAAAAGCGTGCGCATACGATGTAATCTCCAAATATTGCCGCAACGGGCACTCAACAGGGTCGTAACTATACAATATTCGGTAGCGGCTTAACCACTGATGAACGGGAATTGGTGAGTCAAATCGATGCTGAGCCTGCGTCAGTGAACTGCCGCAGACGCTATACGATCTGCCGGGAGTACGCCGGGAAATTCACAAGATCGGCAAATTGGGAAATCTGGTAAAAAGGGAGGGGGAGAATGGCTGCCCAACCTGGACTCGAACCAGGAACCAAGTGATTAACAGTCACCTACTCTACCATTGAGCTATTGGGCAGCAGAACGTACCTGCGGTGCAGGCGTAAGCCTGCAAACCGCGCGTATACTAATGAGAAAACCGGGTCGGGTCAACTCTGACTACACCTTGCAGCGGGTCTTGAGGTAACCTTAACGGTTTGCATCCAGCACCCAGG
This sequence comes from Pseudomonadales bacterium, assembly GCA_023257655.1. Classification (GTDB taxonomy): domain Bacteria; phylum Pseudomonadota; class Gammaproteobacteria; order Pseudomonadales; family Pseudohongiellaceae; genus UBA9145. The sequence goes on from JALRBQ010000011.1 coordinate 43,805, forward strand.
AATAGCGATGTCGACCCGCTTCATGATCCATTCTGCTTTCAAGCCGGCCGGCGATCAGCCGCAAGCCATCGAGGCGCTGATCACGGGGCTGGAGGATGGCTTGCACGCCCAGACCCTGCTGGGCGTGACCGGCTCCGGCAAGACCTTCACAATAGCCAATGTCATCGCTCGTTTGCAGCGGCCGACTCTGGTAATGGCGCCAAACAAGACGCTGGCGGCGCAGCTCTATGGGGAGCTGCGCGAATTCTTCCCGCGCAACGCCGTCGAGTATTTCGTCTCCTACTACGATTACTATCAGCCCGAGGCCTACGTGCCCGCTTCCGACACGTATATCGAGAAGGACGCGCACATCAACGAACACATC
>JALRBQ010000012.1 GCA_023257655.1 Pseudomonadales bacterium
AAATACATCCGGGCCGGATTCCTGTGAAATGAAACCATAACCCTTGCTTTCGTTGAACCATTTAACGGTTCCGCTAACTTTCTCTGACATGGAAAAATTCCTGTATCGAAATGTGTTAATCCGCCTTACGACGGGCCTTGCACCAGTACACTTGATTTGGCGCCTTCAGGACGTGAATTACAGGAATTCCGACGTGACATGGAGGGCAAACTCTGTGGAACTTGTTGCTGCGGGCACATTAAGACTCTTGAAAAGCCTTGTCAATGGGTTTTTTATGATGCGCTTCAACGGGTTAGCGGGGTTTGTTCGTGTAAACCGCGCCCCTGGCGGACAAATTCACGCCATACCGCAAAAAAACAGGCATAAAAAAAGGCAGGCTGTTGCCAGCCTGCCTTTCTTGAATCACGCGTTACGCGCGCCCGTTACAGGGCGGTAATCTGTGATGCCTGGGGGCCTTTCTGGCCCGGGCTTACCAGAAACTCGACGCGCTGGCCTTCGACCAGGGTCTTGAAACCGTCACCGACGATCTCGCTGAAGTGGGCAAAAACGTCCTTGCCTGACTCCTGCTCGATAAAACCATAACCCTTGCTTTCATTGAACCATTTGACGGTTCCCTTGACTTTCTCTGACATGGAATGACTCCTGTAAATTTCAAACAATATAAAATACACCCCTAAAGGGGCGGCTGAGCACAAAAAGACTTAAATTTGGAACTTACAGGACGAGAAATCTGAAAATCACTGCGTACGGGAAGGGACAAACTTTGACTAACTTGTAGCTTGGAGCGCACAGTACAGGTTATGTACAGGCCGGTCAATCTTTATTTTGGGGCGGCAGGCTCAGCTTAAACGCAGGACTTTCTCGGCAGCTGCCCGGGCATCATCCACGACCACGCCGGCCAGGTCGTCTTCCTCAATGATGGCACTCACCCTCTTGGCCGCCGCACGCCTGTCTTCCGCAGACGTGGCGAGCTTCATGGCCTGCTCCGCCTCGCGCATATCATCCAGTATGCCCTTGGGTTTCCTGCGAAACAGGAAGAACCAGGTAAGGAACCAACAGACAAAAACAAGTGCAAACAGGAATGGCATGTATTCTCCTCAGCGCTTCGCCCTGGCTTCTTCAAGGACGGAATAGTCTATGAACTGCGCCAGCTGCTCACGGGTACGGGGTTCGCGATCGCGCTCCTTTGCCACCCACTCTTCCTCCGTTTCCAGCACATCCAGCATGTCGGGAATGATATCCACGGGGAATTCCATCTCGGGCCAGCCTCCTGCGATCTGTTCCTCGTTGTAGCCGATCACATCCGACACGTGCGGCCAGTAAGGCGCCGGGTCTTGCTTAAGCGCCTCGGTGGCCTCCAGCAGAGCACGCAGGAAGGTGACGATGGCGCGCCGCTTTGCCGGGTCGGCCAGGTCTGGCGCACGGGCATGCAGGTTAAACACCTCGCGGTAGACGCTGCGATCCTGGAGGACGATGGCATCCTCTCCCAGTACAGCAATGGCGTCATCGGGTTCCGGTTCCCAGATGGAAATGACATCGACCTCGCCGGCAGCCAGTGCATCGGACATGCCGTCCATGGATTCCTTGCCGGTATTGCCCGGGGGCAGCGGAACCAGTGTCACGTCGTCTTCGGTCAGGCCGACGGTGCGCAGCATGGCGACAAGGTAGTAATTGGCAGAGGTGTTGCGCGGCAACATCACGCGTTTGCCTGCAAGGTCCGAGAGGGTTTCTATGCCGGCGGACCGGCGGCCTACCAGGCGATAAAAGCTTTCGGTGACCGTGGCGATGATACGCAAATCCGGATTGGCCAGGGATTCACGCAGCAACTGGGTCTCTGCGTTGGTGGCGATGTCAGCTTCACCGGAGGTGATGCGGGTTATTCCGCCCTCGCCCACCGGAACGACAACCGGATAAAAACTGTTGGCGGCGGTGATGACCGGTGACAGCTCTATCCAGTAAGACCCTGATACTTTCAGCTCTGCCAGGTCAGCGAGCGATTCACCAGCCGGTTCCGACATGGTTGATTCCAACGCAGTTCCTGCCTGGACACGACCTTCGGTAGGATCCGGTGAGCCGCCACAGGCAGCCAGTAAAAGCAGTATCAAAGCGGAGAAAATTGATTTCATCTTTGACAACGTCCAGGTTCTTATTATGATTTTTTTGATTTTTATGAATAGTTGGCTGGCAAACGCCCCACTCGGAAGCCGCCACGAGCCTACCACTTGCAGACACCAGCGTCAGTAATTTCTTTGCCGGCTGATCCTGCTAAAACTGGCAGGCACCGGACCCTTTACATATACTCTGGCCAGTCAAAAAGACGACGAGGAAAAAGGGAATCATGAAATCCAGCCTGTTGCGGATGACCGCGGCGACCATACTCATGCTCCTGGCACCGGCAGTGACCAGCACGCTTTACGCCCACCACTCCTTCGCCATGTATAACCGGGACATCACCTATGTCTTTACAGGTGTCGTCGACAGCATCAATCCCGACGCGAGCCACCTGCAGATCAACTTCGTACCCCTGAACGAGGACCGCGATGCCCTGGTCCGTGATGCTTCAGGCAATCGCGTCACCTGGAACGTCGAGATGGAAGGGGCGGCCTTCAGTGCACGCGAAGGCGTATCCACCAGCACCTTTCCCCGCGGCACCGTGTTCAGTGTCGCCCTGACCCCGCTCAGAAACGGCGAACCCGGCGGTTCCCGCGTCGGCGGCCTGTTCAAGTGCCCCGAAGGCAAGCCGCCCGCTGCAGGCATGCACTGTGATTCCGTCGAGGGCGCCGTGCATATCGGCGAAGAACCCCTGGGCACACCCACCGCAGCCTGGTCGCCCTGAAATCAACAGCCACAACCTGTCAACCATTTACAACCAGCCTGAAACAACATCGAGTAAAAACATGCCCGCTTCAACCGGACGCACATTCCTCATCGCCACCCTGGGCATGCTTGCCGCCTGCTCTCATGAACCTGAAAGTTCAGTCACCCCGGACAGCACACCAGTCCTGGCCAGCGTTCCTGCACAAACCCCGTCGCGCGGCCTGCCCGTGCCTGTTGAACTCGATCCCTACGATGGCTATCCCGAAGCGGACATGGTCGGTGCGGTGACACCTTGGTACTGGGAAGACGACCCGGTGACGAGCGGTGGCGAAGTCCCCGAAGGCGTCACGCCGCTGGAGCTCGACGCTTTCACCTCGACCGATTTCTATCTCGACAGGGACCTGTGGCGCGACCCGCGCTACTGGCGCTGCAACAGTCCCATCTCCCTGGATTCCATGCACGGCGATTACACCTCCGGACCCAGCGCCATCGATAACGGCAACCCGGCAACAGCAGGCTGGGGCCATTGCGACCGCGATTACCCGCGCGAGGCCATAATCAGCCCCTACCCGTACACCACGGCACAAGAGCATTACGCTGCCCTGCGCACCGAAGCCGAATTGCACGGCGGGCCAACGCAGCATACGCCCACCACCCTGCCCGACTGGAACGGCCGCTACTCACGCAACCTCGATCTTGCCTTTGCCACCGGCCGTCGCGGCGGTGCCAATGCCAACCTGGCACAGGATTACATCGAGCCGCCACAGTGGATGATGGGCTGGGCCAACCAGGTGCCGACCATCCTGTCGCTGCTGACACCGGAATACCAGGAGCGCTACGTGCAGCAGATGTACCACAAGGTGAACACCAACGCCGCGCAGTTCTCGCTGATGTTCTGCCGGCCCGAGGGCATCATGCGCTGGTGGTCGGGACCAGGCGGCCCGCGCCCGCTCGATGTGATGCTGGTGCCAGGCCGCGTGCAGTTCATGGGCGGTACCGGCAACGCGCTGCGCCAAGTGCAGGTGGACAGGGAATTCAATATGGAAGGTGCCGTCCCCCGTCTGGGCGCCGACGTGCGCCAGTGGATGGGTGAGAGCATTGGTTTCTGGGACGGCAACGTGCTGGTATCCTGGACTTCCAACATCCAGGGCTGGTTCAACCATTCCAGCTGGGAGTATTCCAGCAACCTGCAGATCATCGAGATCTGGTCAGAGCGTCTTGATGCCGACGGCAACTTCATCGGCCTCAATCACGAGTCGGTTTTTTACGACCCCGACGTGTTCGTGGAGCCGGTGCGTGACCTGGCCTTCTTCTCGCGCCAGGGCGCTTACGCCGACTTCGCGCCCATCAACTATTCCCACTGCAACCAGACCATCTTCCTCGGCGACGACGGCCGCGCCACGCAGGTATCGCCGGGCAGCACCATCGACTACACGGTGTACGATCTGTACGACCGCCCCTGGGCGAAGATCTGGGAGGAATATTTCGAAGAGGATATGCAGCGCCCGGAAGAGGACGATTCGCTGGGGGGCTTCCGGTAACCCGAATCCTGCGCATTGCCTGAATAAAGTTGAATAAAAAAACCCGCCGAGTGGCGGGTTTTTGCTGGCTGTCAGCCGGTATGGAAATCAACCCTTGACCAGGCAGCCCACAGTTTCGCTCAGCAACAATTCGTCTGCGGCCGTGTATAGCTCGGCAGTCACTTCCTTGTCGACGATGAACCCGGGCTCCAGTGCCTCGGCGCCTTCGGCCACATCGTCAGCATCGCTGTCGAACTCGAATTCCACTTCATCATCGGAAATGCTCCTGGTTTCCGAAGTAATGGTGTTGTCGCCGGAGATCAGCACAGCGTAGTAGTCGCCGGCTTCCAGGTTCTTGGCTTTCACCTACGCCTTGGAGCGGGTCTGCTCACCCTCAACATGGCGCACCTCGCATGAAGCGAAGAGGTCAGTCGCGCCAGCATCATCGTCCGAACCATCAGAATCGTCATCATCTTCTGAGTCTTCAACCTCGTCATCATCGTCGTCTTCATCAATAAAGACGGCATAATTGGCCAGCTCCGCGCACATATCGGCATCTTCCGGCTCGGCAAAGGTCAGCTCGTAGTTAAAGGATTTGCCGCGGCGTTTAAGCACGATGTCGAAAAACTGCCCGTCGGCTGCTTCGCTATACCCTTCGATCTGGACGCAGGGTACCTGCAGTTCATTATTGTTGAAGTCCGCCTTGGCGGAGCCTTTGACACGATCGGCCTGTGCAGCCTGCGACAGCACGATGGCAGCCGTGGCGACAGCAAGGCTCAGTATGGATTTTTTCATGATGCACCTCGTTGGTAACTAATATGTGATGCCCTTGTAGGACTGGCGTCCATAATGCGCTCAGGCCAAGGTGTATACATTGATACATGTCACAAAATGCTACCTGCCCCAGGCTCCAAAAGGGCAAGATGTGATCCAGTCTACTTCCCGGCAACAACGCAGGGTTTCCGGGCCCAAGGCGGCGGCTGGCCTCCTATGCTGAAACAACAGGTTGCATGGTTTTTCCCCTTTCTGCGGATTCCCCGGCAACGGGATAACTTGTTATTCTTGGGGAATTATTCTGTATTTTGCATAAGGGAGATCACGATGAAGGGGACCGTCCGCAAGACACTGGGACTGATGATCGGCCTGGCCGCGCTGGGCGCTGCTGTGGAGACATCTGCCCACCACGGGTTTGGTCGCTTCGACCGTGCCAACGATGCCATCATTTCAGGCACCATCACCGACATCGACTTCGTCAATCCGCACGCCTACCTATACTTCGATCAGGTCACCGCCTCCGGCGAGGTCATTGAGATGCGCTGTGAAATGCGCGCCGCCACCCTGATGCGCCGCTCCGGCTGGACCCGCGAAATGTTTGCCACCGGCGCCAAGGTCACCATCTACGGCTTCATGCACCGGGAAGACCCGGGATCCTGCTACGTCGAGGACATCACCATCGGTGACACCATCAGCCTGAACCGCAATGACCAGATCGAACTGCCCAAGGTGGACACCTCCAACCGTCCCTACCGGCTACCCAATGGCCAGGTGAACCTCAACGGCGACTGGGCCCAGGAGCAATACGTGGTGGCCCGGCCACCGTCCGGCGCCATGATCGGCCTGGTCCCGGCAAGCATGAAGCCCGGCATCGAGGCCGGCACCATCGATCCGGCCGAAGTGCCGAACTCCGGCTGGGGTCCGCGCCCGGTGACCCTGACGACACGCGGCCAGCAGGAAGCGGACGCCTTCGTGCAGTGGTCGGTTGAGGATAACCCGCGGCTGCGCTGTCGTCCGACTTCCATTATTTTCGACTGGGTGTTTGATGGCCCGGTGAACCGGATTGCCCAGGAGGACGACCGCATCATCATCGATTACGGCCTGTATTCCTTCCAGCGCGTGATTCGTATGGACATGGATGCACATCCCGCCAATATCACGCCATCCTATTCCGGTCATTCGATCGGGCACTGGGAAGGCGATACGCTGGTGGTGGACACCGTTGGTTTTGAGCCGGGCGTTATGGCGACGCCGGTGAGGCACTCCGGGCAGTTGCGCATTGTCGAGCGCTACAACCTGGATCCGGAAACGTTTTTACTTAAGCGGGAATTCGTCGCCACGGACCCGGTTTACTGGGAAGGTGAATACAAGGGCGATGACGTAGTGATGCTGTCGTCTGTGCCGTTCGAGGCACATGCATGTGATGAACTGACGTTTGAGTTTGGCGGCAAGAAACCCAACTAGCGTTCGACCTGGAGAACCAGGGCAAATCGGTTTGAATAACGTTTAGTTAACGCCCGGCCGATTTACCCTGCCCCATTTTCTTTAATTGCCCTAAAACATCCCTGCCAGCTTGGCCTTGTCTTCATCGCTCGCCATGTGCGCGAAATTACCGATGACGCCGGCCAGCGTTTTACCCATCTCCGGGGCATTTTCATCCGCCTGGATGCGTGCCATGGCCGCCTTCCCTGCATCGTTCGGGAAATGCTGGATATCCGCGACCGTGCTCGCCATGTCCCTCACGCCTTGCGCAAGCGCTTCATCCGCGGCAATTTCCCGCAGCCTGGCTTTCTGCTCGTCGGTAGCCCAGTGGTTCATGCCGGATACGATGGCGGCGATTTCACCGGCTGCAGCGGCATTTGGATTGTCTGCAGCTGTTGAAAACTGCGCGAAAAGGCTGAGGCAAATAATGCTGAGTAGTGTCTTTATGCTAGTCATTTTCATTGTTGTAGTCCTTTATATGAAAAGGCTTGTGGGTTTGACTGCTGATCCGCTTCTGCCAATCAGGGTGATGCAGAATAGAAGACGGGGTATGGAAGGATAGGCTTGTTGGTACTGGTAGTCTATAGATACCAGTTGGCCCGGACTCGGGGCGTCCGGGGTTTACCGCGCTGGAAAGCGCGCGTTCAGAGACCGCCTCACCACAGGTTCGGCAGTCACTGGCGAACCCGAGGGCTTTTTCGGCTCCCATAGGGAGCCCCAAATAAAAAACCCCCACCGCACAGCGGTGGGGGTTTTTTATTTGGCGTCCCCTAGGGGTTTCGAACCCCTGTTGCCGGGATGAAAACCCGGTGTCCTAGGCCTCTAGACGAAGGGGACAGAGAATGGCCAACAGGCAGCCATTCGAGCGGGGGGCATTCTAAGAATGTTGGCTGATTCAGTCAAGCGATAACTCTAACAAAGCACCTGAAAAACCCCGCGTCGAGGCGTCAGGCAACGCGCAGAGAATGCCAATTCTTTCACTCCCTGCTCGTTCGGCGGGGTGACACAGACACATCGACTCCATACCCCCTCTTTTGCTAGTATGCTGACGAATCCGCGTTTCAATGTCGGTGAGCCCTAATCGCAACTCGCCGGCAGTTTCAGCTTCAGGAATTACACGGCTAATGCTCGCGCTGCTCTCCATTCTGTCTGCCCTCGCCTTGCTCGGCCTTACAGTCTATGCCCTGCACCGCCACCAGACGATGGAGGTTGAAATTACCGTTAATCGCAGCGCTCCACTGCCTCCGCTCGAACCGAATGCGGCGGTACGTCTGAGGCGTCAGGACGCACCGGCACCCAGTCGTGAACCTGCCCGACAGAAGCCTGACACTGCCCGGCCCGCGGCGCCAGCTGCGCCCAAATCTGCCAGTACTGCCGCTTCCTGGCAGGATGAAATTGCGCAATTGAAAGCGGAATCCCGCTTTGCGGAGGCTTACACGTTGTGCCGCCGCTATTTCCCGCTCTGGGGTGCTTACAACCAGTATTGCATGGTGTTGCGGACCGAATTGAAAGCCGCCGGCACTGACCCCGTAAAGTACCCGCAGTTGCTGGAATCACTCTACAGAACTGCGGTGATTGCCGAACTGCTGCATGACAAATCCACTGAAAGCAGCAAATTGACCAATGCCGAACTGCGAAAGCTCGATCTGGATGCCGTCGCGGAACTGCCCTTTCCTTTCACTGAAATTGGCTATGCCCATCTCAGGCTGATACGAAAAGGCGATATTAAACAGCTGGTTGATGCCTGGGGACGGCCTCAAGGCCATGTTCCACCCCGTCAATTTCACGCGGAATGGTGGCAAAAGCAGTTCACTCCGTGATGAGTCTGCAACTCTCAAGCAAGGCTGCACCAGTCTTCTAGGAAGCCGCCAAGTCTACGTATCGCGTGGCCTCCAAGGCCAGCCGCAAATCTTGACCCCTGTTTAGGTCTATGACATCCTGACAAGCTGCCAATGGGCGGTAGTGGTCTGACTAGCCCTTGCGTGAGTCAGCCTCTAGCGCACGGTATACAGGTCGGATGGCGGTGCAGGTAGCACCAGCCGCTATCGACGATACGAGAGAAACTGGTCATGGCGAAAAAGCAACCGGATCCTGACGCTGACACTGTCAGCATCGACAAGAAGTTGATCGAGGAAGGCACACAGCAACTGAATAACGAGATTCGAGTGCTGGAGGCCTGGCTGATAGAGCTGGAGGCCCTGGACAACAGCGACGCCGAAATCATCGCCGCCCGGAAATCCTATAAAGATATGCTACGCAGCCGCAAGGAGATGCTCAGCACTCTGACCAAGCAGGCGAAAATGCAGGCGCTTAATGTCGATTAAGGTCGTGCCGCAACGGATATTCCCACCGCACCCTTTCCTTCCCGAGACCCCAAACTGATGCTGTCCAGAGAACAAGCCATTGCAATGTTGCGCCTGCAATCCGGCATGAATGCCAAAGTGGATCCGAATTGGGTCGCGGCCAAATACCCCTATTTGCGTGCCGTTGTCATCGAAGGTGCGGAGGCGATAGAACACCACGGCTGGAAGTGGTGGAAACATCAGTCAAAGGATCTCCCACAATTGCAGATGGAATTGATCGATATCTGGCATTTCCTGCTATCCCAGATCCTGCTGAACCACTACGGCAATGAAGACAAGGCGCTCGTGTCTTTGCTGGAATTACTGGAGCAGGCCCGACGTCAGACAGATATCGAGTTCGACAACCGCCACTACATCCCGAACAGTCTCGATCTGGTCGCAAAACTGGAACTGCTGATCGCACTGGCCGCAGCCCGTCGTATAGACCTGTCCATCTTTGAGGCGATCATGGCGGATTGCGAGATGGACTGGACCGCGCTCTATTGTCAGTACGTTGGCAAGAACGTCCTGAATTTCTTCCGTCAGGATAATGGTTACAAACAGGGCCACTACCTGAAAGTCTGGCACGGACGGGAGGACAATGAGTATCTCGTGGAAGTGATGGCGCAGCTGGATGCCAGCGACCCTGACTACGCCGACAAACTCTATTCTGCCCTGCAACACCACTACCCGGCCTGAGCCAGGATCGCTATTGATAGAACGCGTTTTCCTTCACCGTATGGTCGGTGATATCACGCACTTCTTTTAACTGTGGAATCTGCGCCAGCAACGCCTTCTCAACGCCTTCCTTGAGCGTGACATCGACCATGCCACAGCCCTGGCAGCCACCGCCGAAACGCAGGATGGCAATATTCTCATCGTAGATTTCTTCGAGGGTGACATTACCACCATGGGCGGCGAGACCAGGATTGATCTCATTGTAGAGAATGTAATTGATGCGATCGGCGATGGAACTGTCGTCGGAAAGTTTCGGCAAGCGCGAGTTAGGCGCCTTGATAGTGAGCTGGCCACCCATGGAGTCCTTGGCAAAATCCACTACCGCGTCTTCCAGGAAAGGTATACTATGCAGGTCGATAAAGGCCTTGAATCCTTTATACTGTTTCACCTCGTCGTCCGCTTTCTCTTCCCCAGGACGACAAAAAGATATGCAGGTCTCGGCCTTGGGCGTGCCCGCATCCAGAATAAAAATACGCACCGCAATACCCTCACACTTCTGCTTCTTCAGCAGCTCGGCGAGGTAGTCTTGTGCGGATTCGGTAATGCTGACCATGGAATTCTCTCATGAGTTTCTGACTTGGATCGGCCGATAATACTCCATTCGAGAGCGAATGAGAATAACTGACCGAAATACTAGGTTATTCATCGCTGGCGACACGCGCCCTTTTTGATAGAATTGCCGCCTTTTAAGCGGCGAGCGAGATTGCAGGCTAAACCAGGCGAACAGAGCGAATAGACATGACGAGAAACACCGCACACAAAGATCCCGACGCGCTGCTGCGCAAGTTGCTGGCCGAACGCATCCTGATTCTGGATGGGGCTATGGGCACAATGATTCAATCGCGCAAACTGACGGATGCCCAGTTTCGTGGCGACCGCTTCAGGGACTTGCCCCAGGATCTCGCCGGCAACAACGATTTGTTGTGCCTGACTCAGCCTGAGGTTATCCGTCAGATACACCTGGAATATCTACAGGCTGGTGCCGACATCATCGAGACCAACACGTTCAACTCGACCCGCAGTTCCCAGGCCGACTACAAACTGCAGGATCTCGCGTATGAGTTGAACAAGTCAGCGGCGATCCTCGCGCGCCAAGCGTGTGATGAAGTCAGCGCCACCACGCCAAACAAGCCTCGCTTTGTCGCTGGCGCGCTCGGACCGACCAGCAAGACCGCCTCAATCTCTCCGGACGTCAACGATCCAGGCTTTCGCAACACGAGTTTTGACGATCTTGTAGCTGACTATACGAACTCTGCAAACGGACTGATCGACGGCGGCGCGGATATTCTGCTAATCGAAACTGCCTTCGACACGCTCAATGCCAAGGCCGCAATCTTCGCCGTTGAAAACTGTTTTGCGGACCGAGGCATACGCTTGCCTGTGATGATTTCCGGAACGATTACCGACGCCAGTGGCCGCACTTTATCGGGACAGACCGTCGCCGCTTTCTGCAACTCCGTCGCTCATGCCAAGCCCCTCTCTATCGGCTTCAACTGCGCGCTAGGTGCAGAGCAATTGCGCCCCCATATTGAAGAAACCTCGGCTATCGTCAGCAGCTATGTATCGACACATCCGAACGCGGGACTGCCTAACGAATTCGGCGAATATGAACAGTCACCGGAGGAGATGGCTGCCATCATCGCTGATTTCGCGCGCAGTGGTTTCGTGAACATCGTCGGCGGTTGCTGCGGGACTACACCTGCGCATATCGCTGCCATCGCCGCCGCAGTCCGAGCAATCGCGCCGCGCCAACTCCCCGACATCAAGCCTGCTTGCCGATTGAGCGGACTCGAAGCCTTTACGATTGATGAGAATTCCCTGTTTGTGAATGTGGGAGAACGCACAAACGTCACCGGTTCGGCGCGCTTCGCAGAGTTGATTCGTGCCGAGAAATTTGATGAAGCATTGGAGGTTGCCCGCCAGCAAGTCGATTCTGGTGCTCAAATTATCGACATCAACATGGACGAGGGCATGCTGGATTCCAAGGCAGCGATGGTCACGTATCTGAAGTTGATTGCGTCCGAACCGGATATCAGCCGCGTACCGATCATGCTCGATTCGTCCAAATGGGACATCATCGAAGCAGGACTGAAATGCGTGCAAGGCAAATCGATTGTCAATTCGATCAGCCTTAAGGAAGGCGAAGAAGACTTCATCGCCAAGGCCCGCTTGTGCTTGAAATACGGGGCGGCCGTCATCGTCATGGCCTTCGATGAGAACGGACAGGCCGATACGCTCGAGAAAAAGAATGCCATCTGCAAACGCAGTTACAATTTGCTCGTCTCGGCGGTGAATTTTCCGCCGGAAGACATCATCTTCGACCCGAATATCTTCGCCATCGGTACCGGTATCGAAGAACACAACAACTACGCGGTAGACTTCATCAACAGTTGTGCCTACATCAAGCAGCATCTGCCTCATGCGTTGATTTCCGGCGGCGTGAGCAATGTTTCGTTTTCGTTCCGAGGCAATAATGCCGTGCGCGAGGCGATTCATTCCGTGTTTCTGTTCCACGCTATCAAGGCCGGTCTCACCATGGGTATCGTCAATGCCGGGCAATTAGCGGTTTACGATGACATTCAACCCGATTTGAAGAAAGCCGTCGAAGCTGTCGTCCTCAACCGTTCACCGGGCGCCACCGACAAGCTCATGGAGATTGCCCAGGGCTTCAGCGGCAGTGCAGGCACTGAACGGGTGGAGGATCTCTCTTGGCGCGAGAAGAGTGTTGCCGAGCGACTCAGTTACGCACTCGTAAAAGGCATTACCAAGTTCATTGAGATAGATACCGAGGCCGCAAGACTGGAGGCCAATAAACCCATCGAAGTCATCGAAGGCCCGCTGATGCGTGGCATGGATGAAGTCGGCGACTTGTTTGGCAGTGGCAAAATGTTTCTGCCTCAAGTGGTTAAAAGCGCGCGTGTCATGAAGCAGGCAGTCGCTTATTTGCTGCCCTTCATTGAAGCCGAGAAACAGGGCGGCGAGATTCAGACCAAAGGCAAGATCCTGATGGCTACGGTCAAGGGTGATGTCCATGATATTGGCAAAAATATCGTGGGGGTTGTACTCGGCTGCAATAACTACGACATCATCGATTTGGGCGTGATGGTCTCCTGCGAGAAAATATTGCAGACAGCCAAAGCCGAAAATGTCGACATCATCGGTTTGAGTGGCCTTATCACTCCATCGCTCGATGAGATGGTGCATGTCGCCAGCGAGATGCAGCGGCTCGGATTCACGATTCCTCTGATGATCGGCGGTGCCACAACCTCAAAGGCGCACACCGCGGTGAAGATTGAACAGAACTACACCAATAACAGCACCGTTTATGTGCCCGATGCGTCGCGTAGCGTGACAGTGGTCAGCAATCTGCTGAACGCTGAAACGCGCGCGGCTTATTGTCAGGAAATACGCGAAGAATACGAGGCCATTCGGGTGCGTACAGGTAAGCGCGGCAAACAGCGCGCCCTGCTGGACTACGAAGCTGCCAATGCCAATCGCCAGCAGTTTGACTGGGAGCAGTACGTACCGACCAAGCCTGCATTTCTCGGCAATCGGGTTTTCAAGGAATATCCCCTGGCAGATCTCATCCCCTATATCGACTGGACCCCGTTCTTCATCACCTGGGGATTGTCCGGAAAATACCCGGCCATCCTCAGCGATGCCAAGGTAGGTGAAGCGGCCACCGATTTGTTCAATGACGCACAATCGATGCTCGACAAGATCGTCAATGAGAAGCTCCTTGAAGCGCGTGCAGTCGTCGGGTTCTGGCCCGTCTCGAAGCAAGGCGTAAACGATGTACAAGTCTATAACGGCAGCGCGCAACCGATTGCCACCCTGCACTTTCTCCGGCAACAGGCCCCCAAGGCGGATCGCTTGCCGAACCTCAGCCTCGCTGACTACATCAGTGACAAACCCGGGCAGGCGGACTACCTCGGCGGTTTCGCGCTGACAACGGGCATTGGTGCGGACGCGCTCGCGGCACACTATCAAGCCGAACACAATGACTACAATGCCTTGATGGTGAAGGCGCTCGCGGATCGATTAGCCGAAGCCTTCGCAGAACATCTGCACGAACGTGTTCGCAAGGAATTCTGGGCGTACGCGCCTGATGAAGCACTTTCCAACGAAGCGCTGATTCGAGAAGAATATCGCGGCATCCGACCGGCACCTGGCTATCCCGCGTGTCCGGATCATTCCGAGAAGGAAACACTGTTCACATTACTCGATGCCACCGAACAGACCGGCATCGAACTCACTGAGAGCTATGCGATGTCACCGGCAGCCAGTGTCAGCGGTCTGTATTTCTCGCACCCGGAAGCGCGCTACTTTGCTGTCGGCAAAATAACAAGGGAACAGACTGATGCCCTGGCGCAGCGGAAAAAATGGGATGTGGCCGCAATGGCCAAACTGCTGTCGCCAAACCTCGATTGAGGATAAAAAAGTCGGATTCGGCGGTCTCTCATACCGGGGTGCTCCGCTTACAAATCCATCCTGCATTGTTTACAATGCGCCTCCGCACAGGAGTAGTACGAAGTCATGTACCAATACGACAAATATGACCATCAGATGCTGGCAGATCGCGTCGCTCAGTTCCGTGATCAGACCGCGCGCTTCCTCGACGGCCAACTGGCGGACGGCGAGTTTTTACCACTGCGCCTGCAGAACGGTCTCTACATCCAGCGGCTGGCACCCATGCTCAGAATCGCGGTGCCCTATGGCATGTTGTCCTCTACCCAGTTACGCAAATTGGCACACATCGCTCGCTACTACGACAAGGGCTACGCGCATTTCACCACCCGCCAGAATGTGCAGTTCAATTGGCCGCAACTGGAAGAAGTGCCAGATATCCTTGCGCATCTCGCCGAAGTCGAGATGCACGCTATTCAGACTAGTGGTAATTGCATTCGCAACACGACCACCGATCAATTTGCCGGCGTAGCTCCAGATGAACTCGAGGATTCCCGACCCTACTGCGAGATTATTCGGCAGTGGTCAACCTTCCATCCCGAATTCGCTTTTCTTCCTCGCAAATTCAAGATTGCCGTGTGCGGAACCAAGGTCGATCAGGCAGCAACGCAGGTGCATGACATCGGCATCTATCTCGTCAAGGGCCCCGGAGGAGACGTCGGTTTCCGAATTCTTGCCGGTGGAGGCCTGGGTCGAACACCGGTCATCGGACAAGAAGTATTCGAGTTTGTTGAGAAAAAGCATCTGCTGACTGCTCTCGAAGCTATTCTCCGTGTCTATAACCGCGAGGGACGACGCGATAACAAGTATAAGGCGCGCATCAAGATTCTGGTCAAGGAAACCGGCCTCGATGCATTCAGAGCAAAGGTCATGGATGAGTGGTCTGTCATCAAGGATTCACAACTGACTCTCACCGATGAGGAAATAAGCCGTTGTAAGGCCTATTTCGTCGATCCACCCTACGCCGCACTCGACGACCGCCCCGAAGCACTCGCAAAACCCTTGCAGAGCAATGTGCTGTTCGCCAACTGGTTTGAACAAAATGTGCGACCACACAAGAAATCCGGTTACGCCATTGCCACCGTGTGTCTGAAGGAAACCGGCGTGGCGCCTGGCGACGTAACCGATACTCAGCTGGAACATATTGCCGATTTTGCCGACAAATACAGTTTTGGAGAAATTCGGGTTACTCATCACCAGAATATCGTGTTGGCTGACGTCAGACAGGAAGACTTGTACGCCCTCTTCCAGGATCTGCAATCGCAGTCCCTGGCCAGTCACAATCTGGGACTCATCACAGACATGATATGTTGTCCGGGTGGGGATTTTTGCGCCCTGGCCAATGCAAAATCCATTCCGATTGCCGAAGCGGTGCAGCGTCGGTTCGACAATTTTCAGCGCATCAAGGAGATCGGTCAGATGAACATCAATATCTCCGGCTGTATGAATGCCTGTGGGCACCATCACGTTGGAAATATCGGCATCCTGGGCGTCGACAAGAAGGGCGAGGAGTTCTACCAAATCTCGCTCGGGGGCTCATCCAAAAACGAAGCCAGCCTCGGCAAGATTATCGGCCCCTCCTTTGCCCAGGAAGAGATACCCGACGTGATCGAAAAAATTGTCGATGTCTATACCGCACAACGCACATCAGGTGAAAAATTTATCGATACCTACAATCGCATTGGTATAGAACCCTTCAAGGAGAGCGTCTATGCCAAAGCTGATTAAGAATGGTGCTCTGGCGCCTGACCGCTGGACTGTATTAAAAGAAGCAACGGGACCGGAAGTCCTGCAGGTGCTGCTTGGCAAGAACCTGATTGTTCCACTCAAGTTCTGGAAGCTCTATCGTGCCGAACTGAACGACTACCCTGGCGAAATCGCAGTCTGGTTGAACAGCAATGAAAACGTCGCGGATATTGCCGGTGAACTGAATCAATTTTCATTGATTGCGCTGAACTTCCCTGTTTTTTCAGACGGCCGATCCTATACCAATGCGCGCGCCTTGCGTGAACGCTATGCCTACCAGGGGGAGATTCGGGCAATAGGGGATGTGCTGCGCGATCAGTTATTTTATATGTCACGCTGCGGGTTCGACGCATTTGAGTTGCGTCATGATCAGGATGAGGCGGCCTGTCTGCAATCATTCAACGATTTCACAACGAGTTATCAAGCGACCATTACCGAGCCGCGGCCACTGTTTCGACGCCGCCAGTAATCCGCGCGCTAGCTCTTCACTCTCCGTACCCGGGCGTAGCTCATGGCACCTGATTCGCTGCTGTTTTCGTTTTTTCTGATCTTTAGCGGCGCCGCCCTACTGTCTACCGTGGCCCTGTACTGCAAGCAACCTCTGTTGGTAGCTTATATTTGCGTTGGCGTCATCCTGGGGCCCTATGGTTTCAAGTTCATCTCGGACCCAAGTCTGCTTACCGATATTGCCGAGTTTGGCATCATCTTCCTGCTCTTCCTTCTGGGTCTGGATATGCAGCCCAGTAAGTTAATGGCGACGCTCAAGAAAACCTTTCTAGTGACTCTGGCCAGCTCAATCGTGTTCGTGCTACTGGGCCTCGGAACGGGGCTTGTCTTCGCCTTTTCACCGATCGAGAGCATGGTCATCGGTTTTAGCATGATTTTTTCCAGCACCATTATCGGCATCAAATTGCTACCAACTACCGTGCTACACCAGAAACACATGGGAGAGTTGATGGTGGGTATCCTGCTATTGCAGGACTTTATCGCTATTTTTCTGCTGGTCTTCCTGGATTCTGGCGATCTCAGTCGTTCGACGCCACTGCGAGTGCTGCTCGCCTTTCCCCTGTTGTTGGCAATTTCCTATTATGCAGCGCGTTATCTGCTTGTCGCCCTTATCGCGCGGTTTGACCACTTCAAGGAATACATCTTCCTGCTAGCCGTCGGCTGGTGCCTGGGCCTCAGCGCACTGGCGAGCTTCATGGGCCTCTCAGCTGAGATTGGCGCCTTTGTTGCCGGCGTATCCCTGGCGACCAGCCCCATCGCCCTGTACATCGCCGACAACCTGAAACCCTTGCGTGATTTCTTTCTGATTCTGTTTTTCTTCTCGCTCGGCGCGCAGTTTAATATCTCACTCATCGCGCAGATTATCGGGCCTGCCTTGTTACTGGCCCTGCTCGCACTCACGCTGAAGCCGATCGTGTTTCACTATCTTCTGAGACGCTTCAGTGAGCGCAATCGGCTGGCCTGGGATGCGGGTCTGCGTTTAGGCCAGATCAGCGAGTTCTCTCTGCTGATCGCGTTTGTCGCCACTCAGTCGGGCATGATTGGGGAACTCGCTTCGCTCGTTATCCAGGCGGCAGCGATTATTACCTTCCTGGTCTCGTCCTACGTGGTTGTGTTGTTCTGTCCGACTCCGATCGCGATCAATCCGAAATTGCGACGCGACTAGTGGTCGGTTAGCGAGTTAAATTCAACAGGTAGCGACCGGTGGCACCGCCATTTAACACGGTGCGAAGCGCGGCGTCGAGGTCTTCGAAGCCAATTTCTGTGCACAAGGATTCGAGCTGCGGCAGCTTCCAGGTTGTCGCCAGCTTCGCCCACAAGGCCGCCTTGGTAGCCAACGGCAGCTGAACGGAATCGACGCCCAACAGGTTTACGCCACGCAGGATGAACGGGAGCACACTGCCTTTGAAGGCAGGGGATTGCACGAGACCACAGCAGGCAACACTGCCTCCATAGCGTATCGACTTCACCACATTGAACAAGGTCTCTCCACCGACTACGTCGATCGCCGCCGCCCACTGCTCTTTCAGCAAGGGACGGGGATTGTCTTCGGATAATTCACTACGGTCGATGATACTACTTGCCCCGAGTGATCTAAGCAGTTCATGCGCAGTCGCCTTGCCTGTACTGGCTATCACCTCGAAACCAAGATGATGCAACAGGGCCACGGCGAAGATTCCGACACCGCCTGTGGCACCAGTGACCAATACTGGTCCGGTGTTCGGGGTGACGCCATTAAGTTCCAATTTTTCCAGACACAAGGCTGCGGTGAAACCGGCGGTTCCGATGATCATGCTCTCCCGCACGCCAAGTCCATTTGGACACTTCACGACCCAGTCAGCAGGGACTCGAATATACTCTCCAAATCCACCTGCAGTATTCATGCCCAGGTCGTATCCGATAACGATGACTTCATCACCAGCGGCAAACTCTGCCGAGTCTGAAGCACTGACTACGCCGGCGGCATCGATTCCAGGTGTATGTGGAAATTGTCGTGTAACTCCCTTGTTGCCACTGGCCGACAAGGCATCCTTGTAGTTGAGGGATGAATATTGAACCTTTATCAAGACATCGCCTGCGGGCAGATCATCTATCTTGCGTGTCACGATAGCCGTTTCAAATTGTTTTTCGGCAACTTCGCTTACTTGTAAGGCTTTGAATGTAGTCACCCTGATTTCCTGTGGTTTGAATTGATTATTTCGCAGTCGTGATTTTCGTTATTGCAGTTTCTAGGATTGTGGTTTTACGATTATGACTACTGATAGTTATTCGGCGTCGTTTTCCCCAGCCAATTGTTCAGCACCCGACCGAGTGTCGCCTCGAGAACCGAACCCAGTTTGTCCTGAATTGTCTTGCGAATCTCGTACTCGACCTCGAACACGTCGGCGTCGGCACAGGCCTCCAGCAAACATTCATCACTCGTCTTCAATTCATCGATCATCTTGAGCTCCAGCGCCTGCAATCCAACCCAGGTTTCGCCTGTGGCAATCTTGTCGATTTCAACAACTGGTCGATGTTCCTTGACCCACTGCTTGAAAAGGCCGTGCATGATGTCGACATCTTCCTGTACTTTATCGCGGGCCTTCTGGGTAATTTCTCCAAATTGGGTGAGCGTACGTTTGAACTCTCCCGCAGTGATAATCTCGTAGTCAATCGCATTTTTCTGGAGAACGCGATGGAAATTAGGTAATTGCACCAGCACGCCAATGGAACCGATGATGGCGAAGGGAGCAGCGACCAGTTTGTCAGCCAGACAAGCCATCATATAACCTCCACTCGCTGCGACCTTGTCGACACAGATTGTGAGTGGAATGGCTTTGTCCTTAATTCGCATCAATTGCGATGAGGCCAGACCGTAGGCATGTACCATGCCGCCCGGACTCTCCAGTCGCAGGATTACTTCATCCTGGTCTTCGGCCATGGACAATACGGTCGTAATTTCCTCGCGCAGGGAGCTGACCGCTTCAGCTGCAATATCGCCGTCGAAGTTCAGTACATAGATGCGCTTCTTGCGCGGAATGGCGTTCGCACCTTCGCCTTCACCCGCGAGCAATTTGCTACGTTCCTTCGCCGCCTTGCTCTCGGCTTTTTGCTCCTTCTTCTCAAGCTTCTTAAATTGCTTGAGTTCGGCCTTGTCCAGAACTGAATGGCGTAAATCATCCCGCAGATCCTGAAGATGATCGTTTACCTGGGTAATTTTCAGTGCGCCTTTCTTGTCACTGCGTTTGCTACGACCACTCGAAACGATGGCACCGATTATGATGATTATGGCAATAACGAGTGTCGCCACCTTGGCGAGGAACATTGCGTATTCAATGACGTATTCCAATCAAATTACTCCGGTAGAAATGGCTCTAACTATCTAGGCACGACGAGCGCATTGTGCCCTTATTACGGCTGATTTTCCAAGTTCACGGGCTGGAATTTAGCGACATAATCACAAATTAACTCCCCCGACACACTGATCATCGCGGACGGCACTGTGGGCAGGTTACTCACGTCAAACCACCCAGCTTCGGCAATCTCCTCAGCATCGGGTGTGATCTCGCCTGACTTGTAATCCGCATAAAATCCCAGCATGAGTTGCGAGGGAAACGGCCAGGATTGACTCTTCGCATAGCGGACATTTTCAATTTCGATGCCCACTTCTTCCCGAACCTCCCGAATCACCGTCTGTTCGGGGGTCTCACCGACCTCGATGAAGCCTGCCAGACAGCTGAAGAAGTTGGAAGTGAATCGTGCGCTACGTGCCAGCAATACTTCTCTGCCACGCACAATCAACATGATGACACAGGGATTTATGCGGGGAAAATACTGATGCTGGCACCCCGTACATATCAGTGCACGCTGATCCGGATGGGGGGTGGTCGGGGCGCCGCAGACGCCACAATAGCGATGAGTCAGTGTCCAATCCAGAATCTGGTTCGCCTTTCCGGCCAAAGCCAGCACAGATTCGCTATCCCCGATCAACAAGCTGCGCAACGAGCACATTTCTGCTTGTAGCAATGCGCTCGGATCCTGTCGAAGATGCACGGCAATGATGGCGGAGTCTTGCTGTGAGTCAATAACGAGCAATTCCGTATCTTCCGGAAGCAGCAGCTCCAGTTCAGCTCGCTTCCACAGATAATTTCCGGCACGCGCAACTATCCGCCGATCGTAGAATACGACAAGCCTGTCCGAATCAAGAAGTTGATCTACCTGGGGAAAATAACTGCGCTGTGTCATAACCTGCAACCTAACTCAATTCACCGGACCAGTCCGGCGCATTGAGCCTGCCGGTACCACTACAGAAGTGAGAGCTTGCCAGGTTGGGAGTGAGGTGCCCGCGAATCGGGCACCTCAGATAGATCAGGCAATTGGCCGCGAAAAGAAATCGAAGAACACATACATGATGACCGTGCAACTTAATAGCGTGATCAGCATAACCGGCAAGCCTTTACGGAACCAGAGTCCCGGGGTGATCGCCAGACTCGGATCTCCGGCATCTTTCGCCATCTTCTCCGAGATTGTTACGATGAATACATTCGCCGTGGAACCGAGGTGGGTCCCATTACCCCCCATACCCACACCGGCGGCGAGTGCCCACCACAGCGGCGTCACATTGATGCCTTGCGCCTCCATTCCCAGAATGATCGGAATCATTGCTGCGGTGAAGGGAATATTATCGATCGCCGCCGACAGCGCTGCAGAAACCCACATAAGGATAATTGTCGCCATCAGCAGATCGCGTTCCACGAACGGGATGATGAACTGCCCGACGTATTCAAGAAACTTGCTGTGCTCCACACCACCGACGATGATGAACAGCGATATGAAGAACATGAGAAGCGCCAATTCGGTATGGGCGAAGGCTTCTTCCATGTCGATGTCTTTGCCAATGAAGGCGAGAGCGGTGAGTCCGAGCGCGGTGACAAACCAGGGTTCCCAATGCAAGGAGTTGTGAAGCACAAAGCCGATGACCATCACCCCCAGAACTCCCAGAGCTCCGTACCAGGTTTTCGGGTCAGAGAGCGGTTCTCGCTCTGTCAGATCCATGGGCTGTGGCGTCACTGCCAACTCGCTTTTGAACAGGAAGCGGAGGAATACCAGAATCAACACCCAGGCCACGGCAACCATGGCGCCCATGTGAATGATGAAAGTATTGAAGTCAATGTCTGCCGCAGAACCAATCATCAAATTGGGCGGATCGCCAACGAGGGTGGCGACACCACCGGTATCTGACAATAACGCGGCGGCAAGCAACATCGGAATTGCACTCACGCGCAGAGATTTACAAATTAAAATGATCAGGGGGCCGAAGATAACGACAGTCGTCACGTTGTCGAGCAGCAATGACAGCACTGTAACCAGCGTACCCATCAGGGCCAGCAACAGAAACAGGCGACCCTTGCTGAAATCGGCGATGGCATAGGCCATTTGCTGGAAGCCACCAGTGGGAATCATGATGGCTACAATCGTCATCATGCCACCCAGCAGGAACACAACGTTCCAGTCGATGGCGTGCACGGCATCTTCAGGGGAGTAAAAGTGGAACACCTGACCGGCGACGATCATCGCTGCGGCGCCTGCCATCGCACACTTCACCCGATGCACATGGTGCACACCTTCGGTAAAAATCGCGAGAAAGGTCAACGCCAGCACAATGCCAGAGACCATCATTTCCGTATTCCAAACAAGTGTTTCCATCGTGTTGCGTCCTCATGAATTCAGGATTCTTGGTGTATGACAGTGACTATCGAGCGGGTGAAAACTCTGTCTCTGCCGCCGCTTCAGATCCATGTATTTATTGAAATTTTTAGGTCCCGATTGGTTCAAAAGCGCTAAATACTATCGGTTATAGCCACCCCGATCAAGATAAACCGATCGGCCAACACCGATTTACGGTGGCGTCCTCCAAATGGTGTGGGCGGCCTATCGGGACTGCTCCAGATTGAGCCACAAACAGCCTTCGCCACTCTTCTTGTCGATTTCAAGCAATCGCTCCCGATGCTCACTGAGTTCCTGCTCGGTCGCCTTGATCACAGTCAGTGGAGGCCGATTGGGATCGAAGCGGCGCTTACGGTTATTACGAGCCGCAACGTCCAAGACTTCCTCCTTAAGTGACAGGCTCGATTGACCGCTCGTCATCAGCAAATACACATCCGCGAGGATCTCGGCATCGAGCAAGGCGCCGTGCAAGGTGCGCTGGGTATTATCTACGCCGTAGCGCTTGCACAGAGCATCCAGATTATTGCGCTGGCCCGGATGTTTCTCGCGAGCCAGTAAGAGCGTATCGAGCACCGTGCAAACGCTGTCCAGTGACTTCAGCGCGGACGAGGTCTGCCGCATTTCGGCATTGAGGAATCCCATATCGAACGGCGCATTGTGGATGACGAGTTCAGCTCCAGTGATGAAATCCAGCAGCTCTGCCTCAATCTGGGCAAAGCGTGGTTTATCGGCGAGAAAATCGCTGGTCAGGCCATGCACCTCGATGGCACCGGCATCGATGTCGCGATCGGGATTAAGGTACCGATGAAAATGCCGGCCCGTCAGGCGGCGGTTCTGGATTTCCACGCAACCAATCTCGATGATTCGATGGCCCTGCTGGGGATCCAGCCCCGTTGTTTCTGTATCGAGCACCACTTGCCGCATCTTGTGTTCACCTGCTATCGAAGCTTACTAGTTATCCAGTTCATCAATGCCCTGATTGGCCAGCTGATCCGCGATTTCATTCTCGGGATGTCCACTGTGGCCCTTCACCCAATGCCACTCAATCTCATGCTTGCCGGCAAGTTCATCAAGCTGTTGCCACAACTCAACATTCAGCACAGGCTTCTTGTTGGCTGTCTTCCAATTGCGTTGTTTCCAATTTGCTATCCATTCGGTTATGCCAGTCAGCACATATTTCGAATCAGTGGTAATCCTGACCTTGCACGATTTATTCAGCGCCTGGAGACCGCGGATGACAGCCGTGAGTTCCATCCGGTTATTCGTAGTCTGTGCCTCGCCTCCGTAGAGCGTCTTTTCGACACCGGCATAGCGTAACAACACGCCCCACCCGCCTCTCCCGGGATTGCCGCGGCAGGCGCCATCGGTATACATCTCTACAATTTGTGGCAATGCGTTTCTCTATCGTTAATGCTGGATGGATTAATGAATTTTGGCCCGCACATTCTCCGCCGCTGGCAAGACCGCCGCTCGAGCTCGCAAGGGACGCCAGCGCGGCAATACGGGAGTCAGGGGCACCACCTGCTTGAGACAGACGATGATATAGGCACCACCAAACGGATTGCGCAGACGGTTGCCAAAACGTTCCAATCGCGGCGCATGTTTAAGGCAGCGCGAATACTTGATCGGCAGGAAATGCAGGCTGAATCGCACACTGTCGATATGCAAATCCAACAATTTGAGCCAGTCCGTCAGTCGACGCCTGGAGAGAAATCGCGCTCGCCAGGGAATCAGAGTCTTGCGCTTGAACAGTTTCCAGAATCCCCAATGGCTGGCAGGATTGAACCCGATGATCAGCATCTGTCCACCAGGTCTTAGCACCCGGGTCGCTTCGCGCAACAGCTTGTGGCTGTTCTCTGTGAAATCCAATGCGTGATGCAGCACCACGGCATCGATGCTGTCATTCGCCAGTGGCAATTCTTCATTGTTGGCGACGGCATGGGTCGATCCGGCGCGATAGCTCGGCGAGAAGATAATCTTGTGCCCGGCTGGGCTTTCCGCAATGAGCGAATGCTCTTCGCTACAACCGATCTGCAGGATGTGGTAACCGAAGAACCGGCTGACAATGGGCCGCACCGCTTCCAACTCGGCTGTCAATACGGCGGAGCCCTGCGGACTCTGAAACCACTGATTGACCTGGGTATGAATCAAGTCACTGTCGGGCAGACCTCGCAGCAACCGGCGGCGGGTTTCATGTTTCGATAAAAGGTTCATAGCCAGCGGAACTATTGTCGTAATCCAGTGATCGAAAAGTGTAACCTCGAACCGGGACCAGCACCAGAAATACAACTCGGGTGGCTGTAATTCGGCTTGTAATCAATGAGATACCTTATATCATGTTCGTTTTTGCCAATCCGACAAGCCAATGATCAAAGCGATACACCCGATTCCGGCATTCACCGATAACTACATCTGGGCGCTGTTGCACGCCGATGACAAGCGTGTCTGCGTCGTCGATCCGGGTGACGCCAATCCGGTTATCGATTACCTGCAAGGTCACAATCTGACCCTAACCGAGATCCTGGTGACCCACCATCACCCAGACCATGTTGGTGGACTCTCTCGCCTTGTCGAGAAGTACGCTCCGCAAGTGGTGGGCCCTAAAGGAAGCCACATCAAGGGGATCAACCGGTATGTCACCGAGGGTGATCGGGTGAGCGTCTCTGACACCCCCTTTAGTGTACTTGAAGTGCCGGGTCATACCCTCGATCACATCGCCTACTTTTGTGACGGAACAGAAACTGAACTGCCAAAGCTGTTTTGCGGAGATACCTTGTTCGCCGCCGGATGTGGTCGACTCTTCGAAGGCACCGCGGCCGTGATGCATGCGTCATTAGCGAAATTCACGAGTCTGCCACCTAACACCGCTGTATATTGCACTCACGAATACACACTCGCCAATCTGAGGTTCGCAATTGCAGCCGACCCTGACAATGCCGCTCTTCAGGCTCGTCTGCAGCGGGAACAGGAAAAACGTGATCAATCATTGCCAACGCTCCCGTCATCCATTGCACTGGAGCTTCAAACCAACCCCTTTCTCCGTTGCCAGGATGCCGCCCTGCAGCGTAGCGCCGAGCTTCAGCTACACCACAAACCAGAGAACGAAGTTGAGGTGTTTGCGGCTTTGCGTCGCTGGAAAGATAATTTTTAACTGGCCAATACAGGTTACCAATGCGCTGCTGCTGTAAAACTCGCTGTAATTCTTCCACAATTCAGATCTTGATGGTCAGTGTCCTGGTCCTGACTCTGACCGCCTGCCAATCAGAATTGCCAGAGCAGATACCACCATCAGGCAACACCGGGTCCGTTGCAAGCTCAGGTGTGTTCAAGTCGACAATCGCTGCCCGAAGGGTTCCATCCATTCCAAAGTCCGACGCGCGGACAGCTGACACTGAACCTGCACCGATCACGGATTTATGGGAACGCATTCGCTCGGGTCTGGAAATGCGGGAGTTTTTTGAGCAACCCGACGTCATTGCAGAACGCAAGGCCTATCAAAACAACCAATCGTACTTTGATCTTGTGAGCGAGCGCGCAGCGCCATTCCTGTACTATATCGTCGAAGAGCTGGAAGCACGGCAATTACCGCTGGAGTTGGCGCTGATCCCGTTTGTCGAAAGCAGCTTCAATCCCAATGCCTACTCGCGCGGTCATGCCGTCGGCCTCTGGCAATTCATGGGAGCGACAGCAGCGAGCTATGGACTGCAGCAAGACTGGTGGTATGACGGGCGTCGAGATCCGCTCGCGTCTACTACAGCAGCTTTGGACTATCTCGAAGATTTATATGCCCAGTTTGACAACGACTGGCTGCTCGCGATTGCTGCCTATAACGCAGGTGACGGAAACGTGCGGCGTGCGATTCGCAAGAACAAGGCCGCCCGACGTGAAACAGATTTCTGGCATTTACCCCTGCCTGGCGAAACCCGGTCTCATGTACCCAAGATTCTCGCATTGGCCAGCCTGATCGATTCTGTGGATGATTTTCCAGTGGAGCTGAGCACTATTGCCAACACTGAACCACTGACCATTGTGGACGTCGGCACACAGATAGATTTGTCGCAGGCAGCGCACATGGCAGAGATGGAGATCGATGAACTACGCGCACTCAATCCTGGATATTTGCAGTGGGCAACACATCCGGATCAACCTCAGCAATTGGCTTTCCCACAAGCAGCCGCGCAGAGATTCACACTCGCACTGCAGGCTATCCCTCAAGAGCAACTCCTCACGTGGGATTACTACGAGATTCAACCGGGCGACAGTCTGAGCAGCATTGCCGCTAAACTGGCTACGCGAGTCGATGTGTTGCAACGTGTCAACGGCCTACGGGGTACCCGTATCATTGCCGGGGATACGTTGTTGATTCCTCGCGGCAGTGCCAATCCTGACTTGCTCTCAACCATTCCCGACCGACCCGGCACCCGGGCACCGGTCACAGTACCGGATAGTTACGTCGT
The DNA here is from genome assembly GCA_023257655.1 of Pseudomonadales bacterium. GTDB lineage: Bacteria > Pseudomonadota > Gammaproteobacteria > Pseudomonadales > Pseudohongiellaceae > UBA9145. The sequence goes on from JALRBQ010000012.1 coordinate 26,557, forward strand.
GCGTTCGGGCGACAATTTATGGCGTATCGCCAAGCGATTCGACCTGAAGTCGGCCGATATTGCCCAATGGAATGGCATCGACCGCAATAGCGTCCTGCGCCCAGGGCAGCGCCTGCAATTCCACACCGACACGGCTCAGGCGAGCACCAACACCGCAAATCCCGCAACCATAACCAACAGCTATACAGTCAGAAGGGGTGACACGCTGGGCCGTATAGCCACGCGATTTGATGTCAGCCTTACCGACCTCCTGCGCTGGAATAAACTCTCTGACACGAGCCTCATCTTTCCCGGTCAGAGTCTGTTGATTAACGGAACCGAAAACAGGCTGAACTAGTATGACTGCAACGACTGCTCAATCTGCATCCACTGGCGAGTTCCTCGGACACCCGAGAGGTCTCGTAATCTGTTTCCTCACCGAGATGTGGGAACGATTCAGTTTCTATGGCATGCGCGGGTTGCTGATTTTTTATCTCACTCAACACTTTCTGTTTTCTGATGAGATCGCAGCCGGAATTTATGGCGCGTATATCTCGCTCGTATATATCACACCTGTTATAGGTGGAATTGTCGCCGATCGCTTTCTCGGCCCTGGCAAGGCAGTCGTGCTCGGTGCATTGCTACTGGTAGCGGGACACTTCGGCATGGCGATCGAAGGCGCACAGGCTGTAGAAGTTACCGTGCAGGGCCAGACCCTGGTGCAGCGCGAAACCTTCTATCTTCAAGTGTTCTATTTTTCGCTGGCGCTGATCATCATGGGAGTAGGGTTTCTCAAGGCCAATATCTCGACCCTGGTCGGTTCTATGTATGAGCGCAAGGATTCGCGACGCGACGGAGCGTTCACACTGTTCTATATGGGCATCAACATGGGGTCGTTTCTCGGAGCCATTGTCTGCGGGTACCTCCTGCAGCGCTATGGCTTCAGCGCCGGTTTCGGTGCGGCCGGAATTGGCATGTTATTGGGACTGATTGTTTTCGTGCGCGGAAAACACCTGTTTGGTGACGCCGCGAAACCGGTGAATCCTGCTCTTTTGCACCAACAAGTCCTGCCAGGAATCAATCGTGAATGGGCTATCTATCTCGGTGCCCTGCTCGGGGTAATTGTGTGCTGGCAGTTGATTCAGCATCGCATGATTGTCGGAGGCCTGCTCAGTTCGTCGCTGATCATCATGGTGCTCGTCGTCGTGATTTATGCCTTCACCAAGTGTGCACCTCATGATCGCAACCGCATGCTGGTCTGTCTGTTCCTGATGAGTTACCAGGTAATCTTCTGGTCATTGTTCGAACAAACCGGCAGCTCTCTCAATCTGATGAGCGACCGTAACATTGACCGGGTTGTGTTCGGATTTGAGATTCCGGTGGTGTGGTTTCAGTCGGTGAATGCCTTCTTTATCATGACCCTCGCGCCGCTCTTCAGCGCAGCCTGGGTCTATCTGGGACGCCGTGGCTGGGAACCGAGTACGCCCGCCAAGTTCGCCCTGTCACTCATCCAGCTGGGCCTCGGTTTCCTCTTCCTCGAATACGGCGCATCAATTGCTACGGACCCCACTCAGGTTGCCGTGATCTGGTTAATTCTCCTCTACCTGCTGCACACTACCGGTGAGCTATGTATATCGCCGGTGGGACTGTCAATGACGACCAAGCTGTCAGTACCTGGCGTCGTCGGAATGATGATGGGCTGCTGGTTTCTCGCCACTGCCGGAGGCAATTACGTCTCGGGCACGATAGCCGCTATGACTGGCTCTGACACGGTCGGCGGTGAAGTTGTGGACCCTGCCGCAGCATTGGCAACCTATATGGATGTCTATACCACCGCGGGTTGGTACAGCATCGGCATCGGAGTTTTTGCCCTGTTGCTCGTCCCGGCCCTCAAACACTTCATGCATGGTATTCGCTGAACTCTCCAAATCAACGACTTACAGCCCCGGAATTAGACGGCCCAGTGAGAGTAATCTGCAGTGAATTGCAGTAAAATGCTCTCTCTTTACTGAGCTCAGACAGGATTGCTTTATGGGGTATTTAGCTGGGAAACGGATATTGATTTTGGGAGTGGCCAGCAAACTCTCGATTGCTTCGGGAATAGCCGAGGCCATGCATCGTGAAGGCGCCGAACTGGCCTTCACCTACCAGAACGAAAAACTGAAGGAACGCGTCGAGAAGTTCGCCGAAGGCTGGGGATCCAGCCTGGTCTTTCCGTGTGATGTCTGCAACGACGACGAGATCGCCGCCCTCTTCTCAGATCTCGGCAAGCATTGGGACGGTCTGGATGGTGTCGTACACTGCCTTGCCTATGCCCCTGCCAACGAACTGGATGGCAATTACGTCGATGTGACCACGCGCCAGGGCTTTCTCACCGCCCATGAGATCAGCTCCTACAGCTTCGTCGCATTGGCACAGGCAGCGAGACCCCTGATGGAGGGTCGTAATGGCTCTCTGCTGACTCTCAGCTACCTGGGCGCGGTACGCACTCTACCGAATTACAATGTGATGGGACTGGCCAAGGCCAGTCTGGAAGCCAATGTGCGCTATGTCGCCGCCAGTCTCGGCCCGAGTGGTACCCGCGTGAATGCAATCTCCGCAGGGCCAATTCGTACACTGGCTGCATCGGGAATCAAGAGCTTCCGCAAGATGTTGGATTACAACGCCAAGCAGACGCCCCTGAGGCGCAATGTGACCATTGAAGAAGTGGGCAACGCTGCCAGCTTCCTGTGCTCAGATCTGGCCTCAGGTATTTCCGGTGAAATCCTCTATGTCGACGGCGGCTTTAACACAACCGCCATGGGCTCGTTGGAAGACTGAGTTCCGGGCAATTTAGCAGTGGCACAAAAAAGGCGATGAACCGGAGCGTTCATCGCCTTTTTTTCTGCCCGCGTTACCGAGCCGAGGATCAGATTTCTTCGGTTGCTGACAATCGGGTTGTGATATCGGCCTTGTTGCGAAGATTGTTCAGGAACGCATCGAAGTCGCTATTGCCGAGATCAGCCAGCATGCTTTGCGTCAGGTTGGTACGCTCCGCATCAGACAGAGCCTCGATTGAACCGGGGATGACCCGTTCCAGCGCAATCAAGACAAAGGTGCCATTGCCCAGTGTGATGCTGTCGAGCTCAGGTCCTGCCTGTGGAGTCGGCATGCTAAACGCCTTCTCGATAATTTCGCGATTCACCGTATTCGCATTACGTCGAACTGCACCGGTCTCCACCCATGTCAATTCATTGGCGTCCAACAGCGGCTGGATATCGTCACCCGCCTCACTGGCGGTGAGAATCTGAACACCCAGCGCCTGTACGGCATCCCGCTCCATCTGGGTACGCAGCAATACGGCAATCTCGGGTTGTACCTCTTCCAGCGGTGAGATGCTGGCGGGGTTGAACTGCTCAACGCGCAACACCATCGCCTGACTCGCACCCAGTTCAATCACATCGCTGTTATTGCCTTCCAACAGAACCTCATCGGAAAACGCTGCGGCTAGTACCTCGGAGTTGGCAAACAGTCCGCTTCCACCGCTACGCGGTACTTGCGGGCTCTCCAGAATGACAAGATTCAGCTGTTCTGAGATCTTCTGCAGATCTCCCGTTTCGAAGGCCAGATTGGACAAATCTGCCAATCGTTCGGAATAAAGCAGCTCCACCTGGGAACGCTTCAAATCCCGCTCAATGCGTTCAGATACCTCTGCCAGCGACTGAAATTCGGCCTCGGCGGCTTCGGTCAGTTTGACCAGATGCACACCGAATTCAGTGACTATCGGCTGGCTGATCTCGCCGACAGACATTATCTCAAGCGCATCCTCAATAGGCTGCGGGAAAGCGCTACCGTCTGAATAGCCGATATCGCCACCTTCTTCGGCTGAAACCACATCGCTGGAAAGTTCCAGAGCCAGCGCACCGAAGTCCTCACCGTTATCCAGGCGCTCACGAGCTGCGGTCGCAGCAGCCATCGCCTGGGCCTCTGTCAGGTCCGAACCCACCTCGAACAGGATGTGGGAAGCTCTTTTTTCAGCGGATCCTTCGAAGGCAGCCCGTTCCACTTCGTACTGCGCTTCGATAGCGGCCGCATCGACATCAATCTCTTCAGCCAGGACCGCTTGATCCAGCAGCACATACTTCGCGACAACGCTCTCCTCGACAGTGAAATCTGCCTGATGATCGTTGTAATAGGTTTGGATATCGGCATCGCTGATGGGAGTTCCCAGTGTGCGAGTGCCCAAGGTGATGGAGATATAACGCAATTCCCGGGATTGAGCGGTCAATTCAGCGATGCGTTGTAATTCCGAATCGGTGACGAAATTCGACCGGGTATAGGCACTGGCCACCTGCGAGAGCTCCATCTGCTGGCGCAGACTCTCCCGATAAATCGGCACACTATATCCCTGGCTGGCCATCGTTCTGATAGCAAGATCGGGGTCGAAAACACCATTAATCTGGAATTGGGGACTTTCGATGATCGTGCGATCGATGCGATCACTGGAGATCAGCATCGTTTCATCATGAGCAAGCTGTCTCAGAATCGTCTCTTCGATAATCTGGTTCAGCGCGATCTGCTGCAGCAAATTCTGATCCAGCGAGCCAATATTGCCACCAATGGAATTCAACAGATTCTGCGTGCCGGCCTGTAGCTGCGCCTCGCTGATATCTTCACCATTAACTTCGGCGATGGGTGGCGTTTTGATGAAGCCGCCCAAAATGGATTCAACGCCAAACAGCGCGAACATGGCGATGATCAGTCCGATAATGACCTTGGCGACCACCCCTTGTGAATTGTCTCGAATGTCTTGCAGCATAGATGTTCCTAACTCGCCCTGAATTTTAGAAATTTTTCGACTCAGGATTGTCGACTTTAAAACTAAAAAGGCGCATCAGTATGATGCGCCCTCGTTTCTCGGTTCTCATTCGTTGCGTCTTCCGCTGACTTCGCGCAACGCGCTCAACCTACTATTTAGTTGCATTCAGCCTGATGTTTGTCATACATATCTGAGGACATGCACCGGCTGATCTGAACTCGTCAGTGATTATTCGTTGACGGAGTCCTTCAGTGCCTTACCGGCTTTGAAGCTCGGTACACGTGCTGCCTTGATCTGAATTGGAGCACCTGTTTGGGGATTACGACCGATGCGCGCAGCTCGATTTTTTGTAGCAAATGTACCAAAACCTACTAACACCACTGGATCATCTTTCTTCAAAGAGCCAGTGATAGCATCAATCATCGCATCGATGGCTCGACCTGCAGCGGCTTTTGGCAGGTCAGCACTTTCTGCAACAGCATCTATTAATTCTGATTTATTCACGTTATCCCCTTTTTATAAATTTCAGTTGAGTTTTTTTGACGATGACCAGCTAATAATTATTCAAGTTAAACGACGGGTTAATGCTTGATTATTAGGATCTGGATGAGATGTTTTAAACCCAAAAAACACGAATCCCGCACGTAAGACCGAGTCTTTATACCAATTGCTAGAAAGCGCTGTCAACAGAAAACACGCGGCTTCAATGGGTATTTATGTGCTTCTCATCACTACTTTTATCGATATCCTCTTGCTTCACTTCTTTTTCTTGCTGAGGTGCTTTTTCCACACTCACCGGAGTTGGCAGAAACTGCAGCGCGTGTTCCAAAACTTGATCAATCCATCGCACTGGAACAATCTTCAAATCAGCTTTGATGTTGTCGGGAATTTCAGCAAGATCCCTTTCATTATCTGCCGGAATTATAACTGTCTTGATATTGCCACGATGCGCAGCCAATAATTTTTCCTTTAGTCCACCGATGCGCAATACCTGGCCACGCAAGGTAATCTCACCTGTCATCGCGACATCGGCACGCACTGGAATAGACGTCAATACCGACACCAGCGCTGTACACATACCAACACCGGCACTGGGTCCATCTTTAGGCGTTGCCCCTTCAGGAACGTGAATATGCAGGTCAAACTTCTCATGGAAATTGGTGTCCAGACCCAGGGAATTGGCTCGACTGCGCACGACCGTCAAGGCGGCCTGGATCGACTCCTGCATGACGTCACCCAGTGACCCTGTCTTGATCGTCTTGCCCTTACCTTCGACCGCGATAGCTTCGATCGTAAGTAATTCACCTCCCACACTGGTCCAGGCCAGACCATTAACCTGACCAATCTTGTTCTCCAGTTCGGCTTTGCCATAGTCATATTTCCGCACACCGGAATAGTGTTCCAACTTGTCGGAGGTGAGAACAACGGGAGTCTGGGTATTCTTCAGAGAATTCTCCTTGACGACTTTACGGCAAATTTTCGCGATATCCCGCTCCAGGCCACGGACACCGGACTCACGGGTGTAATAGCGAATGAGATCTCTGATTGGGGCCTCCTCAAAAACCAGCTCCTTGGGTGAAACTCCGTTATTTTTCATCTGCTTGGGAATCAGATAGCGCTGGGCGATGTTGACCTTCTCATCTTCGGTATAACCCGGGATGCGAATCACTTCCATACGATCAAGCAGCGGCTCAGGAATATTCATACTGTTGGAAGTACAGACGAACATGACCTCGGACAGGTCGTAATCGACTTCCAGATAGTGGTCGTTAAAACTGTTATTTTGCTCCGGGTCCAACACCTCAAGCAGGGCGGAGGCTGGATCTCCACGGTTGTCCATGCCCATCTTGTCGATCTCATCGAGCAGGAACAGCGGATTCTTGACGCCGATTTTGGAGAGTTTCTGCAGCAGTTTGCCCGGCAGCGAACCTATATAGGTGCGACGATGACCACGGATTTCTGCCTCATCTCGTACTCCGCCCAGAGCCATACGGACGAATTTGCGGTTGGTGGCACGCGCTATGGACTCGCCCAGTGAAGTCTTGCCCACACCAGGAGGGCCTACCAGACACAGAATCGGACCCTTGAGCTTCTTGACGCGTTTTTGCACCGCCAGATATTCGAGTATCCGCTCCTTAACTTCCTTGAGGCCGTAATGGTCGCTCTCCAGAATCGCCTCCGCCTGGGCCAGATCGAGACGGACCTTGCTGCGTTTCTTCCAGGGAATGTTCACCATCCAGTCCAGATAGGTGCGCACAACTGAGGCTTCGGATGACATGGGCGACATCATCTTCAGCTTATTTAATTCCGACAAAGCCTTGTCTTTCGCTTCCTTGGGCATTCCCGCATCATCGATGCGCTGCTTCAATTCTTCTGCCTCATTGGGGACATCATCGAGCTCGCCCATTTCTTTCTGAATGGCTTTCATCTGCTCATTCAGATAATACTCGCGCTGACTCTTCTCCATCTGCTTCTTGACCCGCCCGCGGATCCGTTTTTCAACCTGAAACAGGTCGATCTCTGCCTCAATCAAGGCCATCAGATGTTCGATGCGCGCCTGCAGCCCAGCCAATTCCAATAGATTTTGCTTCTCCTGCAACTGCAGCGTCATATGTGAGGCAATCGTGTCGACCAAGCGACCCGGCTCATCAATGCTGGAGATAGAAGTCATCACTTCGGGGGGAATCTTCTTGCTCAACTGGACATACTGGTCAAATTGGGACAGTAAGGAACGGATCAGCAGCGCAGCCTCCTTGTCTGATAAGACTTCAGAGGTAAGCAGGGCCGTGTCAGCTCTGAAATGATCAGCCCCGAAGCTGACGTTGAGAATGCGGGCTCGCGTGAGTCCTTCCACCAACACCTTAACGGTGCCATCGGGAAGGCGAATCAGTTGTAAAATCGTGGCTATTGTCCCGATCTCGAACAAATCATCGATGCCAGGCTCATCTTCCGATGCGTTTTTCTGAGCGACCAACAGCACCTGCTTATCACTGGCCATGGCCACTTCGAGAGCCTTGATCGACTTGGGTCGACCGACAAACAAAGGCTGCACGATCTGTGGGTACACCACGACATCGCGCAGAGGCAGAAGCGGATAGCTGGAATTATTCGAAACGTCCGTCGTAACGCTCATAGACTACTCTTGATATCAGAAGGAACGAAAAATCGGGCAACTGCCCGTCTTATCAACAGATGGAGCCAAACCCGCGAATATCAAGCGACAACTACCGATTATTCGTCAATTGCTGACTTGCTCGGCTGCTCGATGTTCTCGTACATCAACAATGGTTCGGATTCGCCTTCGATTACGGCGGCGTCAATAATGACCTTGCTCACGTTGTCCAGAGACGGAATTCGGTACATGGTTTCAAGCAAAACCGATTCCATGATGGAACGCAGGCCGCGAGCACCAGTCTTGCGCTCCTTGGCCTTGCGTGCGATCGCCTGCAGTGCGTCCTCCCGGAACTGAATCTCGACTCCTTCCATTTCGAACAGCTTGGCATACTGCTTCGTGAGTGAGTTCTTGGGTTCCTTGATGATTCGCACCAATGCGTCCAGATCGAGTTCATCCAGAGTCGCGATCATGGGCAGGCGGCCCACGAATTCGGGAATAAGACCGTATTTCACCAGATCTTCCGGTTCGACATTGCGCAGGGTTTCACCGACTCTGAGATCGCTGTCCTTGCTTCGGACTTCCGCGGAGAAACCAATGCCACTCTTCTCACTGCGGTCACGAATTATGCGATCGAGGCCCGCGAAGGCTCCCCCACAGATAAACAGAATGTTGGAGGTATCTACCTGCAGAAACTCCTGCTGAGGATGCTTGCGCCCGCCCTGCGGAGGCACGGAGGCAACAGTGCCCTCGATCAGTTTCAGCAGGGCCTGTTGCACGCCCTCACCAGAGACATCACGG
>JALRBQ010000049.1 GCA_023257655.1 Pseudomonadales bacterium
CTCGCGGTTGTAACGGCGGCCGTTGCACGCTTCGCACGTGACATAGACGGGCGGCAGGAAATTCATTTCGATCTTGAGCACGCCGTCGCCTTGGCATTTCTCACAGCGACCGCCCTTGACGTTGAAACTGAAGCGGCCGGGCTTGTAGCCGCGGCTGCGTGCCTCCTGGGTGCCAGCGAACAATTCGCGCACGGGCGTGAAGATGCCGGTATAGGTGGCCGGATTTGAACGGGGCGTGCGGCCGATCGGGCTCTGATCGATGTCCACGACCTTGTCCAGGTGTTTCAGTCCTTCCAGTTCTTCATACGGGGCGGGGGTCAGCGTGGTTGCCCCATTCAGCTTCGCGGCGGTAATCGGATACAACGTGTTATTGATGAGTGTCGACTTGCCCGACCCTGAAACACCTGTTATGCAGGTGAACAGGCCTATGGGGATTGTCAGGGAGACTTTCTGCAGGTTATTGCCACTCGCGCCTTTGAGTTGCAGTAATTGCTTGGCATTCACCTTGTTGCGTTGTGCGGGTACAGCAATGGTCTCGGCGCCAGAGAGGAAACGGCCGGTGAGCGACTTCTTCGCCGCGATAATCTGTTTCAGTGGTCCCTCGGCCACGATCTCGCCGCCGTGGACGCCGGCGCCGGGGCCGATATCGATGATATGGTCGGCGCTGCGAATCGCCTCCTCGTCGTGTTCGACGACGATCACGGTATTACCGAGATCACGCAAGTGGAACAGGGTATTCAGCAAGCGTTCGTTATCGCGCTGGTGCAGGCCGATGGAAGGCTCATCGAGGATGTACATCACACCCACGAGGCCGGCGCCGATCTGGCTGGCCAGTCGGATGCGCTGAGCCTCTCCCCCGGACAGCGTGTCGGCACTGCGGTTCAACGTAAGGTAATTGAGCCCTACATCGACCAGGAACTTCAGCCGATCCTGCAATTCCTTGAGAATTTTTTCGGCAATCTTCGCGCTCTTGCCGGCGAGTTTAAGCGTCGTGAAATAGTCGGCGGATTGGGCCACGGTCATGCCGGTAATGGCGGGCAGGTTGAGACCCTTGATGGTCACGTGGCGTGCGTCCTGCTTCAGGCGCGTGCCTTCGCAATCCGGACAAGGCTGGGAGCTGAGGTACTTCGCCAGCTCTTCCCGCACCATCGTCGATTCGGTTTCCTTGTAGCGCCGATCCATGTTCGGCAGGATGCCCTCGAACGGATAGCTGCGCGTGTAGGTCGCCCCGCGATCGTTGACGTATTTGAACTCGATCGCTTCCTTGCCGCTGCCGTGAAGGATGATCTGTCGGTGCTTTACCGACAGATTCTTGAAGGGCACATCCACGGAGAACCCGTAGTGGTCAGCGAGGGAGGTCAGCATCTGGAAATAGTAGATATTGCGGCGATCCCAGCCACGAATGGCGCCTTCAGCCAGCGCCAGCGAGGTGTCAGTGACGATGCGGGACTCGTCGAAGAACTGTTTCAGCCCAAGTCCGTCACAGCTGGTGCAGGCACCGGCGGGGTTGTTGAACGAGAACAGGCGCGGCTCCAGTTCCGAAATGCTGTGGCCACACAAGGGGCAGGCGAAGAGGGAAGAGAACACGAGGTCTTCGGATTTGTCCTTGCTGTCCATGGTGCTGACGACGGCGAGGCCATCGGCCAGCTGGATTGCCGTCTCGAAGCTCTCGGCAAGGCGCTGCTCGAGACCGGGCTTGATCTTGAGGCGGTCGATGACGACGTCGATGGAATGCTTCTTGTTTTTCTCCAGCTCCGGCGGATAGTCCAGTTCACATACGAGCCCGTTAATGCGCGCCCGGATGAAACCACCGCTGCGTAACTCATTGAATACATGCAGGTGTTCGCCCTTGCGTTCGCGCACGATCGGCGCCAGTACCATGATGCGGGTGTCAGCCGGCAGGGCCATGACCTTGTCGACCATCTGGCTCACGGTCTGCGCCTCGAGTTTGATGTTGTGGGTCGGGCAGTGGGGCTCACCCACCCGGGCGAACAGCAAGCGCAGGTAGTCGTAGATTTCGGTGATGGTCCCGACGGTTGAACGGGGATTGTGGGAGGTGGACTTCTGTTCGATCGAGATGGCCGGTGACAGACCCTCGATGTGATCGATGTCCGGCTTCTCCATCATCGACAGGAACTGGCGGGCATAGGTGGACAGCGATTCCACATAGCGCCGCTGGCCTTCCGCGTAGAGGGTGTCAAACGCCAGTGAAGACTTGCCGGACCCGGATAGGCCCGTGATCACGACGAGTTTGTCTCTGGGAATCGTGACATTGATGTTTTTCAGATTATGGGTGCGGGCACCGCGTACAACAATCTTGTCCATGTCTCGTTTCCCTGTGAGTCAGTAGGCGAAACCGGACATTATCTTCCTTTCGCGGTCAGCGGGCAAAGACTCCCTGCAGAAATTCCTGTCGATGAGGGGATTCCGGTTACAGGGGAAGGGCGACCGGATATTTCGGCGGAAAATTTCTCATGCTGGCGAGCATGGTATAGACTTAGTCCCTCGATGGGTCTGGATCAGTTTCGGAGGCGAGTGTGGCGAGTCGTGGTGTAAACAAGGTAATTCTGGTTGGCAATCTGGGTAATGATCCCGAAGTGCGCTACATGCCGAATGGCAACGCCGTTGCCAATGTGTCTCTCGCGACGAGTGAGACCTGGAAAGACAAGAACACCGGCGAGCAACAGGAAAAAACCGAATGGCATCGCGTCATCTTTTTCAACCGGCTCGCCGAGATTGTCGAGCAGTACGTGAAGAAGGGCAGCAAGCTCTACATCGAGGGCCGCCTGCAAACCCGTTCTTGGGAACAGGACGGCGTCAAGCGCTATACCACCGAGATCGTCGCCAATGAAATGCAGATGTTGGACTCCCGTGGCAGCATGGGCGCCGGAGACAGCTCCTTCGGTGGTGGCCGGGAATCTGCGCCGTCCTCGTCATCGCGTTCGGCACCGCCCCCTTCCGCGCCGGCGAACTTTGACAACTTCGACGACGACATTCCCTTCTAGGTGGTTGTCAGCCTTATTGTTTCCCCTGCGCAGTCCGCCCGCCGCCAGTCCGGAGCGCGCTTGACTTCACCCCGGGTTTGGTCAAACTTCTAGGTTGTTGTTGAAAACCAACGGGAAATCTCTGGTGTGAAGTTACTTGTGGTCGGGGCGAACAGTCCCACAGGCAAGAGTCTGACCGAAATCCTGCGCAAGCGTAAGATTCGTTTCCATGCGCCTGCCGACAAGCATTTCGATCTGAAAGATCCGGCGGCGATGGCCAGGCTGATCGCAGAGAGTGCTCCCACGCAGCTGGTCAATCTTACCGATTTTATCTCGAGTAACCACAGCGCCCTGCGTCGTGCGGAGACCGCTTACGCGCGCTGCAATCGCATCAATGCCGAACTGCCCACTGCTCTCAGCCAAGTCTGCGCGCAGCAAGGCATTCCCCTTCTGCATTTGTCTAACAGCTATGTGTTCGATGGCGAGAAGCGACTCGGCTATAACGAGAATGATGAGCCGCGACCCCTGGGCGTGTATGGCCGGGCCTCCCTGGAGGGCGAGAATGCAGTGCGTGCCTGGGAAAAGCACATTATCGTACGTTCCGGCTGGTTGTTTGGAAAATTCAAGAAGGGGCTGATCAAATCCTGGATCCGCGCTGCCAAGAAACACCATGGGCAGATCGATGTTGTGCGACGGCATGTCAGTCCCACTCCCACGGAGGACATGGCCAGCGCCATCATGGCGATCTGTCTCCAGGTCGACTGTGACGCGAATGCCTGGGGCACCTATCACTACAGCGGCCTGGGCACGAAACGCGAGAAGGAGCTGGCCGAGCAGACGCTAAAGTACGCCGCCAATCATGACGAGGAAATCTACCAGCTGCTCGACAGCGTGAGATTCACGGAACATGAAGCCGTCGCACCGGAATTGCGTAACGCCACACTGTCCAGCAAGAAAATTTTCGACACATTCGCGATCAAGCAGAAATCCTGGCACGGAGACTTGCAGGAAGCGATCAAGACGCTCTATGGCGATCGCCCCCGGCCTGCACCCGAAGCTGTCGACAAGAATGTGACCACAACCAATGCGGCATCAGCGCCGGCATGAAGCAGACTCCCGCCAGCGGGCTCACTCCGATCGACGCGGCGCTCAAGCAATTGCTGGCGGCGATGCGCGTTGTGACCGAAACCGAGTCTCTGCCCCTCGCTGTCAGCCGTGGTCGCGTGCTTTCTGAATCTTGCATTGCTTCCATCAATGTCCCATCCCATAATACAAGTGCTATGGATGGATTTGCCGTGCGATCCGCCGACGTGCAACAGGTTCCGGTTACGCTCGCCATCAGTCAACGCATCCCGGCGGGACATCCTGGATCCGCACTGACTGAAGGAACGGCGGCACGAATCTTTACCGGGGCACCGATTCCGGAAAATGCCGATGCCGTGGTTATGCAGGAGAACTGTGAGGCCAGCGCGCAGTCCGTGACGGTGTTGCAGGCACCCGCGCGAGGCGAGAATGTGCGCGACTGTGGCGAAGACGTGCGCGCCGGGGCGAAATTGTTGCAGGCAGGCCATCGACTGCGTGCCCAGGATCTCGGTACCTTGGCTTCGGTCGGCCTCGAGCGAGTACAGGTCACTCGCCGACTGCGCGTGGCGCTCCTCACCACGGGAGATGAACTGGTCCAACCGGGCACAGCCCTTCTGCCCGGGCAAATCTACAATTCCAATTTCGCCAGCTTGCAGGCGCTCCTCAACGACCTGAATTGCGAGGTGATTGATCTCGGCGTCGTCGCCGATAATGCGGCACAGACACGCTCTACTCTCAGCGCTGCCGCGGCAACCGCCGATTGCATCATCAGTACCGGCGGCGTGTCTGTCGGTGAGGAAGATCACGTCCGAGACGCGCTGCAAGCTCTGGGTTCGCTTGAACTCTGGAAGCTCGCGATCAAACCCGGCAAGCCCCTCGCCTACGGCAGGCTGCAGCACAGTCATTTCTTCGGTTTGCCTGGCAATCCGGTGTCGGCCTTCGTGACCTTCTGTCTCGTTGTGCGTCCCTGCTTGCTGACGTTGTCGGGGTGTCGGCAGGTGCGACCCGACACCTTTCGGGTGCCCGCGCGCTTTGCCTTGCCAGCAACCGGTGAGCGTCAGGAATACTTGCGGGTTGTATTAGAGACTGAGGCAGACGGGACTCGTGTGTTGCAGGCGATAGACAACCAGAGCTCCGGCGTGGGGTCTTCCTTGAGTGCCGCGTCCGGCCTTGCCATAATTCCTCCCTATACTTCCGTCGCCATAGGCGATAGTCTGGATTTCATCCCATTTTCGGAACTACTCAATTAGGAACACGCAGGGCTGGCGCAGTGAATCGCAGACTACTGACAATCACGGGTCTGGCATGCCTGATCACCAGTTGTCAGATGCCAACACCCGCTACCGAGGGAGACGAAGACCGTGCCCGGTCTGACGGGGATGCAGAAGTGTTACGCATTAGCGTGTTGTCGGAACCGGAAGTTGTCTCCGGTGTCGGCGCGCTGAATGATCAGCGGCAACTGCTCGCTGATATCCTGTTTGAAGGCCTGCAGGCACTCGACGCCGATCGTTTGCTCACGCCAATAGATGACAGCGCCTATGCGCGGTTTCAGCGCGCGCTGGCCTACGATCCCGACAATGAGATTGCGCTGCAAGGTCTGCGTGACATCGTCGCCCGCTATCTCGAGTTATCCCTGCAGGCGAGCCGTCGGGGATTGTTCGCGGAAGCCGCCACACTGCTCGAGAATGCCCGCTTCGTCGATCCTGAGCACCCGGATATTGCCGCGGCCTGGCTGACCTTGCAGGCAGAGATGAATTCAGGCGATTTGTTTTTCGACCTTGACCCGCGCGAATTGTCACAGCGCAGCGAGCTTGCCCAACAACGGCTGATCGAAATTGCCGAACAGGCCCGCGCACATTCAGCGACGTTTCTCATCACGGCGCCGAACGATGACCTGGCGCGCTGGATCTTTTCCGTGATGCGCGACGCCGTTGATGGCTATCGTCTGCGTGGTAATATTGAGCTGGCAAGTCGAACCACCGTTCGTCTGCGCATGCCCCGCAACTGATTTTCCCAGGATAACCGTTATGAAATGGTTGCCGTTCAGTAAGAAGACCGAATCCGAAGTGCTTCCCGGTGTCACCGCAAGCGGTGGCACTGCTCCTCGCCGCGTCGTTCTCGCTTGTCTCGCTCTGCTCGTGCTGTTCATTCTCGGGTTGGGCATTTACTGGAGCCGCGAGCCGGCCCAGTTTTCAGTAAGCCAGAACATGAATGCCCGGCTCCAGGCCAAGGGCCATAGCTATGTGGTGGGCAGTGCTACCACGGCCGCCTTGTTGGAGGTGTCGGAGACCCTGCTGAAGAAGCCGGGCGGTTACCTCAGCAACGACATCATGCCGCCAGGGCTGTATCTCGATAACGGTCCGAACTGGGAATTCGGAGTATTGGTGCAGGTGCGTGACCTAGCGCGGGCGTTCCGCGAAACGTTCAGTCGCTCACAGTCGCAATCGGTCGAGGATCCCGATTTGATCGTTACCGAACCGCAGTTCAACTTCGACAATAATAGCTGGTTATTTCCAGCGACTGAGAGTGAATACCGAATCGCGATCAATCGACTGGATTCCTATTTCACGCGCATCGCCGATCCGTCCATCACGAATGCCCAGTTTTATGCACGTGCCGACAATCTCGCGGCCTGGCTGCTGAATGTGGAATCCCGGCTCGGCAGTCTGTCGCAGCGACTCAGCGCCAGTGTCCGGCAGCAACGGGTAAATACTGACACCGCAGGAGAAACCGGAGCCGCTCAATCGACGCCGGCGCAACAGGAGTTGTCGGTGAAGACGCCGTGGAGCCAGATCGATGACAATTTTTACGAAGCTCGCGGTGCCACCTGGGCGTTGATCCATTTCCTGCGTGCCGTCGAGATCGATTTCAAGCAAGTGCTCGATGACAAGAATGCGAATGCGAGCCTGCGCCAGATCATTCGTGATCTGGAATACAGCCAGCGCACCGTATTTTTCCCGATTATTCTCAATGGTTCGGGATTCGGTGTGTTTGCCAATCATTCGCTGACGATGGCAAATTACATCTCGCGGGCGAATGCAGCCATCAGCGATCTGCGCGAGCTGTTGTCGGATGGCTAGCAGGCGCTTGCCGGGCTGCGGCGCAGGGCATTCTGCTTACAGGTAATCTCATGAAATTCGGTTTTGTGTCTTTACTGCTTTCCTACAGCCGACTTGTGATCTTCGCCGCGGTGCTGTTGCTCGGGATTCAGGTGCCGAGTTTCGTGTTGCAATACCAGCAGCGAGTCGACGCCCATTTTCGCGAAGTCAGTCAGAACATCGCCGGCTTTCAACGCACGGCTGATGCGCTCTTCGAAGGTGATCTGCAACGGCTCGTGGCCTACTATGCCGGTAGCCGGGATGCGGTATTTGAACGCGATGCCGACAGCGTGCAGCAGATCGTGAACCGATATCAGCGCCTCTCCGCGGAACAGGCAGCGATGCAACAAACCTTGCCGCGAGTCGCCTTGCATATTTCGGTATCAGCGGATGCCGAGATGTTCGATGAGACACTCTCGCAGTACAATTACACCGTGCCGCTGAACCTGCTGAGTGTAGAATGGGGGCTCGCGCTGGCCGTTATCCTGACCTTGGCGCTGGACGGTGCGCTCTTTGGCTGCGGCAAATGCGTGAAATATTTGGCACGCCGTCGCCGGGTGCACCAGCAGACGCAAGGTCACGTGTAAGATCGCGCAACAATACCCTGACGCCGAATCCTGACATGACAACCTCCCCACTCAAAGCCTCATTGTGGATCGACGCCGATGCCTGTCCGAACACGATCAAACAGATCGTGTTTCGGGCCGCCGAACGCACGGGCATCAATCTGTATCTGCTGGCGAACCAGCCAGTCGCCATTCCTGCTCTGCCCAATATCCGCATGATCCAGGTCCGCCAGGGATTTGATGTTGCTGATAACGAGATTGTCGCGCGACTGCAACCGGGCGATCTCGTTATTACGAGCGATATCCCGCTTGCTGATGAGGTGCTGACCAAGGGCGGTCTGGCGCTAAGTCCACGCGGTGAACAATTCACGGCCAGTACGATCAAGGCCAAGCTGACAATGCGGGATTTCATGGATACCCTGCGCAGCAGTGGTATCCATGGCGGAGGTCCGCCGCCCTTGGGTGAACCCGAAAAACGACGGTTTGCCAATGCACTGGACAGCTATCTCGCCAAGGTACCCCGGGGCGAATGAGTCGCCATCACTAGTGCCGTATCACGACATAAGCCATGTAGGACGCATAGCAGGCCAAAAGAAACAGGCCTTCCAGACGGCTGAGGGTGAGTTTCGACCACGACAGGGGTAGCAAGACGCACGCGAACAGACTCATCACTGCGAGGTCCACGACATCGATGTCGTCGGCTGAGATAACGCTGATCAGGTTTGTGACGCCGAGAATGGCAAAGATGTTAAACAAGTTGGAGCCGATGACATTGCCCACGGCGATGTCCGGTTGCCGGCGCACGGCGGCGACAACCGAAGTTGCCAGTTCCGGAATACTGGTGCCGATTGCGACCAGGGTCAGCCCAACGACCGCCTCGCTCACGCCGAGCAGCCGCGCCAACGAGATGGCGTTCTCCACAAACAGATGGCTGCCCGCCACCAGTAAGACCAGACCGATTGCCACGAAGGCGGTATTCAGCAGGGTGGCATTCGGGTTACGGCTGGCGTTGATGGTCGGGGTGGGCAGCTCCAGCTCCAGGTCGAGTTCGGCGGGTTCGGTTCCTGCGTGGCGATAGCTGTAGAGCAAGTACACAAGCAGTCCCGCACACAGCAGCAGGCCGTCGAGTCGGCCGATGCTGCCATCGACCACCAGCAATCACAGCAGCAGGGAGCTGGCGATCAGCATAGGAATTTGCTTCTTCACGAGCTGCGTTTCAATCTTGATTGGGTGAATCAGGGCGGTAATACCGAGGATCAAGCCGATGTTGGCGATGTTCGATCCCACCACATTACCCAGCGCGAGCGCGCTCTGGCCATTGCTCGCCGCCTCGATGCTGACAGCGAGTTCCGGGGCACTCGTGCCGAAGGCGACGATCGTAAGACCGATGACGAGCGGAGCGATACCGAGCCGCAGGGCGAGACGGCTGCTACCACTGACGAGCAGCTCCGCGCCGAAGCACAGCATCACAAAACCGGTGAAGATGAGTAGTGAGGGTATGAACACGTGGGATAGCTGGCGAAGGCCGCCAGAGTCTCCTAAATCTTGACGACCATCTTGCCGAAATTGTCGCCGGTGAACAAACCGAGAAACGCATCAACCGAATTTTCCAGTCCATCGACGATGGTTTCGCGCGAGACGATCTTGCCGTCCTGAATCCAGGCTGTCATGTCAGCGAGAAAAGCCGGACGCAGGTCGGAATGATCCCATACGATGAAGCCGTTGATGCGGATCTTTTTGCCGACGATGAGCATCAGATTGTTGGGACCAGGCGCTGGTTCGGCGTTGTTGTAACTGGCAATCATGCCGCAAGCGGCGATGCGCCCGAACGGATTCATCACCGAAAGCGCCGCCTGTAAATGTTCGCCTCCGACATTCTCGAAGTACATATCGATGCCATCGGGGGCTGCCGCGGCCAGCGCAGCGGTGAGATCGCCACACGTCTTGTAGTTGATCACCGCATCGACGCCACATTCCTCCAGCAGCCAGCGGGCCTTTGCATCGCTGCCAACGCTGCCGACGACGCGGCAGCCTTTCAGCTTGGCAATCTGGCAGACGTTGGCACCTACCGCGCCAGAGGCGGCGGAGACAAACACCGTCTCTCCAGGCTTGGGTTCGCCGAATCGCAACAAGCCCACGTAGGCAGTAAACCCGGGCATGCCGAGTGTGCCCAGGTAGAGTGACAGCCGGTCCGGATCGAATGGCTCCAATTTGGTCAGGCTCGCGGCCTTCGCTACCAGCTTGTCCTGCCAGGCGCCCTGATTAAGAACGATGTCGCCGGGCGCAAAGCCCGCCGCTTTTGATTCGACAACTTCGCCGATGGCGCCGCCGTACATCGGCTTGTTCAGCGCATAAGGTTCGGCATATACGCCGATGGCACGCATGCGGCCACGCATATACGGATCCACCGACATGAAATGATTCCGTACCAGCACTTCGCCGTCGGTCGGCGGTGCCAAAACGGTTTCTACGAGTGCGAAATCCGCGTGTGTGGGCAGGCCGGCGGGTCGATTGATGAGGTGCATCTGGCGGGCGTGATAATCAGTCATGTGTCTCTCTGTAAAATTTTCGCAATAAGCTATTGGAATCTGGCAATGGGCTCTAGGGTATGCGCCAGAGGGATTTTGCAACAGGATTTTTGAAACAGGTTGTTAATAACAAGACAAAAACCAAAGGGCATTGCGCGGTAACACTTCACAGTCATCGCCATGCGGCTGCGGAGCCGGACTTACCGGGTCACAACTAGCTCGCCGGAATGCTGCGTTGATTGCGATCCCGATTCTGCTTGATCACAACCGCAATCAGTATGGCAGCGCCTACGAAGTGGTAGTAAATCGGAAACGGGGTCCACATTAACAGCGCCGCACTGACGAGCAACAGAGCCGCGGTAATCGCATTGAGTTTGTCTTCGAGGTGCCATTGTAGCACGCCAGCCATCGCATACAGGCCGAAGCAGGACCAGAGGAAGACTTCGATGCGTTCATGCCAGCCTCCGGATATCAACGGCGAATAGGCAAACAGAATCGGCACCAGATAGAGTCCCTTCGCCACTTTCCAACTCGTCAATCCGGTCGACATCGGTGGAGTCCCGGCGATACCGGCGGCGGCGAAGGAAGCGAGACAGACTGGCGGCGTGACATTACTGTCCTGGGACAACCAGAAAATAATCAGATGTGAGCTGAGCAGCATGCCGGACAGCAGCGTAGGATCGAGCATCTCCTGACGGATTAACTGTTTCATCTCCAGTGGCATCTGTTGCAGGGCCGTCAGGGCATCGCCACCGAACAGACCGATGGTCGCCGCTACATTGCCAGGCAGGTCATCACCCTGCAGCGCGACGAGCAGGGCAGACTGACTGATCAGATCATAGAGCAGCGGCGCCGACAGCGTGGCGAGTACGATATAGGACGCGGTCACTGGCAGCCCCATCCCGAGTACGAGCGAGGCCAGCGCGACGAGGATCAGGGTGACGAGCAGGTTGCCTTGCGCCCATTCGACGATCATCAGCGAAAACGCATTGCCGACACCGGTCGTGGTCACCACATTGATGATGATGCCGACGGCAACGAGTAACAAGGCAGTGGACACCATGGTCTGCACGCCATCGACGACGGCATCAAAGATGTCTTTCAGTTTCATCGGGTTCGGGGATATCCAGGAAGCGGCAATCACACTGATGATTGCGAAGGCGGCCGAGGTGGTCGGCGTCCAGCCGGCGACGAGGAAGCCGACAAGCACCACCATCGGGATGATGAAGTGCCAGCCTTCTTTCAATACAGTCTTCACCCGTTCGCTGGAATCGATATTGTCCGGTGTCAGGCCCAGTCGCTTCGCCTCGATGCGCACGAAATAGGACACCGTGAGGAAATACAGGATCGCCGGCAGCGTCGAGGCGGCAATGATGGTCAGATAGGGAATCTGGGTGTAGCTCGCGAGCACGAAGGCGCCGGCACCCATGACCGGAGGCATGAGTGCCCCGCCAGTAGACGCGGCGGCCACGACGCCAGCAGAGAATTGAGGATCGAAGCCGGATTTCTTCATCATCGGAATCGTAATGACGCCGGTCGAGACGGTGTTGGCGACGGCAGAACCCGATACTGAGCCCATCAGACCGGAACCGACCACGGCGACGAGTCCCGCGCCACCGGTATATCGCCCGGCGAGGCACGCCGACAGTCGCACGATGAAATCGCCGGCACCGGAGCGCAGCAGGAACGAGCCAAAGATGATGAACATGAAGACGAAGGTTGAGGAGATTTCGGCCGTCAGTCCGAACATGCCCTCACTGGTGAAGTAGCTGCGATACATTACCGTCTCGAGGCTGAGCCCGGGAAATGCGAACACACCGCTGATGTACCGACCTAGGAACAGGATGTAGGACAAGCTGACCAGAATCAGGATTGGCATGAACCAGCCGGTCGTACGCCGCGTGAATTCGATAGCGAGTGCGATAGCGACGAGTGAAAAAGCATAGTCGCTCAGAATATATTCGGTCTCGCGGGCGTAGAGCGAATTCTCCATCAGAATCAGATAGCCGGTGGTGGTGACGGCGGCGATGGCGAGGGCGACGTTGATCCAATACTGCAATTGCTTGCGCGACAGCGTGCTCGATTCATTCGCCATCAGGGCACAGATTGCACAGAAACCGCCGAAGTGAATCGCCGCCAGCCACAACTCGGAAATGCTGGCGAATACGTTGCAGTAGATATGAAAGAGCGCAAAAAAGAACGCGCCCCATCGCAGGGATTGTGACTTCATTGCTTAGCGCCTATTGTTGTTCTTCATCGGTCGGAGATACGTGCTGCGGTTCGTCAAGAATGAGTCGATCGGGGATCGGCAAACCCACTTCCCGGTAGTAGCGCAGCGCGCCGGCGTGCAAGGGGGCGCCAAGCCCCTGAATGGCGATTTCCAGACGCATGTCCTTGGTTGCGCCGTGAATTTCCTGCAGTGTGGCCAGGTTTTCCCATATTACTTTTGTTATTTCGTAGACGACGTCTTCGGGAATATCATCGCGTGTGACCAGCACGTTGGGCGATCCGATTGTGCGAATCAACTGGTCCTGGTTCGGATAGGTGCCTGGCGGGAAGTCATACCAGTCCCACAGCGGATACTTGGAATTGAGCCTGTCCAGGGTTTCCTGGGTCCAACCCAGAATCGTCATGCGATCGCCGAGCAGGGCATAGGCCTGGGTGATCGAGCTCACGGGAGCGCCTGCCGGAATATTCATGCCGACGATATTGCCATCCTGCAGGGCGTTGGTAGTCGGACCATAACCCATGTAGGCGAGGTTCATCTTGCTCTCATAGTCGATGCCCAGTGTCTCGAGAATAAAGCGACCAGTCTGCTCGGCGCCGGAATTGCGAGCACCGAGAACATAGCGCTCGCCGTCCAGCAGATCGAGATCCATGATCGTGCCAGTAGGGGCGAGGCGGGTCAGCAGGACGAAGTGTTCAACGTTTTGCCACATGGCACTGATGGAACGGATATGGGTCTGGGGTGAGCTGATAGGACCCTCACCGTTCCAGGACCAGGCACCAAACGGCCCCTGCAGCAGGGCGAATTGCGCCTGGTTGTCACGCAGCAATTTGATATTCTCGAGGGACCCGGCCGAGCTGATGGCCGTGAGCGAGATGCCCTTGGTCTCGGCCAGTTGGGCGTGGGCCAGGGTTGCCAGCGCCACACCCACCGGATAATAGGTGCCGCCAGTCGTCGCCGTAGTGAGGACATAGGGTCTGGCGCGAGTGAGTTCGTCGGAACAGGACACTAACAGGATCGACAGGAACAGCAAAACTGCGATTTTTCTCATTAACGATCCCGCTGATTGCTCTAACCAGAATGCCATGGCAAAGGTTTATTATTAGTCTTCAAGACGCTGAAACGGCACTGCTTTTTATTCGAATTCGGCGTTTCAAACAGCACCAGATGAAAGCATATTTCCTGTGAAATCACAATAAAGCCCGGCGCAGCCTGGTGCCCCTGGGCGCTGCTGTTATTGCGGTTCGCTGGTGATGATGCGGACGCTGGTCGAGCCATCGGGAGAGGTAATTTCTCGCGTACCGAAGAACACCGGGCCATCGACAGCGCCGAGTCCGGGGCTGCGCTCACTGGTCTGGGCACTGATGAACGTGCTGATGCGTTGCGGCTGTGGTTGCGCGGCCAGGGTCTCGTCGAACACCGCCAGTTCCTGCTCGGTGAGGAGGAAAGACAAGGCCTCACGCTGGGCTTCGGGGCTGTTGATCGCCTGCATCCTGCTGCGCAAGTCCTGGGGCGGGACGTCCTGTTGACGCAGTTCCTGCATTAATTCCATGCGCGCCTGATTCTGGTCCGCCACCAGAGTCGATAGCCCGTCAACTATGACTTCCATGCGGGCATCGCCGACATCCAGCGCCTGCAGGAAGCTGCCATATTGGCTCTGCAGTCCCATGATTTCGCCGACTTCGACCGGATCGAGGTCATTGAGATTGCGTACCAGTTCGGCTTTGGTCAAGGGCGTGCGGGGCGTGGGTTGCGACTGGATTTCCCGCAATACATCGCGTCGTATCTGGCGCTCGATGACTTCATATTCCGGATTGACCTGTTGCTCGGCTAACGCCAGTTTGCTGTTGGCCGCAGCGACCTGACTGCGCAGTTCGCTGAGGGTGCGTGTCAGTTCATCGATGCGCTTCTCATCCTCCAGCCGGCGCAAGCTGCCTCTCTCGATTTCCGCCAGCAATTGCTGCACCTTCTGGTCATTGGCGGAAGCCAGGGTCGCGTCACCGCGCGGTGACAGACCATACCCCGCCAATCCGGCGCCTATCACGAGTGCTGCGGAGATAAGTACTTGTTTCATGGTCAGGCCTCTTTCTTGTCAGCCCCCAGGGTGTCTTTGACGCGACCGCTAAGCGGCCGTTCTTCTTCCAGCTTGCCAATCAACAGAATCGTGCCGACGAAAATTGAGGCGATCATCGTAATCCCCAATATCAGGGAAATGCGGTGCAGCATGACGATGTTGAAACCGGTGAAATAGAACAGCAACTCGGCGACCCCATTCACGAGCACCAGGGCGGCGGCGAAGGCTATCCAGACGGCTTTTTTCATGGCGATTGGCTCTGACAGATTGGACGCGGTGACTACCGCAAAAGTTTCAGCGCGCGTTGGCGTCATTCGAGAGTAGCAGTATTCCCTCGATGTGACTATGGTTGAGGTCCGTGAAGACCAGCAGGTCGTCGCGTGCATCGCGATTCAGACGTGCCGGAATGATGTCACCGATGTTGACACTGACGCCGAGCGGGATGCGGCGGTCCGGAGTCCGGTTTTCGACACGAGTCATCAGGGGGTTGGACTCAGCACCGAGTGAATCGATCACCTCACGGACATCAATCTCGTAATTGTTGCGCTGGCGACTGTATCCCAGAGCACCGAGGAAGGGGCGTTGGGCTGGCTCCGGTTCGATGCTGTTCAGGAACAGGGAGACTTCATTGTTGATCAGAACGAGCAGGTCGCGCGCCGAGGGATCGGCATCGAGGTCGGCAATCCGCACCGGCGTCGCGGGGCGGTTGCGGGCATCGAGGTTATCATTGCGAATCTCGCGCAACGACGTCGCCATTCTGATTGCCGAGGGAAACTTCAGTTCCACCGTAATCTGCCGTGAGGGCCGGCGAGCGAAGCGCTCACCCTCGTTGGGGTAGATGAACGCTTCGATGGCGACACTGCCTGACAGCGCCAGCCAAACGAACAGGTCGCTTACGGAAATCGACTCCACGCGCCACAGCCACAGATCTTTCAGGCCGTCTTCGTTCTCGTCATAGAGGAAGGTGCTCAGCACATTGCCGCTCGAGCGCAAGACCTGTCGCGGTTGACTCATGTCGATGCCGAGGCTGGAGCCGCCGAACAGGGAAACCTTGCCGCCTTCCCGCAGCAGCAGGTCGGCGATGTTATCGCCGTCCATATCCTCCAGAATTTCCTCATGGGTTAGCGCGAGCACTCCGGTCAGGTTGGAGAAGTCAAGGTTGTCGACATCGAATTCTCCGAGCCGTTCCTCGATCGCGGTAATGTCGAGTGTGAAAGACGGCGTCGATGCGTAATAGGTCGCTGCGCCCGGGTTAGCGAGAAACACATCCAGTCGGGCCTCGGTTCGCGACACGATGTCGTCAGCGCCATCGGCGTTGATGTCACGCAATTGCAGCGCCGGGATGGCGATAGCCTGACCGACACGGCGTTCGAGCTCGCGGGTCTCCAGATTCGCCCGCAGCTGCACATCGGACTTGATGTGCAAGGGTTGACTATAGTCCCCGGCGCTGGTGCGCAGGTACAACTGCAACTCACCGGCACCCGGAACGATCAAATCCGCCAAACCATCCGCGTTGACATCGCGCGAGAAGTGCAGGCGATTGATGCCCTGGGCCAGATATCCGCCGAGCCCGCTTATGATTGACACCGGCGGGGTGATTGAATGCTTGTCGATAGACCAGGCCAGCACCTCACGTCCGTCAATCAGTGCGATGAGGGCAGCCTGTCCTGGTGCCCCGTAACTCGTGCTCAGATCCCAACCGATGGCCGTTCCAGGCAATTGCACACTGTCGAAGCCGGCTTCGAAATCGAAGCCGGTTTCACTCTGAAAATAGATGCGAATGCTGTCGTCAACGACAGCGATCAGATCATTAAGGCCGTCGCCGTTGGTGTCGGCAACGACCAGGTTCTCAACGCTCGCCGGGAACTGGAAGGCTTGCTCGGTGTAATCGATGGCGGCGGCCGCCAGCGTCGTCGCGGCGAGAGGCAACAACACGCCGGCGAACAGGTAGGCCGACAGAGAGGGCAACAGAGAGCGAAGCGGGCGGCTCATTGGTGACCTACCAGCACGGAAGTGGCGGTGCCGTGGCGCAGAATCAGGTCCGGCATCGAGTCCGCATTGAGGGACAATACGTCGAACTGAAATACACTGCGTGTCGACACGTATTCCCAGAACGGCGTTGCTGCAATCTGCAGATCTGGCTCGATACGACGCGCGGCCAGCGTGCCATTGTCGGTGATGTAGAGTGCGTCATTGCGGCCATCCCCATCTACGTCGAAGCGCAGAGACATCTGTTCCGAGAGACCACGCACGTTGGCGGCAGAGAAACTCTCTTCGAGCCGGGAATCCGGTCGTCGGTTGAAGAGTTGGCCCGTTTCCGCCTGATCGTTGCCGTAGAGCAACTGGATCCGATTGATGCTGGCATTGCGAATCGCATCCACGACGGGAATGGTGTAGTAGCTGACGTTGAGCACGGGTGCAGCACCGGCTTCCAACCGCAGAAAATTGAGTCGCACATCATAGCCGCTGAAGCGCATCACCTGATCCGGCTTTTGCAGATCAAACTGGCCATCACGGTTGAGGAAAAACTGGCTGACCGATTCGTCTCCCTCTCCGCGCATCCGTAACAGATCCGGCAGGCCGTCGAGATTGATATCGACGAAACGCAGCGCACCCCTTGTGTCCACAGAACAGAACCAGTCCGGGGTTTCGGCGAAACCGTTATCAGCCTGCTGCAGATGCACATTCAGTTGGCCTAGCCCGTCCTCGCCGACGTTGACGTAAGCAAGATCCAGCAACGCATCACCATTGAGGTTAACGGTGATCAGGCCCGGCATCCAGCGCTCTGCCTGCAACAAGGCGGATTTGGCAGTGTCCTCCTGCCATTGCTCGACGAAGTCAGTGAAAGGAGTACGGGCGTTCGCCGTTACCCTCAGCACAATGCCCTCTTCGGCGTTGATGCCGACGTTGGCGCTGAAGCGGGAACGCGCATTCTGTCGCGCCAGCACTTCGGTAGATTCATTGCTGGTATTGATTAAACTGACGAGCTCGAATTGTTCGTCGCCCTTGCCGAAGAAAATGCCATAGCTATCGATACCGGGAAGAATCAGGTCAATCAGGCCATCGTTGTTGAGATCACGCACATTGTCGAAGAACTCGACACGTTCCAGGCTGGGCATGCTCGCGATGAGATTCCAGCTGACGAGCTGTCGAATATTTCCCGCATAGCCGGGTTGCAGGGCATTGAGG
Organism: Pseudomonadales bacterium; assembly: GCA_023257655.1. Lineage (GTDB taxonomy): Bacteria > Pseudomonadota > Gammaproteobacteria > Pseudomonadales > Pseudohongiellaceae > UBA9145. The sequence goes on from JALRBQ010000049.1 coordinate 17,750, forward strand.
CTGTAGACGCCATTATTTGCATACAACAGCAATTCCGTGCCGGGTGTTGGTCGCAGGTCGGCGAAGCCGACCGCAATGATCTCGGTCTTGACTTCAACGTGCACTGGCGTTGCATCGAAGCTGCCATCTTCCAGCTGCAAATAGACGAGCAATTCGCGACCGATGCCTTCCTGATACTCGGCATAGACCAGATCCAGGGCCCCGTCACCATTCATGTCCTCGGTAAACAGCGGTTCGAAATTATCGCTGCGTTTGAGCTCGAACGCGGTGTAATTGCCTTGTGCGAAGGCGGTGGACGCTAGCTGCAGTACCAGCATCAGCAGATAAGCAGGTCGGGCCCAGGCGGCGCGTGAGGGAAACGGAAGACTCATGCAGTGCTTCAATTGTCCGTCTCCGTGAGTTCGCCGTAATTGCGGCTGAACTTGAACAGACCCAGCAGGCTATGGGTTTTCTCGCCATCAGTACGTTGATAGCTGTAGAACGAAAACAGCCACAGATCGAGAATCGACAGGCTATTGCTGGAGGGGTTCAGCGAAGCGGAGTATTGCAGTAAAGGGCCGAGGGCGATGCGGCTGATTCGGCGGCCAGGATCCCACAGTGTTACCGTGGTGACCGCAACCGCGGTGTCGTTCGCGAGGGTGAATGCCACGCGATCGCCGAGGGCATATTCCTGATTGAGTCGTGTAATCAGGCCTTGGGCTGAATTGATTGGGCGATCATCCACCGCGAGTATCAGGTCGCCCACTTTGATGCCGGCGGCAGGCAGGGGACTGTCGTCAAAGATTTCGATGACGCGCGCCGCCGCAACGGGTTCGGCATTGCGCAATCGCACGAGTTCGGTTCGATAGCCAGCCCGTGTGGCGACAGGATCAGCACGATACAACTCCTGTGGCGGGGTATTACCGGTGACGACTCGTGGCTGCACGGTCGCTTCGAAAACCACCGTATTGCGGCGGACTTTGAACAGGAAAGGGGCATCGTTTGCCGCTTGTTGCTGCAGGGCGGTGAGCGCGTCGGGGTGATTTGTCTCGAGGCCATTGACGGCGAGAATGATGTCGCCCGGTTGCAGTCCGGCCGCATCTGCTGGACCGTTCGGGTTCACAGTCCGTATGCGGATACCCGGCAGTATCTCAACGTTGGCCAGGGAATCGCTTTCATTGGTAGTCACAGCCAGCCCGAATTCAAGGGCGCCGGCGGTTGTCATCCTGTCACTGACAAGGCTCACGTCTTCCGGAGACAAGGTCAGCGCCGGCACCAGCACGGCCGGTTCGTAGCTGACACAGCCTTGCAGCAGTGCCGACAGACTGATGGCGGAGAAAAGCAGCGGTAAGCGTCGGGATAGCATCGGTATCACACCTGGCGTAAACGCACAATTATCAGACTTGCCACGACGAACAACAACAGCGTGGGCAGCGGTACCCACAAGTTCAGTTGATAGAAGCGCTCATCGATCAATACATCGGAATAGCCCCGTACCAGTCGGCTCACATCCTGCAGGTAGGATTGATCCAGCAGCGAGGGTTGGAAACTGGCGTAGAGGTAGTGTCCCCAGTCACCCAGCATGGATTTGAAAATATCCAGAGTCAGCGTGATACCGAGCGCGGTCGTAACCGCCTGCGTCACTGATTGTGCACTCACGGAGACGAGCACGCCAAACGCGATGGCGGCTGGCATCGGCAACAGGGCCAGCAAGATTCCGCTGCGAATCTCCGCGTGAATTTCCGGCACGCTAATCAGTTCATAACCATCCTCGACGACGGCGCCGTATTCCCAGAATACCCCCGCCAGCCACCCAGTAGCCAGCAACAGCAACAGCACAGCGATCAATGCCTGCAGATGCAGCAGGAGGAGTTTTGACAGCACCACATTGCTGCGGCTGGCTCGCCGGATCAACAGGTGTCTCAACGTGCCCAAATCGCGTTCGCTGCTGAAGCTGTAGGCGGCCTGTGCCACTAGCAGCAAGGTGAGAATGGTCAAGCCAGTCTTGATGCCATCGACGAAGTAGCCGTAGGCATTGGTAGCGGCCACCGCATCGAAGTCGTTATTGCCCAGCAGGCTCTGGCGTGCCGTCTGTCCGCTAGTGGTCAGTTGAGTAAACAGAAATTGCAGCAGGGCGACGCCGGCCGGTGCCAATACAACGAGCTTGCCACCGAATCCGCGCACGACCAGAAATGCTTCGGCCCGCAATGCCACCAACAGACTAGACATTGTCGCCTCCGCCGTTGATTTCCCGGAACAGACCCGTCAGTGAGGCGCGTTGCATCTGCAATTCGGCGACGCCAATCCGGTTGCTGACCAGCAGGGCATTCAGCTCGCTCGAGGACACGTCGCCAAGATCGACGGGCAGGTAACCGTTCGCATCGAGAGGCCGTGCCTGAAGACCGGGATGGGCATCAATTAACGCGCGGGCCGCGTCTATCTGCTCGGTTCGGACCAGTGCGAGACTGCTGGCCCCACCCAGCAGATCGGTAATCGTGCCGCTCGTGGCGATCCTGCCTTTGTGCAGGATCGCGATGTGCGTACAGACCTGTTCCAGATAGGGCAGTTGATGGCTGCACAGGAAGAAGCTGGTGCCGGCGTCACGATTGAGATGTTGAATCAATTGCAACACGTCATCGACACCCCCTGCATCGAGCCCGTTGAAGGGTTCGTCGAGGATGATGAGTTCCGGGTTCCCCAGCAAGGCCTGTGCGATCGAGGCCCGCCGCTTGTTGCCGAGGGAGAGTTGGCTAACGCGGAAGCGGGAATAGCGTTCTATTCCTAACAATTTTTCTACGTGAGCAGGACTGCGCACCGGTTTATCGCAGAGCAGACGCGCAAGCTCGAGATTCTGGCGCACGGTGAGCCCGGGATGCAGGCTGGGCGTGTCGAAAATTGCCACCACTCGCCCCTGTGTGCGGTAGAGTTGGGTGGGCTCATGGCCGAGCACGGTTACAGTGCCAGCCTGAAAACCTTGCAATCCTAACAGACATTCTATCGTGGTGGTCTTGCCTGACCCGTTGAGTCCGACCAGACCGTGAATTGCGCCGCGTGTGATCGAGAGCTCCAGCGCATCGAGCACCGTAACGGCGTCATAGCGCTTGGTCAGTCCGGTTATAGCGAGAGCGGTATCAGATTGGGTTTGCATCTATTGAAATCAACCAGAAGGATCGAACTTGAGGGGCGACCAGCTCAGCCTGGTCGCCGTTTCAGTGAGTGTCGTCGGCGGTTGTCGTTCGATAGCACTGGTGATCCACGGGCTTGAAAGCGCGGTAAGGACCACGGCGAGCCAGATCTGACAACGCTGTCGGATTACTCTACGAACAGATCATCCACCTGGACTTGTTTGACTGCACCAAATTGGGAGAGTTCCTCGGTATCGATGATCGACAGGTCACCGACGATCGAGATCAGCTTGGGGCGACCCTTGATGTGCTGTTCGTGGAACTCCAGCAGATCTTCCATGGTGGAATCTTGCAGCTGGGCGAAGCGCTGACGACGGGGGTCGCCCTGCAAGCCCAGGCGCTCCCAACCGCGCACCGTTCCGATCACTTCACGGAAGCTGACCTTCGAGGTGCGGTAACGATTCATCAGCGAATCGGTGGTTTCATTGAAGCGTTCGGTCGAAGCCGGCAAATTATCGAACAGGTCGAGGAAGGCGTTCAGGGAGTCGACCGTCTTGTCGGTCTGTGTGCCGATCGCGCCCAACATCAGGTTCTGGTCGTTGACACGGCCGCCCTGGGAGTAGCGGGCCGAAGCCGAGTAGGCCAGTGCGCGAGCTTCGCGCAATTCCTGGAATACCACACTGGACATGCCGCTTCCGAAATAGTTGCTATAGATAGAAGCAATAACGCTGTCGTTTTCATCGTAGTCGCCATCGGGAAACTCGATCCGCACCTGGGCCTGCGCCGTCTTCTGGTCGACGACATACACCTCGGTGTCGCTGATGTCGCGCGCCTTGCGGAAGCGGAAAGGAGGCGTGTCCTGCAATTCCGCATTCGGCTCGTAGTGGCGGCGCAGAATCGTGACCAGATCTTCCAGCGGCATGGAGCCGGTATAGGCGAGTGTCTGTTTATAGTTCAGCAGATTGCCGGGCAGGTGCAGCAATTCATCCAGCGTGGTGGCGTTGATTTCGTCGCTGCTGAGGGCCTCCAGCATCGGCGATTCCTCGCCGTAACGATTGTACATATACAGCGCCTGGGCGATCGCCGGTGGAGAGTTCTTCTGGTCCCGTCGGCTCTTCAGCAGAATGCCTTTCAGGTTCTCCAGTGTGGTGGCATCGGTAGTGGGATTCTTCACCAGATCCAACATCAACGCGAGACTGGCCTCGAACTGTTCGTCCAAGCCACTGATGGCGATGCCGGCCGAATTCTCACCAGCACCGAAGCGGAATTCGCTGCCCATTCGATACCATTCTTTCTGCAGGGCTTCATTTGACAGCGAGCCGGTACCGGCGACATCCATCAGGGCTGCGGCCAGCCCCAGCTTTTCATTCTCTTCCGTGCCCACCTCCACATTGATTGAGAACGAGAACAGATCATTCAGTGGGTTCGGGGCGTAGTAAAGCTCCACACCGTTGGCAAACTCGATGACCCGGTAGTCCTTGTCGGGCACGACATAGGTCGGTTCAATCGGGTCGTAGTGCATCGCCAGGACCTGGGCTGCGAATTCGGATTGCTGGGAGGAATCGATCGCGACCGGATCAATCTGGGGCTTCTCAACCTGGGGAATCTCGTGTTGGGCATCGATGCGATAGGCCGCGACATAATCGGAGCGGAAATACTTGTTCGCCACGGTCACCACATCCTGTTTGCTCAGGCGGCTCATGCGATCGAGTTCTTCAACGGTGTATGCCCAGTCTGCGCCCTCGATGAATGACGTCCGCATCATGCTCACGCGCGCGGTGTTGAATTCGAGTGAGGCTTTCTGGTTTTTCTTGAAGTCGTTAATGATCGCCGGAATGATCCAGTCTTCAAATTCGCCCGCCTTGATCAGTTCGATCTGGTCGAGCAGCAGCTGTTCGACTTCGGCGAGCGTCTGATCCTGTTTGGGCGATCCGTACAGATACTGCACGCCAGCGTCGTTCAGGAACATGGGCGAGGAACCGGCGCTGGAGACGACTTGTTGCTGGGTGAGGTTTAGATTGATGAGTCCGGCGGTACGGTTGTCCAGAATCATGTCGAGCAGAATCAGGGCCTCCTTGTCGGGGCTGCCATTCGGCGCAGTGCGGAAGGCCAGTTGCACTTCTTCCTGGCCGGGGTACTGCACGGTGGTTCGTTCGACGCCCTGCAGGGGGGCTTCCTGCCATGGTCCGACTTCGGCCACTGGCTTGCGCTGCCAGCGCGAGAATTTTTCGCTGATCAGGGCCATCGTCGCGTCAACATCAATGTCACCGCTGATGATGATTGCCATGTTGTTGGGCACGTAATAGGTATCGAAATAATTCTGGATATAGACCAGTGAAGGGTTCTTCAAATCCTCGACGGTGCCGATTGTCGGTTGCTGACCATAGGGATGCACCTTGAAGACGAGTTCGTTGAGCGCGGTGTTGATGATGCGACCGCCGTTGTCGAGTGAGCGGTTTTTCTCCTCGTAAACCGTTTCGAGTTCGGTGTGGAAGAGGCGGAACACCGGATCGATGAAGCGATCGGATTCGATCTCGGCCCATTGCGCCAGTCGGTTTGATGGCAGGCCAACCTTGTACACCGTCTCTTCAAAGGAGGTGTGGGCATTCAGTTCGGTGCCACCCATGCTGGCGTACAGCTTGTCGATCTCATTCGGCACTGCGTAGGCGGCTGCCTGTTGGGCAACCCGGTTAATCTCGGCATAGATCTCGGCGCGGCGTGCCGGGTCCGTTTCGCGAAAATGTTGTTCGTACAATTCGGTAATGCGATCGAGGTAGGGTTTCTCGGCGGCGTAATCGACAGTGCCCAGATGCTGATTACCCTTGAACAGCAGATGTTCCAGATAGTGGGCCAGCCCGGTGGCGTCGGCCGGGTCCTGCTTGCTGCCGGCACGCACAGCAATCTCGGAGTAGAAGCTGGGCTCTTCATGGTTTTCGGTCAGGTAGACGGTGAGGCCATTATCCAGCTGGAAGATTTTCGCGGCCAGGGGATCGCGATCGTCATCGGCATTGATGCGGTGGTAACCGGGACTGGCTGTCACGCTCGGAGCGGTGTCTTCGCTGGCGGGCTGATCGCTGCAGGCGAAAAGGGCAAGACTCAGTGTGGCGGCGGTAATCCCGCGCAGCAGCGCCCGGAGAGTGAAAACCTGATTCATAAATAACTCCTGAATTCGATACCTGTGTAAGAGGGGGATGCCGGTACCTGGCGACTGGCGACTGGCAAAGAGGCCCTAGTTTGGCAGATTTTAGTGGGTGTTGGGGGATTTATTGCGCGCCCCATCGCGCGCGGGGCGCGCTTCCCCGCGTCCAACTATACCGGCCTCGCAATCAGGCACCACCAGCGCGGAATCCAGATATTATCCAGAGACAGAGGCCGATCAGTCGAGGCCGCGAGCTCGCGGTGGCTGGTGCCCGCGAGCCGTGAGACGAGTGACTTCTGCGACCGAAATTGTGACTTTGTTTTTCCGGCCGGGTCGAGTCGCCGTGATTATGGGAAAAAACAATCAAAATCAGCTGGTTATCTCGCTTAAACAATCGAGGTCTGGTCGCTAAAGTTAGACTGCTTTGCGGCTTTCGAGCGTATAATTCACAACTTTATCGCAATCCCAGGCCAGATCCGCTTATGAACAGGCTCCATCGACCACTGCTCACCGTACTCGTCGCCCTGCTGGTGGCCGCCTGTACCAGCGCGGCGAACAAACGCAGCGCCGATGAGGAGAGTTACGGCGTGATTGCGGAAAAATCACCGGCCGTGCCGGGCATGAGTCAACAGGTCGTCATCGACGCGCCCCAGGCCGTCGATCTGTCTGCTTATCGCGTCAACAGTGACTCCTTCGAGTTTCTCGATGCCGAGGCCGACAGCGAATTGGGAGCCCATATCCTGTCCCTGAATGAGGCGCTCGATCTGGCGTTTCAACACAGCAAGGAATACCAGGCTCAGAAAGAGCGCCTGTATCTGGAAGCGCTGGCACTGACGTTTGACCGTTATCGTTATACGCCGACCTTCTCTTTTAGCGGTGGCGCGGATTACGAATGGGATGCACAGGACCAGTTTGTTGCCGATATGCAGAGCCTGACCGGTATGGAGCGCATCAGCACCAGTGAGAGCATTGATGCCGGCACCAGTCTCGGTGCCCGGTACCTGCTCAAGGGCGGCGGTGCCATCGCGCTCAACCTGACCAACAACTTTACCCGCTTTCTCACCGGCGATATCAGCGAGTTCGGCACGAGTGCGCTGATCGGCTCCTTCACGCAGCCGCTGCTGCGCGACTTTGGCACCGCGGTGGAGACCGAGGCGCTAATGCAGGCCGAACGGGATCTGCTGTATCAACTGCGGGATTTCACCAGCTTCCGCAAGGCCTTCGCTGTGCGTATCGCGTCGGACTATTATTCGGTGTTATTGCAGCGTGAGACCGTGCGCAATAACCACGCCGGTCTGCTCGCGAACAATCTTTCGCTGGAACGGGAGCAGGCATTTCAGCAGGAAGGTCTGCGCACCTTGCTGCAAGTGGGTCGACTGGAGCAATCGTCACTGCAACAGGATCTGCGCTGGACGTCGTCGATTACGCGATACAAGCGCAGTCTGGACAACTTCAAGTTGCTGCTGGGGCTCGATGCCGACGACGCCATTGTGCTCGATGACAATGAGATGACCTTGATCACCGAGACCGGCATGGAGAGTCCCGATCTCGATTTGGAACAGGCCATCGCTCTGGCGGTGCAAACCCGTCTCGATCTGTACACACAACTGGATCGGGTGCAGGACAGCGCGCGTCGCATCCGGGTCGCTGCCAATGCGCTCAATCCGTCACTGGATCTGAGCATCGTCGCGTCGGTGCCGGACAGTCCGGATGGTTCGCTGGGCGAACTGGATTTCGAGAATGCCGTTTACCGTGCAGGGCTGGACTTCGATCTGCCGCTGAATAACAAGGCCGAACGCAATGACTACCGCCGTGCTCTGATCGATTACGAGGCGGCGACCCGTGCTTACCTGTCTGCGGTAGATGAGATCAAGCTGGACGTGGTGGATGACTGGCGTCGCATGAACGAAGCGCGCAAGAGTTATGACATCAATGTCACCAGCGTCCAGATCAACGAACGTCGGGTTGAAGAAGCCGAGCTGCGCGCTGAACTGGGTTTAGGTGATATTCAGGATACGGTAGATTCCCAGAATGACCTGACCGCGGCACGCACGGAACTGGTCCGTTCCATCGTGGACCACAATATTGCCAAACTCGAATTCTGGAGAGATGTGGGATTGCTATATGTCAATGACAACGGACAGTGGGAGGAAGGCATAGATGAGCCTCGATAAACAACTGTTATCAGCACAGATCGCGGCCAGGATTCCTCCCCAGGTGAAGAGCAAGTGGCTGGAGTTGAAGGCACGCTATCTGGCAGCCAGCAAGAACGCGCAGATTGCAATTGCCGGTGGCGGTGCGCTCGTCCTCGTCCTGTTTATCGTCTGGCTCGGCTCCGGATCTGATGCCGTCACCGGTGGCGTGACCTTCGAAGTGCGTCGCGGCAAGCTCGACATCACCGTGCTGGAAGGAGGTACTCTGGAGGCATTGCAGTCCCAGGAAATTCGCTCCGAGGTGAAGGGTCGCGATGGCGTCAAGATTCTGCGCATCGTGGAAGAGGGTTATCGCATCTCGCAAGAGGACGTGGACAGTGGCCTGGTCCTGGTGGAACTCGACACGGCACAGTTGATCGATGAGCAGCTGAATCAGGAAATCGCCGTCGAGACGGCTGAGGCGAGCTACATCGAACGGCGCGCCCAGTTTGAGATTCAACTCAATCAGAACATGACGGATCTGAATGACGCGCGGCAGAACATGCGCTTCGCCCGACTCGACTTCGAGAAATTTCTCGGTGGCACCATCGTCAAGGAAATCATCGACGAGCTGCAGATTGAACAACGTCTGGCAAAAATGGAGGCCGCGGATCTGGCGGCAATGGAAGTGGCAAGTCGCGAGATCGAGGCGACAGACATGCCCGAGGCTGCTGCGGCAGCGCCGGCGCTCGAGTTTGATCCTGCGGCAATCGATTCCATGCCGCCCCAGATGCAGGAACGCATTCGGCAGACGCTGGCTGAGAACGGCGGCACCTTGCCCCCGGAAATGCTCGAGCGCATGCAGCGCTTTCAGCAAGGCGGTGGCGGCTTCGGTGGTGGCCCGGGAGGAGGTTTCGGCGGCGCACCCGGTGGGGGTGGCTTTGCGGGTGGACCAGGCGGTGGTCGCGGCAACCGGACTCCTGGTGCCGGAGCGCCGACAACCCAGGCTCCCGTCGAAAGCACACCGACCCCCAGCGAGCCGACCGAACTGGTGCTGACGAAACAATCCTCGTCACCGCCGGATTCCACTGCACAGTTGCTTATGGATGACAGCTACATGCTGATCCGCAATGGCATCGATTTTACCCGCTACGCGAATATCGAGATTCTGGAAGACGGTGAGGCCAAACAGCAATTGCGATCGCTGGAAGACGACCTGCAAGTGGCGCAGCAGGAATTACTGCTGGCCCAGGACCGTATCGAGGGTCAACGCCGACTGGAAGACCGGGCTTTTATCACGCCGACGGAACTTGAAGCGGAAGAGCTGAACCTGAACAAGGCGCGCAACAAGATGGCGGAGAAGGAAACCGCGCTGAAACTTTACATTCAGTATACGTTTCCGAAAGATGCCGAGAAGAAACTGTCGGACTATGAGAATGCGGTCATGCGCTATCAGCGACAGTTGAAGGAGAATATCGCTGAGCAGGCTCAGGAAGAGGCGCGCTTCAGTTCCGCCGAGCGCAAGTACAACCTCGAGCGCGTGAAACTGGCAGACATTAACAAGCAACTGGAAAACGCGGTAATTCGCGCCAAGCGTCCTGGTCTCGTGGTGTATGGTGCTGCGGATCAGAACTCGCAGCGATTCCGCGGCAACAATCAGGAAGCGATCCAGGAAGGTGCCACGGTGCGTGAGCGCCAGCCGATTCTGACGATTCCGGATATGCGCAAGATGGCGGTTAAGGTGAACATTCACGAGTCTGCCGTGCAACGCATCATCGTTGGCCAGCAGGTCAACGTGCTGGTGGATGCGTTCCCGGATCAAAAACTCACTGGCGTGGTAACCAAGGTTGCCGTCGTTGCTGACTCGGCGAACTCCTTCATGAACCCGGATCTCAAGGTGTATCCGACGACGATCACTATCGATGGCACCCACGACTGGTTACGTCCCGGCATGAGCGCCGAGGTCGAGATTCTGGTCGATACACTGGATGATGCCATTTATGTGCCCCTGCAAGCCGTAACCTACTATAACGACCAGCGGGTCGTGTATGTCTCCCGAGGCGGTCGCGCCGAGCGACGACCGGTCGAAGTGGGCACGTTCTCCGAGTCGTTCATCCAGATCACCAGCGGCCTCAGTCCCGGTGAAGAGGTGTTGTTGCTCGCTCCACAGCAAACGAACGCCAACGCCGGCGCCTGAACGGGTCGAGGAAACGAGCTCAATGATTAATGCGAATTCGGAGACCCGCGCTGCCGTCCCGCCCTTACAGGTCGGCGGGCTCAGCATCGTGGCCAGTCTGGAAGACATCCGCAAGACCTATTATATGGGTGCGCTTTCCGTCGAAGTCCTGCACGGAATATCACTGAATTTCTATGGTGGTGACTACATCAGCATCATGGGCCCGTCAGGCTGCGGCAAATCCACACTTATGAATATTCTCGGCTGTCTCGACCAGCCGACGTCTGGCAAGTATTTTCTCGGCAGTGAAGATACATCGCAGATGGAAGATGATGAGTTGTCGACCATACGCGGTGCGCGACTCGGGTTCATTTTTCAATCGTACAATCTGATCCAGCAATTGAATGTACTCGAGAACATCGAGATGCCTCTGTTCTATCAGGGCTACTCCGAGGCGGCGAGTCACGCCAAGGCGATGCAGTTGGCCGAACGAGTCGGACTCGCTGGGCGTGTCGATCACAAGCCTTTCGAATTGTCCGGTGGTCAGCAGCAGCGCGTCGCCATAGCGCGAGCGCTCGCCGTCGATCCGCTCATCATTCTGGCCGACGAACCGACCGGTAATCTGGATTCGAAATCGGGTGCGGAAATTCTGGATCTGTTTGATGAACTGCACCAGCAAGGCAAGACCCTGATTATGGTGACCCATTCTGACGAATTGGCCGAGCGCTCCGAGCGCCAGATTCGTTTGCGTGACGGGGAGGTGGAGAGCGATGTCCGACGTCACACTCGCTAGTCCCTCAGTTCCCGATACCCATGTCGAGGTATTGCGACCCAGCGCCAGTTTTAATTATGTGCGGTTGAAGAAAATTACGCAGGTGGGGATAAAGAGCATTTATTCCCATGGGCTACGTTCACTGCTGACAGTGTTGGGCATCGTGATCGGTGTCGCGGCTGTCATCGCCATGCTGGCGGTGAGTGAGGGGGCTAGCTACGAGGCGCAGCAACAATTCCGCGACCTCGGTGCCAGCAATATCCTGCTCAAGAGCGTGAAGCCGGCTGAAGTCGAGGCCAGCTCGAATCGCGGCTTCGGCCCACCCCAGGCAATCATTTATGGCCTGACCAATGCCGACATTGAGACCATCCGCCAGACGATACCCGGCGTGACTAACGTGATTGCATCGCGCATCGTCAAGAAGACGGTGTGGAATCTTGGGCGCAGCATGAATACCGACGTTGTTGGTACGTCGGTCGACTACCCGGTATCGCGCAACTACAACTTGCGCGTGGGTCGCTTCTTCTCGGAGAGTGAAGTGCGCGAGCATTCCAATGTGGTCGTACTGAGCGATGAGGTCGTGCAGGAATTGTTCCCGATCGATAATCCGCTGGGTAACACCATCAAGATCGACAGCGACTACTACAACATCATCGGCATCATGGAATCGGAGGGGTTTTCCAATCTCGGCACGAATCAGGCCGGGAGTTCCAATGCGGCCCCCAGTCGTATCTTCATCCCGTTCACGTCTTCCAGGACCCGCTTCGGCGAAACCACAACACGTCAGACCGCCGGTGGAGTCGAATCCGAGACCGTAGAACTGCACGAGGCGATTATCCAGATCGACGATCAGGAAAAGGTCATTGAAGTGGGACAGATCATCGACCAGATCCTGGCGCGGAGGCACAAGAAGGTCGACTACACCGTCGAGATTCCACTCGCGCTGTTACGCCAGGCCGAGGAGAGTGCGCTGCGTGATCAGATCGTCGCCGGTGCAATCGCCGGCATCTCGCTGTTGGTGGGCGGAATCGGCATCATGAACATCATGCTCGCGAGCGTGACTGAACGCACCCGCGAGATCGGGATTCGCCGCGCACTGGGCGCCAAGAAGCAGGATATTGTTCTGCAATTTCTCATCGAGGCGGTGATACTGTCGGGTGTTGGAGGCTTGATCGGAGTTTTTCTGGGTGTGCTGATTCCCGTTGTGATCTCCCTGTTTTGGGGCATGACGACGATCGTGACGCCGATCGCCCCTATCCTCGCTTTCTCCATCTCCGCCCTGATCGGAGTCATCTTCGGGATCTATCCGTCCATGCGCGCCGCCGACATGGATCCGGTCGAGGCCCTGCGACACGAGTAAGCTGCATCGACGGTTCGCTATTTGAACTGCGACGGTGAGCAGACTATGATCGCAGCGTGTCCCAGTCATCGGAAATCCTGTCATGTTGAAACTTCGTGCTGTCTCTGTCGTCCTGTCACTGCTGTTTGCGGTCACCCTGCCACGCGTTGGTAGCGCTGCTGATGCACCACAGTGGAGCGCCTACAACCAGACTGCCGACCTCGATCTGCTGTCGCGTCACAGCAATGAGAGCATGCGGTTCAAATTGCTCAATTCCCACGTACTCGACAAGAATTCACTGTGGGCGGGGTTCGCCGATGAACTCGCAGACTTTTCCGCAGCCGATTACGAAGCCTTGAAACCACGGGTGCTGGATCGCAGCATCGCAGACCTGCAAGCTGCAGTCGCCAGTGGCGACCTGTCCTACGAGTCACTGGTCACGTTCTACCTCTATCGCCTGCGCGAGACAGAGCTCGATAACAGTCGTTTTCTGAATGCCGTCATCAGTATCAATCCGGATGCACTTTCGCGCGCACGCATGCTCGATGAATTGCGTGCGCAGGGCAGGGCGGTGGCGGCGGACTCGCTGTTCGGCATCCCGGTGCTGTTAAAGGACAACGTCGGTTTTGCTGGCTTGCCGACCACAGCTGGTGCTCTGGCGCTGCGCGACAACGTTACGGTTAACGCCTTTATCACTGAGCGCCTGCTGGAAAGTGGTGCCATCATTCTCGGCAAGGCCAACCTGAGCGAATGGGCTTATTTTTTCTGTAACGACTGTCCTTCCGGTTACAGTGCCATTGGAGGGCAGGCACTGAATCCCTATGGTCGCTTCCAGTTCAGCACAGGTGGTTCCAGTGCCGGCAGCGGCGCGGCGGTTGCAGCCAACCTCGCAGCGGTGGCGGTGGGCTCGGAGACGTCCGGATCGATTCTGTCACCCTCGAGCGCTAATTCCCTGGTCGGGCTGAAGCCGACCACAGGTAGTCTCAGTCGCAGTGGTATCGTGCCGATCTCGGCGACCTTGGATACCGCCGGGCCGATGGCGCATAACGTCGCCGACGCAGTAATCCTGTTCAATGCAATGACTGGCTACGATGAGGCCGATACCGCCATGCCGTTGCAGAGCGCCGATATGCAACTGATTTATCGCACCATCAGTCTCGCGGACAAGCGTCTGGGAGTCGTGAACGGCTTCGCTGATGAGGCTCTGTATGCCGCGGCGCTTGCCTTATTGCAGGAAAATGGCGCGAATCTGGTGGCGTTTGATTTTACACCTCCCCAGTTTGATGATTTCACCACGTATCTCGGTGCCGAGATGCAGCGCGATTTGCCGGCTTATCTCGACGCCTGGGCTAATGAGGCGGTTAGCATCAGGTCAATCACGGACCTGCAAGTGTTCAACGCCGAGGACCTGGCTCTGCGCGCGCCCTATGAACAGGGTCTCATTGACATGATGGCAGGGCTGCAGATGACACCAGATGACCTCGAGGCACTGCGGTCGGAATTGCAATCGGCGGCGCGCAATGCACTGGACTCCCTGTTTCGCGAGCAACAACTGGATGTCCTGCTCTCGATCGCTAACCGCAATGCCGGTCTCGCGGCTCTCGCCAATTACCCGGCCCTCACAATCCCCATGGGGTATACCGAAGAGGGACGCCCGATGGGGCTGACGCTTATTGCCCCTTCCTTCGAGGAGCAGGAACTGGTGGACATAGGCGCGACCTTTGAAACGCTCAGTCGTGCGCGGCGCCTGCCTGAGGCTTATCGTTAGCGGTTGCTTAGTTGAAGAACTGATTCTGTAGCGAAAGATAGTCGGCGAGTTGTTGTTCATAGGCCACGCCGCTGGATTGCAGATCGATGGCCCTGTCGCTAATGTCAGTTGTCTGCGCATCATAAGACGCACCCTTCAGACTGAAGATGATCTTCACCTCCGGGGTCACAAGCGTGTTGCCGTGCCAATCGCTCACGACCAGAAAATCACGCTTGAAATCGTCGGTGAACAGGTTGGTGCCGAAGCTATAGGTGGCGGGGTCTTGCTCGACGCCAAGTGCCGCGAATACCGTTGCGGGGATATCGAGATGGCTGGACATACTCTGGTAGCTATGAGGCTCCGGCATCTGCGGTAAATGAATGATCAGAGGCACCCGTATCTGCTGCTGGCTGAATGTCGAATTGTGTCCCCAGCGTCCGTTTTCCATGAATTCTTCTCCATGGTCGCCAGTGACAATCACGATCGTGTTGTCCATCAAGCCCTGTTCTTCCAGCGTGGCATAGACTCGTTGCAACTGGCGATCCAGATGATGGGCGGCATTCAGATATCGGGCCTTGATCTGCGGCATTTTGGCGTCGAGATCGACCGTAAGATAGTTAAAGTCCTTCAGGTAGTCAGGCTCGATGATGTCTTCGTCGGGAAAGTAGTAATTGGCGTGGGCTGACTCGAAAAACATGAATGCGAAGAATGGATCATTGGCCTGCTTGATAAATGCGATCAGGTCGCTGGTATTTTTCTGGTCTCGCTCCCAGCCATGTCCGGTGTTGAATTCCTGCAGAGCTTCTGCGGGCAGTGAGCTGAATACTGTCTTGTCGAACTCAGGATAGGTGAATGCCGAGCTCGTGAAGGCGCCGAAGTCATAGCCCTGCTGCTTGAGCTGCTCGATAAGCAAGGGGGGTTGTCGATTACGCAAGACATCGAACCAGTAATGTCCGTAGAGGCCGTAAAACTGGGTGAACATGCCCATGCGCGTTCCATTGCCCCCGCTGTAGTGATTCTGGAACCACTGCTGTTGATTGGCAAAGGCATAGGTGTTTGGCATTGTCTTCGCATCGACCGTATCAGCTCGCCAGGATTCGGCGACGAGCCAGACAATATTGTATTTCGTCGCCGGTTCAGTCCGGTTCAGGAGGCTGCTGTCGAAGTAGGCAAGATTACCGCTGTCCACCGAATAGCTGAGTTCGTCTTCGAAGCGTTCGGTGCGCGGAAAACCGAGATCGGATAGCACTGAATCTGCGGTAACCGGGATATACCAAATCACCTCGTCGGCGGTATTCAACACTGGCACGATATTCACATAGTCGGCATACACATAAATCAGACTTTCCAACAGAAAGCAGGTCAGTACAGTGGCGGAGAAGCGCCTGGGTGTCAGCTGACGCGGAACCAGTTTCTCCAGCGGTAACCACTTCGTCGCCGCGAAGAAAACAACGGCTCCCAGTGCGACGATGAGGAAGGCGCTGTTCCAGGTCGAATCGCTGATTCCCATGGCGGCCACGCCACCAGTGGTGGAGATGAGGTTGATTACGAAAAAGTTCGTGTAGAAGCCGTAGAGCGCGTAAAGCTTGTAATTGGCAATGAGAAAGACAATGAGCAAATAGGCGAGGGTAAATACGGCCCAGACGAGCGCCGCGCTTAGCTGCGGTCTGGTTCTGAGGCGTAAGACGGACCACGCCAGCAAGTAGACGGGCAGGCTGATCATCGAAGCCCATACAAAGGCTGTTATTACAAGAAAGGTCAGGGCGATAAGGCCTTGGGCAGAGGAGCCAGCCTGCAGCACAAGCGAAACAAAGGCGAAAAGCCACAGAATGAGGAGAGGGCGGATCAGGCGCGCATCGGTTCGAATCAAAGCTGACAAACTCCGGACCAGACTGTTTTTAGACCGTATTTTATTAGGGCGATACTAGTCAGAATTGCTTAAGAAAGGCTTAATTTCAGCCGAGTACTAGTAGAACATCGTTGCCTTGCATGAAATCATAAGCCTTTCTTAAGAATCAACTGATATCTTGATCGGCCCACACTTATGCAGCGGCTTCCAATGAACATCGTGACTTCCCTGGATCAATGGCCAGCTGCCAGTACCGAACTATCATGTCAGTGAGCGAAAGCAAGAACCCCGGCAAGATCCGCTTTGAAAACCAGGAAGACCATGCATTGTTTGCTGACAATGACCTTGCCAGCTTCGAAGCGCTGTGGGATTTACCACATATCTTTGTCGACGATGTTAATTATCGTCGTGGCGGCTGGAGTGCCGTGTCCACGCTGGAATTGGGAGCAGGGGAACAGCGTCATATCTATTTTGTGAAGCGACAGGAGAACCAGTTCCGTTATTCGCTGCGTCGCCCCTTCGGCCGCCTCACCTTCGCAGATGAAGTGGATGCCATTCGCCTTGTGCAATCGCTGGGATTGCCCGCGGTGGACATGGTCTGCTTCGGCATCAGTCGCCAACCGGGTGTCACCCGCGGCATTCTCGTTACTCGTCGTATCACTCTGCCGACCCTGGCGGACCTTATCGAATCCAAGCCCAATTGGAATGCCATATTGCCCGAACTCGAGCAAATCGGTAATCAGCTCTATCGTATACATGCCAACAAGATTCGGCATGGTGCCTTTTACCCCAATCACATATTCGCTGACATCGCTTCCGGCAAGGTGCAGATGATCGATTTTGAGGGGGCGAGATTGTGCCGGACGAGCGCCAAGGCGATAAAGGCCGATCTGCCGCAGTTGCTAAGACGCCTAACGTATATGCCCGAACAGGCGATAAATGCCTTGTTAAGGTCGTATTTGGATGAACACTACGAACTGGTGCAGTCACTCATGAGTTACAGGAAAAAGCCATGACGGAGTCCGGACAGGGAAAAAAATCTTCGATGTTGAACTATGAACGTGTCAAGTCCGACGCAGTCAGTGCCGAGTTGTATACACAGCGACGCCCCGAAAAACATCGCTTCGAAATGCGGATGGTAGAGGAAGCCTTCGGCATGCTCCCCAAAGACGCCGTGGCAACAGTACTCGATGCCCCGTGCGGTGTCGGTCGCCTGAGTCTCTGGCTCGGTCAACAGGGCTATCAGGTAACTGCCGTGGATCTCGGCGAAGCGGCTGTCAACTACACCAAAGAATTGCTGTCCAAGAGCAATATCAACGCCGATGTCAGCAGTCAGAATATTTTTGAGCTTCCCTATACTGACAACCAGTTCGATGCCGCAGTCTGTTTTCGCCTGTTGCATCATTTCGACAAACCTGCCGATCAGCAGGCCCTGATTCGTGAACTGTGCCGTGTCGCCGGCAGTTATGTGGTCATTTCCTATTTTTCCCCGTATTCGTTCACCACGCTGCGTCGTAAACTGCGGCGCGCACTCTCCGGCAAGCCAATCAAACAGAACCCCAATACCTTGCAGCAGGTGAGGCAAATGTTTGATGCTTGTCACTATTCCTTGCTTGGTACCGTGAAACGCTCGGGATTTCTGCATTCCCTGCAGGTCGCTGTCTTCAAAGCATCCTGAAGAGTTCTTCGAAAAACGTCCTGACTTGCCCTTATTGATGGGCACAACCCCACCGGGTTTCTGACCCGAAACGCCGTGCCTGCCTGTGAATCACGATAGCGTGTCGTGTCGCGTTCACTTAAGAAAGCGTTAAGCACTGGCTGCTAATTTGCGAGCGTGATTCAAACTCAAAGGAACGCTCATGGTAGTCCCGGGTCTGGAATTTTCCCCTGCGGTAACCCCGCATACAGCAGCACATGCGGAAGTTGGCAACTGGATTTCGCCTTTGCCCACACTCGAGCTGCACGACAGCAGTTCGTGCGCGAGAGCCGAAGTAGAAGCCTATATTCGAGACAGGTTTCAGCACAAATATGGGGCGCAGATAGAGCATTTTCTGCCGCAGTTGTTCAGTCTGCGCTGCGCCGGCCTGCTGACAGGGTGTGCCGGGGTCTCATCAGCCCTGCAACACGCGCCGCTGTTTCTTGAGCACTATCTTGACGCACCGATAGAGGTTGAGCTGCAGGCGCGCGGACTCGCAGACTGGGAGCGAGAGGGTATTGTCGAGATCGGCAATCTCGTTGCCACCAGTCGTGGAGCCAGTCGCATCGTCTTCATCGTGCTGGCCAGTGTCCTGCACCGGGCCGGCATGAAGTGGATGGTCTTCACGGCAACCAGTCCGCTGTATGCCAGTCTGCAGAAGCTCGGCATGCCGCTGCTACGTATTCGCGAGGCTGATATCAGCCGCCTGCCGGCAGTCAGCAATGGCAATTGGGGAACGTATTACGAGCATCGTCCGGAAGTCGTTGCCGCGAATCTTGACCAGGCGATCCAGCTTATCGACCACCGCAAGCTGTTCCACACTGTCCAGCAATTGTTCGGCAAGCAAATCGACGTGCTCACCCGTGAATTCAGTCGGAGTCTGGGGCAATGATGCTGGAACACTGTACCGAAGGTCGAATCATTCTCAGAGGTTCGGATAAGTTCTACACACGCCGTGAATTGCTGCACAGTAGTGAACAACTGCAGCAACACTTGCTGCGCACTGGTCTGACGCGCGTCGCGTTGTACGCCGAGAACGGCTGCGACTGGATCATTGCAGACCTCGCCTGCATTGAAGCAGAAATCTGCCTGATCCCCTTGCCGACGTTTTTCAGCGGGCAGCAACTGCGCCATGCGCTCGAGACCTGCAACGTGACGACAATCATCACCGATCATCCCGATGCCTTGCTGACAAAACTTGGCGCCGAGCAACAATTCAGTACGACGAAGAGTCTGGGCAGTCTGCATCTCGTCCAATTGCCGAAAGCAGATCGCGCAGTCGCCATCCCGCCGGGCACGGGCAAGATTACGTTTACCTCAGGCTCCACCGGTCAGCCCAAAGGGGTATGTCTGTCCCATGCACAGCTCAGGCGTCAGGCCGAAGCTCTGCGCGATCTGGTCGCGCTGGAGCAGCCGCGGCATCTGTGTTTGTTGCCCTTGAGCACGCTGCTCGAGAATGTGGCGGGCGTCTATGCGCCGCTGCTTGCCAATGGCGAAATTCTCGTACCTTCTGGCGAGTCGCTTGGATTCAGGGGCAGTGCGTTGGTAGCGCCGATGCAATTGCTCGCGCAATTGACCGAATTGCAACCGCACACACTTATTCTGATCCCGGAATTACTGGCGTTTCTTACCGCTTCTGCGCGTCGCGGCTGGCCAGTGCCGACTTCGCTGCGATTCGTTGCCGTTGGCGGAGCTCGTGTTCCCGCCGATGCCGTCGTCGCCGCGAGGGATTGCGGGATTCCCGTGTTTGAAGGATATGGTCTGTCGGAGTGCGCATCAGTCGTGAGTCTGAACACCCGCCGACACGATCTGCCTGGCAGTTGCGGCCAGCCGCTGCCCACCGTCAACGTTACCATCGACGACGGTGAAGTAGTCGTACACGGCAATGCCATGCTGGGATATGTCAACGAGCCCGAGAGCTGGCAAAAAGCGGCAATAACCACAGGCGATCTTGGTCACTTTGACAGCTCGGGATTTCTTCATATCAGCGGTCGCAAGAAGAATGTGTTGATCACCAGTTATGGCCGCAACATCTCGCCGGAATGGGTGGAGAGCGAATTGCTGGTGAATTCCCGGCTGAGCGAGGCGCTCGTGCTCGGCGATGGTCGTCCCTATTGTGTCGCATTGCTCTCGCCAGCAACTGCCGATGTTACCGATGAGGAGCTGGCCGCATGGGTGACCCAGGTCAATGCACAATTGCCGGATTACGCGCGCGTTCGAAACTGGTATCGGCTGCCCATTCCCCTGCGGGCGAGTCCGGTGTTGATGACCCCGAACGGCAAACCGCGCCGTGACAAGATCGCGGAATTGATGCAGGACAAAATCGACGCGCTTTACGCCGTTGACCTGTCCCCGGATCGTGTTGCCTGACACTCAATTACTGAAACCGAACCACGGAGTTCACATGCAATTTTTTGACAGACTCGTCATGGAAACTGAGGCCGAACGCAATTCGCTACTGTCGGCTCCCATCATCGCGCGCTGCTTCAGCGGCGACATCACCCTCAAAGACTACCTCGATTTTCTCACCCAGGCGTTTCATCACGTTCGCCATACGGTACCGCTGATGATGGCGGTAGGGGCACGCTTGCCCCAGGACAAGGAGTGGATGCGCGAGGCCGTCGCGGAGTACATCGAGGAAGAAATAGGGCATCAGGAATGGATACTTAATGACATCGCCGTGTGCGGCGGTGACAAAGAGGCCGCACGGCACAGTCAGCCCGCCCAGGCTACCGAGCTCATGGTGGCGTACGCGTATGACATGATCAACCGCATAAATCCGCTGGGATTTTTCGGCATGGTGCATGTGCTTGAGGGCACCAGTATCAATATGGCCGACCGGATCGCCGATGCTGTGCGGACCACGCTGAACCTGCCGAAGAAAGCGTTCTCCTATCTCTATTCGCACGGCTCACTGGATCAGGACCACGTGCAATTCTTCGAGAATCTCATGAACCGAATCGAGGACAGGGCAGAGCAGGACCTCATCATTCATAGCTGCAAGGTCTTCTACCGACTCTACGGCGATATCTTTCGTGGTCTCGGTGGCAATGTCGAAGCAGTACCGTTGTTGCGGAGTGCGTAACGATGAAATTGCAGAATAAGCGTTTTCTTGTAACAGGTGCCACCGGCGGCATTGGCAGCGTGGTTTGCAAATTGCTCGCTGAAAAAGGTGCGCGGCTATTGATGACTTCGACCCAATTGGTGGCATTGGACCTGCTCCGCAAGCAATTGCCCGGCAGCCATGAATTCGCCGTAGCCAATCTCGATACTGCGACTGGCCGCCAGGATGTCGTCGATGCCTGCGCCGAACAGGGAGGTATTGACGGTCTAATCAATCTGGCCGGGGTGCTGGATTTTGCCCTGTTTGAACAGCAATCCCCCGACATGATCGAGAAGATCATCGCGACCAATTTGCTGGCGCCGATGCTGCTCTGTCACGCCGTGCTGCCTGCGCTGCGTACGCGGGAGACGGCTGTCCTGCTCAATGTCGGCTCTATCTTCGGCAGCATCGGTCATCCGGGGTTCGTCAGTTATTGCACGAGCAAGGCGGGGATGAAGTGTTTTACCGAGGCGCTGGCCCGGGAATTGGCGGACACCCCGGTAAGAGTTGCCTATATCGCGCCGCGCGCGACGGCAACGACCATGAATGGCGCCCGCGTCGATGCGCTCAATGCGGCCCTTGGCAATAAGGCCGACACGCCCGAGTTCGTCGCGGGAGAAATTGTCGCGTTTCTTAAGGGCAATGAGCGCATTCGTTATCTTGGTTGGCCGGAAAAATTATTCGTCCGTATCAATGCGGTATTGCCGGGTCTCGTACACAACTCACTCGTCCGGAACCTTCCGGTCATCAAAAAGTTTGCAACAGCAGGAGAAATGTAATGAAAACGAAATTAGCGATAATGGCAGGACTGGTTCTTGCGCTGAGTCCGGTAGGTATGCTGATGGCCTCAGAGATGCAGGACGTGGCGCAATTGCAGGAGCGCTGGGCCGAAGTCAATTACCAGATCGAAGGCAAATCGCAACTCACGGCCTTTGAGCAACTGATCGAACAGGCCGATGCGATGACGGCCGGCAATCCGGGCAGCGCAGCTCTATGGACCTGGAGCGGCATCATCAAATCAACCTACGCAGGCGCCAAGGGTGGGCTGGGGGCGCTGGGAATGGCGAAGGCCGCAAAGGCTGACCTCGAGAAGGCCATGAAGATCAATGCCGAAACCCTGGACGGCTCCGCACTCACCAGCCTCGGCATCCTCTATCACAGCGTTCCGGGTTGGCCGGTCGGCTTTGGTGACGAGGAAAAGGCAGAGGAACTTCTTGCACGGGGTGTGGCTCTAAACCCACAAGGGATAGACACAAACTATTTCTACGGCACTTATCTGCTCGACCGCAAGCGCTATCAGGAAGCACAAGACTATCTGCAGCGCGCACAGCAGGCCGCCCCCCGGCCACACCGGGAAGTGGCTGACGTTGGCCGGCAAAAAGAAATCACCGAGGCAATGGCTGTCGTAGCGAGGAAACTGTAATATCGCGGTATGCAAATATTGTTGGTGGAAGACGATCTGCCGCTCGCCCAGAGCCTGCGCACGGCGCTGCAAAAGGCAGGCTATGCGGTCAATCACGTCGATAAGGGACATTCAGCTCTCAATGCAATAAAGATTGAGCTGCCTGATATCGTCATACTGGACATCGGTCTGCCCGATCTCGACGGTATTACCGTCCTCAAATCCCTGCGCAAGACTCACAAGACCCTGTCGGTACTGCTGCTGACGGCTCGGGACAGCGTCGAGGACAAGGTCGCTGGACTGGATAACGGTGCGGATGACTACCTCGCCAAGCCCTTCGAGATGTCCGAGTTGCTGGCACGTCTGCGGGTTCTGGAGCGGCGTCTGTCGACCAGCAAGACCACCGAGATCTGCGTCGGTCGGGTCTGTATAGACACCGCTGGCTATCGCGTCACACTTGACGGGAATGAGATCGAGCTGGCGAAGAAAGAATACATGGTGCTCAAGACACTGATGGAGAATGCCGGACGCATCCAGACCCGGGAGGGACTCGAGAGTCGCCTCTACAGCTGGGGCGAGGAAGTTTCCAGTAACGCCGTCGAAGTACACGTGCATCACCTGCGCAAGAAACTTGGTAATGATTTTATTCGCACTGTCAGAGGTGTTGGCTACAAGGTAGATGCCGGAGGAGTCTGATGCGTTCCATCCGCTTCTTCCTTGTCGCGGGCATTCTCGCCACGCTGATCCTGTTTAATTTTATCGCCGCCCTCCAGGGCTATCAGTCTTCCATGGAGGAGGCCGACACACTGTTCGATAACCAGATGCTGGATCTGGCGCGGCTCGTGTCAAACCTCGATTACTCGAATGCGGAAGATAACGCCATCCGGCTTGGCAACGACCTCACTTTTCAGGTCTGGCAAGATGGCAGTCTGCTGGCAGCATCGAGCAATGCCCCCGCGGCACCGATTCAGGAGTTGGTGCCGGGTTTCGAATATGCCAACTTCAATGGGTATCGCTGGCGCACCTTCACTCGCTATGAAGACTTTCGTGATCGCTGGGTCGTCGTGGCCGAGCGTACGGACTTGCGGTTCATCCTCGCCGAGAATGTGGTTATCGAATCCCTTTTTCCGCTGCTGCTGGGCATACCTCTGATTGGACTGCTCATTTGGATCATCGTCAGTCGCGGCCTGCACCCGCTGCAAGAACTCTCCACTCAACTAAAAGGCAAGCGCGCGAACGACCTGTCGCCGATATTGTATTCCAATTCACGAATCGAGTTGGATCAGATGATCGAATCGGTCAATGGTTTCATTGATCGGTTGGCCCAGGCAATGGATCGGGAGAAGCGTTTCTCCGCCGATGCCGCTCACGAATTACGAACTCCAATTAGCGCGCTGAAAGTGCAGTTGCATAATCTACGTTCCGAGATTTCGACCGATAGCGATTCTTACCAGCAACTGCAACTCGGCGTTGAGCGTATGCAGCATCTCATCGAGCAATTACTGGCGCTCTACCGCTCCACGCCCGAGCAGTTCGAGGCGAACTGCACGCGGGTGGATCTGGTGCTGACGGCCCAGCGCCAGATCGCCCTGTTATATCCGGGTTTTGAGCGCAAGAGTCAGCAAGTCGAGCTGGAGTCGGAGCTGGAGCCAGCGATGATTACCGGCGATCAGTTTGCACTGGAGACCCTGGTATCGAATCTGTTGACGAATGCCAGCAAGTACACGCAGTCGGGCGGTACCATACTGGTACGAATCCGTGAAATAGCGGATGAAATCTGTCTGACGGTAGAAGATAATGGGCCGGGCATCCCGCTGGCGGATCGCAAGCATGTGTTCGACCGCTTCTATCGCGCAGACAGGAATGCCGAGAATGCCCAGGTGCCTGGATGCGGGTTGGGCCTGACGATCATCAAACACATTGCCGAGCTGCATAATGCCCGTGTCGTACTCGAAGACTCCAGCTTTACTACCGGATGTGCCTTCCATGTCTATTTCAAGAAGTAGGTTTTCGGGCTTACTAGCCCGCGTATGCCTGCCCCTTTCGCTGCTCGGCGGTGTCAGTCAGGCATCGGGCGCAGTGCCGGAGATCGAACTGATCATCAAGGATCACCTGTTCTTCCCCGCCACGATCGAGATCCCCGCACGGCAGAAGGTGCGGGTGCGTATCATCAATCAGGATCCTTCGCCGGAGGAATTCGAGAGCTTCGAACTGAATCGCGAGAAACTGGTAGTAGGTTATGGCGAGGTCGTAATTTTCATTGGTCCGCTGGAACCTGGTGAGTATCCCTTTTTTGGCGAGTTCTATCCGAAGACTGCACAAGGAGTCGTCATTGCCAAATAATCGCGTACGGGTAGCTGCATGTTTCTGAATGCCGTCGTGCTGGTCTTGCAGGAGATACTTGAGGCCGCGCTGTTGCTCAGCGTGATGCTCGTCTTCACGCGATTGTTCCACCTTGTCTGGCAGCAGAATTTCCTCCTGCGTGACAGCTGGGTCTATTACGGTATCGTATTGGGAGGGCTGGGAGCCGGTATCTACGCACAGTTAACCCCGCAGATTTCCTCGTGGTTCGACTATGTCGGTCAGGAAGTTGTCAATGCCGGTATTCATGTCGTCACGTTGTCGCTACTGACGGTATTGACCTTTGTGGCACCTCTGAGTCACCTCGATGCCAAACCCTACGCCCGCAGCCGGCTGGTCAGTCTGTGCATGATTGGCATCGTACTGCTGTCGATCGTGCGAGAATGCTCGGAGATCATGCAATACATGGGCGGTATCGCATCCCAGCCGGATAACTTCACACCCGTTCTCTTCGGCGGCATCATCGGTGCCGGTATCGGCGTCAGCACAGGAATACTGTTGTTCTATGGCATTGTCAATCTGCAGACCCGCGTCGCATTTCGCAGTGCACTCATTCTGTTGTGTCTTATAGCAGGTAATATGGCCGCCCAGGTCGCGATGCTGCTGAATCAGGCAGACTGGCTGCCTTATACGCCCGTGGTGTGGAACTCATCTAATCTGATTCCAGAAACCTCGGTCTTCGGACATCTGCTCTATGCCCTGATCGGCTACGAAGCCACGCCCTCGCTACTGCAGGTGTGTTTTTACGCGGCGGGTATCGTGCTGGTTGGTGTCAGCCCACTCTTCCGCCGGATCTGGTCGGACAAGCCCAAACCGATGGTGCAATACGCCTCATGACCCAGTTAAGTTCTTGCAGGAAACCAACCCGCTTCACGGTGTTTCGCCGTGGCTTGTGCCTCGGTATCAGTCTGCTTGTTACAGGCACTGCCTTTGGCGACGGCAACGTCGTCAACAAGGTCTATCATCCCTACGTCGATGCGTTAGAGAGCGAGCTCGAGTATCGAGGCATCGTGCAGGACGAACAGAAGGGCCAGGTTAACCCCAGCCAGATTCATAGGCTCTCGTACGGCCGGTCCTTCGGCAATAATCTGTTCGGTGAACTCAATCTCATCGGGGCACGGGAGCGCGGTGGTTCCTTCGACGCCGACGCGTTTGAGCTCGAATTGAAATGGCAACTAACCGAGCAGGGTGAATACGACGCCGATTTTGGCATGGTCTTCGAGTACGAACAGAAGACCGGGTCGGATGTTCAGGAACTGGTGGCAGGCTTTCTCGTCGAGAAAGAAATCGGCCGCTGGAGTGGCGCCGCCAACCTGTTTCTGAAAGAAGAATGGGGCGATGATATTCGCGGTGAATTCGAAACGGCTGCCGCGCTGCAAGCGCGTTACCGTTATGTCCGCAGCTTCGAGCCCGCGTTTGAACTGTACATGGGTCAAGACACCTTCGCGCTCGGTCCTGCCGTGCTCGGCAGTGCCATAGTTGGGACTCGCAAAACCGTTAGCTGGGAAGCCGGTGTGATGTTCGGCGAGAGTGATACAAGCCCCAATACCACCTTCAGATTCCTGTTGGAGTTTGAGTTCTAGCGTTGTCAGTGCCAAGAAGTACCAATACGTACCAGGAAATACCGAGGAGCATCGTGAGAAACATCGAGACCCCCAAAGGATCCAGTTTGCCCGAAGCGAAGCGCGGCATCCCGCGTCTCATCGCGGCGGCGGGCTATTCATTCGCTGGCCTGAAGGCTGTGTTTCGTAGCGAGGAGGCGTTTCGCCTCGAGGTCTACACCAGCGTCGTGCTGATTCCGCTGGGTCTGTGGCTGGGCGAGGGTGGAGTCGAAAAATTGCTGCTGGCAGGTTCCCTGGTGTTGTTGATGATCATCGAGATGTTCAACACCGCAGTGGAAGTGGTGATCGATCGCATCGGCCCAGAGTTTCACGCGATGTCGAAGGTTGCCAAGGATGTCGGCTCTGCCTGCGTGTTTCTTGGCATTGGCCTCGTGCTCGCCACCTGGCTACTCATTCTGGGTTTCTGAACACCGCGTTACCAGTAATTCTCCACGGTGATGTGACCGGGAGTACGGCGCCGGTTTTTCCTGAACCCGCGCTGCTTCAACACCTCTACCGCGTCTTTGACCATGTCCGGGTTGCCGCACAACATCAGGTGTGAGGTTGCCGGATTCAGAGTCAGTTCCAGCGACTGTTCCAGACTCCCATCGGTCAATGCGGCCGGTATCCGGCCTGGCAAGCTACCGGCTGCCGATTCCCGGCTTACGAAGGCCTGGAACCGGAATTGTTGCGGGTGCGCCGCCAGTAGCGCTGCGATGCTGTCCTGATATTGCAGATCGAGTCGTGTGCGAACCGCGTGCACGAGGACGACGCGCTGGAATCGTTGCCAGGGTTCAGAGGTATAGAGCATCGACAGGAACGGTGCAATGCCGGTGCCGGTGGCAAGCATCCACAGATCATTCGTGTCAGGCACTTCATCGAGCGTGAAGAACCCGTTGGACTGTCGTCGTACGAACACCGAATCACCGACAGACAAATTTACAAGAGCGTTGGAGAGCACACCGCCAGTTGCGGTATAGAAGAAGAACTCCAACGGTTGTTGTCCTGGTGCATTCAGATAGGAGTAGGGGCGTGCGATGCGTTCGCCATCAATATCCAGTGCAAGGCTGGTGAATTGTCCTGCAGTAAAGGGATCGACTTCGGCAGTGATGCGCAGCGAAAACAGATTCTCGCTCCAATTGATGTTATCGACAACTTTTCCTTCAACCCATTCCACCCAAGTGTTCCCATGTCTGTCTGCAGTTTAGGACTGGAACTATGTTATGAATTTCTATAGTCTCCTAGCAAGCACAAAACAGGCTTGAGGTGGTTCTATGCTCGGCAGTTGGTTTGAAATCGCACTGTGGAAACGCATACTCGGGGCGCTGGTACTCGGTGTCATCGTAGGCATCGCCTGGGGCCCCGGTGCCGAGAGCATCGTCTGGATCGGTGATCTGTTTGTGCGCCTGATTCGCATGGTGGTTGTGCCGTTGGTCTTTGTCACCCTGATAGCCGGCGTAGTCTCCATGGGCGATCCCACCAAGCTGGGTTCACTCGGTTTCAAAACCCTGACGATCTATATGTTGACCACGCTGGCGGCCATCATCATCGGCCTGACACTGGCCGCCGTCTTGCAACCCGGTGCCGGTGTTGACCTTTCCGCTGCCGTGCCCGGTCAGGTGCAACAGGCAATTCCCCTCAGCGAACGGCTGATGAGCATCGTGCCGGATAATCCGATCGCCGCACTTGCCGAAGGCAATATTCTGGCCGTGATTTTCTTCGCGCTACTGGTCGGTGTGAGCCTGTTGGCCATTCGTGACAAGGGCAGACCAGTTGCCGACCTGATGGAATCCAGTGGTGAGATGATGTTGAAGATCACCCAGTGGGTCATGGAGTTTGCGCCGTTCGGCGTGTTTGCCCTGATCGCCCGTATGGCGGGAACCCAGGGCGTGTCGGCGCTGCTGGATGTGCTTACACTCGCTGTCTGTGTCGTAGTCGGTAGCGTCGTACACCTTGTCGTGACCCAGGGTTTTGTCGTTATCCGGCTAATGCTGGGCCTTTCACCTTTACAGTTCTTTCGCGGTGCCCGCGATGCCATGCTGGTGGCGTTCTCGACGTCTTCCAGTTCCGCCACCCTGCCAGTGACGATGGCGGTAGCTGAGAAGAATCTCGGCATCAAGCCGGTCGTCGCGTCCACAGTGCTGCCCCTCGGCGCCACCATCAATATGGATGGCACCGCACTCTATGTGGGTGTTGTCTCGGTATTCGCGGCGCAGGCCTTCGGCATCGACCTCAGTATGACGGACTACATTCTGATCGCCGGTTCCACCACGCTGGTTTCGGTTGGCACGGCCGGTGTGCCCGGTGCGTCACTGTTCCTGATCGCTGCCGTAACCGAGACCATCGGCATCACTCCCGAACAGACGGCAGTCGTCATTGGTTTTATCCTCTCCTTTGATCGCCCGCTGGACATGTTGCGCACGGTGGTAAATATCGGTGGAGACTTGTCGGTGGCGACTGCGGTAGCTAACTGGGAAGGAGAGTTTGATCGCGAGATCTATGACCGTCCGCTGAAAGATTGACCTGGAAAAGCAGGGAAGAAAGTCACCCGACCCCCTCGCAACAGGGCTGGCTAGAATGAATAGCTCAGAGTGGCTCCCAGTCGCACGTCTTCGCTGAAGTACACCAGCGGTGAGTCACTGCTGGAGGTAATGCTGATGATCTGGCCATTCAGGCTCCAGTTATCATTGAATCGATAGTCAGCGCCGACGAACAACAGCAGGGATTCGGCGTCAAGATCACCCTGGCTCGTCACCGATAACACCAGATCCCCATTGCGTAACGAATTGCTGTAACGCACCAACCAGCTTCCGCTCACGCCTTCATTGACCAGCGTCTGTCCCGGTTGCAAACCGGAATTCTCGTCCAATGTCTTCTGCGCCTGGATACCGAGGCTGATGTTCTGATCATTGTTGATCGCATATTCAAAGCCGAAAGATGTGCCGATACGGTCCTTCTGCAGATTCAGTGGCGAGGCGAGATTGCCGGTACCGGGAAAATTGAAGCTGTCGGCGAGCACGTCGTGACTATAGGCAAGGTCGAATGCCAGCAGCAGCTTGCCGATGGCGCGGTTGGCGCTGAATCCCAGCAGCACGAAATCATTCTTGCGCCCCACGGCATCACCGACTCCACTGACCGGATCCTCATAGCGCAGTTGATTCTCATACAGGTAAGCGGCCATCAACGCAATGTCACTGCCCTCGAACGACTTGCGCCACTGCGTACCAATCTCAAACAACCACTGGTCGTCTCGGTCATAGTCGGTGAGGTTGAATTGTGGCTCGAAGAAGAAAGGGCTGCCGCGCACCGCCGGAGGATTGAATTCGGGGTACAGATTGATAAAGCTGGAAAGACTGCTGCCCTCGCCAAAATAGTCCCACACCAGCATCATCTGGTTGAGTCGCGCGTCTTCGATGTCGATGATTGTCAGGTCACGGAACTCGCTGGTATTGATGACATCGAGCACGGAATTGCCCACAGTCTCACCCCAAACGACAGTCTGTTGGCCAAGCTTGACGCTGCGCTGGCCGAAACTGCGTTGCACGAACAGCTCATTAATGCGGTATTCCGAATCGATGCGATTACCGCCGGCGCGGTACTCGTAGTCTTCGTTCCAGTAGAAGCGGGCCTGGGCGCTGCTCTGCAGGAGCCAGCCGGGTGCGAATGGATTCTGGTAACGCAGGTTGATCCCGAAGCGGTTCGTTTCGGTCTCAGCCTCCCGTGGCAGCGTAAACCCCTGAGCCAGGGTGACGCCATGGGAATTAATCTGGCCGGAGATCTGTTGGCTCAATCTGACAGTGAAGTTGTCCAGCCATGTTACGCCACCGTCGTCGCTGTCGGCGAAGCCCTCGTCGAACAGCGGTTCATCGAAACCGAAATCAGGATCGAAGCTGACATCATCATCGAGAACGAGCGGTTCATCTTGTGCCCACAGGGCTGTCGACAGCAGCAGCGTCAGCAGGCCTGCCAATAATTCCGGGCGCGGAGAAATCAACACGGCGAACTACTCGACTTGTGCGCGCAGTTGCTGCAGCTCTGTTTCCCGGAACGCGACATCGGTCAGCGTGCGCTGGGTCAGAAATTCGTCGTCGACATCGATGCCGGTATGGATCTCGAGGATCGCCATATTGGAGAGCCGATTGGTGACGAGATTCATCATCGTCAATGAACGCGCCACCCACACATCGTTGACCATTTCCACGCGGGAAGCCAGCATGCGCTTCACCTCTTTGCCGTACTGGTCATACATTTCGACGCGCAGTGCCACATAGCGTTCTTTGTCGATATAGCTGATGGTGCGCGCGTAGCGTGACTTGCGGGCGCGTTCCTCGTTCGGAATCATCTCGACTTTCCATACGGCGCGATCGGATTCGGTCGTCTCTTCCAGCAAGTTGATCGTGTATTCCTCCAGCTTGCCGGTGTCGGTGTCCTCGGTTGTAAATTCGGAACCGAACACTGAGGCTGGTTCTGTGTCATCGTCGGAATTGCCGCTCGCGATGCGCTTTACCCGTCCCAGAGCCGAAAGATAGAGCCAGGTCTCGTTATCCCGATCGGCATCGTCATAGGCGTAGCTGAGCATGCCTATGCCGCGCTCAGCGGCCGGTTCGAGCACGATGGTGATGTTCTTCGTGTCTTTCAGCTCGGGACCATAATTCTTGCCAACGGACTCCAGCGACATCACGCGCGGGCGCTCTGCGCAGGTAATGCGGCTATCGCGTACGCCAAACTTGCAGGTAGACAACTGCATGCGATTGAAAGCGGAATCGGTTGTCGCGCGCTGATAGTCCTCGACGCGCTGCATGATTTCCTGCCCGGTCAATGCCTGCGCAAGGGAGTAAGATGTGAAAGCCGTTGTGCAACTGGCGGCAAGCAGCAACGCGGCAGCGAATCGAACTGATCCGGTTGTTCTCATGCGTGACTCTCCTGAAAATCGATGCGGGTGTCGGCATTCTTTACGCCGAAGGTCGGTTTGAAGATGATGACCATGGCCGGAATCATAAACAGGTCGCACAGCAGCGCGACAAAGATGGCCGCCGAGCCGAAGAAACCCATCTTGGCCATGCCGAGATAGCCCGAGAAGCTGAGCAGGGCGAATCCCATCCCGAGAATCATTGTCGTGAACATCACCGCCTGACCGACATCGCGTATCGTGCTGGTCAGGGCCTCGCTGATGCTTGCAGTCCGCGTCAGTTCAACCCGGTAGTGGGTCATGAAGTGGACTGTGTCGTCCACGGCAATACCCATGATCAGCGGCGCGATCAACAGCGTATCGGTGTCGAGCGGTACGCCCAGCAAGCCCATTAGTCCGAAACCAAGCAGGGCTGGTATCAGGTTCGGCACCATCGCCATCAGTCCGCCCTGCAGGGACCCGAGGGTGACGATCATGATCACGCTGATCATGGCAATCGCGTAGGCGAAGCTGTTGAATTGCGAGCGTGCAATCTCATCGGTCATGCGCATCATGATCGCCATTGAACCGGTGACGTGCACATCAAGTTCCGGGTACGTGTCCTGCAATTCCCCGAACGTGTCTTCGATGTCCTCGGCCAGTTCGAGGAAGAAACGCTGGTATTGATAGGAGCCGGCGTTGTAGGCATTGATGCTGATGTGGGAACGACTGTAGTCATCGGACACCAGGCTGCGACGGTCGTCGGGATTGGCGCTGTTGAACAGGTACAGCAGTTGCGAAATCATCTGACGCGAATCCGGTACGCGGTAGTAGGCCGGATCGTCATTATTCATGATCTGATAGGTGTCCTTGACGATATTCGCGAGCGAGTAGGTGCGGGTAATCTCATCCGGATAGCGCTCCTCGATACGCTGTTGTAGGGCATCGACGGCCTGCAGAATGTCCGGATTCTGCAGACCATCGGTCACCTTGGTATCGATCATGATTTCCATGTTCTGCGCACCCGCCATGTTTTCGTCGACGATCTCGTAAGTCACGCGCAATTGTGAGCCCTCGCGGAATAACTCAGACATATTGCTGTCGATGCGTACCTGGCTGGTGCCATATGCACAAAGCAGGAAGATCACCCCGAAGATAAACAGAATTGTATAGGGACGGCGCGCAGCTATCGCGGGCACTTTCTCGAGGATCGGGCCCTGCCAGTGCACCACGATGTAGGTTAGCAGCGTGATCAGCAGGATATAACCCCCAACATAGGGTCCGAGCAATGCCAGCACAAGCACCGCGTAGACGCCGGCAATCAACTGTTTCCAGCGTGAGGCGATTTGTTGCCAGCGCTGTCCCAGTTTGTCAGCGAAACTTGCGTCAGTGCCAGGAGCGCCCGGATGCCACACATCGAGGAGAATGGGCAGCAGGAATACGGTGAAGAACAGCGCCAACCCTACGCCAAAGGCGGACATAAGGGCGAATACCTCAACCGGGAGCAGGTCTGACGTCGCCAGCGCTGACAGACCGGCCACGGTGGTGACCGTGGTGACGAAAATCGCTAGCCCGGTCTTGCCATAGGATTTCGACAAGGCCACATGGTGCGCCTCGCCCTGGCGACGGAAGGAGAAATAGGCGCTCATCACGTGCACGCAATCGGCAATGCCCACAGCGAAGATCAGCATCACCGTGAGTGAGATCATCGACGAGATCGGGATGCCAAGCCAGACCGTAATGCCCCAGGTCCAGGCGATGCTGATTGCAATCGTCAGCATGGGCCACAGCACGGCACTGAAGGAGCGGAACAAGATCCACAGCAACAGGATGAAAATGAGGATCATCACGATGCCGAGTGTCATCATGTCGTACATCTGGTCCATCATGAATTCCATCATGGGTGGATTGCCGACGGGATAAAACTCGAAGGCCTCGTCGTATTTGCTGTAGAGCGCCCGGGTAACCGTGGCGAAATTGGTGTAGCCCATCATGTCGACCGATTCGAAGTCGACTTCCTGCACAGCGACATCTTCGTCATAGTCCAGTTCGAAACTGTCGCTGGCATCGAAGGCGTCGAAATCGATAAAGCTGTCATCCAGCACGACTTCGTCTGCGTCCACGGCGGAGACATAGCCTTCGACCGGCTTCGTGCCGAAGTCAGTCTGTAGAAGCAGGCCGCCGTACTGCCCATCGCGAGAATAGAAGGCCAGCAGATAATCTTCCTCTGCCAGCGCCCGACGCCTGATCTCAGCCAACTCGACATCGGAGGCGGGTAGTTCGACTGGCACCAGGCGATTGGAGAGCAGGGAATCACCAACATTCTCTTGAACGCGCAAGTTGGCGATCGACTGCACACGGCGAATATGGGAAAGCTCGTTCCAATCCACCGGTACGCCGTCGAGTTGTTCCGGGTAGGCAGAGCGGTCTAGCCGGTCCCAGTAGCGGAAGTCATCGGTAAGCTGCTGAATGGCTTGCAGGGATTGCCGTGAGAAGACGTCGCCGTCATTCGCACGATAAACCAGAAACACGGAATCGTCGCTGCCAAACTGGCGGCGAAACTCGTCAAGCGCTGCAATCGCTGGATCGCGCTGATCGAGGAAACTGTCCACGGACATGTCCATCGAGGTGCGGGTGAAGATGCCGTAGGTAAGAAAGGCGGTGGACAGGACCAGCAGCAAGAGCACAGTGCGCTTGAAGCGCAGCACCTTGTCCGGCACTTTCGCGAAGCCCTGTGTGACCGACAACAGAATTTTTTCCATAACCGTGTCCGCGTATCAAGTTCGTCTAGCAAGAAGTAGGAGCGTGCTCTGGCGGGGGCAACCTGCCGGCATTATAAAGCAAATCTCCTGAAGCTTGTGCTGTGCCGGTGGCATCCATCCACCCTATCAGGTCGTCCATCGTATACAGACGGTTCACACCGCTAGCAATTACGCCTCTGGCCGTGACTGCTCGAAGCGCAGGTAATACACGAGCGAATAGACCGCCGGAATGAGGAAGCTGCTCACACACAGGAATACGGTGAATTCCAGTCGGGAGAACAGGAAATTGCTCACCAGCAACACCAGGCCGAACCCGACCATCAGTTTGCCCAACAGACGATGCGTGGCCTTCCAGTTCGCGGCCGAGGCGATCGCCCAGTGTGTTCGCACCCCGAGCAGGAAATTGCGTTCGGTCTTGCCGAAGACATTGCCGATTACGATCAGTGAGAGCGCCATCCCCCAGGAGAAGTAGCGCACGAAGTAATCGAAATCGCCACGACTGCCAAGCAGGCCATAGTGCAGAAAGACGAGCATAAGGCCGACACCGCACATCACGATGTCGATTGCGCGCTTGCTGTTAGGCATCGAGAATTTTTCCGGGGAATAGCGAATCAGTGCGTGTGTGAGGATCAGTACCATCGCGTAGATTCCGAGGCGGCAATAGTACCGTTGGCGGCAGTCTCAGTGTTACTGGTGCGTTGACCTCCTACACCGGCCAAATCCCCTCC